>PKYQ01000015.1:0-132433 GCA_003133685.1 Acidimicrobiaceae bacterium
CGGGCACCACCCGCGAGGCCGCAGGCGTCATCGGCAAGGTGCTGGCGTCCGCCGTCGCCAACGCCGTGACCAACGACGGCATGAACGCCGATGAGCTCTACATCTCGGCGGCCTTCGCCGACGAGGGCATCACCATGAAGCGCTTCACGCCGCGCGCGCGCGGACGCGCGGGCCAGATCCTCAAGCGCTCGTGTCACATCACGGTTATCGTGTCGCGCCTCGACGAGGACCGCCTCGAGTTACTGCGCGTCGCGCGTTCGGCCCAGGCCGCCGCGTCGCGTTCACGTCGCGTCGCCACGTCGCGCCGTCGCAACGAACCGGTGCCGGTCGCGCAGTACGAGCCGTCGCTCGACATCGAAGAGAACGAGATTGTGGACCCGATCATTGAGGTCGAGGCTCTCGAGGCCGAAGAGGCTGACGAGAGCGTGAACGAAGAAGCGGTTGGCGAGGCCAACGAGGACGAGACGGTGTCCGAGGACACCACTGAGGAGACCAAATAATGGGCCAGAAGGTAAATCCCTACGGTTTCCGCCTCGGCATCACGACGGACTGGAAGTCGCGCTGGTTCAAGGAGCGCGGCTACAAGGACCTCGTCATCGAGGACTGGAAGATCCGCGACTACCTGACCAAGCAGCTCGAGAGCGCCGCCGTCAGCCGTATCGAGATCGAGCGCAACTCGGATCGCATCCGCGTCGACATCCACACCGCACGTCCGGGCATCGTCATCGGCCGCCGTGGTGCCGAGGCCGAGCGTCTGAAGAAGGACCTCGAGAAGATCACCGGTCAGAAGAACAAGATCTCCTTGAACATCCAAGAGATCAAGCAGCCCGAACTGGACGCTGCGCTCATCGCCCAGGGAATCTGTGACCAGTTGCTTCGTCGTGTCGCGTTCCGTCGCGCCATGAAGCGCGGCATCCAGACGGTGCAGAAGGCCGGCGCCATGGGCGTCAAGATCCAGGCGTCGGGACGTCTCGGTGGGGCAGAGATGTCACGCCGCGAGTCCTACCGCGAGGGTCGCGTGCCACTGCACACGTTGCGCGCCGACATCGACTACGGATTTCGCGAGGCCCGTACTTCGACCGGTCGCATCGGCGTGAAGGTGTGGATCTACAAGGGCGACATCTTGCCGTACCAGTTGACGAACGACGAGAAGATCGTGCGCGAGGCCGCCATGGCCGCGGGCGACGCGACCCCCGTCGCCTCCTCGGGCACCTCGGCACCCAAGGGTGTCGTGCGCGCCGGTGGCGGACGCCGTCGCGTCGAGGCCGAGCCGGTCGTNNGAAGAGATCGTGATCGACGGTGACGAGGTCGAAGCCGTCGACCTGCTCGCCGCGAACCCCGAGGTCGAGGCGCAGCTGAGCGCCGAAGAAGAGATCGAGCGTCGCACCGCCCAAGAGCACAACGACACTCCACACTTCCGGAAGGACGCCGAGTAATCATGTTGATGCCCCGCAAGGTCAAGTACCGCAAGCAGCAGCGCGGACGTCGCGCCGGCAACGCCAAGGGCGGCGTCGAGCTGAGCTTTGGTGACTTCGGCATCCAGGCCCTCGAACGGGGCTGGATCACCGCGCGCCAGATCGAAGCGGCCCGTATCGCGATGACCCGTCACGTGAAGCGTGGCGGCAAGGTCTGGATCCGTGTCTTCCCGGACAAGCCCGTCACGCAGAAGCCGGCCGAGACCCGCATGGGATCCGGTAAGGGCAACCCCGAGTTCTGGGTCGCCGTCGTGAAGCCNNGGTCGCATCATGTTCGAGCTCGGTGGCGTCGACGAGGCCTTGGCCCGCGCCGCCATGGAGCGCGCCATCCAGAAGTTGCCGATCAAGGCCAAGTTCGTTATTCGTCCCGGCACGCACGGGACTCCGGAAGTGAGCATCTAATGGCGAAGACCCGTGACCGAATTGCCGAGATGCGCCTGCTGGGCGACCGCGAACTGCTCGAGCGGCTGACCGAGTCCCGTCGCGAACTGTTCAACATGCGTTTCCAACTGGCGACCGGGCAGCTCGACAACTCGGCGCGACTGAACGAAGTGCGTCGCGACATCGCGCGCCTCTCGACGTTTGCGCGTGAGCGAGAGATCGCGGCCGCTGAGGCGCAAGGAAAAGGTGAGTAGTCATGACTGACTCGAACGAAACAACCAGGTCGAATCCCCGCAAGGTCCGTGAGGGCATTGTCGTCTCGGACAAGATGAACTCGACGTTGGTCGTCGCGGTGAATGAGCGTGTCTCGCACCCGCGCTACGGCAAGACGGTCCAGCGCACCAAGAAGCTCTACGTGCACGACGAGAAGAACGAAGCGAAGATCGGCGACAAGGTCCGCGTCCAAGAGACGCGCCCGCTGTCGAAGCTGAAGCGTTGGCGCCTCACCGAAGTCGTGGAGCGTGCGCGATGATTCAACAAGAGAGTCGACTGAAGGTCGCTGACAACAGCGGGGCGAAGGAAGTCCTTTGCATTCGCGTGCTCGGCGGTTCGCGTCGTCGCTACGCCTCGATCGGTGACGTCTTCATCGGCACCGTCAAGCAAGCGATCCCTGGCGCCGCCGTGAAGAAGGGCGACGTGGTTCGCTGCGTCGTCGTGCGCACGGCCAAGGAGAAGCGTCGTCCCGACGGTTCCTACATCAAGTTTGACGAGAACGCCGCGGTGCTGATCAACGACCAGCTCCAGCCGCGCGGTACGCGCATCTTCGGGCCCGTGGGTCGCGAACTGCGTGACAAGAAGTTCATGCGCATTATTTCCCTGGCACCGGAGGTGCTGTAATGAAAATTCGTAAAGGTGACGAAGTGTACGTTCTCGCGGGCAAGTTCCGCGGCGAGCGCGCCAACGTCGAAGAGGCGTTGCCGGGTGCCAACAAGGTGATCCTCGACGGCCTCAACATCGCCAAGCGCCACACCAAGCAGGCCGGCGCCACCATGCAGGCCGGCATCATCGACAAGTTGATGCCGCTCGACGCGAGCAATGTCGCGCTGTGGTGCGACGGTCACAAGGGACCGGCCAGGGTTGGCTACCGCACCGAAGACGGCGTGAAGCACCGCGTCTGTCGCAAATGTGGAGAGGCACTATGACCACCGCTACTCGCCCTCGTCTCAAGGTGCGCTTCGACGAAGAGATCCGTCAATCGCTCAAAGAGGAGCTCGGCCTCGACAACATCATGCAGGTGCCGCGCCTCACGAAGGTCGTCCTCAACTCCGGGGTCGGTCGCGCCACCCAACAGGCGTCACTGCTCGAGGGCGCCCAGCGCGATCTGGAGCTCATCACCGGTCAAAAGCCGGTCGTGACGCGCGCGAAGAAGTCGATCGCGAGTTTCAAGCTTCGTGAAGAGCAGCCCATCGGCGTGAAGGTGACACTGCGCGGTGACCGCGCCTGGGAGTTCTTCGACCGACTGCTCAGCATCGCCATCCCGCGTATCCGCGACTTCCGAGGTCTGTCGCCGAAGTCCTTCGACGGACACGGCAACTACACGTTCGGCGTCAATGACCAGTTGATCTTCCCCGAGGTCGACTACGACAAGATCGACGCGCCGCGTGGTTTCGACATCACGATCGTCACCACGGCCGCGAACGACGAGCAGGGCCGAGCGTTTTTACGCGCGTACGGCTTCCCCTTCAAGCAGGAGATCAAGTAAATATGGCGAAGAAAGCTCTTCGAATCAAGCAGAAGAAGACCCCGAAGTTCTCGACGCGTGCCTACACGCGCTGTGAGCGATGTGGTCGACCCCGCTCGGTGTACCGCAAGTTCGGCCTATGCCGTATCTGCTTGCGACAGATGGTGCACGCCGGCGAGATCCCCGGCGTGACCAAGGCGAGTTGGTAGGTAGATCATGACAATGACCGACCCCATCGCCGACATGCTCACGCGAATTCGCAACGCCAACTCCGCGATGTTCGACACCGTGAAGATGCCCAGTTCGAAGTTGAAGGAGAACCTCGCGAAGGTCCTCGAGCGCGAGGGCTTTATCGCCGGCTTCACCGTCTCCAAGGTCGACGGCAAGCCCGGCAACCAGCTCGAGATCGCGCTCAAGTACTCCGAAGACCGCAAGAAGACGATCATCGGTATCAAGCGCGTCTCCAAGCCCGGCCTTCGTATCTACAAGAAGTCCGACCAGATGCCCAAGGTGCTCGGCGGCGTCGGCGTGGCCGTCGTCTCGACGAGTCACGGCCTGATGACCGACCGCGAAGCCCGCAAGGCCAAGCTCGGTGGCGAGGTGCTCTGTTATGTCTGGTAGTCCCCGTCACCCGGAGGTTCGCTGATGTCACGAATCGGAAATAACCCCATCACCGTGCCCGCCTCGGTCACGATCAGCGTCGCCGACGGCGTCGCGACGGTGAAGGGACCGAACGGCACCATGAGCCGCGTCATTCCTGAGGGCATCACGCTCGAGCAGAACGGTGACGTCTTGACGGTCTCGCGCGTCAATGACGAGACGCGCTACCGCTCATTGCACGGACTGACGCGCACGTTGATCGCCAACATGGTCGTTGGCGTGACCGACGGCTGGTCCAAGGAGCTCGAGATCATCGGCGTCGGCTATCGCGCCGCCAACGGGGGACCGGGCGTGCTCGACCTCGCCCTGGGCTTCTCGCACCCCGTCAAGTTCACCGCGCCCGACGGGATCACCTTCGAGGTGCCGTTGCCCACGCGCGTCATCGTGAAGGGTGCCGACAAGGAGGTCGTCGGTCAAGTGGCCGCGTCGATCCGCAAGATCCGTAAGCCCGAGCCCTACAAGGGCAAGGGCGTTCGCTACCTCGGAGAACGAGTAGTGCGCAAGGCTGGAAAGGCTGCGAAGTAATGGCACGAACCACACTGGAGTTACGCAAGCGTCGTCACGCGCGCATCCGCCGTCGTCTCTCGGGCACGGCCGAGCGTCCGCGCGTGGCGGTCTCGCGTACCAACAAGCACATCTCGGCCCAGATCATCGATGACGTGGCCGGCCGTACGCTCGCCTCCGCGTCCTCGGTCGAGGCCGACCTCAAGAAGAGCAGCGGTGGCAACGTCGCCGGTGCCAAGGCCGTCGCCGAACTGCTCGCCACGCGCGCCAAAGAGGCCCACATCACCACCGTCGTGTTCGACCGTGGCGGATTCGATTATCACGGCCGGGTCGCGGCGTTCGCCGACACCCTTCGCGCCGCCGGACTGGAGTTTTAATGGCTGACCTGGAACAGTACGAAGAGCGCACCATCAAGGTGAATCGCGTCTCGAAGGTCGTGAAGGGTGGACGTCGGTTCTCCTTCACCGCGTTGATGGTGATCGGTGACGGCAACGGCCGCGTCGGTCTCGGCTACGGCAAGGCCAAGGAAGCCGGTCTCGCCGTGCAAAAGGGCATCGAAGAGGCGCGCAAGAACCTCTTCGACGTACCCCTCGCCGGTACGACGATCGTCTATCCGGTCCTCGGCGCCTCGGGCGCCGGACGAGTTTTGATGAAGCCGGCCGCTCCCGGTACCGGCGTGATCGCCGGTGGGGCCGCGCGCGCGATCCTCGAGATGGCCGGAGTGAAGGACATCATCGCGAAGTCACTCGGTTCATCGAATGGCATCAACGTGGCGCACGCCACGATCGAGGGTCTCAAGCAGCTTCGTCGACCCGAGGAGATCGCCGCCTCGCGTGACAAGCCGGCCGACCACGTCATCCCGAGCGGGACACTTCGCGCCTACCGCGAACGTCAGCGCGAAGGCGACCTGTTCAAGACGACGGAGGGCTGAGATGCAGTTGAAAGTCACCCAAATTCGTTCCGGCATCGCCACCAAGCCCAAGCACCGCGGGACACTGCGCGCGCTCGGACTTCGCGGCATCGGCCAATCCAACGTGCTGCCTGATCGTCCCGAGATCCACGGGATGATCGCTCGAGTGCCGCACCTCGTGAAAGTAGAAGAGGTCAACGAATGAAGTTGCACGATCTCAAGTCACCCGAAGGCTCGATCAAGCGCAAGAAGATCGTCGGTCGTGGTATCGGTGGTCGCGGCGGCAAGACCGCCGGTCGTGGCACCAAGGGTCAGAAGGCCCGTCGCCAGATCCCGGCCGGCTTCGAGGGCGGCCAGTTGCCGCTCCTCCAGCGCATCCCGAAGCTGAAGGGCTTCACCAACCCGTTCCGCGTCGAGTACACCCCGGTGAACCTCGACGCCCTCGCGGCACTCGGCCTCAGCGATATAACGCTCGACGTGCTCGTCGAGCGCGGGCTCGCGCGAAAGAAGGACTTCGTGAAGGTCCTCGGTCGCGGAGAGCTCACCGCGACGTTGAACGTAACGGCGCACCGTTTCTCGGCGTCGGCCAAGGCCGCCATCGAGGCGGCGGGCGGTACGACGACCGAAGTGGCGCTGCCCTTCGCGGTTCGTCCTCCCGCTTCGGGCAACCAACACCAGAACCGCTAAGGTCCACCAATGCTTCGGCGACTCGGGAACATCTTTCGCGTACCAGACCTTCGTAACAAGGTGCTGTTCACGATTGGCGTCATCTGCCTGTACCAGGCGGGCGCCAACATCCCGATTCCCGGGGTGAGCTGGAGCCAGGTCCAGGATTTGCAGGCGAAGGCCGGCGCCAGCGGCGTGCTCGGTTTCTTGAACCTCTTCTCCGGAGGGGCGTTGACCCGACTGGCGGTCTTCGGACTCGGTGTCATGCCCTACATCACGAGCTCGATCGTCATCCAGTTGCTGACGACCGTCATCCCCAAGCTCACGCAGTGGCGCGACCAGGGTGCCGTCGGTCAAAAGAAGATCACCCAGACGACGCGCTATCTCACCATCGGCCTCGCGCTGCTGCAGTCGACCGGTCTGATCTACGCCTTCCACGGTCACGACCAGGCCCTGCTCGGATTCAACATCGACCTCATCCCCAAGTTCAACCTGTCGCTCGGCCTCTTCATGGTCGCGATCATGACCGCCGGAACGGCCTTCGTCATGTGGCTCGCTGAGCTCATCACCCAGCGCGGCATCGGCCAGGGTATGAGCCTCTTGATCTTCGCCAACGTCGTGGCGGGCATCCCCTCCGGCGGACACGCCGTCCTCGACGAGGGTGGCCCGGTCAAGTTCGTGGTGCTCCTCCTGGTCTCGATCGCGTTGTTGGTCCTCATCGTCTTCATGGACAACGGACAACGGCGCATCCCGGTCACCTTCGCGCGAAGAGTCGTCGGGCGCAAGGAGATGGGCGGCAACTCGACGTATATCCCGCTGAAGGTCAACCAGTCCGGCGTTATCCCGATCATCTTCGCCTCGTCGGTGCTCTACATCCCGATTTTGCTGAGCAACATCGTTCCGTGGGCGAGCTTCACCAACTTCGTGAACTCCTCGCTGCACCCGACGAGTTTCTTCTACATCTTCTCGGACTTCGTCTTGATCGTCGCGTTCACCTTCTTCTACGTCTACATCGCCTTCGAGCCGCACCAGCAGGCCGAGATGCTGCGCCAGCAGGGTGGCTTCGTGCCGGGGATCCGACCGGGCATGCCGACCGAGAAGTACTTCGCCAAGATGCTCTCGCGTATCACCGTCGTCGGCGCGTTCTTCCTCGCGTCGGTCGCCGTCGTGCCGAGCATCCTCATGGCCCTGTGGAACATCAACCGCTTCCCGTACTACGGCACGACGTTGCTGATCGCCGTGGGTGTCGCCTTGGAGACGATGCGCCAGATCGACAGCCAACTCATGATGCGTAACTACGAAGGCTTCCTGAAGCGGTAGCCATGACGGCACGTCTAAATCTGATTGTCCTAGGAAAACAGGGCGCGGGCAAGGGAACCCAGTCCACGGCGCTCTCCGAGAAGTACGCCATCCCGCACGTGTCGACCGGGGACATGCTGCGCAACGCCGTCAAGGCCGGCAGCGAACTCGGCAAGCAAGTCGCCTCGATCCTCCAAGCCGGTGACCTCGTTTCGGACGACATCGTCAACCAACTCGTGAGTGAACGCTTCAAAGAGCCCGACGCGCAGCGCGGCGTCCTGCTCGACGGCTTCCCGCGCACGATCGGTCAGGCCGAAGCCCTCGAGGCGATGCTCGGCGAGGAGGGCATCAAGCTCTGCATCAACCTCGACGTGCCGATCGAACTCGTCACCCAGCGGCTCTCGTCGCGCCGGGTCTGTCAGGAGTGCGGCACGACCTATAAGGACACCGACGTCGAAGCGATCTCGGGCACGTGCTCGAACTGCGGCGGCGACGTCATCCAGCGCGCCGACGACCACCCCGAGGCGATCCGCACCCGATTGATGAACTACGAACGCGACACCGAGCCGCTCCTCTCGTTCTACGGGAACCGCGGACTGCTGGTTATCGTCGACGGCGATCAGAGTCCCGGGGCCGTGACCGACGAGATCATCAAGGTGGTCCACGAACGAGGCCTCGCGTGAGACGCTCGGCCGAGGAACTGAACAAGATGCGAAAGGCTGGCAAGGTCGTCGCCGAGATGCACGAGGCGACGCGCGCGGCGATTCGACCGGGCGTGACGACGATGCAGCTCAACGAGATCGCCGCCGAGGTGCTCGCCAAGCGCGGGGCCCGATCGAACTTTCTGAACTACCACGGCTTCCCGGCCGTGATCTGCACCAGTCCCAACGACATGATCGTGCACGGCATTCCCGGGAACATCACCTTGCGCGAGGGTGACATCATCTCGGTCGACTGTGGGGCGATCATCGAGGGCTATCACGGCGACGCCGCCTACACCGCGGGGGTCGGTGAGATCAGTGACGAGGCGAAGCGACTGATCGAAGTGACCGAGCGCTCGCTGTGGGCCGGCATCGATCAATTAACCAAGGGCAATCGACTCAACGAAGTCGGGCGCGCCGTGCAGAACGTCGCCGAGGCGGCCGGGTACTCGGTCGTTCGCGAGTACGTCGGCCACGCCATCGGTACCGCGATGCACGAGAGTCCTCAGGTGCCGAACTACTGGCCCGGTACGCCGGGACCGACGTTGAAAGAAGGCATGGTCTTCGCGATCGAGCCGATGGTGAACGTCGGCAGCTACGAGACCTACGTCCTGGACGACGGTTGGGGAGTGATGACCCAGGACGGCCAACTCTCGGCTCACTTCGAACACACGATCGCGGTCACCGACCACGGTCCGGAAGTCTTTACCGCCGCCTAATCCTTCGGATGCGCGCGGTCCTGCTGGCGCTGGGCGAAGAGCGCCGCTTCGGTGCGACGTTGGAAGCCCAGTTTGGCGAGCAAGTTCGACACGTAATTCTTGACGGTCTTCTCGGCGAGGAACATGACGTCGGCGATCTCTCGGTTGCTGAGACCCTCGCTGAGCAGATCGAGTATCCGGCGCTCTTGAGGACTGAGGCTCTCGAGGCGGACGTCTTCTCTGATCTGACGAAGGAGTCGCTCTTTCGCTCGTCCGATCTGTTCGGGGGTGAGCAGCATCTCACCGTTGGCGACTCGACGAATCGACGTGATCAGTTCATCGCCGCGGACGTTCTTCAAGACGTAACCGCGCGCGCCCGCGAGGAACGACGCGTTCAGCGCGTCGTTGTCGGCGAAGGACGTCAGCATTAGACACCCGAGTTCGGGATGGACCGCGCGCAACTGTCGACAGAGGTCGACGCCGCTGCCGTCGGGCAGGCGCACGTCGAGCACCGCGACGTCAACGCCGACGAGATCCAGTGCGAGTGCTTCATCCAGCGATCCCGCTTGCGCGACGACTTCGAGGTCGCCCTCGGCTTCGAAGAGTTCGCGAAGCCCCCGGCGAACAATTTCGTGGTCGTCAACCAGTAATAGTCCGATCATCTCAAACCCTTCGCATCGCGGTCCAGCGCACCGTGGTGCCGCCGCCGATTATTGACTTGATCGTACAGTTGCCGCCGAGTTCGCGAGCGCGTGACGAAAGGTTGCGCACGCCGCGTCCCGATCCGACGTTGGGAATAAAGCCGATGCCGTTATCACGCACGATGATTTCGATGAGTTCATTGCTCGTGTCCACTTTGACTTCTACCGCCGAGGCTTGGGAGTGGCGCACGACGTTGGAGAGGATCTCGCGCAGCGCCTGCACGCAGTGCTGGGCGCACTGTGGGCCGACGTCATTGCTGATGCCCGACGCGATCTTCACGTCGACGTGTACGCCCAAGCGAGACTCCACTTCGGCCGAGAGGGCGTAGACCCGCTCCTCGAGTGTCTGACTTTCCGTTCGGTCCTGGTCGATTTCAAAGATCGTCGTGCGAATCTCGTGGATAGTGGTGTCGAGTTCGTCCAGCACACTATCGATTCGACTGCGCACGTGTTCATCGACAATGGCGGGGAGCGAGGTCTGCAACGCGAGTCCGACGCCGAAGAGACGCTGGATGACCGTGTCGTGGAGGTCGCGCGCCAATCGTTCGCGCTCTTCTGAGAGCGTCAACTCGCGCATGTTCGCGCGCAACATCTCTTGATCGATGACGAGGCCCGCGGCGCGACCGAAGGCTTCGGTGAGTTGTTGGTCCTCTTCACTGAACGGCTCTCCGTTCAGGGGATCGGTGAGATAGAGGTTGCCGAAGATATGCCCGTCGCTAATCGCCACCGGCACGCCCAGGAATCGATGCATCGGGGGATGGTTCATGGGGAACCCCGAGGACCGGGGGTGCTCGGCCAATTCGTCGATGCGCAGCGTCCTCCGTTGGCGGATGATCTCGCCTAAGAGTCCGTGACCGCGAGGTTCCGGTCCGATGGCGGCGCGTTGCGCGGCGTCCACGCCGTAGGTTATGAAGCGCGAGAGCGAGGTGCCGTCCGGGGCGATGACGCCGAGCGCGCCATATTGTGCGCCGACCAGCCGGCTCGCCGTTTCAATGATGAGTGAGAGCAGACCGTCTAAGTCCGCGTCGGTCTCAATGAGGAGGATCGCGTCGATCAGAGCGTGGAGTCGCTCCGGATCGTTGATTTTATGAAACGCCACTACGGAATCTTTCCACAGTCCAAGAGACCCGCCGAAGGATTTAAGGTGCGCGTTGCCCCGTCACGACCGACAGAGGCATGATCGCCAGCACGGCGCCGCAGTCCGTTATTCGCTTGAATCGTCCGGCTTCAAACCCCTCGGGGGAGGCGCCGGCGGCGATGCCCGTGGCCGTGACCGACCACGTGTTGTTGTTCGCGTCGAGGCCGTCGATCTGAACCGAGATCACGTCGCCACGCCGTGCGGCCAGCAAGACAGCGTTTTCTCGGCTCGAAATGACCAATTGGTCCTGTTCGACGAGCTCTATTCGGGCCGGCAGGGCGGCCGGGAGGCCTCGCAGCGACAGCAGCACCCGTGCGGCGGTGGCACTTTCGAGATGACGTTGACATTCGTCACGGGAAAGTGGTTCACTCCACAGTGAGGAACTCGTTGCGGTCATGGAACCATCTTGGACCCATTTTCCGTATAGGGACTAGGGTCGCGGGTCACATTCTCGGCAACTATGATGGATAGACCAGTTCGTCTCGACGGGACGAAATTGGCGTGACTTTTGGGTAGTGGCCTAGTTTGAATTTCTTCTGAGGGGCAAGCATGCTCCCACGCGATTAGCCTTTCATCGTGAAGAAATCTCCGAAAAAGGGCGACTCAGCGCAACGTGCTTGGGCGGTAGTTCAACAAGCCACGGACGGCTCAGAGCCGACACCAGAGATAGACCCCCGCATTATCGAGGGCGCCAGCAAGGGCGGTAAGGCTAGAGCGTCCAAACTCACGGCTGAACAACGTTCACAGATCGCGAAGAATGCAGCCGCCACTAGGTGGCGTAAGAAGACTCACTGATTAACTCGATATTCGGAGAGCAGGGCGCGCGGATGTTGCCCCAATAATCCGCAGATGGCGCTCCTCTTGACCCAGATACCGTGCTTTCACCGTTCTTTCAAGTGAACCCATGAGTTGCGCTACTTCCGCGAGAGAGTATCCCTCGCTGTTAATCAAGTAGTTAATCGCCCCCTGAACCAAGGTTGGCTGTTCATGTGCGAACTCTCCCGGCTCTCGCTTTCTCCCTTGTGGCAGTTTGTTCAATTGGATGTTCAGCGTCGTGTACATCCGGTCCGATATTGCGCTCAAGTCGTGTGCGCGGTGGATCAATGCGGCAAACGACACCTTCCAGTTGTGCTTCAATGGCCCCAAGTCGTTGAATCGCAAATGGGCGAGTTGATGGCGAATATCACGTTCTGGCATTAAGAATTCTGAAGCGAAACGATCTGCTTCTTCTTCGATGGACTCTGTGGTGTCACCAGTGTGCAACACGAGATGCCCCATCTCATGCGCAACTGCAAAGCGTAGATGTGAGGCTGGCATTCTTTCGTTGAGCAGCACAACATGTCTTCCATCGATGTGCGGCATGGTCATGGCAGAAATCTTTTCGTGGAACAAATCTGCGCGTACGACTGGCGAGCCGGTCGATTCAATTAGGCCCACAAGGTCCGGTGCCGGACCGGGCGTGAGACGCCACGCAGCGCGGAGGGCTCGGGCCGCTTCTTCGGGTTCGTAGCCGCCAAGATGCGGCCAACCCTGCACGTCTTCCAACTCGACCGATACGAAAAGACGTGACAATTCAAGACGAACGATGTTGGCAAATGCGTGGGCCCGTTGCAATGGTTTTGCTGGGAGTGTGCGCCGTCGCCTGTGGAAAAAATCAACCAATCCTTCTGGCACGACAGTTCCAACGCGATCGAAGAATTCGACGGGAACCCCAAGCTCTCGCACGAAGATTTCGACCTGTTCGGGAGATGGCGTCTTAAATCCATTCTCGATTTGCGAGTAGTGGGGCTGCGACATTCCACTGGCCTTCGCGAGAGCAATTTGGGTGTATCCCTCAGACTCGCGAGCCACCGTAAGCATCACGTGATTGAACGTCATCGCCTACTTCTCGCCTTTCTTTTTCGCCGGACGGAATGGGAGGATAGTCGCACCCGTTGGAGCGTCCTTTGGAGTGATGGGAAGCGGCGAGGTGAAGGGCATGGTGTCACCTTCGGCAAGTTGGTCAAGATCAATTGCCCATTCATTCTTTTTGCCAATTCGCTTGGTTAAGAGTATCTGAGAAATTGAAGATTCTGTGCGATCGAGTACGGGGCCGCAAGAAAGGAAAATTAGGTCTTCAGGTAGGCCCGGGAGTGGCTTCTGATCCTCAATTAGTGATTGCGCACCCGATGAATGGTTCGTTGTCAATCCGTCGGCGCGATGATGTTTGAATCGAATGGCTGCGGTGTCACGCCACACAAACCAGTGAGTCGTGTCTTTCAAATACAGATGAACGAACTCCAAATCAAGGAGAATTTGGTTGGCACCTTGCACCATGAGTTCGTTCATATCCGTTCGGCGCGTGAGGGTAAACACCCCCACTCGCCCGGTGTGCAGATCACTCCAGGCGTCCCGTACGATGCCGGCAAGTAGTTGCGCGCCATCTTGACCAATCAGATCAATGCCATCTTGTTCGAACATCCGTTCGCCTCTCGGTGTAATATTTGCCCTTGAAATATTATAACCGAAAACTTGACAGTACCGTAAGGGGCAAGTATTATGGCTAGTATGAACAAACTGACCACAGCGAAAAGGGCCGAAGTCATTGGACTTCTCTGCGAGGGAATGTCCATGAGGGCAATCTGCCGAACAACCGGGGTCGCCCGTCAGACAATCAGCGACCTGCTGGAAAAGGTCGGTATCGCCGCCAGTGACTATCAAGCCAACGCCTTCGTAGACTTGCCCTGCAAGGTCATTGAGTGTGACGAAATCTGGTCATTCTGCTATTCCAAGGAAAAGAACGTTCCGGCTGACAAGCAAGATGAGTATGGCTTTGGCGATGTGTGGACATGGACGGCGATCGACGCCGACACAAAATTGGTCCCTTCGTGGCTGGTGGGCGAGCGCACAATTTCAGACGCTTGGGTGTTTCTCTCCGATCTAAAGAGCCGTTTGAAGGACACCCGAATTCAACTGACGACTGACGGACTCAGGAACTACATGACCGTCGTAGATGGACTCTGGGCAGACGAAATCGACTTTGCAATGCTTCACAAGATCTACGGACGCCCTGTTGCCAAGCCCAGCCCGGAGCGCAAGTACAGCCCTGACATTTGCACTGGCATTGATGTTCGGGTGATCGCAGGCAACCCTGACCCTTCCCGAATCTCAACTTCCTATGTAGAGCGAAACAACTTGACCATGCGAATGGGTATGCGCCGCTTCACGCGCTTGACCAACGGTTTCTCAAAGAAAGTCGAGTTTCACGCTCACGCGGTCAGCCTCAATTTCCTCTACTACAACTTCGCTCGCGCCCGCCAGAGTTTGCGAGTTAAGAACGCCGACGGCACATTCACGAAGCGTTCACCGGCGATGGCCGCTGGAAAGGCCGATCACATATGGTCAACGCGGGAGATAGCGAAGTTACTGGACTAGGCCAGCGGTGTCTTTGCTCACCAATAGTTGCATGTCATCCACTGTTCATGCGCCTATGAGCCGTTTTTTCGGTCGATCTAGCGGAAATGGAAATGGTGGGAAAAGTCCCGATTTAGCGTCTGTTTAGTTTTCTATTGCTTTTAGCGCATACCATGAGGGAATGACCATTTGGGTTGACTCAACGTCGCTCCGATGGAGGACTGAACTCCGATTCTTCGAACAGCGAGCTGGACTCCTACGGCATTTTGACGATCAGAATATTCTCCAAGCGTTTCTTTGGAACGAGCAAAGCGTAGAGTTGCGGATTGGTGACTTCACGACAATCGTGATTGAGCCGACGGGAATGAGCATCACGGTTAGTACTCCTAAGAAGCCAAGCAGCGAGTGTGACATCGTGCTGAATTCGACCATGGAGTATTTGAAGCCTAAGGATGTTGCAATGGGCCCCACTCAGTACAGAGTCTTGGTGGAGTTAGAGGACGAAGGCGTGGCTGCTCAACGGCGGTCTGCAGAGTTGTTTCCCGGATCGAAAGTAACTGAATCAAACTATTTAGATTGGGCACTTTTGGTGGATGGACAATCCTTGTCGATTGAAAAGAGTTACCAGGTCGAGTTTGGCATTATGAGCCCCGGGGAAGCAGAGAGGAGACTGAACGGAACTCGCCAATCTCTTCGAATGAACCATAACGATGGCATGAAGCCAGTTGACGTTGGGAATCTCCCAGAGAATTCGCTTTATCTCAATTGGTGGTGGCAGAGCCTTGAACGGCTCCCGGATGAGGGTGTCCTCACGAGGGCTCACGAGCACTGGAATGGCATGGAAGCAGAAACCATACGGGTTTCAGCATCGATATGCGATCAGTTGGGACTTCACGCTAGGATCAACTCTCCAATGGAGGACGGCAAATGACAGCACTAGCAGTTTTAGAATCTGTGCGCCCAAGTACGGGTTGGATCGACATGTCGACGCCATCTCAGCTTCCTCAGCGTCGCAGAGGACTCGTTACCTCTTACGCCCCTTACCTGGGAGATGATCCCCTTTTGCCCTCGGTCGACTTTGGTCCAGTTGAAGCGGACATCGAGTACTAGACGTATTCGTCTAACTCATGGAACATCATGCGGCTTGGCTAAGCCAAGGTGATGTTTTTGAGCAGCTTCCAATATTTCGGTGTGTCGTTGCCGGAAATGGAATTGACATCGAACGCACGCGAGATATCGGGGCGGCAATCCTACTTACGGAGGGGTGTCAGCTAGATAAGAAATCTCAAGGGATCTCCACTGTTGAGACCCTTTCATTCGCACCGATCTACGCCCTCGACGAGAGCAATATCCCCGATATTGACCACCAGAAAATGTTAAGGAGTGGTCAAAAGAAACTTTATGGAGTCACATACGTTTCGAACACCAGCGATGGTGGCGAAGGCGTAGCTTTCTTTAGGGATACGTACGGATTACCAGCTTCATATTTCGATATTCAGCTGAAACAGTTTGAAGACGACGGTAAATCAGAACTCCGGGCCGTTGCCGTGTCAAATGACCGCAGAAGCGGGACCCTTGACGCTGATGAACGGGATTTCATGAAGTGGAAACTTGCCGCCTTTTGGAGTGGGAGCACGCCGAAACTCGTTTGACTTCGCCTCTCATGCCACTTATGAGTCGAAAGTTTGCAACGGGCTTGGATTTCAAACTGAAGGGACTGAGACTTCGGGCCATATACTGGGATGGCTTCAAGTGGCCGAAAAGTTGTGATTTCAAACTAGGCCACTACCGACTTTTGGGTATTGGCCTAGTTTGAAAGGTACCCAAAAGTAATGAAAGTAGTACTTGACTTTCATCCCGGTTCTAAGGGATTTGTAATAGACACCCCTCTAGTAATTTGCAAAAACCTCTGTATGCTCGGGGTAACACAGGCGTGACTAAGAGTCAAGCCCGTGCTACTAAGTGGACCAAGGACGAAGCGATGCCAACGGACAGGACTCCCCGAAAGGGTGACGCCTCACAACGCGCATGGAGCGTTGTTCAGGAAGCAACTGGTCAGGCAGAACGCCGTCCCGAAAAGAGCCCTGAAGCCGTTGCGCGAGGTCGCGCCGGTGGGCTCAAAAGAGCTGATAATTTAACTGCCGCGAGGCGTCTAGAGATTGCAAAAATCGCAAGGGCATCGAGAAAGGAGTCGGCATGAAAAGCAAGATGACAAAAAATTCAAAGAAGTCGAGTCTCCTCGACTCACCGGCCCGACGCGCCGTCATTGCGGACATGTCGGCTCACGCGAAAACGATCAAAATAAATATCGCGCTGCGCCCTTCTCGGTAACTCCTAAATCACATGTCGGGCAACGGGCATCTCGCTGTCCCAATCCGGCCCTATGAGCAGGGTGATCGTAGTCAGATTGAATGCTTCGTTTGTGTGCAACCGTGGCACCGATGGCGGCTAGTGGCCCAAGCGATCATCAGAGAGTCCCCGGACGAATGTGAAAGCGGCGGTTGAAGTGGTTTCCGTTGCCTATGAAGGTGCGAGCATCACCGGCGTTATCGTTTATCGCGAAGAACCTTCCGACACTTCGAAATGGGAAATTTGCTCGATAGGCGTCTTAATTCCTCGCCAAGACGAAGGGATTGGGACGAGTCTCAAAGAAGCTGCCTTGGCTGAAATTGTGGTCAGGAAGGGGACTTGGGACGTAATTTCAACCGTAAATAAGAGGAATGCGCCGATGCTTGCTATAAATAGAAAACTGGGAGCTGAAATGCGCGATGACCCCGATGACAGCAAGCACATCCTTACCCTGATTAAGGCAGTACCGCACGACCCAGGGGATGTCACGCCCTCTAAGTAAAGTGGCTAGTATGAACAGACTGACCACTGCGAAGAGGGCTGAAGTTATTGGGCTGCTCTGCGAGGGCATGTCGATGCGAGCCATCTGTCGCACGACTGGCGTTGCCCGTCAGACAATTAGTGATCTACTGGAAAACGTCGGTAAAGCCACCTCTGACTATCAGGCAAACGCATTTGTAAACCTGCCCTGCAAGGTCATCGAATGTGACGAAATCTGGTCATTCTGCTACTCAAAGGAAAAGAATGTACCGGCTGAAAAGGCTGGTGAGTACGGCTTTGGCGATGTGTGGACTTGGACCGCAATTGACGCCGACACAAAGTTGGTCCCGTCGTGGCTGGTCGGTGAGCGCACCATTTCGGACGCTTTTGTGTTCCTTTCCGATCTCAAAAGCCGTCTGAAGGACACCCGAATCCAGTTGACTACTGACGGACTTCGTAACTATCTCACGGTTGTTGACGGCCTTTGGGCTGACGACATTGACTTTGCAATGCTGCACAAGGTTTACGGTCGCCCCGTTGGCGAGCACAGCCCAGAGCGCAAGTACAGTCCAGATGTCTGCACGGGTATTGACGTTCGGGTAATTGCCGGAAACCCTGACCCGGGCCGGATTTCGACCTCCTACGTTGAGCGAAACAACCTCACCATGCGAATGGGAATGCGTCGTTTCACACGTCTGACGAATGGATTTTCAAAGAAGATCGAGTTTCATGCCCACGCTGTCAGCCTCAATTTCATGTATTACAACTTCGCCCGTGCCCACCAAAGCCTCCGGGTCAAGAACACTGATGGAACCTTTAGCAAGCGGTCTCCGGCTATGGCCGCCGGTCTCGCTGACCATGTGTGGACCACGTGGGAGATTGCCGAACTTCTAGACCAAACCAGTAGAATGGAAAGGCTTCAGGTGGCCCAGAAAATTGTGAATTCAAACTAGGCCACTACCGACTTTTGCGTTTTGCCGAAATTTTGGTAGAATTGTCAGCCGACCTCTTGGCGTGCCTCGAGGTCCATCCGTGAAGGAGTTTTTGCTCTTTCACGTCCCGCCGTGCCGTTACAAGGAGAAAGAACCTGAGCAAGCCAAAGGAAGACGCGTTTACCGTTGAGGGGACCGTCGTCGAGCCATTACCGAACGCCATGTTTCGCGTGGAATTAGAGAACGGGTACACCGTCCTCGCGCACAGCTCAGGAAAGATGCGCATGCACCGCATTCGCATCCTTCCCGGGGACAAGGTCCAGGTAGAGATCACTCCGTACGACATGTCCCGCGGTCGCATCACCTACCGCTACAAATAGCTCCAGTTCTAGAAGATCGAGAAAGAGAAACATGAAGGTTCGCGCAAGCGTCAAGCCCATGTGTGAGAAGTGCAAGGTCATTCGCAGGGCCGGTGTCGTCCGTGTGATCTGCGAGCAGCCTCGCCACAAGCAGCGCCAGGGCTAGGAGAAGAACATGGCCCGTATTGTTGGAGTAGACATCCCGCGCGACAAGCGCACCGTCATCTCGCTCACCTACATCTTTGGCGTTGGTCCGACCATCGCCCAACAGATCTGCGCCGCGACCGGCGTCGATGAATCGACGCGCGTCAAAGACCTCAGCGAAGCCGACGTCAACAAGCTTCGCGCCTACATCGACCAGAACGTCACCGTCGAAGGTGACCTTCGACGTGACGTCGCTCAAGACATCAAGCGCAAGATGGAGATCAACTGCCTGCAGGGGATCCGTCACCGCAAGGGCCTGCCCGTCCGCGGTCAGCGCACCCGTACGAACGCTCGCACCCGTAAGGGACCGAAGCGCACTGTCGCCGGCAAGAAGAAGGTAACGAAGTAATGGCTAAGCCGAATACGGTTCGCAAGGGTCGCAAGAAGGAGCGCAAGAACGTCGCCTTCGGCGTCGCGCACATCAAGAGTTCGTTCAACAACACGATCGTGTCGATCTCGGACCCCGAGGGCAACGTGCTCTCCTGGGCCAGTTCGGGACAGGTCGGTTTCAAGGGATCACGCAAGTCCACGCCGTACGCCGCGCAGCTCGCCGCCGAGAAGTGCGCGCGCGCCGCGATGGAACACGGTGTCAAGAAGGTCGACGTGCTCGTGCGCGGACCGGGATCGGGTCGCGAGACCGCGATTCGTTCAATCGCCGCGGCCGGCATCGAAGTCGTCGCCATCAAAGACGTCACGCCACTGCCGCACAACGGGTGTCGCCCCAAGAAGCGTCGTAGGGGTTAGTCATGGCTCGTTATACCGGACCCGTCTGTCGACTCTGTCGACGTGAGCGCACGAAGTTGTACCTCAAGGGTGAGCGCTGCTTCACCATGAAGTGCCCCGTCTCTGAGAACTCGGACCGCCAGATGCGCGCGTTCCCGCCGGGCATGCACGGTCGTGACCGTCAGCGCCAGGGCTCGGAGTACCTGACCCAGTTGCGCGAGAAGCAGAAGGCCCGTCGTATCTACGGACTTTTGGAGAAGCAGTTCCGCAACCTCTACGAAGAGGCCAGCCGCCGTCCCGGCATGACCGGTACGAACCTGCTGCAGTTCTTAGAACTCCGTCTCGACAACATCGCGTACCGCGCCGGTTGGGGAGCGTCGCGCGCCCAGGCCCGCCAGTTCGTGCGCCACGGTCACGTGACCATCGACGGCAAGCGCGTCAACATCCCGTCGTATCGCGTTCGCCCCGGCGAAGTCATCGCCCTGAAGAACGTCACGCGCGAGAACTTCAACGTCAAGCGCAACCTCGACGTGCTGGATCGCAGCGTCCCCGGCTGGCTCGAGACCGGCGACGGTGGCTTCAGTGTCACCGTGCGCATCGTCCCGCAACGCGAACAGATCGACGAGTCGATCAAGGAGCAGCTCATCGTCGAGCTGTACTCCAAGTAACCGAACCTTTCACAGAACTCAAGGAGTCCCCATGTTGATCATCCAGCGCCCCACTATTGAAGCCCTCGGCGACGAGGTAAACAACCGCCAGTCCTTCGGCATCGGTCCGCTCGACCCCGGCTTCGGCCACACGCTCGGCAACTCGCTTCGTCGCACGCTGCTCTCGTCGATACCCGGCGCCGCCGCCACGCGCGTCAAATTCGACGCGGTGTTGCACGAGTTCGGTGTCATCGAAGGCGTGAAAGAAGACGTCCAGGACATCTGCTTGAACTTAAAGGACCTCCTGCTGCAGGTCCACAGTGACGAGCCGGTCATTCTGCGCCTAGACAAGCGCGGCGAAGGCCCCGTCACCGCGAGGGACCTTTCGACGACGGCCGACGTGGAGATCTTGAATGGCGACCTGCACCTCGCGTACCTGACCAACGCCAAGAGCGTGTTGACCTTCGAGCTCACGGTTGAGCGCGGCAAGGGTTACGTCGGTGCCGAAGGCAACAAGGGATCGTCCACCATCGGCGTCATTCCCCTCGACGCCATCTTCACCCCGGTTCGTCGCGTCAGCTTCGAGATCGAGCCCGTGCGTGTCGAGCAGTCCAAGGACTTCGACCGACTGGTGATCGAGATCGAGACTGACGGATCGATCAGCCCCCGCGAGGCGCTGGCCTCCGCCGGTAAGACCCTCGGTTCACTCGTTGAACTGATCGGCAACTTCGACGACGAGGCCCCGGCCCTGGAGTTGGGCGACGTCGGCACGGCTCAGGCCGCCGCCAGCGAGCTCGACATCCGCATCGAGGAGCTCGGTCTCACCGAGCGCTCGCGCAACTGCCTGAAGCGCGCCGGCATCAACACCATCGCGCAGTTGGTCAACGCCACCGAGCGTGACCTCACGTCGATCACCAACTTTGGCGCCACGTCGCTGAAGGACGTCAATGACCGCCTCGAAGAGCGCGGTCTGTCGCTTCGAGTCGAGGACTAATCATGCGCGGCACTCCTACGAAGGGTAAGCGATTCGGTGGCGACTCCGCGCACCAGAAGGCGATGATGGGCAACCTCGTCGCTTCGATGATCGCGGCCGAGTCGATCGTGACGACCGAGGCCAAGGCCAAGGCGCTGCGTCCTATCGTCGAGAAGGTCGTCACGGCGGCGAAGAACTCACCCGAGGGTTCAGTTCACGCCAACCGACGCGTCGTCGCGTTCATTCGCGACAAGGACATGACGCACAAGCTCTTTACCGAGATCGCTCCGCGTTACACTGATCGCCCCGGTGGCTACACGCGAATCCTGAAGCTCGGGCCGCGCCAAGGTGACAACGCCCCGATGGCGCGCATTGAGTTCGTCTGATCCACCCCTAGACGTCCAGCGTTGGCGTCTGGATATCGCCTATGACGGCAACGCGTTTTCTGGTTTCGCCTATCAACCTGAGTTCACGACGGTGGTCGGCGTGTTGCGCGAAACGCTCGCCAGCACGTTGAGTATCGAAGAGCCGATGATCGTGGGCGCTGGTCGCACTGACAGTGGCGTGCACGCCTTCGCCCAAGTCGTCCACGTTGATCTACCGATCTCTCTGTTCGCGAAGCAACGCGGTCCCGACGCGGAGCGCCTGAGGCGCTCGCTGAACCAACAGTTGCGAGGTCGGATCAAAGTACTCGCCGCGCGTCCGGTCGGCCAGAGCTTTCACGCGCGCTATTCGGCGACCTGGCGCGAATACCGTTACCTGGTCCTCGAGACGTCGCCACCGGCACTCGATCTCACCGACGTGTGGTCGTGGTCGGTACAGGGTCCGCTGGACCTCGACGTGATGAACCGAGTGAGCGAAGAGACGCTCGGCCTGCACGATTTTCGTGCGTTCTGTCGTCGGCCAACGAACTCCGATGCGGATGAGCCGCTCCTGCGCCGCGTCATTCACGCGCGATGGGAACGACTCGCCGACGAGTGGGCCCTCACGCCTGATCATTCACCAACACTGAAATTCACGATTCGTGCCGAGTCGTTCTGTCACAACATGGTGCGTTGCCTCACGTCCACAGTTGTCGCGATTGGTCAGGGAAAACTTCCCGAGACCACGATTTCGGAACGATTCGAAAGTCTGAGTCGCGACCACCTGCCGTCGCTGGCTCCCGCGAGCGGACTGTCGCTGGTCGCCGTGGGCTACGAAGAGGATGACGAATCCGCTCGTTAGGCTTTCGCGGGTGACAACCCAACCAATGACGTCCGGCTTTGACCTCGCTGATCTCTCCAAGACCGTACGACCCCAGGACGATCTCTACCAGTACGTCAACAGTGAGTGGATTGAACGAACCACCATGCCCCAGGACAAGGCTCGCTACGGCACGTTCGACATACTGGCCGACGGCGCCGAACTGGCGATCCGCGCAATTCTCGACGAGGCACGAACCGCGCCAGAGGGCGGCGAGGCCCGCAAGGTCGGCGATCTGTACTCGAGCTTCCTCGACGAGGAGCGGATCCGCGCCCGCGGCGTGCGCCCGCTCATCGATCGTCTCGCGCAGGTCGATGCGCTGTCGTCGATCGACGAACTGTTGGCCCTCATCGGCCGGCTGCAGCGCCGTGGCGTTGGTGGCTTTTACGCGGTCTTCGTTGACAACGACCCGGGTGACCCCGAGCGTTACGTCGTGTTGCTCGAACAGGGCGGACTCTCGCTCCCCGATGAGAGCTACTACCGCGAAGAACACTTCGCGACGATTCGCGACGCCTTCGTCGCGCATGTGCAGCGCATGCTCGAACTGGCCGGAGTGAGTGACGCCGCGGCGCGCGCGCGAAGAATCTTTGAACTGGAGACCAAGATTGCCGCCGGTCACTGGAACAACGTTGAATCGCGTGACAGCGAAAAGACGTACAACTTGAAGCCGTGGGCCGAGGCGTCGGAACTTTTTGGCGAAGTGCGCCTCGAGGTGTGGCACAACGCTCTGGAGGCGCCCGTTGGATCTTTCGACGACGTTGTCCTTCGCCAACCAAGTTTCGCGAGCGCCGTCGGCGCTCTCTTCACGGACTCCAACCTTGACGTCTGGAAAGACTGGTTGTCGTGGCAGATCATCGCCGGTGACGCACCGTTCCTCTCCCAGGAGTTCGTCGACGAGCACTTCGACTTCTACGGTCGCACGCTCACCGGCGCCGAATCGATTCGCCCGCGATGGAAGCGTGGTGTCGCCCTCGTCGAAGGCGCCATGGGTGAAGCGATTGGCAAGATCTACGTGGAACGCAACTACCCGCCCGAAGTGAAAGCGCGTATGGATGAACTCGTCGTGAACCTCATCGAGGCGTACCGACAGAGCATCACCGATCTGGAGTGGATGGGGGAGGCGACTCGTCGTCGGGCCCTCGAGAAGCTCGACGCGTTCACGCCGAAGATCGGTTACCCGGTGCGCTGGCGCGACTATTCGACATTGCGGGTCGACGCGAATGATGTTCTCGCCAACGTTCGTGCGGCTACGGAGTTCGAGTTCCAGCGAAATCTGACGAAGATCGGCAAGCCGGTCGACCGCGACGAGTGGTTCATGACGCCCCAGATGGTCAACGCCTACTACAACCCCGGATTCAACGAGGTCGTCTTCCCGGCCTCGATCCTCCAGCCGCCATTCTTCGACGCGCAGCGCGACGAGGCCGCCAACTATGGCGCCATCGGCGCGGTGATCGGTCACGAGATCGGTCACGGTTTCGATGACCAAGGTTCGAAGTTCGACGGAACGGGCAAACTCGCCGATTGGTGGGAACCGTCTGACCGCGCCGCCTTCGAGGAGCGCACGAAGGCGCTGATCGATCAGTTCGACGCGCTCGCACCCAAGTTGACCCCCGAACTGCACGTCAACGGTGCACTAACCGTTGGTGAGAACATCGGAGACCTCGGCGGTCTCTCGATTGCCTGGAAGGCCTACTTGATTTCGTTGAACGGCGAGGAGCCGCCGGTGATTGATGGACTCACTGGCGCTCAGCGGTTCTTCTTCGCCTGGGCCCAGACCTGGCGTCTCAAGATCCGCAAGGAGGAAGTCGAACGGCTCCTGGCTCTGGATCCGCATTCACCTGACGAATTCCGGGGCAACCAGATCGTTCGCAACATCGACGAGTTCTACAGAGCCTTCGACGTGACGGAGAACGACGCGATGTGGCTGGTGCCGACGTCGCGCGTCACGATCTGGTGACGCGGTCGCTCGAGGTGCCTTCGATGCTCGGCGGTGGTGTCGAGGCTTCGAGCGCGAAATGTGGAAGCAAGTGAGTGAGCCAAGCAACTCGGTATTTCTCAGGTCGGCGGTTGCGCCCAGTGCTCGGCCATCAATTTCACTGCCTCTTCGAGCGTGAGTGACGCTATCGCCTCATTTGTCAGATTCAGTGTGTGAACGAGTTGATACGCCAGTTGGGCAGGGAGTGTTGTCGAGTCAGGTCTTGCGGTGAAAGGCGTTCGGTCCGGCGGAATCTTGTTGTCCACGCATTCCCAGAACTCGGCCTGAGTGACATGGAGTTGGTCGTCGAGGATGTGGGACCAGAGGCTCTTGCCGTACGCATCGGTGTTCGCCGGGCGAGAGATGCGGGTACGAAGAATACTCCCATCGGCTAACAGGAGCTCGTAGGTGATGTGGTGCCGGGTCGGCTTACCCCTCGAGTTAAGTACCTCATCCCACCCTTCGATCGCACAGAACCGCTGGTGCTCACGCCGACTGGCGGCGCGCAAGGTCATTGTGCTGCAGAGAGATCATCGTTTAGGAGCCACGCCTTGAGCTCTGCGTCATCGCTCAACTCGATGAGGTTCACGATCGCCCAGTTTCCGCGATGGTTTGGAGCGTTCAGTAGTCGCTCGTTCCAATCCACCGCGTACTCGCGCAGCGCCTCGATCAGATCATCGAACGCTGCGTCGAGATCGTCACCTTCGCCCGACAAAGGGAGTCCCGGAAGAAACGCGGCCCAGCCGCCGCCCTCGGCGGCGACGACAGCGCGAGACGGAAGCAGCGCGGCGAGCTGAGCACGAAGCACGTCGCCGTCGACCACTGCGTAGCGCTCGCGGCCCCGCTCGACAGTGGTGACGCGGCCAGTGTGCGCCACGTCCAGCAGGTCGCGAAAGTTTGTCCGCGCTGCTGTGTACGAATCGAAGTGTCGTGTTGTCACAGAGACCACTGTACCAGCCTTTTTACGTACGGTAGGTACTTCACGTACGTAATTGTGCTCCCTCATCACGATGCTGGCTAAGCACAAAGGCGCACTCGATCAAAATGTGTGCTCGCTCCGGCGGACCTCTCAAATTCATATTCCACAACTGTCCCAGGCGCACGCCAGAATCTGTACAGCACGGACGGTGAAGGTTTATTGATACAGGGAATGGAGAACTGAGGCGACGGGACTCGACGATCGCATGCGCGAAATCGTGAAGTCAAACGGGGCCGCGACCTGATTTGCCATGAAGCCTGATTTTTCCTAGACTTAAGAGTCCTTCGGACCCGGTTCGGGCCGTCAACAATCGTTTATGGGAAGTTCCGTGCGCACATTTTCGCCAAAAGTCAGTGAGATCACCCGCGAGTGGCTCGTGATCGACGCCGAGGGTCTCGTCCTTGGCCGAGTCGCCACGGTCGCCGCCTCATTGCTGCGTGGCAAGCACCGTGTCTATTTCGCCCCTCACGTCGACTGTGGTGACAACGTCATCATCGTGAACGCCGACAAAGTGGTCCTCACGGCCAACAAGGCCGCGCAGAAGTTCGCGTATCACCACTCGGGTTATCCGGGCGGTCTGCGCGCGACGTCCTGGCAGACGCTGCTCGACGAAGACCCCGTCAAGCTGGTCTTCGACGCGGTGAAGGGCATGGTTCCCAAGAATCGCCTGGGTCGCGAGATCATGGGCAAGCTGTTCGTTTACGCCGGCCCCGAGCACCCGCACGCCGCGCAAACACCTACGAAGTACGACACCTCGGCGATTCGCCGCGGTTAAGGAGAACGACGTGTCATCACCTCTTACCCAGACGACCGGACGGCGCAAAGAGGCCGTCGCGCGTGTGCGCCTTCGCCCCGGCACCGGCACCATCACGATCAACCGCCGGGCCTTCGACAACTACTTCACGTCGGCGACGCACCGTCAGATGGTGATGGAGCCACTTCGTCTTATCGACGCGCAGCAGACCTACGACATCGACGCCACCATCGAAGGTGGCGGCATTGCCGGCCAGGCCGGCGCCCTTCGTCTCGGCATTTCGCGTTCGCTCCTCGAAATCGACGAGGCCGTTCGACCGGCCCTGAAGAAGGCCGGTCTCCTCACTCGTGACTCGCGCAAGAAAGAGACCAAGAAGTACGGTCTCAAGAAGGCGCGTAAGGCTCCGCAGTACTCGAAGAGGTAGTTGTCATGGCCGTGCAATTCGGCACGGATGGCATTCGTGGGCGAGCCTCCGACGAAATCACGAACGACCTGGCCTACCGGCTGGGACGCGCCGTCGCTTCGGTCTTCACCGCCGACGTCTTCGTCGGGTACGACACGCGCGAGAGTTCACCACACTTGGCCCGGGCCGTCCTCGCCGGACTTCGCGACGGTGGCGCGCGCGGCGTCAACCTCGGGTACTTCACGACGCCCGGCGTCGCGGTCATCGCCCAACAACGTGGCGGCGTTGGTGTCGTCGTATCGGCCTCGCACAATCCGTATTACGACAATGGTCTCAAGGTCCTTGGTGTCGGGGGCGGAAAACTCGACTACGCGACGGAACTCGCCGTCGCCGAGGCGTTGAACGCAGCCGCGCCGGCTCTGAGCAACGACTTCGAAGAGTTCGAGATCGACGAATCGGCCGAGCACGACTACGCGCACCACCTTCGCTCACTGGTGCCGGCGGACTTCTCGTCACTTCATATCGTGCTCGACTGCGCCAACGGAGCGGCCAGTCACGTCGCGCACGAGATCTTTGAATCGACCGGCGCGCGGATCACGACGATTCACGACCAGCCGAACGGTCGCAACATCAACGAGAACAGCGGCTCGACCCATATCGAAGACCTCGTGGCCCAAGTGCTCGAACTACACGCCGACCTCGGCCTCGCCTTCGACGGCGACGCCGATCGTCTCATCGCGGTTGACGCGGGAGGACAGGTCCGCGACGGTGATGACCTCATGATCCTCTTCGCGCGCGACTTCTTTGAACGCAATGAACTCGGCGGGGGACTGGTCGTCACGTCGATGAGTAATCTCGGTCTCCATCGTTCAATGGCCGACGCGGGGATCGCCATCGTCGAGACCGACGTCGGTGACCGCAACGTACTGATCGAACTCGAGGAGAAGGCGTGGCCGTTCGGCGGCGAACAGTCCGGGCATTTGATCTTCCGCTCGCTCGCGCCGACCGGTGACGGTCAGCTGACCGGACTGATGCTCGCCGATCTCATCGTGCGTCGCGGACCGCTCGCCGAACAAGCGGACGCGGTATGGCAGCGTGTGCCGCAACGACTGATCAATGTTGCGCGCGAGGATTACAACGACGAAGCGGTGCGCGATATTTTCGAAGAGATTCGAAAGAACTACGGCATCGAGATCGACGACGTGCGGCTACTTATTCGTCCGTCGGGCACCGAGCCGGTCGTACGCGTGATGATCGAAGCGCTGGACGAAGGCTTCGTGAATGATTTCTCGCAACGGATTCAAAACTTCTTCCTCACGTAACTCACGCTCGGAGAACCCCAAAATCGCCCGAGTAGACTGGTGCGATGTGCGGCATTATCGGGGTCGTAGGATCCGACGACACGCTGGCGACACTCCTCGAGGGCCTGACGCGCCTTGAGTACCGCGGCTATGACTCAGCGGGAATCGCCCTCGTGCGCGCGGGCGAAACCTGGCGGGCCCGCACCGCGTCGGGCACTGAATCGGTCGCCGCCCTCAAAGAAGAGTGCCTCGCCGCCCCGAAAGGTTTCACGGCCGGCATTGGCCACACCCGTTGGGCCACCCACGGGGCGCCCGATGCGGTCAACGCGCACCCGCATTTGGACTGTTCGGGCAATATCGCGATCATTCACAACGGCATCATCGAGAACCACGCGGAACTGAGAGAGGGCCTCGAGACGCGAGGACACGTCTTCACGTCGGTCACCGACTCCGAAGTGGTGGCGCACTTGATCGAAGAGTTCCGGGCCCAAGGACTCGAACTCATGGAGGCCGTTCGCCAAGGTCTTTTGGTCGTCCGAGGTGCCTTCGCCGTCGCGGTCATGGACGCGACCGAACCGAACGTCATCGTCGCGGCCCGACGTATCTCACCCCTCGTTGTGGGCACCGCACCCGGTGAGACCTATCTCGCCAGTGACGTTCCCGCGATTCTCGACAGAGCTTCGGCCTTCTACGCCGTGAACGACGACGAGATCGTGCGCCTGGGACCGGAGGGTTTTCGCGCGATCGACTTAGAGGGTGCGCCGGTTCGCCTTCACCAGCTCTCGATTGATTGGGATTTGGAAACCGCCCAGAAGGGCGGCCACGACGACTTCATGTCCAAGGAGATCAACGAACAGCCCGGCGCGATTCGTTCGACACTTCTGGATCGTCGTCGCAAGGACGGCACGATCACGTTCGACGAGATGCGCATCAGTGACGACGAACTGCGCGACGTCAAGCGCGTGTGTCTGGTCGCGGCCGGTACGTCGTACCACTCGGCGTTGATCGCGAAATACGCGATAGAGAAATGGGCGCGTATCGGGGTGGACGTCGACATCTCGAGTGAGTATCGCTACCGCGACCCCATCGTCGAAGTCGGCACGCTGGTGATCGGGGTCTCCCAGAGTGGCGAGACGATCGACACCATCCAGGCCACTCGAGAGGCGCAGCGTCGCGGGGCCCACGTGGTCGCCATCTCCAACATCGTCGACTCCTCGATGGCGCGCGAAGCCGACGCCGTCATCTACACGCGCGCCGGTCTCGAAGTCTCGGTCGCGTCGACCAAGGCCTTCGTCGCGCAGGTCGCGGCCTTGGAACTCCTGGCGTTGCGGCTCGCGCAACTGCGCGGCACGTTGCCCGAATCGGAGATCGACGGTCTGTTCAAGGGTCTGGGCGCGGTGAGTGCGCAGGTGCAGACCGTGCTCGATCGTCGCGAGAGCGTGGAACTCGTGGCGAAAGAACTCATGGGTTTGCACGACTTCTTCTTCATCGGCCGTCACGTCGGATTTCCCACGGCGCTCGAGGGTGCCTTGAAACTTAAGGAGCTGACGTACCTCCACGCCGAGGGCTATCCCGGTGGCGAATTGAAGCACGGTCCGCTGGCCCTGATTGAACCGGGCGTCGTCGTCATCGCGATCGCCACCGACCCGGCCATGCACGAAAAGATGCTCTCGAACCTCTCCGAAGTGAAGGCGCGCGGCGCCAGCGTCGTCGCGGTCGCGACCGACGACGACGAGACGATCGAATCGGTCGCCGACTTCGTCTTGCGCGTCCCGGCGACCGAGCCGATGTTCACGCCGATGGTCGACGTCGTCGCATTGCAGATGTTCGCCTACGCCGTGGCGCGCGGACTTGGTCGAAACGTCGACCGACCGCGCAACCTCGCCAAGACGGTGACGGTCGAGTAGTGGCGATAGTCGGCGTCGGCATCGACGTCGTCGACGTGCCGCGATTCGAAATCGTCCTCGGACGTCGACCGCGAATCGTCGATCGACTCTTCACCGAGGGCGAGCAGCGCGACGCCCGCGGCAAAGCCGAACGACTGGCCGCGCGTTTCGCCGCCAAGGAAGCGGTCATGAAGTCAATGGGCGTCGGTGCCGGCTCGGTGCCGTGGAAGTCGATTGAAGTGAAGCGCGCACCGAGCGGTGCGCCGTCGGTGCTGTTGCACGGAGCGGCCGCGCAACTCGCCACCCAGCGCGGCGCCGACGAATTCAGTATCTCCCTTACGCACACGGCGATGACCGCGGCCGCCTTCGTCGTCGCCAGCTCGAAAGATTCGCGTGCAGGTTGAGGGCGTCCACCGGCCAGCGCGCGCGGAGATCTCGGCCTCGGTGATCGCGCACAACGTACGCGCACTCAAGTCGGTGGTCGGAGAGTCTCTATTCTGCGCCGTGGTGAAGGCCAATGGCTACGGACACGACGCCGAACTCGCGGCGAAGGCGGCACTCGTCGGCGGCGCCGACATGCTCGCCGTCGCGATCATCGACGAAGGGATCGAACTTCGAGAGAGCGGCGTCACGGCGCCGATACTCCTGCTGGCCGAGGTCCCGCCGGACACCATCGCGGCCGCCCTGGAAAACACGCTCACCCTCACGATCGGCTCCCTCGAAGGCGCCCACGCCGCGGTCACCAACGCCGAGGCGCTCGGTGGACGTCACCGTGTGCACGTGAAAGTCGACACCGGCATGCACCGGATGGGCGTCGGGCCATCAAACGTCGGCGAAGTCGTCGACGTCCTCACGGCGAGCGCGGCCATCGACCTCGAAGGTATCTACACGCATTTCAGCGTGGCCGACGGATCCAGTGCCGCCGACCGCGCCTTCACTCGAGGACAGATTGAGCGCTTGGGGGACGTCGTCGCGACGCTTGTCCAGCGCGGCGTGGCGCCTCGAATCGTGCACGCCGCCAACAGCGCCGGTGCCCTCGGCTACCCCGAGGCTCGCCAAGGAATGGTTCGCGTGGGCCTCGCGCTCTACGGCTACCTGCCTAGCGCATGGCTGGCGTCCGCGCTCGAAGAGGTCGGCGAGCACCTCGTGCCCGCCCTGACGCTTCGCGCCAACGTCGTCGCCGTTCGCCGCGTCGAGGTCGGGGAGCGCCCGAGCTACGGGCGTCGTCGAGCCTTGGCGAGCGCCGCCACGATCGCCACGGTCCCCTTTGGCTACGCCGACGGCTATCCCCGTCGACTGTTCGACGCGGGCGCCGAGGTCTTGATCAACGCCACGCGCTACCCCTTGGCGGGGATGGTCACGATGGACATGTTGGTCGTCGACTGCGGCGCTGACGCCGTCGAGCCCGGCGACGAGGTGGTCCTCCTCGGACGCCAGGGTGACGAGGAGATTACGGCCGACGAGTGGGCCGAGCGCGCGGGGACCATTTCCTGGGAGATCCTTTGCGGTATTGGGGGGCGCGTGCCCCGTATTCTCGTGGACTGAGATGAGTCGTGACTTAGCCGAACTCCCGACGTGCACGCGCTGCGTGCTCTCCCAAACCCGTCAACGGGTCGTCGTTGGCTCGGGACCGATCAATCCGGTGCTGATGGTGATCGGTGAGGCGCCCGGTCGAGACGAGGACGAGGGTGGGGAACCGTTCATCGGCCGCAGCGGACGACTGCTGTTCCAACTCATTGAAGAAGAGGTCGGACTAACGCGCGCCGAATGCTTCGTCACCAACGTGGTGAAGTGCCGTCCTCCGGCGAATCGAACGCCGACGCGCGATGAACTCACGGCCTGTCGTCCGTGGTTGAGCGAACAGTTTCAGTTGGTTCGATCGCCCTTGGTGCTCGCCCTCGGGAACACGGCGGCGAGGTCGGTGTTCGGATTCGAGCAGGGGATCGGCGTGACGCACGGACGAATCGTGACCCTCGGGGGAGGGCGGGGCATGGCGACGTACCATCCCGCCGCCGCTCTGCGCGGAGGTGCGAGCGTCGTGGACGTGATGCGCGCGGACCTGCGCATTCTCAAGACGCTGGTGGTGACCAGGTGAGCTGGCAACGATACTGTGCGACGGCCGAGGACACGATCGTGGCCGGTGAGGCGTTTTCCGCGGTCCTCTCGAGCGGTGACATCGTGTTGCTCACTGGAACACTGGGCGCCGGGAAGACGACCTTCGTGAAGGGCGTCGCCAAGGGGTTGGGCGTGCACGAACGGGTGACGAGTCCGACGTTCACCATGGTGCGAGAGCACCGATGCGCGAATGGTCTCGGCATCGAGACGCTGCATCACTGCGACGTGTACCGGGTGGAGTCCCTCGACGAGGTGGTGGATCTGGCGCTGGGAGAATTGGTCGAAGACGGCGCGGTCGCACTCGTGGAGTGGGGGGAGCTCGCGGCTTCGGTCTTCGGTCGAGACGTGATGACGATTGATTTCCACGTTGAGGACAATGATGGTCGGATGCTCAGCGTCGACGGGGAGCTCGCCGCAGCTCGCGCGGCCCGGTTGGACGAGTGGGCGTCGTGAACATCCTCGCCATTGAAACGGCCACCCCCGCCTGTGCCGTCGGCGTTCGCACGACGGCCGGCCTCGAAGTGACGCGCGTCGTCGATGACGGAAGGCGCCACACCGAGGCGTTGACCGGCGCCATGCAGACCTTGCTCGAAGAGGTCGGGTTGCGCCCTCGCGACGTCGATCGGGTCGTGGTTGACCGCGGCCCGGGACTCTTCACGGGTCTGCGCGTCGGTATCGCCACGGCGATCGGGTTCTCCCAAGCACTCGGTTGTGCGTTGGTCGGTGTCACGTCGCTCGAAATGCTCGCGGGTGGCGCGTTCGATGCGGGAGTGCGCGGCACGCTGGTCGCGTGCGTCGACGCGCGACGAGGTGAGATTTTCGCCCAGGCCTTCCTTCTGAAGGACGAGGTCACGGTCCTCGACGAGGCTCGAGTGACCACGGCGCTCGAGATCGTGGCGAGCACAGAAGCGAAGGGGGCGCCGGCAATTTTTACCGGCGACGGCGTGGAGCGCTACCGCATCGATTTCCAAGACCGGTCGTTCGCGACGATCTTCGATCAGGTCGTTCCGTCGGTGCACGCCGGGCTTTCGATTGGCTCGAGCCGAATGCCCGACGAGGTCGTTTCGCCGCTCTACCTGCGCGAGGCCGACGCGGTCGCCAATTTCACGACTCGCGAGCGTCCGAAGTGAAGACCGGGTGGGATATCCGACTCGCCGAGCGCCGCGACATCGGCGAATTGCTGGTGATCGAAGAGGCGCAGTTCCCCGAGCCGTGGACGAAGCGAATACTGCTCGATGAGATTGAGAACACCGAAACCCGTCGCTACACGGTCGCCTACGAAAAGAAGCGAATCGTGGGCTACCTAGGGGTCATGTTCGTTCTCGAAGAACTCCACGTCAATACGATCGGAACCGTGCCCCAAGAAGAAGGTCGAGGAATCGCGACCTCGTTGCTGGATGATGCCTGGGCCGACGCCAAAGAGCGCGGCATCACGCGCGCGACGCTGGAGGTCGCCGTGTCCAACCAACGCGCCATCGACCTCTATTACCGCTACGGGTTTCGACCGGTGGGTGTTCGGAAGAACTACTACGAGAAGACCAACGAAGACGCGCTCGTTCTTTGGGCCGACCTCCAGTCCGACCCCGAAGAGCCGCCCTCTACGCTGGGCTGATGGCTCTTGTCCTGGGAATCGAGACCAGTTGTGACGAGACGGCGGCGTCCGTCGTCGACGAGCAGTTCCACGTGCATTCCTCGGTGATCGAGTCCTCGATCGACCAACACCGGGCCTTTGGCGGGGTCGTGCCCGAATTAGCCGGTCGCGCGCACGTCGCCACCATCGGCCCGGTCGTTCGCCGGGCCCTCACCGAGGCCGGTCTGGACCCGCTCGATCCACAGATCCTCGGGATCGCGGTGACGAGTGGCCCGGGTCTCATTGGATCGTTGCTGGTCGGACTGTCGGCCGCCAAGGCCTACGCACTCGCCTGGGGCGTCCCCTTCGTCGGGATAAACCATCTCGAGGGCCATCTCTTCGCACCTCTTCTGGAGCGCTCGGATTTGGAGTGGCCACTCATGACCTTGCTCGTGTCCGGTGGCCACAGTCTGATCGTGCTCCAAGGCGGACCGGGCGAGCACGTGGTACTCGGTGAAACGATCGACGACGCGGCCGGCGAAGCGTACGACAAGGTGGCGAGGTGGCTCGGGCTCGGCTATCCCGGCGGTCCAGAGATCGACCGCTTGGCCCAGTCGGGCACGTCCGGTGCACTGAAGTTGCCCCGGTCGATGACCGGCGACGACTACGACCTCTCCTTTTCGGGGCTCAAGACGGCGGTCGTTCGTGCGACCGAGAAGCAACACGGACTCCCAGTCGCCGACGTCGCGGCCTCCTTCCAGGCCGCGGTCGCCGAACAGCTTCTTCGCAAGCTCCGCAGTGCACTCGAGCATCACCCGGTGAAAGGGCTGGCCCTCGCCGGGGGCGTCGCGGCCAATTCCGCGCTTCGTGCGGGCGTCACCGAATTGGCCCAGGAGTTCGGCATCGAGGCACACCTCCCGACGCTGGCCATGTGTACCGACAACGCCGCGATGATCGCGGCCGCCGGGACGTACCGACTTCGCCACGACGCTGCGAGCTCGTTCGATCTCTCGGCCAGTCCGAACTGGCAGCTGGCGGACGTCTCGTGAACGAGTTCTGGATTCCACTCGAACTTTCTGACTGCGACCCGAATCCCTTCGTCCAGTTCCGACGGTGGTTCGACGAGGCCAAGGGAGAGATGCTCGAACGCGACGCCATCTCGGTCGCGACGTCAACGCCCGATGGCCAGCCGAGCACACGAATGGTCCTACTTCGTCACGTTGATGATCACTCCGTCGGTTGGTTCACGAACTACGAGTCGCGAAAGGGTCGAGAGCTCACTGAGAATCCCTTCGCTTCGATCCTCTGGTACTGCGAACCGCGCGGTCGACAGATTCGTATGGAAGGGGCGGTCGAGAAGATGACGTCGGGCGAATCCGACGCCTACTTCGCGACTCGTGGGCGCGGTAGTCAACTCGGCGCGCACGCCAGTTCCCAGAGCAGCGTGATCGCGAGTCGTGAAGAACTCGAACAACGCGTGCGCGAGTTCGACGCCGAGTTCGCCGGCCGTGAGGTTCCCCGACCGCAGTTCTGGGGCGGCTTTCGTCTGACGCCGAATCGATTCGAGTTCTGGCAGCATCGTGAGGACCGTTTGCACGACCGCATTGTCTACCTGCCGTCAGCTAACGGTTGGTCGTTAGAGCGTCAGGCGCCCTGAGTTCCGAGCTCCGTGTATTTCGCAGATCGTGTGGCGCGCAGCGCAATCGGACCGAAGAGCAACGCAACGATCGTGGTGACGACGCCGGCGATCTGAAAGACCGTGCGCGGAGCCACGAGGGTGAGGATGAGTCCGCCAAAGACGGTGCCCAGTATTTCGGCGCTCGTGAAGGCCGCGTTGCTCGCGGCGAACATCCGTCCTCGTTGGGCTTCGGGCGTGCGCACGGTCATGAGCGTCGTGAAGGCGACGTTCAAGAGGCCGACCGCGATGCCCATGACTACGAGAATCGGATAGAGGTAGCCCACGTGTTCGACGAGGCCGATGAGTCCTACGAAGATACTGACGACGATCAGCGCGACGAGCGACGCCTTGGCGAGGGCGACGTCGTCCTGTTTGAGCTTGCTCGAGGCCACCGCGCCCACCACGTTGCCGGCCCCGAAACTCGCCCCGACGAGTCCGTACATCAGGGCCGAAGAGTGCAGCGTCTCGGTGATGAAGAAGACCTCGGCGACGTTGATCATTACCAGGGTCAACAAAAAGACCACGAACGTGATCACGAGCGGTCGAAGCACCCCGTCCTTGAAGAGGATCCGCATCCCCGCACCCAAGTCCCGTTCGCCCTTTTTGGGACGCTCGGCCCCGGGGTGGGGTCGGCGATCGGTGACGAGCATCACGGTCCCGAGGGCTCCGAGGCCGAAACTGATGGCGTCGAAGTACAACGGCCAACTCTGACCGAGCAGTCCCACGAGGAGACCCCCCAGACCGGGACCTGCCACCGCCGCGATCCCTTGCACCGACTGCATCGTCGAGTTCGCCGCCGTGAGGTTGTCCTCCCCGGCGATCGTGGGCACGAGGGCCGAGTACCCGGGGAAGGAAAAGGCCACGAAGCAACTGAGCAGGGCCATCAGCCCAACGGTGACAACTCTCCCGTGCCAGAGGCCGATGCCAATACAGACCACTCCCTCGAAAAGACAAAGGATGACCAAGAGGCGCTTGACCGGGGTGTGGTCGATGATGAAGCCGGAGATCGGTGACAGCACGACGAGCGGCAGTGCGGCCGCGACCGAGAGCGAGGCAATAGCCCAACTTGCGTGGGCGCCGTGGGCCAGACGAAGATAGAGGGCGACCAGCGCAATGGCGTCGCCGAGGTACGAGACACCGCGAAGAATTGCGACCAGGGTGAGGTCACGTTTTTGCACGGATGACAACGTCACCGGGTCAGGCTAACAACGCCGTGATCTCTGTTGGCACTCATACCCGTAGGCTGCTAAATTGGCAGTCGGAAGATTCGAGTGCCAAAAGCACAGGAGGCAAGAAAATGAAGTTGCACCCATTGGAAGACCGCATCGTGGTCCGTCCGGACGTCGCCGAAGCAACTACGGCGTCAGGCCTGGTCATTCCCGACACCGCGAAGGAGAAGCCGCAACAGGGTGAAGTGTTAGCCGCCGGTCCCGGTCGTCGCAGTGACACCACCGGTGAAGTGATTCCCTCCGGCGTCAAGGTCGGCGACACGGTCGTCTACTCGAAGTACGGCGGCACCGAGATCACCGTCGACGGTGAGGACCTGTTGATCCTGTCCGGTCGCGACGTGCTGGCGACCATCGCCAAGAGCTCCAAGAAGTAGTCACGAGGCGGGTCTCCGTCTCCAATTCTCAGACAAGGAAGAAGAATGTCGAAATTACTGAAGTTTGACGATGACGCTCGCCGCGGTCTCGAAGCTGGCGTTGACAAGTTGGCCGACGCCGTCAAGGTGACCCTCGGGCCCAAGGGCCGCAACGTGGTCATCGGCAAGAAGTTCGGTGCACCGACCATCACCAACGACGGTGTCTCCATCGCTCGAGAGATCGAGCTCGAGGACCCGTTCGAGAACATGGGCGCGCAGTTGGTGAAAGAAGTCGCCACCAAGACCAACGACGTCGCCGGTGACGGCACGACGACCGCGACCGTGCTCGCTCAGGCGCTCATCAAAGAAGGTCTGCGCAACGTCGCCGCCGGAGCGAACCCGTCGGGTCTGAAGCGCGGCATCGAGAAGGCCGTCAAGGCGGCCGTCGAGTCGATCAAGAAGCAGAGTCAGGCCGTCGAGGACAAGAGTCAGATCGCCCAGGTCGCGACGATCTCCGCGGCCGACGCGTCGATCGGTGAAGTCATCGCCGACGCCATCGACAAGGTCGGCAAGGACGGTACCGTCACGGTCGAGGAGTCGAACACGTTCGGCATCGAGCTCGAGCTCACCGAAGGCATGCAGTTCGACAAGGGATACCTCTCGCCGTACTTCGTGACCGACCCCGAGCGTCAGGAGGCAGTGCTCGAAGAGGCACTGGTTCTCTTCACGAGTTCCAAGATCGCGGCGGTCCACGACTTGGTGCCGTTGTTGGAGAAGGTCATGGCGTCGGGTAAGCCGCTGTTGATCATCGCCGAGGACATCGAGGGCGAGGCGATGGCCACGCTCGTCGTGAACAAGATTCGCGGCACGTTCACTTCGGTCGCCGTCAAGGCACCCGGATTCGGAGAACGTCGTAAGGCGATGCTCCAGGACATGGCAATCTTGACCGGTGGCACTGTTATCTCTGAAGAGATCGGTCTGAAGCTTGAGTCGGCCACGCTGGACCTCTTGGGTTCGGCGCGTCGCATCGTCGTCACCAAGGACGCCACGACCATCGTCGACGGCGGCGGTTCACACGCCGACGTCGCCGGACGCGTCGCCCAGATCAAGCGTGAGATCGAGGACACCGATTCGGACTGGGACCGCGAGAAGCTCCAGGAGCGCCTCGCCAAGCTCGCCGGCGGAGTCGCGATCGTCAAGGTCGGCGCCGCCACCGAGATTGAGTTGAAGGAAAAGAAGCACCGTATCGAGGACGCTCTCAGCGCCACCCGAGCCGCCATCGACGAAGGAATTGTTGCCGGTGGCGGGACAGCACTGGTCAGGTCTCGTAAGGCCGTCGACAAGCTCATCGAAACGTTGACCGGTGACGAGGCGACCGGTGCGCGAATCGTGGCCAAGTCCCTCGAGGCGCCGCTTCGCCACATCGCGGCGAACGCCGGTTTCGAGGGTGTCGTCAAGGTTCGCGAAGTTGCTGACGCCAAGGGAACGATTGGCCTCAACGCCATGACCGGGGAACTGGTTGACCTCGTTCAGGCGGGGATCATCGACCCGGCCAAGGTGACCCGATCGGCACTTCAGAATGCCGCATCGATTGCTGCACTCCTCTTGACCACCGAGGCCATCGTGGCCGACAAGCCCGAGGCCGCCTCAATGCCGGGTGGCGGCATGGACGGTGGAATGGGTGGCATGGGCGGAATGATGTAGCCCACCCCCCCCGGGTAGGACTTTTGAAGAGCCGAGTCGGAGACGACTCGGCTTCTTCATTGGTTACTGAATCTGGTCGTTTGGTTGGCGGCGTTCGTGTTTGGCGCCGTTTGGCAGTTCCGCCGGGACACAGCGAGAGTGTGATGTCAAGAACGCAAGACTGATGGAACTCACGAAGAACTCTCCACGAAGAAGTCTCCCAATACTGTGTAGGCGCAAACATTGGGAGCGGCGCGCCAATCCTGAAGAGATCCATTTGCGGCTTAGGGAGCGGGCAACGAGAATCGAATTCGCGTTCTCAACTTGGCATACGGGCATGATTATGCTATAGTTGTGGCATGAGTAGGGTACGAGTAAGCACTACGGTCGATGGAGACCTATTAGATGCAGTTCGGCGACTGCGCCCCACTGCAAATGACGCCACGCTGCTTGACGAGGCGCTCGGCACGCTCGTCGCTCGCAACCGTGCGAGTGAGATTGACGCTGCTTACCTCGCATACGACGAATTCCCGATCGAGGAATCCGATGAGTGGGGCAGCCTTGCTGCGTTTCGCGCTGGTGTTGCTGCCTCGTGACCCCGATGCCGCTGCGAGGAGAAATCTGGTGGTGCGAGTTGCCCGAGATCCAAAGACGACCCGTGGTAGTGATTTCTCGCGACGCGGCCATCCCAAGATTACGGCGAACGTTGATTGCACCGTGCACAACGACGATTCGTAATCTTCCAAGCGAAGTCGTCCTTGAGCCAGGAGACGATCCGATTAGTCGCCGGTGCGTGGTCAACCTTGATTCGGTTGAGAGTGTTTCGATTTCGATTTTGGTAGAAAGGATTGGACGTCTCAGCGACGGGCGAATGCGCCAGATTTGCTCTGCACTTGATGTTGCGGTCAGTTGTGGAGATTAGACCACTCACCGCATCGAGGATGAGAAACTCGAATGAACTGATTTGGAATTGAAGTTCAGAAGTTCTTGGAGCATGCGACGAGAATCGAACTCACGTTCTCAGCTTGTGGTCGTCGTTCACGACTGGAACAGAGGAGGCGCGCAACGGTCGCGGTGGTAATCGTGGCGAGTTCGTCGTCGCGTTTAGGCGCTCTAACCGCGACCGTGTTGGCCGAGAGCCCGACCGCACGGCGCAGGTACCAAGGAACGGGCTCTCCTTAGCGAGAGCGAATCTCAATCTGACGGCGCGGTGACGCTGGGTGGGGTGGTTCGGCTTAACGGTCGCAGACCGGCCTCTAACAAAAGCAGTCGTTCGTCGAGTTTGTTTGACTTGTTGAGGGGAAACGCCTTCACCAGTTCTATTCGATTGGGCATCATGTTTTCCGGGATGCGTTCTAGGGCCGCGCGACGCAGGTCGAGGGCTGAGGCGCCCCCGTTGGTGACCACGAAGGCGATGATGCCGAGTTCGCCTTCACTATCGAAGGTCATACACACGGCGCTGGTGACGCCGGCCAAACTGCCGATTATTTCACTCAGCTCGACGAGCGATATCCGAACCCCGCTGCGCTTAATCACGCGGTCGGCGCGGTCCACGTAGACGTAACTGCCGTTCTTATCCCGGTAGACGAGATCGCCCGTGCGGTAGACGGTCTCGCCGGGCACCACGTCGGTGCGCATGACCTCTTTCGTGAGCGCCGGCGCCCCCCAGTATCCGTCCATTAGTTGATTCCCCCCGATGTACAGTTCGCCGACTCGGTCTGACTCTTCAATGACGATTCCCTCTTCGTCCAAGAGGTGAAAGAACACACCGGGATGGGGGTAACCCATCGGCACCGTTCCCTCTTCGATCATGTCTGGTGTCAACTCGAAGTTTGTGACGGCAATGGTGGTCTCCGTCGGTCCGTAGCGATTGAACGATCGGATCTCTGGCACATAGGACCACAACGGCCGGAGGTCGGCGACGGGAAGGGCTTTAGCACCCAGTGCGATGATCTCGAGCGCAGAGTCGCCGAGTTCGGCCATCTGTGGGCTAGCGAGCAGAAGACGTAGATAGCTCGGTGTGAAGCCCGAAAAGTTGATCTTCTCGCGAGCGACCGTGTTGAAGAACGTCGGGGGAAACAACAATGCGTCACGGGGTCGGATGACGACCGCTCCACCGGCGTACAAGGTCGGAAACAGATTGGCGTAGGAACCGTCGAAGTGGAACGCGGACACACACAGCGTTCGGGTGGCTCGATCGAGGCCGAGCGCGCTTGTCGTCGACTGCACCGCGGCACCGAAAGCGGCGGTGCCGATCTGCACCCCTTTTGGAGTTTCGGTGGTACCCGATGTGTAAATCATGTAGGCCACTCGCGTTGAAGTATCGACCGGCGCGGCCAAAGCCGGTTCTTCTGTCCGGAGCGCCGAGATCGGCACCAGCGTGAGTCCGCCGAGCATCCTAGGAGGCGCAGCATCGTCGCCGCCGGCGTCGGAGGTGAAAGCTGAAACTTCAGTTGGGCAGTTTCTGGCGTCCGTATGACGACTTCGTGATCATTTAGGTTGCCGGAGCAATATTCGCGGATGGCCCTCGAAAAGTTGATAGTCGCTTACCGCTAATCCAAGAGTCAGACCCTGAATCGCACCGATGAAACGAGGGTTGTACTTGCTTCGGAAGGGGCGTACCTTGCGCTTAGGTGCGCTTTTAAACCTCGGGTTTTGAGTGGTTGCCTACCCCGGGGTTAGCGAATGGTGAAACCGACGCCTGTTCGCAGTTCGCCTAACCAAGGGGCGTTGATGACACAGTGCTTCACCCGCGGTCGGACCGGAGGAATCCTCACGGGTTCGTCCGTCGGGGATGCCTCGGACCTCCTGCGGGGTTGTCCGCCCTCGGAAATTGACTTTCGAAGCGTTGCCTTGCACGACTCGCTTTGGGACGTCGCCAACGTATCGGGTGGAGAACCGCTGAGCGGGAGTTTCTCAGTGCTTTGGCGTCCCCATCAGGAGTGGAATCGATGACTGAACCTGAGTTAGACGCGCGTAACCACAACACCCGCACTACCGCAACACTCCGATTTGACAACCGTCTTGATTCGTGTAATCATCCTCATCCGCAGGGGCGGATAGGGAAGTGACGATGACAGGCTCAATACTCGCCACGCGTTGCACCAATCATCGTGCAACGGCGGGGGCCCTTCGCGATTCAGTCTATTCGAGCGGTTCTTCGTTCGTGGGGATACCCACCGCCCTTCGACAACGACTCTCCAACTTTGCGGCCTCGGCTCGTCACGCTTCGGTCCTGAGCCGATCGGTGAGTGAAATGCGTGCCAGCGGCGATGCGCCTGACCACCAAATATTTCTGATTCAAAAGGTGTTGCGGTTCTGGCAGAAGGGGCGAAGCAGTTCGCCCCTTCTGGTCCGCATCAACAGCGGCTTCCTATCTGGGAACTCGCTGGCAGTAAAGGGTGATGCTTTGATCCACGGGCTACGTATGGTCGCCCGGCCCGTGGGGAGCGAATGGCGAACCCGACGCCCCTATCAGGGAAACATCCAAACCAACTAAACAGGGAGACCGAACAAAATGAAATTATTCAGTTCAAAACGGAGAATGGCAGTCGTGGGATTGACTGTCGGACTCATCGCAGGGGCAAGCGGGCTCGCAGTGGCCTACTTCACCGCTCAAGGGACGGGCAGCGGAACGGGAGTCGTCGGCAATGGTGGGGCTTTCGTCATCACCGCCAACTCTCCAAGTGGCTACTTGTACCCAGACACGGCGGGAACCAACCAAAATGTTGAAAGTACCGACTATACGGTGACCAACTCGGGTGGCGGAAACGCAGTACTCGACCAGGTGACCATCTCTGTCGCTACTAGCACCGGAGCCGCGTACACGTACACGGACAGTGCGGGCGACCCTGCGTGCACCGCGGCCGACTTCTCGATCGATAGCGCCACTCCGGGCACCGCGTTCGTGGACACGTCGCAGGCTGGGACCTACACCGGGGGCCAGGCAAAAACTGGCTCGTTCACGCTCGAGATGATCGACAATGGGCAGAACCAGGACAGCTGTGAAGGACAGACCATTCCGATTTACTTCACTACTGGACTTCCGTCAGTTCCGCCCGTAACCGGCGTCATCACCGGCAACAACCTGGGCACCACCACGCTGTACGGGGTAGAGCCGGGCGACACGGGTGGGTTCTTCCCGAACCCCACCTATTTGACGATTCCGACAGTGTCGAGTAGTACACCCGTAAACCTCAACGTCGGGATATACAACAACTCATATCAACCCAACGGATCGATTTCCGTGTCCTACGACAACGCATTTTTGACATTCACGGGAACGTCGGCTGACGGCACCTGTGGGACGCCAACTACGTCGGGGACTAACTCGAGCGTCACATGCACGTTCACCGACCTGAGCCACAGTACGGTGTCGAAGCCCTTCAACTTCAACACGGCGGGTTCCGGGACGACGACAGCAACCGCGACGGTAACGCTTGGAACGGACACGGCAACAGAGACATTCGGACTTACCATTAGCTAATTGCGCGACGCGAGAGTCCAGATATGGACCCTCGCATTGAGCAAGATGTTTCGGTCGAGGGCCGGATCGTGGAGATGTTCTTCGCGATCCGGCCGTCAGCCGCCGGTTTATTAGTTTGTTTCTCGAAGTATCCCGAAATACTCGTTCCGAGATCGCACAGTGACCAAGGGTAGGTGAAGTGATTCCATTTAGGGAGGTGAGGAAAATCATCACGGCCAGCGTGGCTGCTCTCGTCCTTGCCAGCCTGTCGTTCACCACCGCCTACGCATGGGGCGACCATTGGCATCACCACCGTGCTGCCCCCGCCAGCGCGCCGTTCACGATCTCGAGCGCTATCTACACGGCGCCTCCGGGCGCGTTTCCCGCTTCATCCTGCACGGGGTCGCCCGCACTTCTCTACCCTGGCGTGACTCGCTGCATGGTTTTCAGTGTCCACAATGATTTGAGTCGACCGATCACCGTCGAGAACATCGCAAGTGGCCTCAGTTCTGCTTTTCCAACTCCTCCGGCGGTATGTTCCGGGTCGAACCTCAGTCTCCCAGCGTTTTCTGGCACCCTTGTCGTGCCCGGCGGCGCGACCATCGTCGGGCCAGGACTACCAATTTCCCTGAAGGAGAGCCACTCCAACCAGGACGCGTGTAAAAACCTGACGTATCACTTCTCATTTACCGGTACGGCGCTCTATACCGATGCCACGTCGACCGTGCTGACGTCGTCGCCTGACCCCTCCACGTTCGATAAGCCGGTGACATTCACGGCCGTGATCACGGCGGCCAGCGCTAGCACGGATTCGAGCCTCCCAACGGGATCGGTTACCTTCTCTCAGTGTTCGACGTCCGCGTGCGTCACGTCTACCCCGCTCGGGACCGGAATTATCGGGAATAGCGGGCAGGCCTCCTTCACCACTACAGGTCTTCCCGCGGGTACGACCTACGTCGAGGCGGTCTACGCCGGGGCGAGTACTAACTTCACCGGCTCGACGTCCAACGTGGTCACCCAAGTCGTTCGCTCGACGCTGACGGGCACCTCGACAGCCCTCACCACGTCGCCCAACCCTTCGTTTGTGGGTGATTCGGTGTCGTTGACCGCGACGGTGGCGAGTCTCGCCAATCCATTGCCTCATCCCGCTCCCGTCACGGGAACGGTCGACTTCTTCACGGGAACGCCGACCGGGACACACACGCTCCTCGGCAGCGGCCCGCTCAACACGGGAGAGAAGGTCATCATCTCTACCTCGTCGCTGCCGCTTGGCACGACGAATCTCTATGCCGTGTACGTCGGTACCACCACGTTCGCCTCAAGCACGTCGCCCGCGGTGGCCCAGCAGGTGATTGCTCGAGTGTCAGACTGTCGCGGGAGTTACTCTCGGTGGTGGGTGGGGGGACCTGGCTGGTCGTCCTATCGCGGCTCGAACGTGAACAACTTCTTCTACGCCCCAAATGGCTCATACCACGTCAACGGTCAAAATGGGAACGACTGTTTCGATGGCGGAGACGGTGACAACTGGTTCAACGACGGCAACGGTTCGGTCGATGTGTACGGCGGGAACGGCAGCAACCACATCACTCTGGGCGACGGTGACGACAGCGTGAACGTGGGAAACGGCTCGAACACGATTTGGGCTGGCAACGGCGATGACGGAGTGAACGTCGGGAGCGGTAGCCATAATCAGCTCACGTTCGGCAACGGCAACGACAATGTGACTCTCGGGAGCGGATCTCAGAATCAGATCACGCTAGGGAGCGGCCCCGACACCGTAACCATCCAAGGCGGCAGTCAGGACTTCATCACCGGCGGACATGGCAACGAAAAGGTCTACCTCGGTGCGGGCACCAATCAGACGTACGTCGGCGCTAGCCATCAAACCGATATCTGCTATCTCCCGGCACCGCCCTCATCGTGGCACGGAACGGCCGCCGCGTACTACCACGACACGCTAACGAACTGCTCGGTGGTGAGCTAATGAGCAAGAAAGACGAGAAGGTGCCTCGGAGTAAGGGCTCAAGATTCGCGAAATTCGTTGTCGGGACTTGTGCTGTCGTTGTGACTCTCGGCGTCGGTGTCGCAGCGTGGAGCTACTTCACGTCCACGGCCCACGGCGTCGCGAATGTCCCAGTGAGCACACTCAATCCTCCCACGAACGTGGCGGCGACGTTTCCGAATCCCGACGTGCGTACGGTGGACGTTTCGTGGAGTGCCGCCAGCCAAGTCCCCGGCCTCAACGTCGATGGCTACTATGTGCAACGCGAACTAGGGAGCTCCAAGCAAGCAGTCTGCGGATCGTCCCCTTCGTCATTGATTACCACGCTTTCCTGCCAGGACTCGAAGGTCGATTCCAGTGCCTACACGTACGTGGTCACGGCCGTCTTCCGGACGTGGCACGCGAGCAGCACGAGCAACTCCGTCACAGTGCCGGCTCCCGTGTTGGCCACTCTCGTCGTGTCGCCAATTACCTCGTCGCCAACCGCTGGGGTTTCCTTTGGCGTCGGGCTCAGCGGTTACGACCAGTACGGCGCTATCGACGCCAACTACACGGGCACTCAATGCGTGACATTCGGCGGCGCGAGCAACGCGCCGGGTGGTCGCGCACCGAGCTATCCGACGAACGGCTCTTGTTCGGGCGGTTCGGCAGTCGCATTCGCGCATGGTGTCGCCACCGGCGTGAACGCGGCTTCGGTGACGCTGTACGACGCGCGAAGCACGGAACTCACGGCAACCGACGCCGTAACCAGCATCTCCGGCGAGGCGAGTTTCCTGGTCGCGCCCCATTCTCTCAATTCCTTTACGGTCACCAGCACGAACTCCACGCCGATCGCCGGCGGCTCTTTCAGCGTGGGCATCACTGCTTACGATGCCTACGGCAACGTCGACACGAGTTACACCGGCAATCAATGTCTCACGTTCTCCGGCGCTTCCAATGCGCCTGGCGGAGCGGCGCCGACGTATCCTTCTGTCTATTCATGCGGCGCGGGCAACTCGTCAGTGACGTTCACGAATGGTCTCGCGAACGTACCCGTACAGTTGTACGACGCCCAGGACGTCACGCTTAGCGCAACCGACGTCGCGAGCGGCCACTACGGCTGGATCAGCCTCAGTGTGGTTCCCGCCGCGCTCGGCACCTTTCACGTCATGGCCAATGCGCCCGCGACGGCGGGCAACTCGTTCGGACTGGCCCTCACCGGCTATGACCAATATGGCAACCTGGACACCAACTACACGGGCAGCCACTGTGTCGTCTTTAGCGGTCCCGGCGATGCACCTGATGGCACCACGCCGACCTATCCGGGCGGGGCCGGGTGTTCGAAGGGCTCAGCGCTCACCTTCAACAACGGCGCCGCCAACGGCTCGCACATCGTGCCGGTGACGCTCTACGACGCCGAGACGGTCCCGCTCGTCGCGACCGATGTCGCGACGTCCTCCTCGGGATCGGTCGACGTCACGGTGGCTCCCGCCATTCTCGATCACCTTGGCGTCAACGCTCCGGCGACGCCCACTGCCGGTGTCCCCTTCAGTGTTGGACTCACGGCCTACGACCAGTACAACAACGTGGACACGAACTACACAGGAAGTCAGTGCGTGGCCTTTAGCGGACCGTCGAGCTCGCCCGGTCGTACGGCACCTACCTATCCAGGGGGGTGTTCAAGTGGTTCGAGTGTCAACTTTGCGAATGGTCTCGCCACCGATGCCAACGCCCCGAGTATCACTCTTTACGACTCCCAGAGTGTGAATTTGGCGGCGACGGACGTGCCAAGCGGTAGTGCTGGATCCGCGAGTGTCGAGGTTGGTTCGAGCACGCTGAGCTCCTTCAACCTCTCATCTACCACCACGCCGACCGCGGGCACGGTCTTCAAGGTCGTCCTCACCGCCGATGACCAGTACGGCAATGTGGCCACGAACTACTCGGGTAACAAATGCATCATCTTCTCTGGTCCAGATAACGCGCCCAACGGCAGCGTGCCGCTCTATCCGGCCAATGGTTCGTGTTCGAGTGCGAACGCGTCGCAGATGACCTTTGTCGCAGGTGTGGCGTCGGGTTCCAACGCCGCGAACGTTTCGCTCTATGACGCTGAGAACACGACGCTCACCGCGACCGATCAGTCGACGAGTGACGTTGGCACGCAGGCACTGACCGTGAGCGTTGGCGCCAACGTCGGGGGTATTCAGTTGGCGCAAATTTCACAAAACGCGTCGCCATCCGTCGCGTGCGTGGGCCCGGCCGACGCGGCGAGTTGCACGTCATCGGGCGAGGGTGCGACGGTCGGCGAAACGCTGACCGCATCCTTGCAACTGGTCGACGCGTTCGGCAACACATTCGTAAACCAGACGGGCGCTGCGGTGACCGTCGATCTTGCCGCGACCGGTCAGGGGACCGTGTCGCCGACGGTACCCGGAACGCTGTCAGTTTCGAACGGTCAGTCAACGACGACGAATTCCTTCACCTTGGTTCCCAATGACGGTGTCGGCAATAGCGTCACGATGACCGCGACATTGGATGCGACGGGCCAGACGCTCACGATCACTCTGAATAGTTGAGAACGTCCGCGCCGGCCAATTTTGGCTGAACGACAGGGCTGGGCCGCATGGGAACCTGGCGACGTGCACGATTCGACCCCCCTCCAAAGTGGCGCAGGGCTCGAGTGACTGAGCTGGACCGGTCTTTCGACCCCTAGCCAGCCAGCGACTTAGGGCCCGCCGAGGGCTCGCCGGGTAATCGGAAGATTGTGCGGGTCACCCGTCGTGTCAGCACTAGCGCTGCGGCGTTGCGACACCCTCGAACCAACGGCGGCTTAACGGAGAACAATCTTCGCATCAGACGACGGGAAATCTTGGTCCCCCCTCGTCGCTCTGGCAGTGGCCGCTCGAACGGGCTCGGGTTCGCCCACCAAGGTGGCGACTCCTCGCACCGCGGCGTCGCCAGCCGGTCATCCCGTTCCTCCCGATAGAAGCCACGTGCAGAGAAAATTTATCAGTACGTACAAGAGTCCTGGCCGGCACCGCCGTCAGAGCGGAGAGTGCCGGGTCTCAACCCAAAGCCCTCCGAAAACTCATCTCTACGATTTAACTCGCCAATCACAACGATTTGACAACGGGTCGGCTTTTATTGTAGAAATTACTCCTGCAGGGGCAGAACGGGGGACCGGAAGTGTCAACCAACGAAGGTTCGCCGAATCTCGGCGAGTTAGTTTCTGCCTCGAGTGATGTCGTATCTGATTTGCCGTTCACCCTGCGTGACTTGTACGTGCGCGCCAGCATCTCTGGCAACTCCTTGGCCGCCGAACTTGGGCGCTACCTCACTATCGACGACACCACTTTTTCGTCATCTTCCAAAGGGAACTCCCAATCCGACATCTCAAATGACGAGCACAGTGTCCACGAACGGGCGCTCGCCGCAATCCTCGAAGTAGTCACTTCGAANNCAGTCGTCAGCACGAGCCAAGAGTTCACCGTGAATGGGACGGCTCACTAGAGCGCAAGGGCAACGGGATCGTGGAGCATTTCCGCAACAGGTGCTCCACGATCCGATACGGCCCACTGGTCGAGTAGAAGAGATCAATTTCTCAGAGTTGAAGTCATCTGCTCGACCAGTTCCGTGAGACAAATGTCAGGGTGATCCCCGTGCCATCGATTCGGCATTGGCTTGGTACCATGCTTGCACGAGTGGATTGATGTCCATGATCGGTGCCACGCAGTGCGCAGTGGCGGCGACGGGCGATGAATGTTCAAATCACTGAAGAGATTGGGAGAAAAGGTGATATCGACACGAACGATTCGAACGGTGGCCGTGGCCGCATTGCTCAGCACTGGGATCTTGACGAGTGGCCTGATCAACGTCACTGGCGCCAGTGCCGCCGCGCAGCCGAAGTTGGTGGTGACACCATCTACTGGTCTGACCAATCACAAGACCGTGACCGTCTCGGGCACCGGTTTCAAGCCCAAGGACACCGTCTACATCACCGAGTGCCTCACGACGGCCAAAGGTGAGGCGGGCTGCGACATCAACACCGCGGTTCCGGTCACGATCAGCTCCAAGGGCGTGATGCCGAAGACGAAGTTCAAGCTCGTGACCGGGAAAATCGGAAACGGCAAGTGCGGCACCGCAGCCTCGAACCTTAAGAGTTGCGCCGTGAGTGCGGGCAACATCTCCGGCAAAGACACCGCGGTATTCAAGATCGTCTTCGCCGCGCCCAAGAAGTAGCGACTCACCCCTCGAGTTCGTTGTCGATGACGGTTCGTCCGCGTGGTCAGGGGAGAGTGCGTGCCCGCGGGTGTACGAAGGAGCGCACCGGGACCATACATTGGACCGAGTATCTGATTTGACGGCATTGAACAGGACTCGCCGTACGCGAAGGCCACGGGCAGAGTAACTGAATCAATTAGGGAGGAATGGGCAGCATGGCAGACGAACCCGGCCCCGCGTCGACGCTCGGGCGCGAGCCAATTCAGGTTCGTGAAGTCATCGTGCGCGGCATTCGCGCCCACTTCAGTTTCGCCGCGTTGCTCGCTATTCTTTTCTTGACTTTTCTCGACAACACGGTTGCGAGTGCGGTGCTCACGAGCGTCCAATCGAAGTTACACGCCAACGTGTCCCAGTTGCAGTGGGTCGTGGGCGGCTACGCCCTGGCGTTCGCGAGCCTCATGTTGATGTTCGGGGCGCTCGGTGACAACTTCGGTCGCAAGCGTTTGATGCTGATCGGCGTGGCGATCTTCTGTGGCGGATCGATCGTGTGCGCGATCTCGGTCAATCCGAGCGAACTCGTGATCGGGCGCATCATCATGGGAGTCGGTGCGGCCGCTTCAGAGCCCGCGACGTTGTCGATGATTCGTCACATTTATCCCGATCACAAGGCTCGCGCTCGAGCCCTTGGCGCGTGGGCCGCGGTGTCGGGACTCGCGCTCGCCATGGGACCGGTCATCGGCGGCATCCTCGTCGGCATCTGGTCGTGGCGCGCGGTCTTCTGGTTCAACCTGGTCTTCGGCGCATTGGCATTCGTCGTCGCGGCGATTGCGTTGCCCGAGAGTGTGAACGAGATCCGAAGGAGAGTTGACCTCGCGGGCTTCTTCTTCGCGGCGGTCATCCTCGGCACCGCGACGTTCGCGTGCATCCAGGGCGAGTTGACCGGCTACGAGAGCGGCTGGGTCATCACCTTGTTCATTGTCAGCTTCCTCACTGTCCCGATCTTCTATCTCGCCGAGAAGCACGCCAAGAGCCCGATGTTGGAGTTGGGCTTCTTCCGACGCAAATCATTCACCGGTGCGGCGTTCATCGCTTTCGCGAGCTACTTCTCGATCTTCTCTATCTTCTTCTTCGTCGCGCTGTATTTGGAAGTCGTCGCGTCCGTCAGTGCCTACGGTTTGGCGCTCGACTTTCTACCCTTGCTCGGCGGCATCGTGGTGGCGTCGCTCTTCACGGGACGCTGGGTGGGACGAATTGGCTCGCGGATCCCCATGACCGTGGGCTGTCTCCTCGCCGGGTCGGGCGTGCTCCTCACGTACGCCGCCATCGGCCCCGGTGTCGACGTGTCGACACTCGGTTGGACGATGGGTCTCGCCGGTATCGGCTTTGGCATCGTCATCGTCCCGGTGAACGCGACCGCGCTCTCGAGTCTTCCCGCCGCGAACTCGGGTATGGCCTCTTCGGCGGTCAACACCAGCCGTGAACTCGGCGCGGTGGCCGGCGTCGCGATCCTCGGATCAATCGTGAACGGGCAACTCACCGTGAACCTGACCGCGCGACTGGCTCAGTTGGGCATCCCGGTGTCCTTTCGCCACCTGGTCATCACGGCCGTGACGACGGGCCAGACCCAATCCGCCGAAGCGGGACTCAGTCCGGCGCTGCGAAAGCAGTTCGCGGTGCTCATAAACAAGGTGGTCAATGCCGCCTACGGGGCGCTCACCCACGGACTCGACATTGCGCTCGTCGCCTCGGCAGGGCTGCTACTTGTCTCGGGTGCCGTCGCCTACTGGACCGGTACGGCCGAGAAGCTCGAGTTGGTTGACGTCGTCGAAGACGCGCCAGAGTTCGCGATCATCTGACCGAGACTTCGTTGACGATGTTCGGTCCTCGTCGTGGTTCCCACAGTTCGATCGCCACCATCACCGAGAAGCAGACGAAGAAGATCGGCTCGACGAAGGCACCGAATCGGTCCGTCAGGTACGCGACACCGAGGAGGGGATAGCCGATCAACATGGCGACCCCGATCCCCTTGATCGTCCGCGACACCCAGCCCGAATCATCCCTCGTTCGTTGCCAGGCGAAATAGACCGCGGCCGTCATGGCGGCGAACTCGATGACGCCCGAGATGACGTGGAGGTAGTGGTGCAGCGGGAGTCGCAGATGCCATTCCGCACTGCGACACGCCGCGCTCAGTCCTTCGGGACAGGCGTAGGCGTAGTGTCCACCGACCGCGCCCGCTATCGCGAAGAGGAGCAGCCAAGGCCACTCCTGGCGTTTGCCCTTGGGACCCCAAGGACCGCGGATGAGAAAGGCCACCAGCATCACGATGCCCGCCGCGAGGTCGAAGTGCTGGAAAAGCGTGGCGTCGCGTCGGCCCGTCGCTTCTAGGTCGCTGAAGAACTCGCCGGTGTTGACGAGAAGGTTGGTCGCTATGAGGACCCAGACCCACCAGTTGTAAAGGACGATGCCGACGAGACCCAGGAACTGAGCTACAAAAAGGCGAGGGCTGTAGTCCCTGCGTCGTCGATCGAAGCGAGGTCGTGATGAAAGTCGTGAAACGGAGGGCGTGGTGCCTCCGTCTTCACGACTCCCACTCATTGTTCTCTCGAAAAGTCCTTAGACGACCGTCAGCGTGATCGGTACCGCAGCGAGCGCCTTGGAGACCGGGCAGTTGGCCTTGGCGTCCTCGGCGGCGGCTTTGAAGCCGTCGGCGTCGAGGTTCTCGGCTTCGCCCGACAGCGTGATGCGGATCTCGGTGATGCCGACGCCGGGCTGGAAGTCCACTTCGACCGACGTGTTGAGCGAGATGGCGGGATTGCCGGACTTCGCTAGGCCGTTGGCGAGCGCCATCGAGAAGCACGACGCGTGGGCCGCGGCGATGAGCTCTTCGGGACTCGTGCGGCCATCGGCCGACTCGGCCCTCGAGGCCCACGTGATCGGATAGGTGCCAATGCCACTCGAGGTCAGTTCGACGGTTCCTTGACCTTCGAGAAGCGTGCCCTCCCAGTGGGCTCGTGCGTTACGGGTTGTCGCCATTGGTCGTCCTTGTCATTCGTGATACCGGGTCCCTCCGCGGTGATCGGACTTCACCTTACTCACGGGGTTCTCAGAGTCGCTCACTAGCGCGACGCGACAAGCGTGGCCAAGACCACGTGGGAGAGGAGCGGTGACGACACGCGTCTACTTCGAAGAGGGGAAGAGTTCGGTCTTCGCCGCCATCGACTGGCCCAGGTGGTGTCGGCGCGCGAAGACCACGGACCTGGCGCTCGTCACGCGACCTGAAACGCCAAGTCGCGGTGCTGGCCGACTGCTGGGCGTACTTCGACGGCGTCGTCGATGTCGCACCGACGACATTGACCAAGGGTCCGCGCGGCGGAGGACGCGACCGCGACGACATCGTCTCGCACGTCCAAGAGGCCGAGCGAAACTACTGCTCGAAACTCGGCACGCGGGTGCCCCCGCGAACGCCGTGGGTCGATCAGCGGGCCACGATCACCGACGCGCTGCTCGCCCGTTCTCCGGGTGGCGCACGGCCATCGCGGTACTCGCTTCGCCGTCTCGCCTGGCACGTCCTTGATCACGCGTGGGAGATCGAGGACGAGAGCGCGTAGTGAAGCGACATTGTTGAATGTTGGGTGTCCGCAACACTGCAATCGAAGGGTTCGGCGTTTGGCGGAGATATTGGTTGATCCGCCTTCGGCAAACTCGGGACCCCGTGGGGCGCGGCATTTGTCACACCTCGCGCCGATACTGATTGGGTGACGAGCCCTCACACCGCACCCACCGTCGTCACCCAGGCCTACACGTTCGCCCTGGATCCCACGGCGGAACAGGTCTCGGCACTGCGCAGCCACGTCGGAGGCTCGCGCTTCGCCTACAACGCGCTGCTCGCATTGGTGCAGGCCAACTGGGACGAGAACCGCGCGAAGAAGGAATCGGGCCTCACGGTCACCAACGACGACTACGTCAGCACCTCGCACTTTGGGCTGCTCTACCTCTGGGCCGAGCACCGTGACGAGCTGGCACCGTGGTGGGGTGAGAACGGATCGAGCACCTATAACGACGCGGCCCAGCGTTTGAGCAAGGCCCTCACCAACTGGCGCAAGGGGAGAGCGAAGTTCCCGCACTTCAAGCGCAAGGGGCAGGGCGGATCGGTGCGGTTCCTCGGGAATGTCGTTCGACTCGCGGACTCGCACCATGTGCGCCTTGCCCGGATCGGGGAGGTCAAGACCTACGAGTCCACCCGCAAGCTGTTTCGCCACCTTGAGCGCGGCACCGGGCGTGTCGTGGCCGCCACGGTGTGCGAGCGCTCGGGCAAGTGGCGGGTGTCCTTCACCGTCGAAGTCACCCGAACCCTCCTCGCAACTCGCACGCCCGAACGTGTCATCGGCATCGACGTCGGCATCACGACCCTTTACACCGGGGCCACCCCCGACGGCACCCAGGTACTCGAGGTCGCCAACCCCCGCCACTTCCCACGAGCCGAGCAGCGACTGGCCCACGCCCAACGCATCGCCTCGCGACGCCAAGGGCCCAAACCAGGTCTCGCCTCGTCGAAGCGGTGGAAGAAGGCGAACGCTCGGGTGCAGCGCATCCACGCCACGGTGCGCTACACGCGCGGCAACCTCATCCACGAGACCACGACAATGCTCGCCAAGAACTACGACGTGATCGTGGTCGAAGACCTCAACGTGGCGGGCATGGTGAAGAACCACTCCCTCGCCAAGCACATCAGTGACGCCGCCTGGGGCGAGTTCACCCGCCAACTCGAGTACAAGACGACATGGTACGGATCAACGCTTCTACGAGTCGACCGGTTCTACCCGTCATCGAAAACCTGCAGTCGCTGTGGGACAGTCAAAGCCACACTGTCCCTCGACGAACGGAAGTATCACTGTGAGACCTGTGGTCTCACCACCGGCCGCGATCTCAACGCGGCGATCAACTTGGCCCGCCAAGGCCTGCCGGCGACAAGCTCCGGTACTGGATGTGGAGGGGAGGTAAGACCCGGTTGTCTCGACAATCAGGCTCACCCCGTTGAAGCGTCAACTGAAGCACCGACCGTGGTCGGTGCCTAGGAGATACTTCGGTTCTGAATTCGGACCTGCGGCGCATTCACCGCGCCCCACCAGGTCCCGAGTTTGCCGAAGGGGGGTTGATCTACCAGGAATTGTGGACTGAACCACTGATTTAGTAAGCCCGGTCACGCCGTAGTCCCTGATCCGGAAACTCGACGTACCGTGACGGTCGCCTCTTGACCTGAATCTGAGTGCATTGGCTTTTGCCGGCACTATGATAAGAGAAATACTATCAACCTGGTCAAGGGAAGGTAAAAATGACGACTGCGCAACTAGTACGAGAGGCTCGAAGAGGCGGCGGCCTTACTCAGCGAGCCTTGGCGGAGAGGGCCGGAATCGCACAACCAGCACTCGCGGCCATCGAGAGCTCTGCGCACGACACGCGGGCAGCGTCGCTCGATCGGCTAGCTGGCGCAGTCGGCTACCGACTCTTCCTCCTGCCAACCGTAAGATCCTCCGCCGCTAGTTGGGCTGACTACATTTACGAGGAACTCAGATCCACGCGGCACAGTGAGGGAGTCGCCTTTCGCGCCCTCATCGGTCTCAGTGACGACCTCGAAGCAGTCCCAGGGCCGCTACGGGTTGCCCTCTGTGTCGCCGCGCCGCCGCTTTGCGGGGACGCACGCTTTGACGCCGCCATCGCCGCGATAGTGGATTATCACCTGACCAAGGACTTGCTTCCACTTCCTGAGTGGGTTCGCGAGTCCTCACGAGTCCTGTCGGAACCGTGGGCTGTGTCTCCCTACACCCACATCTCCGAAGTGCCAGCCGTCTTCCAGCTACACGGCGTTCTGCTGGCCGAATCTGAGCTAGCGAGCGCGTGACGTGCTGTTCACGAAAGTAGAAATCGAAGAAGGCCTCCTCGCGCTCGTGGATGAGCTCGTCGCGTCTGGTGTGACCTCAGCGATCTATGTCGTCGGTGGCGCCGCAATCATGCTGCACGTCGAGCGCGGGGCCTTGACCAATGACGTCGACGTTCTCTACTCCTCCGCGGAAATTCGAGCTTCCGTTCGGAGCGTAGGCGCGGCGAAGCGTTGGCCGGAGACTTGGCTCAACGATGCAGCGAAGATGTGGGCCAGCCACTACGACGGAGACGACGACTGGGAGATCCGGTTCACTCGTGGTGACGTCTCCGTTCGAGTTGCTCAGCCGCTCCTCTTGTTAGCCATGAAGCTGTTGGCTGGGCGTGGGCAGCGCGACGCAATGGACATCGACCTGCTACTGGAGGAGTGCCGAATCGGGTCGTTCGATGATGCCGCGGCGGTGTTCGACAAGTACTACCCGACCGAGAGAATCGCGCCCAGGGCGCTACGCCAGCTTCACGAGCGATTTGACCGCGCCGAAAATTTCTGAGAAGAGAGGGCTCAGGAGGAATCAATCTCAGTTCGCCGGCTTCGTCGAGACCGAGGACGCGACGATGGTCTTTGTCAGTTAACTGACTGATGGTCCTTCAAGAGGCTCATCCGGCGCGTGAACTCGTCCTCGTCGATCTCGCCCTTGGCGAATCGCATCTTCAAGAGGTCAGAGGCCGCGCTGTCGGCCGACGTCGTCGTCATACTCGTGCCGACGTGCGCGTGGTGGTGCGACTGCGCGTGGTCGAAGTGACGTATGAAGAAGTAGGCGACGGCGCCGATGAAGAGAAGGAACAGAATCATGATGATCAACCTCGCTATTCCGAAGCCCCAATCGGGACCTCCGTAGAAGACACTTCGAAAACCAGAACCGTTGCCGGGACCGAATGGTCCCGTGGGACCGATGTGACCTGACCTTATTATTTGCACTCGAATCCTTTTCCGACCTTGACCAGAACTTAGCGGCGCACGCCACCGCGCTCGGCGGCAGGAATGTCAAAAACCCTGAGAATTTAAAGGTTTCTTATGGGTTAGACCGCGACGTCTTCGGTCGCCTCTACCGCGAAGTGAGGGGTGATCCGGTCGAGCCACTTGGGGAAGTACCAGTTGGCGTCGCCGAAGAAGTGCATCAACGCCGGCACGAGGATCGTGCGAAGGATGAAGGCGTCCATCAGCACCGCGCCGCCGAGACCGATGCCGAATTCGGCGATGATCCGCTGGCCGCCGAAGGCGAAGGACAAGAAGACGCAGATCATGATCAGGGCCGCGGCGGAGATGACGCGCCCGGTGTTGGCCTGACCGCGGTTGATGGCCTCTTCGTTGCTGCCGGTATTGAGCCACTCCTCGTGCATTCGTGAGACCAAAAAGACCTGGTAGTCCATTGAGAGCCCGAAGAGAATCGCGATCATGATCGTCGGCAAGAACGATTCCACTGGTCCCGTGCCCGCGTTGATCAACGAACTACCCCAACCCCACTGGAAGACGGCGACCACGAGACCGAAGGACGCGCCGGCCGCGAAGATATTCATCGCCGCGGCCGTCAGGGGTATGACGATGCTGCGGAATGCCACCATCAACAACAGACACCCGAGCAAGACGATCACCCCGACGAACAAGGGGATCTTGGAGGTGAAGACCTGGGCGAAGTCGACGAAGATCGCCGTGAGCCCGCCGACGTAGATGCCGGTATGGGTCTTGGCGTCGACGGCCGGAATGTAGTCGTTTCGAATCGTGCTGATCAGACTCTCGGTGACCCTTGAATCGGGACTCGTTTTGGGTACGACGTTGACGACGGCAACTTTGCCGTTCTTGGAGATCTGCAACGGGGCCACTTCGTAGACGTCGGGCTTTCCCTGGAGCTTCTGATCGAGCGCCACCATGGTCGCGAGGTCCTTTGAGTTGTGTATCGAACCGACGACTTGCAGCGGACCGTTCACGCCGGGACCGAAGCCCTGGGCGAGCAAGTCGTAGGCCTGACGAGTGGTCGAGCTCGCCGGGTCAGTTCCTGCGTCAGAACTACCGAGGTGCAGTGAGAAGAAAGGAATGCAGACGACGACGATCGCCAGGAGCGCGACGAGCGAGAGTTTCTGTGGGTGCTTCGACACGGTGTTGGCCCAGCGCTGCCAGCCCGAGTTGGTGACGATGGGCTCGGGACCGTTCGTCGCGAGCGATCGACGTTCTCGACGGCTCAAGACGTGGTTCCCCTGGAAGCCGAGAAGGGCTGGCAACAAGGTCAACGAGGCGAGCATCGTGATCAAGACCGTCAAGGACGCGGCGATCGCGACGCCGTTCAAGAACGAGAGTTGCAAGACGAGCATGCCGAGCAGGGCAATGCAGACAGTTGAACCGGCGAAGAGCACGGCGCGGCCCGAGGTGTTGATCGCCGTGACGATCGCGTCTTCTGGGCTCAAGCCGCGTTTCAAACCCTGTCGCGTTCTCGTCACGATGAAGAGCGCGTAGTCGATTCCCACACCCAAGCCGATGAGCGAACCCAAAATGGGCGCAAAGGTGGCGATGGAGAGCCCGTGACTGAGCAGCGTCGTTGACGCGGTGGCGATACCGACCGCGAACAGTGCGACACCGAGCGGGAGCAACATCGCGAAGAACGAACCGAAGGCGAGCACCAGAACGATGGCGGTCAGAATCAATCCAAATATCAAGTCGGGGCTGCCTTTTTGGGCGCCGAGTTGTTCAAACGCGTTGCCCGTGAACTCGACGTCGAGTGACGACGAGCGCGCGGTGATGCCGGCGTTCTCAACCGGTTGAATCTGGGCGCTCTTCAATTTGTAGCCCTGTTTGTAGAAGTAGACAACGGCGAAGGCGATCTTGTCGTTCTTGCTTGTTTGAAAAGAGCCGCCGACAAAGGGCGAGATGACGGAGGCGACCGAACTCACCTTCTCGACCTTCTTGACCATTGCGTTGATCGCGCTCTTGTGACTGGCGATCGTGCCCGTTCGCGCGTGAAAGACGATCTCGTCGACGTCGCCGGACTTGTTCTTGAAATTTGACTGCAGTAACGCGAGCGCGTGGGTCGAATTGGTTCCCGGCAGCGTGAACGTGTTCGCGTAGGCGGTGCCGAAGGACTGCGAGAGGGCGTTCATGCCGAGGAAGAGAACGACCCAGAGGGCGAGAATCAACCAACGGCGGCGATAGGCAAAACGGGCGAGGGACTTCATGAAGGCAGATTCTCCTGATTGGGCCAGAGGGGGGACCGAATAAAATCGTGATGCTGAGTCAATCGCATACAACTTTAGGGGACATTGAGAATGGCGCTAGACGGCACGAGACCGGCGCGTTTCGAGGGTCATGAATACCCCCAGACTCTTCCCGAACCGGACGACATCCAGGCCGGTGCGCTCGCGCCGTGGAGCACGCTGGCGGTCAATGAACGAACGGGGCTCACACTCGAGCTCGTTGAATCGAGACTGAAGGCCGCACTGCGCCACCTCGAGGACTCGGCGATGCCCGGTGATCCGAGCGCGATGGTCGTGGCTGATATAGAAGGTCAGCCAATTACCCGACGTTCAGCCGTGCTCGTCACGCTCTTTGAAGAGGCCGGCGAAGCGCATCTCGTTCTGACGCGACGATCGTTCTCGATGCGAGAGCACCGGGGAGAAATTGCCCTCCCGGGTGGGCGCAGTGACGCCGGTGAGACGCCAACCGAGACGGCCCTGCGAGAAGCGCACGAAGAAGTAGGTATTGACGAGAACGCGGTGCGCGTCGTTGGATGGCTGAGTCCGATCGTGACGTGGGCACTCGGTTCGGCCATCTGGCCCGTCATCGGATTCTTGGATGAACGACCCGTCATGGTGACCGATCCCGCCGAAGTCGACCGTGCGTTCACGGTGTCGCTCGCCGAACTTCTCTCAGAGGGCACGTTCCTCGAAGAGCGTTGGCGACGTGACCGGGCTCGACCCGGTGCTGAGGCTGACGACTACCTCCCGATCTATTTCTACCGAGTGCCAGGGGACCTCATTTGGGGCGCGACCGCGCGCGTCGTGACCGAGTTGCTCTGCGTCGTCACCGGTGTCGAATGGCCCGAAGCGAAGAGGACTTGGCCCTGATTTCGTCCGGTAGATTAGAGGCAACGCACACTCATTTTTGGGTTTTCTGTTTCTTAGGCGGAGGTCACCATGGCAGAAGTTGAGATCGGCATTTATAAATCGGCGAGACAGGCCTACGGCTTCGACGACATCGCCATCGTGCCCTCTCGACGAACGCGCGACCCCGAGGACGTCGACATCTCCTGGCAGATCGACGCCTACAAGTTCGAGTTGCCGGTCCTTGGTTCGGCGATGGACGGCGCCATGTCGCCCGACACCGCCATCGAGCTGGGACGCCTCGGGGGATTGGGTGTCTTGAACCTCGAGGGTCTCTGGACCCGTTACGAGGACCCGATGCCCCTCTTTGAAGAGATCCGTGAACTCGACGACGACAAAGCGACCGCGCGCATGCAGCAGATGTACTTAGAGCCGATCAAGATCGAGCTCGTCGCCCAGCGCATCGCCGAAATGAAGGCCGCCGGCATCACGACTTCCGCCTCGGTCACGCCCGCGCGCACCGACTGGATGGCCAAGACCATCCTCGACGCCGGCCTCGACATCCTCGTCATCCAGGGAACGGTCGTCTCGGCCGAGCACGTCTCCAAGACCGTCGAGCCGCTCAACCTGAAGAAGTTCATTCGCGAGTTCGAACTGCCGGTCATCGTCGGCGGCTGCGCGAGCTACCAGGCGGCGCTGCACCTCATGCGCACCGGCGCCGCCGGCGTCCTCGTCGGTGTCGGACCGGGCAACGCGTGCACGTCGCGTGCGGTGCTGGGCATCGGCGTGCCCCAGGCGACCGCGATCGCCGACGTCGCCGGCGCGCGCATGCGCCACTTGGACGAGACCGGTGTCTACGTGCACGTCATCGCCGACGGCGGCATGAGTAGGGGCGGCGACATCGCCAAGGCCATTGCTTGCGGCGCCGACGCCGTGATGATCGGATCTCCGTTGACCAGTGCCGTCGAGGCGCCGGCGCGTGGATTCCACTGGGGGATGGCGACCTTTCACCCGACGCTGCCGCGTGGCACACGCGTGCGCACGCAGGTCCGTGGGACCCTGAAAGAAGTCCTGCTGGGACCGGCGCACGAGAACGACGGGCGACTGAACCTCTTCGGCGCGCTGCGCACGTCGATGGCCACGTGCGGTTACGAGACGCTGAAGGAGTTCCAGAAGGCCGAGATCATGCTCGCGCCGTCGCTCCAGACTGAAGGAAAGCAGTTGCAGCACTCCCAGGGCGTCGGCATGGGACATTGACCCAGAACGTCCTCGTCGTCGACTTCGGCGCTCAGTACGCCCAGTTGATAGCCCGGCGTGTGCGTGAAGCACACGTCTACTCCGAAATAGTGCAGAGCACCATCAGCGCCGACGAAGTCCGCGCCAAAGCGCCGGCCGCGATCATCCTCTCCGGCGGACCGAAGTCGGTCTACGAAGTACCGGCGCCGTCACTCGACCCCGCGATCTACGAACTCGGCATCCCCGTGCTGGGCATTTGTTACGGCGCGCAGCTCATGGCGCAGCAGTTAGGCGGCGATGTCGCCAACACCGGCATCGGGGAATACGGTCGCACGACCATGACGCGCCGTGGCCCGTCGGTCTTGATGGACGAATGGCCCGCGAGCGTGACGTGCTGGATGAGCCACGGCGACGCCATCGCCACGGCCCCCGAAGGATTCGTCGTCACTGGTTCGTCGCCTGAGGGTCCCGTCGCGGTGATGGAGGACGTGACACGTCGACTCCACGCGGTGCAGTTCCATCCCGAGGTCGCCCACACCGAGCGCGGTCAGGACCTGCTCGCGAACTTCTTGCACCACATAGCCGAGATCCCGCCGACCTGGACGAACACGTCGATCATCGAAGACCAGGTCACAGCTATCCGTGCCCAGGTCGGCACCGAGAAGGTGCTTTGCGCGCTCTCGGGTGGCGTCGACTCCGCGGTCGCCGCCGCACTGGTCACCAAGGCCGTCGGTCATCAATTGACCTGCGTCTTCGTCGACACCGGCCTCATGCGCAGAGACGAGGGCGAGCAAATCGAAGAGACCTTCACGCGTCAGTTCGGTGTCGAGCTGATCCACGTGAAGGCGCAGGACCGTTTCTTCGACGCGCTCGCCGGCGTGACTGACCCGGAGCAAAAGCGCAAGATCATCGGCGAGTTGTTTATTCGCGAATTCGAAACGGTGGCGCGAGAGCTCGGTAAGGGCGGTGACGGTCCGAGGTTCCTCGTCCAGGGGACGTTGTACCCCGACGTCATCGAATCGGGCTCGGGCCACGCCGCGAACATCAAGAGCCACCACAACGTCGGCGGTCTTCCGGAAGACCTTTCCTTCGACCTCGTCGAGCCGCTGCGAAACCTGTTCAAGGACGAGGTCCGCCACGTCGGCGAGGAGCTCGGACTACCCGAAGAGATCGTCTGGCGCCAGCCGTTCCCCGGTCCCGGACTGGGCGTGCGCATCGTGGGCGAGGTGACGCGAGAACGCGCCGAGATACTTCGCAACGCCGACTACGTGGTCGTCGACGAGATCAAGAAGGCCGGGCTGTACCGCGAACTCTGGCAGAGTTTTGCGGTGTTACCGGCCGTGCGTACGGTGGGGGTCATGGGCGACGGACGAACCTACGCGTACCCGATCATCATCCGCGCCGTCACGAGCGACGACGCCATGACCGCCGACTGGGCGCGCCTGCCCTACGACGTCATCGAGAAGATCGCGAACCGACTGATTCGAGAAGTTGAGGGCGTCAATCGCGTCGCGTTGGACGTGACGAGTAAGCCACCGGGCACCATTGAGTGGGAGTGAGTCGTAACTCGTTCTCCGAGGAGTCGCTCTGGGGAACTGACGGCGGGAACGTCGAAGGGCGATTGGATCCTGATTCACTGCTCGAGGGACTGACCGCACCCCAACGCGAGGCCGTCGTCCAACGAGGCGGACCGCTGCTCGTGATCGCCGGGGCGGGATCGGGCAAGACGAGAGTGCTCACGCGACGTATCGCGCACATCCTCGCGAAGGGTGACGCGCGGCCGTGGGAGATCATGGCCATCACCTTCACCAACAAGGCCGCCGACGAGATGCGTCGACGCGTGGTCGACCTCGTCGGCGCCGACGCCCGTGACATGTGGGTCTCGACGTTCCACTCGGCGTGCCTGCGGATGTTGCGCGCCCACGCCGACGTGCTGGGCTATCAGCGCGGCTTCACGATCTACGACGCCGGCGACGCGCAGTCCGCGGTCGAGCGCATCATGAAGGAACTCAATCTCGACACGAAGCGATTGTCGCCGCGCAGTGTCTCGGCCGCGATCTCGGCGGCGAAGAATGAGATGCTCTCACCGGACGCCTACGCCGAGAGCGGTGACGGCAACCCGCACCATCGGCGAATCGCCGAGATCTACCACCTGTACAGCGCGCGGCTGATGCTCGCGAATGCGATGGACTTCGACGATCTGCTCTTGAACGCGGTCGCGATGCTGAAGAAGGACGACGAGGTCCGCGCGAGTTATCAGAACCGCTTCAAATATCTGCTCGTCGATGAGTTCCAGGACACCAACGGCGTGCAGAACCAGTTGGTGATGATGCTCGCCGAGAAGCATCGCAACCTCTGCGTGGTCGGCGACTCGGACCAGTCGATCTATCGATTCCGTGCCGCCGACGTTCGCAACATCCTGCAGTTCGAGCAACGATTCCCCGACGCCACGGTGATTCTGTTGGAACAGAACTTTCGTTCCACCCAGACGATCCTCGACGCGGCCAACGCCGTCATTTCGAAGAACACGAGTCGGCACGCGAAGAACCTCTTCACCGATGACGTGCAGGGCGAGAAGATACGACTGTACCGAGCCGGCGACGAGTACGACGAAGGGCGTTGGGTGGCGACCGAACTTCGTCGGCTGGCGAGCGAGTCCCAACTCTCCTGGAATCAGATGGCGGTCTTCTACCGCACGAACGCCCAGAGCCGGGTCCTCGAAGAAGAGATGCTGCGCGCGTCGATTCCGTATCGCGTGATCTCGGGCATGCGGTTCTACGACCGCAAGGAGATCAAGAACGCGCTGGCCTACGCGCGTCTGATCGTCAATCCTCGCGATGAGGCCTCGGCTCGGCGGGTGATCAACGAGCCCAAGCGCGGCATCGGCGCCGCGGCCCAGGCCAAACTCGGCGTCTACGCCGCGCAACGCGCAATCTCCTTCGCCGAGTCAACGCACTACGCCAAAGAGGCCGGCCTCTCGGGCAAGGCCCTCAGCGGCGCGCAGAAGTTCTCGTTCATGCTGGATGAACTTCGCGCGCTCGCCAACGACCTCGCACCGCGCGAAGTCATTGACGCGATCGTGCGTGAATCGGGCATGGGTGACGCGATGCGCGCCGAGAACACCGACGAGGCCTATTCGNNGCGATCTCGATGATGACGTTGCACGTCGCCAAGGGCCTCGAGTTCCCGGCGGTCGTGATCACCGGCCTCGAAGAGACGATCTTCCCGCACCGACGCGCGCTTTCCGACGACAACGAACTCGAAGAGGAACGCCGACTCTGTTACGTCGGGATCACGCGTGCCATGCGACACCTGATCCTCACGCACGCCTGGAGTCGAACGATGTGGGGCAACCGCATGGACGCGTTGGCGAGCCGGTTCCTCCAAGAGATCCCCGCGGAACTGGTGCACGACATCTCGGCGACGATGCCGTTGCGTCGAATGGACTATCGCGACGCGGACGGCTTCACCGGACGCGGCACCGAGTTCACTGAAGGTCGAGCCTTCGGCACCGGAGCGGCACCACCGGTGCGCTCGACGGGCGCCGAGAAGCTCGGTCTCGAAGTCGGTGACCGGGTCGTCCATGATCGTTTTGGCCCGGGCGTCGTGACCAAGGTTGAAGGATCGGGGTCACACGCGCGAGCGGCCGTCGACTTCGAAGAGCACGGTACGAAACAACTCGTGCTGGCGATGACGCCGCTGCACCGCGCCTAAATTATTGCGACGAGGATCTGTTCAATTTGTGTAAAGTCGATGAAATTCGACTCAGGTTCGGATGCAATCGCACCGCAGTTCAGATGCGACTCCAGGGTGCATTGCGTTTTGCTATGCTAATTGCATGGCACAATTGGTTACACGAATTGACGATCGACTTGCTGGCGACGTCGACGCTCTGGTCAGCGACGGAGTAGTGGCGAACCGCTCCGAGGCCGTACGGATGGGTCTCGAGCAACTCGTCGATCAGCATCGTCGTCGCCAGACCGGCGCCGAGATTGTTGATGGCTACCGGCATCTGCCCCAGTCCGATGAGGAGTTGACGGGCCTTGACGAAGCTACCAAGGTTCTGATCGAAGAAGAGCCTTGGTGAGCGTTCCACGGCAGGGAGAGATCTGGTGGGCCGAAGTAGAGGCGATGCGCCGGCCCGTCCTCGTCGTGACTCGTTCCGAAGTGGTGAGGGTCCTGACAGCGCTGGTGGTCGCGCCGGTCACGCGCACGATTCGTGGCATCCCGACAGAAATCTCCCTTGGAAAAGATGAAGGCCTCGACGTCGAGTGTGTGGCCTCGTTCGACAATCTGCAGCGGATACGACGCTCCGCCCTCACCCTAAGAGTTGGGGAGCTCGGTGTCCGTCGTGACGAGGTGTGCAGCGCCCTAAGAGCCATGGCTGACTGCTAGCGAGACCGTCACCTAATCACCAACTCTCGGCCATACGGCTTTGGGAGGCTACCGGAATCTCGACCAGCATGAGCATTTAGACAACCCGAACTCGGGTGCTCAGGGCCACTACCTCTTCTAGGGCCGAATGACCAAGTGTTGCGCTGACCGATTGAATCAGCCAATCCCAATCGTTTGGCGCACGTACATTGTGAATGCAGCGACGGCTTGATAGTAATCGCTCTGGAAGTCTGGAGGACGCCCCATTGAGTTTCGCGCGGCCCTTAAGTACTGCACGCCGGCGGGACGGGGCTTGAGTGCGATGAGTGCGGGCAGTCCATAGCGCAGTGCTATCGCGTTGGCGATCAACCGAGCCGTCCTTCCGTTTCCATTGGCAAACGGATGAATTCGCAGCCATTCTCCGTGGGCGGCGGCCGCCAATTTGATCACCTCACCGATACGAGCCGCGTCTTTAGGCTTCGAGCCTGCCGGAATGTTCTGATCAAGGATTGCCATGGCCGACTCGAGTGCCTGAACGAAACGTGTGACCGCTGGGGAGACGTCGCGCGCCCACACGCCCATCTTCTCTGGAAGGCCGTCGCGCAATAGGCGGCCGACCCCCACTTCGTAGTCAATGAGTTCGTGGTGTGCTGTGTCGCCTCTGAAGTTGCCGACGTAGGCAGTCGCGGGAACGGCGCAGCCTTGGTAAAGAACCCGATGCCAACTGCGTACGTCGCGTTCTGAAATATCTGCTCTCGCCAGTGCGTCACGCTGCACTGTTCGTAACACGTCACGGCAGTTCGCACTGATCATTGCTGAGTCGCCGGGATCGTCATCATCCCAGGCGGGTCCCGGCACTACTGAACCAGTTCGTCAAAGACTCGCACGGCGCCGATCTCGCTTGCCGACTGTACTTCCGAAGCTCTTGTGATATCACCCGCAGCGCTGTCGAGAGCAATGAACTGGTAGGCGCGTGGCTCGTCGGCCAACGCCTCCGAGTCGGCGGCGGCATTGATGCTCGCTTCAACGAGGTCCTCGTATGCCTCGTCTGAGATCTCACGCAAGCGAGCCGCTATGCGTTCGAGGTCGTCAGCCACCATGGCTCCTCGGGCGATCACCTCGTGTTCCGCGGCTTGCTCGAGGAACTCGTTCTGGCTGATGCCTTCGTGCTCCGCTAACTCACGTACCATCTTGCGAACCCAGGCCTTGCGCAGGCGAAGGGAGAAGGTCGGCTGTTTCATATTCTCCACTTTGCTCCTTTGGACTATGATGTCACTTTTGCCCTTATGACATCATACCCTCCGCGGTGTTGACGGACGGCATAGCGCCAAAAATACCTAATACGGCTACCAACTCATGTTTTTGGTGGTCGTTCATTGACGTTTTGGTATTACCTTGCTGCCCGTTATGGCGCATTTGGGCAAGGACCGATCTCGAAGTGATCACGGACAACCAACGCATATTGGAAAGGCGTCCACTTTATCTCGGATGCAACTTGACAATTTGGCACGTGCGCCGACCAGCGAGCAGATTCGATCGTGACGACCGCCGTGTCGCAAGTCTGGTATCACCGCGCATTCAATATAAGGGGGTATCCATCTGAGTGCAGTAGATTCGCCCATCAGCACCCTTGTCCATGACCCTCCTCGGTCGGTAGCGGCCAAGTTTCTCATCCGATCAAGCCGTAGCGTGGTCAACGACCGCGAGTTGTCTCGAGTGTAGGAAGCAGGTGAAGATGCACAACATCATGCGTTGATAGTGCACGCTGTCGGTCTAAATTACTGCAATCTGTCTGCCCTGCACCGCAAACAACGGACCAAGATGAACAATCCCTAGGAGCTCGAGAAACGAACCTCTCTATAACTGAGTCATTCCAGATCCATTGAAGGCGCGGGCACCGGCGCGGGGGGCACTTCGCTTTTGGGAGATCGAATAATGAGAGGATCGCGAAATCGTCCCGTTCTAAGTGACACACATCGTACGGAGAGCTCAATATCGAGCCAGTGGTCATCGTTTGAAATGACCGTCAGCCCGAGCCGTTCAGCAACAGCAATGCAAAGCCCATCACCAAGCGATAGCCCCTTCCCGTCGTCAAGATTCATCCTTCGTGACAGTGCAATTAGTTCAGCGGCACGACCCACGTCAGCACCGAGCACAGGCTCGACCTTGAGTCCAGTGCCTAGGATGCGCTGCTCCAACTGTGCGATCGTGCCTGTCATTCTCTGACCTGCGGCGATGTAGAGGGTCTCTACGAGTGCTGACGCCGGGATGACGGCGTCAGGCAACAGTGCTGCGATGCGTTCGCTCCCCGGCTGATTCCAAACGAAGGTGAGCAACACTGAAGCGTCGAGCACACCTCGCTTTGAACTCAAAATCCAAGCTCTGCGAGTCGTGCACCAACCACAGCCACGTCGACATCACAGTGGCTAAGGGTATCGAGTCGGTCAACACTCATGATGCGGTCAGCATCCCGCGCCTCGCGCACGGCGGTGAAGGCGTCAATCTCGATAGCCTCTGGGAACATCGCCCAGATCTGTTCGCGAATGGAATCGCGCGTCTCGATCACGATGCGGCCGTGACCATCCGCGTGAGCCACCAGTTCAGCCTCGCCCACAATCCCCGCTTCTTTGCGAACTCCTGCAGGAATGGAAGTGCGCCCATTTGGCGCAACTCGGAAATTAAACGTGGTGAATGACATGTGGCAAATTCTACCGGATGTGGCAAAGAAATGCAACATGTGGCACGACCCGCTTAACTGGACCAATTTTTGGATGGTTCTCCATCTCCAGGGGAAAGCCCCTCCTGCCCGCCGCGACGGTCAAAACTAGGACACTACCCTTAGGCGGTTCAAGGTTGACGTTCCAAGCGCACTGATAGAGCTCAACCGGAGAGCCACTTCTTCTAATGCGAGCAGAAACATTGATCAGATCAACCATCACTATTGATCGCAGAGTGATCAAAATAATCCGTTATTGATCAATACGATTCGCTCCCTACATCGAGCGCTGGTCCGGGTAGTTTTCCGTTGAGTGTCAATTACTACCCTACCCTTTTTACGAGTAGTCAATGAAAAACCCTACCATTTTTACGAATAGTCAATGAAAAACCCTACCCTTTTCTGCTATTATTCGATACATGGTAGTCAACGAAGGCCAGGTCGGCGAGGCCGTTCGCAGAGATAGCCCCTGGTGGAGGGGGTACAACTGGGATGCGGAAGACCGCGATCTCCGGAACGTCAAGGCATCGGGCATCTCCTACGACCCTCGCCCCTTGACGGATTTGGCGGACCACGGGCTCTACATGCTGTACGGCCCTCGTCGGGTTGGCAAGACGGTCTCAGTCAAGCGAGCCATTGAAGCTCTTCTGGCCCAGGGTGTCAAGCCCCTTCAAATCATCCGCGTCACTGTCGACGGGTGGCCACCGAGCCGACTTCGGATGCTCTACGACCATGTGGTGCGCGTGCAAACGAGCTCCGTTGGTGACGCCACCCGGTACTGGTTCATCGACGAAATCACCGCGTGTAAGGGCGATTGGTGGTCGGTCATCAAGAACCTGCGCGACAACACGGCCTTCGGAGCTGACTGCGTGGTGTTGACTGGGTCGTCGAATGCCGGTCTTGACGAGGCAATCAAGGCCCTTGCCGGCCGACGGGGACACGCCACGAATCCAGACCGAGTCCTCCTACCCATGGACTTCCGAGCCTTCTGCTCGTGTCTCGGGATAGACCTCCCCTCAGTACAGGGCGTACGAGCTGACGAACTTCGCTCGAGCGAATCCCGCGATCTCTGGTTGTCACTCATCCCGTACACCGAGGATCTCGTCGGTGCATGGGCCGCCTACCTCGAATCCGGTGGATACCCTCAGGCCGTTGCCGACTGGCGTCGCGGCAACGCGGTGAGCCCCTCCACCATCCAAGCCGTGTGGGACGTAGTGCGCGGCGACGCCCTCACGACGGGAATGACAGAGGCTGAACTCGGCGGCGTCCTCGATGGGATGGCCACGCGGCTGGCGAGCCTCGTGAATATGTCCGATTTCGCCCGCGAAGCGGGGATCGGCGTCGTCTCCCTCGACACCCGAATGCGTTCGCTCATCTCGGCCTTCCTCGCCTGGCGCTGTCCGCGTGCCGACGCGAAAGGGGTGCCCGACCCGGGAAAGCAGGGCAAACTCTACTTCCTAGATCCTCTCATCGCTCGACTTCCTCATCTTGTGCACGGGAGGCCCCCAATCGACATCACCCGGATGAGCGAGCAGCAACTTGGCGTCGCGCTTCTCGAGTGGAACGAAACGGTCCGGTCCGGATCGGTCCGGTCCGCACAATGGGTGACCCACCATCGAGGATCGAAGTCAAACGAGATCGACTTTGCCGGAAGATGCGCCGACACGCGAGTCCGAGCGGTACCAGTCGAGGGAAAGTACGTGTCGGGAGGCTGGAGGCAGGAGGCGCTAGTCATTGCCAACTCAACGTTGGGCGAGGGGATCCTTGCGACGCGCGACATCACCGACGTGACCCTGGGAGAACCGGTCTGGGCAGTGCCCGCGCCGTTTGTCGCGTTGGCGCTCAATTCATACCGGCGCTGACAATCAACGCGTAATCCGTGCCGTGACGTTCCCCTTCACTGCACGTGGGGCATGAGAGACGCCTCGCCGACCCAGCGCGCCCACGCCGACCTGCCCGATGTGCACCGGGTGGCCGGTCTCACCAAACGGTGGTTGTCATCCACTCACCAGGGGGCGGTTGGCGACTCTCACCTCCAGGCGTACCTTGACGTTCTGCTTCCGGTTCAACCGTCGGAACCCGCGTCAGTGCGAGATTTGTTTTACCGCCTCCTCGAGCAGTCCGTGGCGTCACCGCAGCGTACGCAGACTCAGCTGCTGCGACATCGTGCGACGCGTCAAGCAGGTCGAGCTGCCGTCGAACGGCAAGAGAGTACACGGGGCCACGCTCGACCTCCACGTGCGTGCGAAGCCCTGGCGCCGGTCGCCCGACCGGCTGCAGTCGCTCACCGAGACGAAAGACCGGTGATTGGATGGCTCCAGGTGGGGTTTACTGCACTCAGACGGATACTCCTTTTCAATATTGCGTCGGACAACGTCAAGACGATGGCCACGACATTGACATTCGGTTCAATTCACCTACGAGGCCCTCAGCTTCGAAGAATCTGTGCGCTTCGACGTTAAATGACCACGTGGTCAACCCGATGCGGTTGGCGGATACCTGATCCGCAAGTTCTCGAACGGCGTGGAAAAGTTCGTGACCGACTCCGCGTCGCCTCGCTGACGGCGCCACGCCGATTTGATCAACTTCGAGAACTGTCTGCGCCCAACCCAATGGGGTATCGGGCCCTCTGGTGCACGACAGCGGCGACAAAGCCCAGCGCATCGTGGCCGTCTTCGGCGATGTAGACGGTGGCAGCGGGGTTCGTGAGCATCTCTCGATACATTTCAACGGTTTGCGATTCATCCGCAGGTTTAAACCAGTCCGGTCGCATCTCATGATGCAACTGCTGGATGCTGGCGCCAAGGGTCGCGATCACCGTGGCGTCGTTGACAGTGGCTATTCGTATTCGCACGATCTAAGTATCGTCTCGCCAGGCTTCGCGAGTCCGGCCGTGGCATCTGGTTTGAAACCTCCCTAAGGATCTCTAGGGTTCGGCGTTTAGTGGAGATCTTGGTTGATAAGGGTCCAAAAAGGGTCGAAAGGGTCGATTTAGTTCGAGGAGTCTGCGTGACCGGGGCGGGTTCGGTTATCCGGGCCGATGTCACGGCGAGCCGCAGGCCTCTTGCTACCGAGAAACGATAGTGGGGTGGTCAATTGGTGGTGAAAGTCACGGCCACCCAGGGACTAACGACTCAGCTCTTAGTAGGTGGCGAAGCCATCCAAGTACCGACTAAGGAGTGGGTCGACGATACGCCAGTCACCGGTCTTTATGTGCACGGCGATCCCGGCGGTACGCAGCGAATTCAACGCGCGGCGCACCTGCTGATCGTCCAGATCCCCTCCGTAAGGCGCTTCGCCACGTGCGAGGCGTTGCGCAACCGCGAGAGCGTGCACCCGTAGTCCCCGAATCCGCGAGACCTCACCTTCGTGAGTGGGAAGTTCGGCCGACATGGCGTAACCCAAGCCCTGAATGACTTCAGTTACGCCGACGACGAACGAGCCCTTCTCAACGGCGACAACGTGGGACTGCTGGGCGATCAGCATTGTCGCGCGTGCTGCGGCTTCGCTGTATTGCAGCAACGCGTCCAGCGCCTCATCGGTGATCGTCGTCTCGTCACGGAGATAGACCTTTCGCAGCGATCGCCGCCAGTCGTCTTCGTCAATGGGATCCAGTGTGAAGAAGCCTGCGAACTGATACATCGCGCGAGACTTCGGGGTGAAGATCTCGCGCATCATGTGCTCGATTGATCCTGCGAAGAGGCAGGTCACGTGGGGGCTACGTTGGAGAATCGCGCGCATCTTCTTGGTGAGGAGATCCGGGTCCCCAAAGCGCCGACCGCCGACCTCAATCTCTTGGAACTCATCCAGGTAGAGCACTAAGGAGTGGCCGTCAGCCACCGCCAACTTTTCGAGCAATGCGAGCGCGAAATCGAACTGGGCATCGGGCGTCTTGCGATTCGCTAACGGCGCGAAAGCAAACTCAATATCGGTACCGAACTCGTGATGCAGCGTCGCCGAAACCTGGGCCGCGCGTCCAACGCGGCGCGCCGCGCGCGTCAGCGCCGGCAACGCCTGTTTCACCGCTGAGCGATTGGTGAGCGCACGACGCGCGATCAGTTCAGCCAGTGACGTCAACGATTCGACTTGGAAGAGGTCGACACTCACGACGTAAGATCCGCTCGAGCGAAGTCGCGCCACCGCAGCGTCGCAGACGCTGGTCTTACCCGTTCGTCGTGGCCCAGCCAATACCTGGTGGCTGCCCCCAGCTAACTGAGCGACGAGCGCTGTAACTTCCTCTTCGCGGCCGATCATCTGGCGTGGCGCGACAGGTCCCTTCGTGGGGAAGAGGTCTTGACTGGGAATTCGTGAGTATGACACCATGTGACTCATTATAGTTCCGAAAGTGTCATACTCGCACCAAGGCGGTCCATAACTTGCGGGTTACGTGGCTGTCACCGATCCAGCCCACGCTGAACGCACAGTGCGAACTAAATCAGCCGTTTTGAGCCGTTTGCCGCCCGCCTCAACCAAAATCTCCACTAAACGCCGAATGCTGGATCTCCAGTGCTGAGCTGAAATCTCGACGCGCGATGGTGCCAGAATGAGGTTTCATGCCCTACGCGCGCCCGGCCTATCGACCTCCGCCCGCGCCCCGAGCGCATTCGCACCGACTTCCCCGACCCGTCTATTGGCGCCGACGTTCGGTGGTGTTGTTCGCGCTCGCCGTAGTGATTGCGCTGGGTTATTTCGCGGCCACACTGGTTTTCGCCCTCCTCAATCCCTCCTACGGCTCGAGCCTCTCGACCCGCGCCTCCCAATGGGGCCGTCAACACGCTCTCGCGAGCGTCGTGTCCTGGGCCGCCAACGAGGCATATCACTGGGACCTGCCGAAGAAGGGCGGCACGCCGCCGGCCGGATCCTTCGGCGCCGGCCCCGTCACGAAGACGTACGCATCACCGCTGGTATTGGCGCCACCGGTGGACATCGTGGCGCCCGCGAAGAATCCGTTACCGGGTGAAGGCGTGTGGCACGTCGCCGGTCGAACGACCGCGAACGGGATCGCGACGATGTACGAAGCGTTCGTCCGTCCCGACGCCGTGCACACGAGTTACGTCGCGGGCGTCGTGTGGATGGACACGAATCTTTTGACCGCGCGGCTGTACTCCGGTTCGCAGATTCCCGGCGCCGGACCGTTCCGACATCACGTTCCGATCAGTGCGAATCGCTCCAAGACACTCGTCGCGGCGTTCAACTCGGGATTCCTTCTGCAGAACGCGAACGGCGGTTACTTCACCGACGACAAGACCTACAAGAAATTGCGTAAGGGCGCGGCGTCGGTCGTCATCTTCAAAAATGGCCGAATTACGGTCGCGAAGTGGGGTCGTGACGTCGTCATGACCAATCAGATCGCGACGGTTCGACAGAACCTGGATCTGATCGTCGACAACTCCAAAGAGGTCCACGGACTGAGGAATCCGAAGTCCACCAAGTGGGGAACGGTACTCAACGCGAACTACGACGTGTGGCGCTCGGGGCTCGGCATAACCAAGAGCGGCGCGCTCGTCTACGTGGCCGGGCCCGCCATGTCCTTGAGTGACCTCGCCGACGTCATGTTGCGCGCCGGCGTCGAAGAGGGAATGGAGCTGGACTACGGCCTGGACTGGGTGCAGCTCTCGACCTACACCGCGACACCCGGCCAGGCGATCAGCGCGAGCAACGGTCGCAGTCTCTTGTCGTCGATGCCCGGCGCCCCGAGCCGCTACTTCGGTTCGTTCTGGGCGCACGATTTTTTCACGATGTCACTGCGGGACAACGAACTGCGCCAGACGGTGTCGAGTTCGACTTCCACGACCACCACGACCACACCGGGCTAGTGGTCGGCGACCTTTCGCCAGATCGGCTTCGGCAGATGGCGCAACATCGCGAAGGCGTAACGCAGGATCGGCGGACTCCAGATAACGCGGTCGTTGGTCTCGAGACCCTTCATCACGTAGCCGGCGACCTCGTCGGGGCCGGTCGTGAAGGGGAGGGGCGCCTGGTCCTTGGTCATACGGGTTCGCACGACTCCCGGTCGAAGCAACTGCAACGTGACCCCGGTGCCGTCCAAGGAGTCGGCCAAACCGTCGCAGAGTCGATCGAGGCCAGCCTTGGCGCCGCCGTAGAGATAGGCGCTGCGGCGAACGCGGATCGAAGCGACCGAGGACATGACAAGGATTCGTCCGTGGCCCTGGGCGACCAAGCGACGACGGACTTCGGCCAGCGCCGCAACGGGCCAGGCGAAGTTGACGATCGCGACGCTCGCGGCTGCCGCGGCGTCATTCTCCTGGGCGAACTGGTCACCGAGCAGCCCGACGGCTACGACCACGAGATCGACAGTGCCATCGACCTTCTCGAAGGCCTCGGAAACGACGCGAGCCGCGTCGGTGACGTCCTCGGCGTCGAAGAGCACGGTGTCAGTCGTGCTCGCGCCGTAGTCCTTCGCCTCTTCGGCGCACTCATCAAGCAGCTTTTGGTTGCGACCGCACAGCACGACGGTGTGCGCGCGAGCCGCGCAGAGACGTTTGGTCAGTGCTCGAGCGATGTCCGAACTGCCGCCGAGGACGATGACGCTCTGAGGCTGTCCGAAGTTGTTTTCCATGAGCGCAGGTTCCAATCGAAGAGCGATGCAACGCGAAAGCGTGTACGCAATCCGTGACGCTACTAAACCAGGTTTTTGGCAGTGAGGGTCCTCGGTTACGGGAATCTGCGAGTGTCCGGAACGAGCGGACCGACACCATGGTCACCGAGTATCTCAGGTTAGCGTCTAACCTGAGATAAGGAGGAACCATGTCTCAGCTTTTACTTCGCCACTGGACGAGCGACGGGAACGGTTTGTCACGAAGGCAGCGAGCATCTTGTGATTATGAGGCCTACTCGCCGGACCCGCTCCTCACCCGGGCGTTTCGACTCGACGGCGACGTGGCGGCTGACGTGGCCGACGCCGAAACGGCCGTCGCTCGACTGAACGACGGCGCCGCGGCACTCGTCAACACGGAGGCACTCGCTCGGATGCTTTTACGCGCCGAGGCGGTTGCATCATCTCGAATTGAGGGGTTGCGGGTTGGGGCACGTCGGCTCCTGCACGCCGAGGTCTCGCGTCGGATCGGCGCAGGCCATATCGACGTCACCGCCAGCGAGATCCTGCGAAACATCGAGGCAATGGACTTCGGGCTGGCCAACCTCGCCGTGGGAGATGACATCACACTCGAGTTGCTGCTGGAGACGCACCGTCGATTGCTCGAAGGGTCCATACTCGAGGAGCACGGCGGTCGTCTACGCGACGTGCAGAACTGGATCGGCGGCAACGAGTTCAATCCGTGCGCGGCCGCGTACGTCCCGGCGCCGCCGGAACTCGTGAAACCCTTGCTCGACGACCTTCTCGCCTTCAGCAACGACGACGTGCTCCCAGCGGTGGTCCAGGCCGCGATAGCGCACGCCCAGTTCGAGACCATTCACCCGTTCGTGGACGGTAACGGTCGAATCGGGCGATTACTCGTCCACCAAATCCTGCGCCGGCGCGGGCTCGCCGTTCGTGTACTAGCTCCCGTCTCGCTGGTGCTCGCCGCGCAATCGAACGCGTACGTTGGATCACTCACGCGATTCCGATATGTGGGTGACGCGGCCTCGGAGGGGGCTCACGAAGGAGTAAACCTGTGGGTCAGTCACTTCGCAACTTCCTGTCGTCTCGCAGTTGCGAGGTCGACGGAGTTCGAAGAGACGGCCAAGAATATTGAGACAGGGTGGCGAGAAGACGTGGGGAGTGTTCGGGCCAAGTCCGCCACCGACCGGCTGCTCAGAGTCCTCTGCGGCGCGCCAGTCGTCACCGTGAACGCAGTGGCGGAGCTCATCGACTGCTCTTTCAACGCCGCCAATGACGCCGTCGACAACCTCGTCAGGGCCAAGGTTCTCCGACAGGTGACGCTCGGTAAGCGCAATCGTGCCTTTGAAGCTCCCAAGATCATCGAGGCCTTCACCGATCTGGAGAGAACTCTCATTACGCCTTCGGCCGATCACGACCAGGAAGTTCCAATCGCCGATCACTGAATCTGACTCAATTTCGCGCCGGATGGTTGCGCTCACCGGGCTGACCGGCGGTTGCGAAGGGAGAGACCGTCGTGTGGGGTCATCCTTGGACTGGGTTGTTCGGGCGAAGTGAAAAGTCCCATGAGGCGCCACACTCGAAAGTCCTCATCACGCTCGGCCCTTGAGCACACCGCACGATGATTCGCGTCACTTCCTTCGGCCGAATTGAGTCCAATCTGTCAGAACCAACCGACAGGGCCGCGAAATGCCGAATACTGATTGTTCAATAAGATGGGTTCTCCATGAATCGTACGTACCGAGTCGTCGTCGCCAAACCCGGTCTTGATGGGCACGACCGCGGCGCCAAGGTCATCGCGCGAACCCTGCGCGACGCCGGTTTTGAGGTCGTCTACACGGGGCTGCACCAGACGCCCGAGCAAATCGTCCAGGCGGTCATTCAAGAAGACGCCGACGCCCTGGGGCTCTCGCTCCTCTCGGGCGCGCATCGTGTCCTCGTCCCGCGCGTCATCGACCTTCTCAAGTCCGAGGGCCGCGAGGACGTGCTGCTGATGGTCGGCGGGATCATACCCGACGACGACATCGCCGGCCTCGAGGCCCTGGGCGTCGCTCGGGTCTTCACGCCCGGAGCGTCGCTGGCCGAGATCGGCACGTGGCTCGAGTCGACACTGGACGCGCGAGAGCACCTGCACTGAATCGACGTGATTGTCATCCGACAGTCCTTTAGTTGAAAGTTGAAGTAGATGGATCTGTTCGAATACCAAGGCAAGCAGTACTTCGCGCGTTACGGCATCGCCGTGTCGCCCGGCGACATCGCCGACACCGTCGATCAGGCCGTCGAGGTCGCCGAACGCATCGGCTATCCCGTCGTCGTCAAGGCTCAGGTCAAGGTCGGAGGTCGTGGCAAGGCCGGCGGCGTGAAGCTGGCCCACGACATCGACGAAGTGCGACTGCACGCCGGCAACATCCTGGGTCTCGATATAAAAGGTCACGTCGTGCACCGACTGTGGATCGAACGCTCCAGCGACATCGCCAAGGAGTACTACGCCTCGTTCACGTTGGACCGCCAGAACAAGGTTCACCTCGGCATGCTGAGTGCCCAGGGGGGCGTCGAGATCGAAGTCGTGGCCGAGGAGAATCCCGACGCGATCGCCTTTCTCGCCATCGACCCGGTTCGCGGACTGGACGTCGAGACGGCTCGACGCTGGGTCAACGACGCCGAACTCGATGAGGTCGCGCGCGAACAGGCGGCCGAACTACTCGTGCATTTGTATGAGTGCTACACGAAAGGCGACTGTGACTTGGCTGAGATCAACCCGTTGATCCTCACGCCCGACAACAAGGTCCACGCGCTGGACGCGAAGGTGACGTTGGATGAGAACGCTTCGTTCCGTCACCCCGAGTGGGAGGAGTTCCGCGCCGATGAGTTCGAGGACCCGCGCGAGAAGCTGGCCAAAGAAAAGGGCCTCAACTACATCGGCCTCGACGGCACCGTCGGCATCATCGCCAACGGCGCCGGTCTGGCGATGTCGACGCTCGACGTCGTCAACCAGGTCGGCGGCACGGCCGCGAACTTCCTGGACATCGGCGGCGGCGCCAACGCCGACGTGATGGCCTCGGCGCTCGAAGTGATCAACACGGACCCCAAGGTGAAGGCGATCTTCGTCAACATCTTCGGCGGCATCACTCGTGTCGACGAGGTCGCGAACGGCGTCTTAGAGGCACTACAGCGCGTCAAGATCTCCACGCCCATCGTGCTGCGACTCGACGGGACCAACGCCGTCGAGGGCCGCGCGATCCTCGCGCCCCACCTGAACGATTCACTGATGACCGAACCCACGATGTTGGACGCCGCCCGCCGGGCCGTCTCGCTCGCGAACGCCTAAGGAAGAGATATGAGTATTTTCGTTGATGAGAACACCAAGGTGATCGTCCAGGGACTCACCGGGGGACAGGGTCGCTTCCATGGCCTGCGCAACCGCGACTACGGCACCAAGGTCGTCGGGGGCGTCACCCCCGGCAAGGGCGGGAGTGACGTCGACGGCGTCCCGGTCTTCAACTCGGTCAAAGAGGCCGTGGCCGCGACCGGGGCCACGGCCTCCTTCGTCGTGGTGCCACCGAAGTTCGCGTCCGCGGCGATCATCGAAGCGGCCGCGGGCGGGATCACGTTCATCGTCTGCATCACCGAGGGCATCCCGGCCCAGGATGAGGCGGTCACCTACAACCGCCTCGTTGAGGACTTTCCCGGCGTACGGCTCCTCGGCCCCAACTGCCCGGGGATCATCAGTCCCGGCAAGTGCAACATCGGCATCACCTCGGGTGACATCGCGTTGGCCGGAGGGCCGGTGGGCATCGTGTCGCGTTCGGGAACGTTGACCTACCAAGCCCTCTACGAACTGAGCCAGCAGGGCATCGGTCAGACGACCTGCGTCGGCATTGGTGGCGACCCGGTGCCGGGAACGAACTTCATCGACTGTCTCGCCGCCTTCCAGGCCGACCCCGAGACGCTCGCCGTCATGATGATCGGTGAGATCGGGGGTTCCGAGGAGGAGCGCGCCGCGGAGTGGATCAAGACGAACATGACCAAGCCCGTCGTCTCGTACGTCGCGGGCGTCACGGCGCCGGCGGGAAGAAAGATGGGACACGCCGGTGCCATAATCTCGGGCTCCAAGGGCACCGCACAGGCGAAGATGGACGCGCTCGCCGCGGCCGGCGTGCACGTCTGTTTGAACCCGACCGAGGCCGGCCAGAAAATGGGCGAGATCGTCAAGGCGTTCTAGAGGTTGGACGACGTTCGACTCTGCGTGTTGGTGTCCGGCTCGGGCACCATCTTGGAAGCCATGGTCCGCGCCGGCCTTGACGTCGCGCTCGTCGCCGCGGACCGGCGCTGTCGTGGTCTCGACGTCGCCTTCGGTGCCGGGATCGAGACATTGCTCGTCTCACGCGAGCAGTTTGGGGGCTTCGCCCCCAGTTTTGATCGCGAGGGATTCACCAAAGAACTCACCGAAGCGTTGCAGTCGCGCGACATCGACCTGGTGGCGATGGCCGGCTTCGGCACGATCGTGACCGGTGTCTTTCACCTCGCCTACCCGGGACGAGTGCTGAATACGCATCCGAGCCTGCTGCCGGCCTTCAAGGGGTGGCACGCCGTGGCCCAGGCTCTGGAATCGGGCGACACCGAGACCGGGTGCACGGTGCACGTCGCGACCGAAGCCCTGGACGACGGTCCGATCCTCGCCCAACGTCGCGTCGCCATCGAACCCGACGACACCGAAGAGACGTTGCACGAGCGCATCAAGCAAGTCGAACGAGAGTTGTACCCGCTCGTGGTCGGTAGGGTGATGGCGGCAATGCGCGAGGGCCGAGAGCCCTCGTCAATCGCGGGAACGCTGGAGGAATAGATGAGAGCGTTGCTGAGCGTCTGGGACAAGACCGGACTGATCGAACTGAGCAAGGGGCTCTGCGCGCACGGCGTTGAATTGGTGGCGTCCGGTGGCACCGCCGTGGCACTGAGCGCGGCCGGTATCGAGCACCTCGAAGTCGCCGACGTCACGGGCTTTCCCGAGATGCTGGACGGTCGCGTGAAGACGCTGCACCCGCGACTGCACGCCGGGATCCTCGCCGACCGCTCGAAGCCCGAGCACCTCGCGGCGCTCGCCGAACACGACATCACGGCCATCGACCTCGTGGTGAGCAACCTCTATCCGTTCGATTCCAATCCGTCGATTGAACTTATCGACATCGGCGGCCCGTCGATGGTGCGCGCCGCGGCGAAGAACCACGAACACGTCGGCGTACTCACCAGTCCGAGTCAGTACGACGCGGTCCTCGAAGAGATCGTCTCGACCGGGACACTGTCGGACGCGACGCGCCACGCGTTGGCGCGCGCGGCCTTCGCGCACACCGCGGCCTACGACGCGCAGATCGTCGCGTGGCTCGACGGCGGCGGGGCCATCGGCGAGAATCCGCCGGATGTTGACGCCGTCGTCCCGAGTTCCTTGCACCTGACGCTCGAGCGCGCCCAAGTGGTGCGTTACGGCGAGAACCCGCACCAGATCGGCGCGCGCTACCGCTTCGCCGGCACGACGCCGTGGTGGGACGGCGTCACCCAGCACGCCGGAACGGCGCTCTCGTACCTGAACCTCTTCGACGCCGACGCGGCGTGGCGACTGGTGCACGAATTGGCTGACGACGTGCCCGGTCAGTGCGCGGTCGCGATCATCAAGCACGCCAACGCCTCGGGCGCGGCCGTCGGCGCCACGTTCGCCGACGCGTTCCAAAAGGCGCTCGACGCTGACGCCCAGAGCGCCTTCGGTGGGATCATCGCGGTGGGCGGCGAACTCGACGCGGCGCTGGCCTCGCTCATCGCCAAGGGCCCGCAGGCCGACGTCATCATCGCCTCGTCAATCCAGCCCGACGCGGTCGACATCCTCGTGAAGCGCCGAAAGGCGACGCGGCTCCTCAGCGCTCCCTCACCCGAGCCCCTCGGACGTTCGGTGCGGACCTTCGGCAATACCGCGCTCGTGCAGAACGCGGACGAACTGCTCGTACCGGTGAGTGAGTGGAAGTGCGTCACGTTCGCGACGCCGACCGACCAGCAGCTGCAGGACCTCGCCATTGCGTGGCGCGTGTGCGCGCGAACGACCTCGAACGCCATCGTGATCGCTCGCGACGGCGTCGCGGTGGGCATCGGTGCCGGTCAACAGTCGCGCGTCGTGTCGGCCGGCATCGCGACGACCAAGGCCGGTGAGTTCGCGAAGGGAGCGGCCGCGGCGTCGGACGCCTTCTTCCCCTTCGCCGATGGCCTCGAGTCACTGACGAGTGCCGGTGTCACCGCTGTCGTGCAACCCGGAGGCTCGGTACGCGATCAAGAGGTGATCGACGCGGCCAACGCCGCTGAAATCGTGATGATGCTCACCGGTGAGCGTCACTTTCGTCATTAGGAGAGTCATGACAGCCCAACTACTCGACGGAGAACGCCTCGCCCAGCGAATCAAGATGGAACTCGCCGAACGCGTGGCGCGTCTCAGCGCCAACGGGCGAACTCCGGGGCTCGGCACCTTGCTCGTCGGTGAGCATCCCTCGAGCGCGCGCTACGTGGAGATGAAAGTCGAGGAGTGCAAGGAGATCGGCGTTCGATCCTTCGACGTACACCTTCCCTCCACGGCGACGCAAGAAGAAATCGAAGCGGTCGTTGATCGCTTCAACGCCAATCCCGACATCCACTCAATCCTCGTGCAGCTTCCGTTGCCCGACGGCATCGACGAGGAGCAGGTCCTCTTTCGTGTCAATCCCGCCAAAGACGTCGACGGACTGCACCCCACGAATCTGGGTCGGCTCGTCATGGGCGCACCCGGTCCGTTGCCGTGCACGCCGGCCGGAATCGTGGAGTTGCTCGCCGAATACGAGGTGCCGGTTGAGGGCAAGCACGTCGTCATCATCGGGCGTGGTTTGACGATCGGTCGACCGCTGGCGCTGTTGATGGCGATGCGACGACCGAATTGCAACGCCGCCGTGACCGTGGTGCACACCGGTGTCGAGGATATGGCCGCATTGACGAGAACGGCCGACGTGATCGTCTCGGCGGCCGGGGTGCCGGGCATCGTGACGGCGGACATGGTGAGGCCGGGCGCGGCGGTCGTGGGCGCGGGAACGACGTTCGCGGGCAAGAAACTCTTGAGTGACATCGCGGACGACGTTGCTGAGAAAGTTGCCTGGATTACGCCACGGCTCGGTGGCGTGGGCCCCATGACCCGTGCCATGCTGTTACGCAACGCCGTCCTAGCCGCGGAGAAGGTGCGATGACTGAAACGACTGATGACAAGGGCCGCGAGTACAGCGTGCGGCCGTGGGGCAGCTACACCGTGCTCGACGACGAGATGTTCGACCACAAGGTGAAGCGAATCGTCGTCACGCCGGGTAAGCGCCTGAGCTACCAATTCCACGACAAGCGCGCCGAGCACTGGTTCATCGTGAGTGGCCAGGCGACGGTGATTCTCGACGGCGTCGAGCACGACCTCGGTCCGGGATCGAGCATCGACATCGGGATCGGTCAGGCGCACCGCTGCGAGAACTACGGCACGGTGCCGGTGGTCTTCATCGAGATCCAACACGGGAGCTACTTCGGCGAGGACGACATCGTGCGTCTCGAGGACGACTTCGGACGGGCGAACTAGCTCGGTGCGCATCGACGAGCTGCTCGCAGCTGGCCCGACCCGATCATTCGAATTCTTTCCTCCGAAATCAGACGAGGAGAGCGCCACGCTGGCGGCCTCGCTCGAGGACATCAAACCGCTGGCGCCGTCGTTCGTCTCGGTGACGTATCGCGGAGGACGCGAATCACGCCAGCGCACGTACGACCTCGTCACGCAGATTGAGCGCGACGGTTACGTGAGCGCGATGGCCCACGTCATCTGTGTTGGGCATACGCGCGCCGAGATGCGCGATCTCTTGAAGAACTACTCCGACGCCGGCGTGCAGAACATCATGGCGCTCGGTGGCGACATTCCGAACGATCCATCGGCCGCGCACTCCGAGTTCGAACACGCCATCGACCTCATTGACGTGGCGCGCGAGATCGGCGACTTCTCCGTCGGGGTCGCGGCGCACCCGGACGGCCATCCGAGGTCGCCGGATAGGGCTTCGGACCGACGATTCCTCGCCGAGAAACTCGCCCGGGCCGACTTTGCCGTCACGCAGTTCTTCTTTGAGGCGAGCGACTGGACTCGCCTCATCGCTGAGCTCGGCGAGCTCGGTGTCACCAAGCCGGTGCTGCCGGGCATCATGCCGGTAACGACCATCACCGGCATCGATCGGATGAAAGTCATGGGCGCGGCGGTGCCACCGGCGCTCGTCGAGCGACTCACCGCGGCCGATCGCCGCGGCGGTCCTGGTGAAGTTCGAGCCGAGGGAATCCGCGCCGCCATATCGCTCTGTCGAGAGTTGTTGGAAGAGCGCGCGCCGGGATTGCACTTCTACACGCTCAACCGATCGACAGCGACGAGCGAGATCTATCACGCGCTCTTCGAATAGTTTTCACATTGGCAACTAAGGACTTTCGACCAAAAGTGGCCTCCGAAAATCGTCGTAGGATGGCCCTATGGCTGACAAAATCACACAGAACGCCGACGGCGGACTCAACGTCTCGGACAACCCAATCATCCCGTTCATCGAAGGTGACGGCATCGGCGTCGACATATGGCCCGCGTCCAAGCTCGTCCTGGACGCCGCCGCCAAAAAGCACGGCAAGACCATTGAGTGGAAGGAAGTCCTCGCCGGCCAAAAGGCCTTCGACGAGACCGGCGAATGGCTGCCCGAGCAGACCGTTCGTGACTTTCGCGAGTACTTGATTGGCATCAAGGGGCCGTTGACCACGCCCATTGGCGAGGGTTTTCGTTCACTTAACGTCGCACTACGCCAGATTCTGGACCTGTACGTGTGCCTGCGACCGGTGCGCTGGTTCCAGGGCGTGCCCTCACCCGTGAAGCATCCCGAACTCGTCGACATGGTGATCTTTCGCGAGAACACCGAAGACGTGTACGCCGGCCTCGAGTTGGAGGCCGGTTCGCCCGGCGCTGAGAAGTTGCGCAGCTTTTTGAAGGAGAGCTTCGGCTGGGAGATTCGCGAAATGAGTGCCCTCGGCATCAAGCCGATCTCCAAGGAGGGCTCGGAGCGCCTGATCCGCGCCGCGCTCGTCTACGCGTTGAAGCACGAGCGCGAATCGGTCACGTTGGTGCACAAGGGCAATATCCAGAAATTCACCGAAGGGGCATTCATGAAGTGGGGCTATCAACTCGTGAAGGACGAATTCGACGACGTCGCAGTTGGGTGGGACGACTGCAACGGCAAGCCCGGTTCGAAGCTTCTGGTGAAGGACGTCATCGCCGACATCGTCTTCCAGCAGTCGCTGCTTCGCCCTTCGGAGTTCGACGTCATCGCGACCATGAACCTCAATGGCGACTACCTGTCGGACGCCCTCGCGGCCCAGGTCGGGGGCATCGGCATCGCCCCGGGAGCGAACATCAACTACGTGACCGGTCACGGTATCTTCGAAGCGACCCACGGCACGGCGCCCAAGTACGCCGGCATGGACAAGGTCAACCCCGGCTCCGTACTGCTCTCGGGAGTGTTGATGTTCGAGCACCTCGGCTGGAGCGAAGCCGCCAACGACATCGTTCGCGCGATGGAAGCGACGATCTCGGAGAAGATCGTCACTTACGACTTCGCGCGCCTGATGGACGACGCCACCGAAGTGAAGTGTTCGGAATTCGGCGCCGCGATCGTCGACCGTCTCTAACGAAACCTGGAGGATCAATGACCACCCCCGTCCACGTCACCGTCACCGGCGCCGCCGGTCAGATCGGCTACGCACTGCTCTTTCGCATCGCGTCGGGACAACTGCTCGGGCCCGACACACCGATCGTGCTGCGACTGCTGGAGATCGAGCCGGCGATGAAGTCACTTGAGGGCGTCGTCATGGAGCTCGACGACTGCGCCTTCCCGTTGCTCGCCGGCATTGAGGCGACGAGCGATCTGAACCTCGCCTTCACGAACACGAACTGGGCGCTGCTCGTGGGCTCGATCCCGCGCAAGGCCGGCATGGAGCGCGGCGACCTTTTGAAGGTCAACGGCGGCATCTTCAAGCCCCAGGGTGAAGCCATCGCGGCGAACGCCGCGAGCGACGTGCGAATCCTCGTCGTCGGCAATCCCTGCAACACGAACTGCCTCATCGCTCGTTCGAACGCCAAAGACATATCCGATGATCGCTGGTTCGCGATGACGCGCCTCGACCAGAACCGCGCTGAGACGCAGTTGGCGAAGAAGGCCGGTGTCGCGGTGAAGGACGTGAAGAACGTCGCCATCTGGGGTAATCACTCCGCGACACAGTTCCCGGACTTCGCCAACGCCACGATTAACGGCAAGAAGGCGACCGACGCGATTACCGACCTGGCGTGGCTCGAGGGCGAGTTCATCACCACCGTGCAGAAGCGTGGCGCGGCGGTCATCGGAGCGCGCGGACTCAGTTCGGCGGCCAGTGCCGCCAACGCCGCCATTGACACCGTCGCCAGTCTCGTCACGGCGACGGCCAGCGACGACTGCAACTCGGTGGCGGTCACGAGTCACGGTGAGTACGGCGTTCCCGAAGGACTGACGTTCGGATTCCCCGTGATGTCCGACGGCAACGGTTCGTGGAAGGTGAAGGAGAGTTTCGACTCGGACGACTTCGCCAAGGATCGCATCAAGATCACGACCGATGAGTTGCTCTCGGAGCGCGACGAAGTCAGGTCGCTCGGTTTGATCTAAGCGACGACGTTGATCGTCGCTACTCCCTCGCTAGTATCGGTCGAAGTTGACTGACGGGAGTCGTCGTGCAATTCAAACGAGAGTTGCCAAAGATGTCCCTCGCGTGGCGATTCAGCGTCATTGGGCTCGTGGTAGTTGTCTTCGCCGCCGCTTTTGTGATCGGCCAGACTTTGCGCTCAAGTCCTCCACGACCCGTCGTGGCAGACGGTTATAACTGCATTCCCGGTTCGCTGATTCCCCAACTGAAGCCCGGCGCGAGCGGAACGATGACGACGAAGTACGGAGGATTCGCCGCAATATTTCGCTCGTCGATACCGGCGTCGGCGCCCGCCAACGGTCTCAACGTCGGCATGCCCTTCAGTGGCACGCTCACGATGTCCGGTGGCGGCAAGAGTTGGGTCCTGCCTCGACCCGATAATCCGAATGACTCACAGATCAACGAAATGTGCATCATCGCTTTTCATCGCGAGCAGTATCCCGGCGTGATGATCGAGGGATTCACCGGGGGAGCGCACTGTTGTGAGGTGCCCGTTCTCTATCTCTTCAGTCGAGCAGAGAATCGCTACGTCAAAGTTGTCGACATGAGCCCGGATCACTACAAGGACCCTCACGCCTTCGACGCCAATGGCGGGTTCATTCCGAGAGTCGTGGGTGGTCAGGTTCTGCTCCGGACCGGCGACGATCGGTTCGCGTACGCCTTCGGTTGCTACGCCTGTGGGGCACTGCCCATCGTGCTCGATTCGCTCAGCGCGCACGGACTTACGGACGTGACGGGCCAGCACCCTTCACTCGTGGAAGCCGACGCCCGGATGATCTGGAAAAGCGCGGTTCAGGCTTTGCACGGGGAGGCCGCTTCGGTGCAGACGACGCCCGCACCGTTCGCTTTCCTCGCCCCCTGGGTTGCCGACGAGTGCACGCTCGGGCGTGGGGCGACGGCATGGTCAACGATTGAGCGCCTCCAACACGAAGGAAAGCTGAGCGATACCTACTATTACAAGGAGACCTTGAACCACGGCTCGTTCGTCGCGAACCTGCACACGTACCTGCTCCGCGATGACTACTGCACCGGTCAGATTTAGCCATCCCTTCGCCGACCAAGCTTCGACTGTTGCGTCTCAGTGACCTTCTGATCACTTGGAAATCCACGCTTTCGAACGAAACCGCCTCCCAACCTTCGAGAGCAAACACGCGGCTCGGGTTGACGCCCGATTTAGCGATTTAGAATCCAACTGTTAAGTACTGGAAGGCTCAATAAAGAGTGGAAAACCAAGTATCCAGATCAAGTAAAGAGTGGGAAGAGCGCATTGGAAGGCAAATTCGTGCTCTTCGACAGAATGCGCTCTTGACCCAAAAGGAACTCGCGAATCGCGCGAACGTATCGCTCTCGTCCCTGCAATCACTCGAATCAGGTCGTGGGACTTCGTTGACGACCGTGGTGAAAGTGATTCGCTCGCTTGATCGGTCAGATTGGTTCACTTCGTTAGTCCCACCCCAACCCTCGTTCAGTCCCCGTGAGCAGTGGCGAATCGCCCAAGAGACCATCGGTCGCGAGGTAAAGCGAGTTCGTTCAACGTCTCGGACGACCAGATGAAAATGAATTAGTTCGACGTGAAGAACGCTTCGGTGTTGGGCCCGATGGAAGTCCTCGCTGTTCACGACTCTTGTGCCCGAGACTCTTCATTTGGATTCGACGACGTGTCGAATGTTGGCGGTGCGGACATTTCATGGGTCCGTTTATGACAACTCGGTCCCTAAATAGCGAAACAGTTCCGGCTGGAAAAAAGGACACGAATGCGTTCATTGCCCGGTGGCGCCATGAAAGTGGAGCGACTGTTCTCATCCTTGTCTCCCTGGCAGTGATCGTCATTGTTGCCTGGATTCTCTACGACCGGCCAGCCCACTCGTATCGGATGGGAGCGAATACCGCGACGTGGTCCGCGGACGTCAAGATCGCCCTTTCCGAAAGCGTTCCGGTCGGCCCGATTACTCCGACCGGCCCACTCAGCGACATTCCAGGCGTTGGAAAAATCGTGAGTGTGATCGTCAACAGGGCGGATTCGGGCAAGAAGGTGGCAGTGCTGTTCTTGACCGGCGAAGGAGTGAACGAATCTGGTCTCGTCTATCTCAATGGATTTCCGCCACCCTCGGACACGTGCAATGTCCACCTGAACGGCCCCTGGTGGCAAGTTGGTCCGCTCAATACAACGACGATGGGTTGCGCGAGAGGCTTTCACTTCACGGGCGGCGGTTAAAGCGCACTTCGTTCTCTACCATCGTGTCGTTCGAAGAAGGACGCTACGTCACTAACTCGAAGCGTTCGGTGCAGACGGGGGAGCCGGTGGCGTTGCGGGAGTTCCGTCGGGTAACGGCTGGCGCTTCGGCTGAAACTCCGCTTCAAGACCGGGAATCTCGTTGGCAATTGAAGGGTGTTCCAGGATGATGTGGTCGAGCTTCGCGTGCAGGGCGTGCAGACCGAGCGCTTTCCACAACAGACGACGAAGCGGCGGCCACGCGATGACTGTGATGATCGCCGCGAGGATTACCCAGATCAGCGTGGCGACAACGTCACCCGGAATACCACCCGACCCTCCGGCCGGCCAAACCCATCGATCCCACCAGGTCATTGCACACTCCCTTCGACGTGGTCACGGTGCATCTGATGCAGTTCGTCTCGAGAAAAACGCTTGCCCTGGATTTCCGGGTGACAGTGACGGCACACGCGATACGTGGTCCCGGGGTCGGTGGGCGAGTGCTTGACCGTTAAATCGTGATGTCCAATGCGCCAACACTTTTGCGTGTGGCAATTGATCTTGCGATAACCGATGATGACGATGGTCAAGATGCCGAATCCGCCCGCGAAGCCGGACCAGAAGCCGTACCAACTTCCCGGTTCGTTGAACGTGCCGGTCCAACCGAATATGTGATGGAAGAAGGAGTCGAAACCGTGCATCAGCCACCGCATTTCGTCATGCCGCCAAGGTTAATCTCGGGCGAGCCACGCGAAACTGATACCACGTCGTGTCGTATTCGCCGCCAAAGGCGACGACTGTCGCGACGCGCTATGTCGTACGCTGGAGAGCCCGGACCTCGTGAAATCGACGGGCCACGCCGACGAACAATTCGCTGCCTCGACACACCCCGAAAGAGATCCCCATGAAGTTTCCTATCCGCGCGACAATCGCTCTGACGCTGGCCGTGAGCGGACTTTTTGGCGTCGCGGGCGCCAGCGCGGCCACCAGTTCTGCGGCGAAGATAATCCAGGGCAAGTCCTACGCCTTCAATGACGTGAACTCAATTGGCTCCAACGGTGCCAACGTGTGGGTCGCCAACAGTGCCGGTAACTCGGTCACCGAGCTCGACGCCAGTACCGGCGCCAAGCTGAACGTCTTCAAGGAGGCGAAGTTCGGCTTCGACGGACCGGACCGACTGAGTGACGATTGGACGCACGTCTGGGTGGCCAACGACGCGGGCAACTCCATCACCGAACTCAACGCCATAACGGGCGCGTTCGTGCGCGTGATCAAGGGTTCGACGTACAAACTGCACGGTACGAGCCAGATCACGTCCAACGGAATCGACGTGTGGATCTCCAATTTGCGCGGAACGACGCTGGCCGAGGTGAGTGCCACGACGGGAAACCTCATCAAGGTCGAAAAGGTCTCGTCACTGGGAATCACGCAAGTGAACGTGCTGACGTCAGACTCCACGCACGTCTGGGCCGTTGATAGCGCTGCGAATGCCGTGGCCGAACTCAACGCCGGATCCGGATCGCTGGTGAAGGTATTGAAAGGTTCCGGCTACCGATTTGACGGGCCGCTGGCGATCACGTCGGACGGAAGTCACGTCTGGGTCTCGAACGACCGAACGAGCTCACTCACCGAAGTGAGCGCCAAGACCGGCGCCTTCGTCCGCTTCATCAAGGGCAAGAACGACGGACTGAGCGTGGTGACGGCGATGGCGTCGAACGGCAAGGACGTGTGGGCCACGAATATCGGCACGTCGGCCACGACCGGGAACTCGGTCTCGGAGTTCGCCGTCGCTTCCGGCGCACTCGTGACAGTGATGTCGGGCGCGAAGTACGGATTCAACAATCCCTTCGCCATCACCTATATCGGTGGTCGGATCTGGGTCGCGAACAACGGGACGAACTCCATGACGGAGATCTCCGCCGGTTCACGCTGAGACCCCGGCGCGACGACTACCGGGGCGTCGCGACGTGCAGGCGTCGTGCGGCGACTGCGCTCACTCGAAAGAGCTCTTCGCGCACGCTTCGAGCGCCCGACCAGGAACGGCTATCCCACTGTTCGCCCGCGAGCGAATCACCCGCGTAGAGCAGTTGGGCGAATCGAAGCCCTCGATACTTGGCCACCGCGATGAACGCCGACGACTCCATGTCGACGACGGAGCAATGCTCGTCGATCCGTCGGTTGACGCGCGAGCGTGTTTCGCGAAAGAACGCGTCGGTCGTCCAGGTGCGCCCGACGAAGTGCTCGATCTCGTGTTCGTCGAGTACTTCGCCCAGGATTCGCACACCGAGCGGATCGGCGTCGATGATTCGACTGGGCGCGGCGTAGTGGAAGCTCGTGCCCTCGTCGCGCAGCGCGGACGCCACGACCATGACGTGACCGAGGTCGAGCTGGTCGACCAACGCGCCGGCGCCGCCGCAGGCGACGAGCGTGGTCACCCCGAGTGACGCGATCTCTTCGACGAAGCCGGCCGCCAACGGTGCGCCGACACCGGGATGAATCACCGAGACGGGGCCGTCGTCGGTCAAGAACTCGTAGACCGGATTGCGACCAATCTCGCTCCGCAATTCGTACTTGGTCTCGAGTACACCATCGGCGGCCAGTTGATCGAGAAGTTCGTTGAAGAAACACAGCACGGCGACCGGCGGTATTTCGGCACCGTGACGATGCAACATGTGCGCTTCGAGGACGCCCGGTTCGGCGAGGTCATTCTCGTGCAGCGGTAGATCCATCGCGAGAACTTAGTGGGCGCTCGGGTGAGCGCGTTGAAGCCAACTCAGGAGCGGGACAAGTGCGTTGATGTCACCGCGCACTTTGACGCGACCGTCGCGCAGCGCCGACGCGCTGTCGATATCGCCTCCGGTGAGTGCCGCGGCGTCGGCGAAGGAGAGCCGCACGATGGCGTCGGCCGCCAGGTGATCGCCTGGTTCGACGCGAGCGCCTTCTGCGCCAATCGAGAACGTGATCGCGTGCGGTGCGCTGTTCGGTGCGTCGGGAAACTCGATCACGACGCGCACCGTCAGTGCGTCCGCTTGCAACGGAACGCCATCGGCGCTCTCGAGCGTTTCGTTGAGCCCCTGGAACCACTCGGTCGAAAGAAAATCCACCACGGATTAGGGAGCGGGCTGCACGGAGGCTTCGGCGGCCGTTTTCTTCGTACGTCGTCGAATCTTTCGCCCGAGCCACGCGACCGGGTCGTAATCGGCGTCGACGACACGCTCCTTCAATGGGATGATCGCGTTATCGGTGATGTGAATGTGTTCGGGACAGACCTCGGTGCAGCATTTGGTGATGTTGCAGTACCCGAGCCCCAATTCCTCTTTCAGTAGTTCGCGACGGTCGTTGGTGTCGAGGGGGTGCATCTCGAGTTCGGCGTAGCGAATGAAGAATCGCGGTCCGGCGTAGTTCACCTTGTTCTCTTCGTGGTCTCGAATGACGTGACAGACGTCTTGACACATGAAGCACTCGATGCACTTGCGGAACTCCTGTCCGCGCTCGACGTCCTGTTGGAACATTCGATAGCCCCCCTCGGGCATCGGCGGCGGGAGCAGCGCCGGCACGCGCTTCGCCATCTCGAAGTTGAACGAGACGTCCGTCACGAGGTCTCGAATGATGGGGAAGGTCTTCATCGGTGTCACGGTCACCGTGCCCTCGGGCAGGTCGTCCATGCGGGTCATGCACATGAGGCGCGGCTTCCCGTTGATCTCGGCCGAGCACGAACCGCATTTGCCGGCCTTGCAGTTCCATCGACAGGCGAGGTCCGGGGCTTCGGTCGCTTGAATGCGGTGAATGATGTCGAGGACGACTTCACCCTCGTTCTGCGAGATGGTGTAGTTCTCGAAGTCGCCGCCCGTGGCGTCGCCGCGCCAGATTCGCATTGTCACGTCGGCCATCAGTGCGCCTCCTCGAGTAGAGCCTTGAGTTCATCGGGCAACGGCAGAAGTGGCGATTGCGCGGCTGAGATCGGGCTGTCCCAATTACCGCCGTCGCTCGAGAGCGCGAAGTTGAACTTCGCGAACTCGGGGTCGGGGTTCGGATAGTCCTCACGGGTGTGACCGCCGCGCGACTCTTTGCGCAGGCTCGCGGCGAGCGCCGTGGAGCGAGAGACCGTGAGCATTGACGGCAGGTCGGTCGCCAGGTTCCAACCGGGGTTGTAGGCGCGTGCGCCCTTTACCGAGATGTTCTTGACGCGTTCGGTGAACTCGTCGAGCTTGTCCTTGGCCTCTTCGAGCTCGGGCCCGGTGCGGATGATGCCGACGAGCGCCTGCATCATCTCTTGGAGGTCGTGTTGAATCGTGTACGGATTCTCGCCCTCTTCGCGGTTGAGGGGGTCGAGGGCCCCTTTGACCGCCGCCTCGGCCTCTTCCATATTGAATGACGTGGCCACGTCACCGGCCTCGATGTACTCCGCGGCGCCCATGCCGGCGCGACGTCCGAAGACCACGAGGTCGCTCAACGAGTTGCCGCCGAGCCGGTTGGCGCCGTGCAAGCCGCCGGCCGCTTCACCGGCGGCGAAGAGGCCCGGGACGGCCGTCGCGGCGCTGTCAGCGATGACCTGGACGCCACCCATGATGTAGTGACAGGTCGGACCGATTTCCATCGACTCACGCGTGATGTCGACGCCGGCCAACTCCATGAACTGGTGGTACATCGACGGCAGGCGGCGACGGATGTACTCCGGCGTCCGACGCGAGGCGATGTCGAGGAAGACACCGCCGTGGGGGCTGCCTCGTCCGGCCTTTACTTCGGTGTTGATCGCGCGCGCCACTTCGTCGCGCGGCAGCAATTCCGGCGGGCGACGTCCGGCGGTGTGGTCGTCGTACCACTTGTCACCCTCTTCTTCGGTCTCGGCGGTCTCGGCGCGGAACATCTCGGGGACGTAGTTGAACATGAAGCGCTGGCCCTCGGAGTTGCGCAGTACCCCGCCGTCGCCGCGAACGCCCTCGGTGACGAGGAGACCGCGCACGCTGAGCGGCCAGACCATGCCNNGTCGGGTGGAACTGGATGCACTCCATGTCGATCAACTTCGCGCCCGCCCATAGCGCCATGGCGTGGCCGTCGCCGGTGCTCTCCCACGAGTTGGAGGTGAACTTCCAGGACCGGCCGACGCCGCCGGTCGCGATGATGACCGTCTTGGCTTCGAAGGTGACGAACTCACCCGTCGCTCGCCAGTAGGCGACACACCCGGCGATTCGACCACCGTCGTCGTGGACCAGTTTCAATACCTTGCACTCCATGAAGACGTCGGTGTCCATCGAGACGACTTTCTGTTGGAGCGTGCGGATCAGTTCCAGGCCGGTGCGGTCGCCCACGTGGGCGAGACGGGCGTAGCGGTGACCACCGAAGTCGCGCTGGAGGATCTTGCCATCCTTGGTGCGGTCGAACAGCGCGCCCCACTGCTCGAGTTCCCAGACGCGGTCCGGCGACTCCTTGGCGTGCAGTTCGGCCATGCGGTTGTTATTGAGGTACTTGCCGCCGCGCATGGTGTCACGAAAGTGCACCATCCAGTTGTCCTCTTCGGAGACGTTGCCCATCGCGGCGGCGATGCCGCCCTCGGCCATGACGGTGTGGGCTTTGCCGAGCAAGGACTTGGTGATGATGCCGACCGTGAGACCGCGCTGCTTCGCTTCGATCGCGGCGCGCAGTCCGGCGCCGCCGGCGCCGATTATCAGTACGTCATAGACGTGGTGTTCGTAGGGGGAGTCGGTCACTTGTTGTCCTTCTAGAAGAGCCTGTAGTCGGTGAGCGCGCCCGAAGCCACCAGGCGCACGTAGACGTCAGCGAAGCCGACGAAGAGCAGTGAGGCCCACGCGAGGTTCATGTGCTTCGCGTTGAGTGGCGTCACTATCTTCCAGAATCGGTACCGGATGGGATGCGCCTTGAAGCTCTTCACGTGACCGCCGACGAGGTGGCGACAGGCGTGGCAACTGATTGAGTACATCCAGAGCAAGACGGCGTTCACGCACAGCACGATCGTGCCGACGCTGACGCCCCAACCGATACCCGGCTCGCGAAAGGCCTCGACGGCGTCGATGGTCAAGAGCACGTTGAAGACGAGACCGGCGTAGAAGAAGTAGCGGTGGAGGTTCTGCATGACCAGGGGAAACCGGGTCTCACCGCTGTACGTGCCGTGGGCGTCGGCGACCGCACAGGCCGGGGGCGACCACCAGAACGCGCGGTAGTAACTGCGTCGGTAGTAGTAGCACGTGAAGCGAAAGCCCAGCGGGAAGATCAGGATCAGCAACGCTGGCGAGAGTCTGAACCAGTTGAGTGCGAATCCGGCCTTCGCTCCGGGCACGCAGACGCCGCCGATACACGGCGAATAGAACGGACTGATGAGGTCGCGACCCATGCTGGCGCCGACGAAGTAATACCGGTTCTGGAAGGCGGCCCACGTCGAATAGACGATGAACACAGTGAGAATGAATGCGATGATCATCGGCTGGAGCCGCCAGCGGTCCTGTCGGAGAGTCGGTTCGTCCGGTCCTCCGCGGGTGCCACCCAGCACAACCTTTGTCGAACTCTCCACAGCAGCCACGCACTCTCCTTGTTACCGGCCCACTTTCGAGTGCCTCGCCAATCTTAGGCACCACTGCGACTGCCTCCTAGTAAGGGAACTCCGATTGCCTGGCCCCGGGCACGTGCAGAGTCAGCACATCTCGCCAATCGATACTGAGGATTCCTCTGGCGCATGGGCCGGTGGTCGCTCGGTCGCTTCTGAGCACGGTATTCCGGTGTCGGCGTGTGGTCTGGTAGCACGTAAGGGTGATGTCACTACGCCGAGTTGGTCCGTCGCGGCGGGACGCGCTGCTGGCCCAGGCCCGCCTGGCGTCGCCCACGTACGCACCAATAGGCGCCTCTCGCGACGAAAATCTTCCGCGCGGCTTTCACCACGTGCGCGTGGAGGAGCGAATCGGCGACGCGGCCGCGTTCGACCGGGCAATCGCCGCTCTTCGTACCTGGGCGGCCCACGAGGGCGCCGGGCTGCGTATCTATCCGCACGAACCGGTGGCGCCCGGCGCCACGGTGATCGCGGTGACGTCCGTCGGATTGATGCACATTGCGGCGCCCTGTCGAATCGTCGCCGTCTTCAAAGAACCGGATTCCTTCGGATTCGCCTACGGCACTTTGCCGGGTCACCCCGAAAGTGGCGAGGAGAGCTTCATCGTCGAACGAAGGGACGACGCGACATATTTCTGCGTCAGCGCGTTCTCCCGACCCGTCGACCCGTGGGCCCGTTTGGCGGGTCCCGTTGGTCGGGCCGTGCAGCGTTCAGTCACGCGTCACTACGTCAGCGCACTGCGACGATTCGTCGAAGCCGGATCGTCGGTGAACGAGACTCCCGTCAACTAGTCGTTGCAATGTCAGCGTCGACGGTCGTTCATATTTCGTCTCAGAGAAGCTCTGTACGAATGAGGCAACCTGGGGGAAAACCCTGAGTCGCGGGGCCACTGCGCACGAATACTGAGGGTTCCAACTTATTGGCCTCTTACGTGATTGTCGTAAGTTAAGAGGGGGTCGCACCGGACGTGGCCACGACGGGAGTCCACCGATGATCGAAGCCAAGGGTCTGTCGAAGCACTACGGTGCCAAACGCGCCGTCGAGCAGTTGAGCTTCACGGTTCGCCCCGGTGTCGTCACGGGCTTTCTCGGACCGAACGGTTCGGGGAAATCGACGACGATGCGAATGATCATGGGTCTGGACACGCCGAGCGCTGGCGACGTCACGGTGAAGGGCAAGCACTTCAAGAATCTTCAGTGGCCCCTTCGCGAAGTCGGCGCGCTGCTCGAAGCCAAGGCCATCCATCCCGGGCGAAGTGCCCGAGCCCACCTGATGATGCTCGCGCAGACCAATCATCTATCGAATGCCCGCGTCGATGAGTTGCTCGAACTCGTTGGTCTTAGCGCCGTTGCGAACAAGCGAGCCGGTAAGTTTTCGCTGGGAATGGGTCAGCGCCTTGGTATCGCGGCCGCGCTGCTCGGTGATCCCGAGATTCTGCTGTTCGACGAGCCGGTGAACGGCCTCGACCCCGATGGAATTCGGTGGGTCCGTAACCTGCTGAAGGGTTTGGCCCGCGAAGGTCGCACGGTGTTCGTCTCAAGTCACCTCATGAGCGAGATGGCCCTCACCGCCGATGAAGTCGTGATCATCGGACGAGGGAAACTGATCTCTCAGACCTCGATCGAAGATCTACTCTCACAGAGTACCGAGAACTTCGTACGCGTTCGCTCGCCCGAGGCCGCGAAGTTGAAGGCCGCCCTCGAACTACAAGGTGCGGTCGTTGCGGTCGAAGACGACGGCTCTCTCTCAGTGCGCGGAGCCAATGAAGTTGCCATCGGAGAGTTGGCCGCGAAGCTACCGGTCGTTTTACACGAACTCGCGCCCCAATCGGCCTCCCTCGAAGAGGCCTTCATGGAACTCACTGAAGACAGCATCGAATACCACGGGACGACAACTGGCGGTCCGATCAACTCGACGGGAGCGAAGTCGTGAGCACGCAGACCACCCCACCCCCCGCCATGCAGAAGGCGTTACCGCCGGGCCGCTACGGCTTCTTCGATCTCGTCCGGTCCGAGTGGACGAAGATTCGAACCGTTCGCTCCACTATGTGGACGATCGGGGTAACAATCGTTCTGGGCATCGGTATTGGCGCACTCGTGTGCGCGTTGACGCGCTCGCACTGGTCCAGCCAGAATATCGGACAGCGCGTGAGCTTCGATGCGCCCGCCACCAGCCTCATCGGCCTCTTGTTCGCCCAGTTCGCGATTGGCATACTCGGCGTGCTCGTGATCAGCGCCGAATACAGCACCGGGACGATCCGCGCGACGTTCTCCGCCGCCCCTAATCGGTCGCGAGTCTTTGCCGCCAAGATCGTCGTCTTTGGCGTGCTGTCATTCATCGTGGCCGAATTGACGTCGTTCGTGGCCTTCTTTCTCGGACAGTTCCTCCTTTCGTCGCCCGCCACGCACGCGACGCTCTCGAGCCCCGGGGCCTTTCGCGCGGTCTTCGGAGGCGGCCTCTTCGTCTGCATACTGGGACTCATTGGCATGGGGCTGGGGACGATCATCCGTCACACGGCCGGTGCGATCAGTGCCTTCGTGGGAATACTCTTGGTCCTGCCGATCATCACCGCGGCGCTGCCGAATCAGTTATCTCAGGACGTTCGCAAGTTCATGCCGGATCGAATTGGGGTCGACGTGCTGACCACGAACGGCCAACATGTTGGAGCGTTCTCACCGTGGGTCGGCCTGTTGATTCTCTGCGTTTACGCCGTGGTATTGCTGGTCATCGGCGCATCGATGTTGGAAAAACGCGACGCGTGATCATCCGGCCGAGTGGGAATCTCCCTTCTGGCGAAATGCGACATCGAGCGAGCGCTACTTTTCGGAATTCTTGTCATCGCTAGCCTTCAATGATGTCCCCTCCGCAACGCACGCCCTCTCACGTCGTCCAGTCGCGTCAATCCCGGGGACGCTGAGCGGTGAATAGACGACAACGCCGGGTGGCCATTGAGTGGGGAGTGGTTCTCCTCATTGCCGTTCTCGCGTCGTTCCTGGTTCGTATGTACGCGGTGCAAACGTTCTTCATCCCTTCTAAATCCATGAATCCAACGCTTCGCGTCGGCGATCGAATACTCGTCAACAAACTGAGCGTTCGATTCGGGACGATCAACCCCGGCGACATCATCGTGTTCAAGGCCCCACCGGCCGAGCACTGCGACGACGGGAATATCACCGATTTGGTGAAACGAGTGATCGGAACTCCGGGTCAAACGCTCACCTCAAAAGGCAACACGGTCTACGTGAATGGCCAACCCCTGAAGGAGCCGTGGACGTACTTTCCGACCCTCGGTCCGCCGATCAAGAAGATAACCCTCAAAGCGAATCAGTACTTCGTGATGGGTGACAATCGTGCCAATTCGTGTGACAGCAGGTTCTGGGGCACCGTCCCGCGCTCGGACATCATCGGCAAGGCGTTCTTTCGCATCTGGCCGCTGTCGCGAATCGGATTTCTTTAAGAGTCCGGCGTCCGCGGTTCGTCGCCATCTCCGCTCTCCGCTCTCCGGCGTCAGGCACAGTTGGACGCCCAATGCGGTGTCGGCGACAATCGCTCTCTTCAGAGCGATTCGGGGTCTTAGACGTGGCCCCCGCGACGACCTTCGGCGGTAGCGCCGAGGAGCGCCCACGCCGCGAGACCGAGACCGGGAACGAGGAACCAGATTCCGAATACCAGTGCGAGGACGACGAAGAAAGCTCCCATTCCGAGCGTGAAAGGAAAAATGGAAGAACCAGGGAAAGCACCGACGACACCGGCGCCTTCACGCTGCGTGGAGTCGGGATCGTCCTCGGGACGGGCCTTCATCCGGCGGCTCCACCAGTAGTAGTAGCTGCCGGGCAAGAAGCAGAGCAACATTGCGGCGAACATCATCACGCCGCCCGCGTTCTCCAGACTCCAGTTCCAGTAGACGGCGCACATCACGCCGAAGAATGCGCCGAGGCTCAAGAGGATCTTGGCTTCGACTCTCATGCGTCGTGATCCTGTTCGTGTTCGAGAGCGCCAACCACGGCGTTCGCCAACGGGGGTTCGTGATGCGTGCCGGTGCCTCCGGTTCCGTGCGCCAATGTGCGGTGTTCGGGGTGGTTGTAGTCCCACGTGGGACGTTCGGAACGGATCTGGGGCAGTCGGTAGAAGTTGTGGTGCGGCGGGGGAGACGTGGTGAACCACTCGAGGGTCTGGGCGTCCCACGGGTTGTCGCCGGCCGGGTACCTCTTCCAGCTGAAACCGACGTTGACGACGAACACGATCATCGAGATACCGACGAGAATTGCGCCGAACGTGCTCCAGTCATTGAGCGTCTGCCACTGCGGACTGTGCGGATAGATCGGGATGCGTCGCGGCATGCCGTCGAGTCCGAGGATGTACTGGGGGAACGTGAAGACCTGGGTGCCGATGAAGAGGAACCAGAACTGGATCCGGCCGAACTTTTCGTTGAGGAGATACCCGCTGAGTTTCGGACCCCAGTAATACAGTCCACCCATACCGGCCAGGACCAGCGCCATGACGATCGAGTGGAAGTGCGCGACGACGAAGTACGTGTCGTGGGTGAAGAAGTCCAACGGGGGACTGGCCAGGTAGACGCCCGTCAGGCCGCCGATGAGGAACGTAAACAGGAAGCCGAGGGCCATCAACATGGCGGTCGAGAACCAGATCTCCCCTCGCCACATCGTTCCAATCCAGTTGAAGATCTTTATGCCCGTCGGCACCGCGATCAAGAGACTCATGATCGAGAAGAAGGGGAGTAGCACGACGCCGGTCGTGAACATGTGGTGCGCCCACACGCCGAGGGACAGCGCACCAATCGAAAGCGTGGCGAAGACCATGCTCTTGTAACCAAAGACGGGCTTCTTGGAGAAGACCGCGATGATCTCGGTCGCCATGCCGAAGAACGGCAGGGCGAGAATATAGACCTCCGGATGGCCCCAGAACCAGAAGATGTGTTGCCACAGCACCGGAACACCTCCCCCGGCAACGGAGAAGATATGCGTCCCGAAGTGTCGGTCGCAGTAGAGCATGATGAGCCCGGCGGTCAACACCGGGAAGGCCAGCAGAATCAGTATCGCGGTCACCAACATGTTCCAGGTGAAGATCGGCATGCGGAACATCGTCATGCCGGGCGCGCGTAAGTAGAAGATCGTCGCGGTGAGATTGACGCCGGTGAAGATCGCCGAGAAACCCGTGAGTAACAGTCCACCGATCCAGAGGTCGGCGCCGGCGCCGGGAGTATTGATCGAGTTCGAGAGCGGCGCGTAGGCGACCCAGCCGAAGTTGGCGGCGCCTCCGGCGGTGAAGAATCCCATCAACATGGTGATCGATCCCATGAGGTAGAGCCAGTAGGAGAGCGCGTTCAGTCTCGGAAAGGCCATGTCCGGCGCGCCGATCTGGATCGGCACGATGATGTTGGCGAGTCCACCGAAGGCGAAGGGACCGGCGAAGAGGTAGATCATCACCGAGCCGTGCATGGTGAACAGTTCGTTGTACTGAGCGAGCGAGACCAGCGTTCCGTTGGGTGAGGCCAGTTGCGCGCGAATGATCTCCGCGAACAGTCCACCAATGATGAGCATGACGACCGAGGTAACGGTGTAGGAGAGCCCGATGACCTTGTGGTCGGTTGACGTCATCCACTTCAGAATTCCGGTCGCGCCGTGGTGCTCGTCGTGACCTTGCGCTGCGTGGTCGTCGTCGTCGAGGAATGCCGGTGGTGGCGTGATGAGATCGACCATCAGTTATCCCCGTGGCTCGAGGCCGGCTTCGTCGGTACCTGCGTGGCCGTCTGTTGACCGGTCGTCTTTTGGGCGAGCGCGAACGCCGCGGGGTTCGCCGTGCTGGCCAACCACGCGGTGTACTGCGATTTCGAGACGACCTTCACGTTGAAGAACATAAGTGAATGGTAGAGACCGCAGAGCTGCGTGCACTGACCGTGGAAGTTGCCGGTCTTGACCGCCTCGAGCGTGAACTGGTTGAGCACGCCCGGCAAGGCGTAGCGCGAGAAGTTGAAGGCATTGACGTAGAAGCCGTGGATGACGTCAGTCGACGTCAGGTTGATGTGAATGTTGGTGTTCACCGGAATCACCATCGTCGGGTCCTGGGTCGTCTGACCGATCACGACGGTCTCGGTGCCGGGGTAGGTGAACTTCCAGCCCCACTGGAACGCGTTCACGTCGACGGTGACGTTGGTCTTGGGATTGGCCACTTCCTTGTTCTCGACGACCAACGTGGCCGCGAAGAGACCGAAGACGACCAGGATCGGTACGACGGTGTAGAGAACTTCGGCCGGGAGGTGATACTGCGCCTGTCGCGGGATGTTGTCGCCCTTGCGCCGAAAACGGATGATCGCGTAGACGAAGAGCACTGTCACGAACCCGCCGATGATGACCGCGCCGATCGAGAAGCCCTGCCAGAGGTGATAGACGGAACTGGACTCGGTCGTTGCACCCTGATGGCCGCCAAAGGAGGGCACGGTGCAACCGGACAGGGCCAGTGCCGCGAGCGGGAGTGCAACGAAGCGCCGCACGCGACGCCATCGACGAGTGCGAACTGTTACACCCTGGGGGGGCAGGGTAGGTGATTCCACGTCACGACACTACTCAAAAAAATCGTCGTGACCCGTCGTCAACCGGGCCGAAGTCCGTTCGCAGAAAGGACTCACCGGACGCCAAAGGGCTATCGCGGATACACGTGTCGCGGACTCCACAGAGTTCAGTGACGACGAAGAACTACTTGTCGGTGTCGGGGGCCCTGGTCTCGGCCAGCGTCTCCGGCGTGTCGGCCGATGTGTCGGGGCGCTTGGACTCTCTCAGCCCCTTCTCAAATTCGGACTTGGCCGAACCGAGATTCTTCGCCAACTTGGGAATGGCGGCGCCCCCAAAAAGGAGGACCCCGACCACGACGACAACAATCACGCCATCCATACCAAAAATCTCGCCTAAGAACACTGTCTTCTCCTTTGACGTGCTTAGTTCCAGAGTAGTGCGCCCCGCGTCGCTTCGCGATGGCGCCCATGACAGTTCGTTCTTCGATTCGACAAGACTGTGCGGATGTCGAACCTGACCAGGGGTACAGCCCGCGACTCGCTCAGCGTGGCGATCACGGTCGGCGCCTACGGCGTGGCTTTTGGGGCGGCCAGCGTCGCCGCGGGCTTCTCCGTGGTGCAAAGTTGTCTCTTTTCGCTCCTCACCTTCACCGGCGCGAGTCAATTCGCCGCGATAGGTGTCGTCGCCTCCGGCGGTGCGGTCGCCAGCGCAATAGCGGCCGCGACGATGCTCGGCACTCGAAACGCCCTCTACGGCATCCAGATGGCGCCGTTACTCCAGGTGAAGGGTGTTCGCCGGGTGCTCGCGGCGCACGTCACGATCGACGAGTCGACCGGTGTCGCGCTCTCCCAAGCCCCCCGTGGCGTCGCGGCGATGCGCGAGGGCTTCTGGATCACCGGGACCGGCGTCTTCCTCTTTTGGAACATCTTCACGTTGCTCGGCGCGCTCGGCGCCAAAGCGCTCGGCAATCCCGCGTCGTGGGGTCTCGACGCGGCGGTGCCCGCGGCGTTCCTCGGACTGTTGTGGCCCCGTTTGGAAACGAACTTCCTACGCGGTGTCGCGGTCACCTCCATGGTCTTCGCGATGCTCGTCACGCCGTGGCTACCGGCGGGCTTGCCGATCATCGCGACGACGGCCGTCGCGATGATGCTCGGTTGGAGGGCGCGGTGAGTCCGACGGCGATGTGGATAGTGCTGGGCGCGACGAGCGTGCTGTGTTTCTCCATCAAGTTGCTCGGTCACCTCGTCCCCGAACCGTGGTTGGCGAACGCTCGACTGCAACGCATCAACGCGCTGATTCCAATTTCGTTGCTCAGCGCACTGGTCATCGCCCAAGGTGTCGTGGTGAAGACCCACGTGGTCATCGATCACCGACTCGCCGGTCTTGGCGTCGCCCTCGCCGCGCTCTTCGCGAAGGCCCCGTTCCCGGTGGTTGTCGTGGCGGCGGCGGCTACTTCCGCGCTCGTCTATCACTTGCATTAGGCGACGAATCGCAGGCTTAACTACTTATGGGCCGTCCATCTGACTGCCACTCGGCCTTGATCGAAGAGGTTATTAGGGCCTCGGTCGAATAATCGTGAACATCATCGAAGAGACTCCTGCTACCAGCACCGCGAAGACGCCGCCGGTAAGCACCGCCGTCGAGGACCCAGCAGCAGGCCTATGGGGCCAGAGAGCCTATGGACACGATCGCGACTCCGTCCTTGCGCCGGTAGCTGTAGCCGGACATACAGATCACGGCGAGAACTGACGGAGCTCCGCTCTTCTTTGTGTCGACAACATCGGCGAGGCGAAGCAGTGCGGTCGCGCCTTCATCAATCAGTTTCTCGCCACCAAGCTTTACTTCAAACGCCCCCCATCGCCCATCGGAAAGTTGGATGATGGCGTCAACCTCGAGGCCGGACTTGTCTCTGTAGTGAGACACCAAGCCGTCGAGAGGCTGTGACAGGACACGGAGGTCACGAATGACAAGCGACTCGAACATAAGCCCGAGAAATTCCAGATCCTTACTAAGTCTGGCCGGACCAGCACCCAGCGCGGCGGCCGCAAGTGATGGATCGACGAATTGCCGTTTCATAGCTTGTCGAAGTGGTGTCTTCGAGCGAAGATGCGGTGACCAGGCTGGCAGGTCTTCAATTACCATCACCCGAGACAGGGCTTCGAGGTAACCGTTGACGGTGTTCGGTGACATAATCTCACCAGGCCCGCTCGAGTCCGTGGCGAGCGTTTTCAGAGTCACTTCCGTGGAGACGTTGCGGGCCAGCGAAGAGAGAAGTAGCGCAACCTTCGCGGGGTCTCGCCTGGGCCCGGAAACCCGATTCACGTCGACCTGTCGGATCTGCGTCAGGTAGTCCTTCGCGGCCTGTGCGGCGCTGGCTACGGACCCGATTTGCTGTGCGGGCCAGCCTCCACGCACGAGGAGATCGGCGAGCTCGGGAACCGAGAGCTTCATATCACCGGCGCGAAGAGTCTCGCCATTCATAAGCGCGGCCAGTGAGATGGTTCCCGCCCCACCGGTGCTTTCGAAGAGGCACATCGGACGCATGCGGATGAAGGAAAACCGGCCTGCTCCAGAATGGCGATTGGGGTCGTCATCGGGCACCGCCGATCCGGTAAGTATGAACTGCCCGGGCCGCTTTCGGTCGTCGGAGAGTTGCCGGGCGTGGTTCCAGACCGCCGGTTCTGTTTGCCATTCATCGATTAGTCGAGGGGTCTCCCCTTCCAGGACAAGTGCTGGGTCGGTCGCCGCGGCGAGTCGGGCTGCACCATCGACATCGAGTCGGACGACGCTGCGGGCTGCTTGAAGTGCGGTCTCGGTCTTACCGCAGGCCTTCGCGCCCTCGATCACAACGATTCGTGCGGATTCCAGCCTCCGGGTTAGTTCATCATCGACAATACGTGGGATATAGGTCATGTCACTCACGGTTCTTATATTACCTGATGAATCCATAGACTGACGATTTTGGCGCGATTCCGCTGCCGATTTTGGCACTAATCCATTGACGATTTTGGCACTATTCCACTAGCGAGTTTGGTCAACTCGACGCTCCAAGTTTCTTCAGAGGTACGCCGTGGAGTAGTTACCAGGGACTGCCGCCCTATGTCTGTGCTTCGCAGAATCTGTGTACGAACACCGAGTTCGGCTGGGGCATTTTCAGTATTCCTTGTAATAACTGACAAGTGGCGGTGAGATTGACACCCCATAACTACTTACCCTGCCAGTTGGGTTCGCGTTTCTCGGCGAAGGCCACCGCGCCCTCCATCGCGTCCGAGCTGCGACCGATTATTCCGAACGCTTCGGTGTTGAGCAGCCAGCACTCCTCTTCGGAGAGCTCACGCGACTTCTTCATGACGTACTTTGACGTGCGCACGGCGAGAGGAGCGTTCTTCGCGATGCGCTCGGCGAGTGCCACGGCTTCGTCCAGGACTTTCTCGCCCGGCACGACGCGGTTCACGAGACCGAGTTCGTAGGCGCGGTGGGCGTCGATGGGTTCGGCGGTGAGCGCCATCTCGTAGGCGACGGCGAGTGGGATGAGCTTGGGCAGGCGAATCAGGCCGCCGCCGCCGGCGATCAGACCGCGGGCCGCTTCGGGAATGCCGAACTTGGCGTGCTCGGCCGCGACGACCATGTCGCAACTGATCAGGATCTCGAATCCTCCCGCGAGCGCGGCGCCGTTGGCGGCGGCGATGAGTGGTTTCGGGAAGTCGCGCTGGGTGATGCCGCCGAATCCTTTGTCGGTGATTGGGAACTCACCGGCGGCGAAGGCCTTGAGGTCCATACCTGCGGAGAAGGCCTTGTCGCCCGCACCGGTCAAGACGACGACCCAGACGTCGTCGTCGCTCTCGCACGCGTCGAGTGCGTCGCCGAGGGCGATGGCGGTCGCGCGGTTGATGGCGTTGCGCGCTTCGGGACGATTGATGGTGAGAATCTCGACGTGTCCTCGTCGTTCGCGTAGTACTTCGTCAGCCATGGTGCTCCTTCGATCGGCCCCCGAGGGGCAACGAATCGAACGATACCGGAGTTCGATTCGACCTCGCGTGCGAAACTGATCCGGTGGAGAGACGACCGCGGCGCTACGTGACCCTCGAGGGTTACGCCGTCGAGGGAGGTCTCGACGGACCGTATCAACCATCGACGTGCTTTCGCCCCACGATCGCGCTCGGGCGACACGTCGGACCCGGTGAGGCCGACGACCTGTGGCACGACTACGAGCGGGTGCTCGACCTGGTCCCGGCGATGGGTTTTAACGGCGTGCGTCTCAGCGTCGAGTGGGCCCGGGTCGAACCGCACCGCGGCCGGGTCGACGAGACGGCGCTCGAGCGCTACGCCGAGGTTGCGCGCCACGCGCACTCCCTGGGACTCGGCGTGAGCGTCGTGATCGTCGACGCGGCCTGGCCCGCGTGGCTCGGTCTCGAGGCGTGGCTCTTGCCGTGGGTCGTGCCCTGCGTGCTCGAACAGGCGCGGCGCGTGGAGCGTGGCGTACCGGCTGATGGCGTGGTGGTATTCGCCGACGCCGAGGCCCTGGTGAATGGCTTTCTGGATTCCAGCGCGCCCCCGTGGCGACGCGGCGCCCGCGTAGACGCCGAGATGGCGCACGATCAGATCGACTCGATTTTGGCGACTCTAGGGAACGATCCTTTGGTCGGTCCAAAGATCGTGGCGACCAGCGCCAGTGTTCGCGTCGAGCAACCAATGGCCGATATAAGGGCCGCGCTCGAGACCGAATGCGACGAATTGTACGTCCGGTCCCTGGTGGGCGGTCACGGGCCGAGCGCGAGCGCGGGACTATTAGTCAAGCGCTCCGACGCCTGGCGTGTCGAGGCGAGCGAGGAACTACTCGACGTTCTGCGCTGAGTCGTCGCCCTCGTGGTACGTGCGGTTCTCGTTGGTCTCGCGACGCTTCTTCACGAAGTGGAAGATGACGAAGAACAGGATCATCGCAATCAACACGCTCAGTCCCATCCAGCTGGCGTACTTCTCGATTCGCGTGAGGGCCGTGCCCGCGAAGTACCCGAGCAGCGTGAAGCCGGTGCCCCAGATGATCCCGCCGAGGGCGTTCGCGACGAGGAAACGCCGGTAGTTCATTTGACTCATGCCCGCGAGTCCCGGCATCACCGCGCGCAAGAACGCCGTGAATCGTCCGATGAAGACGTAGATCGGGCCTCGTCGTCGAAGGCCTTCGAGGGCGCGCTCCAACGCGCCGCGCCGGTGTTTCAGTATCGGCAACGTCATCAATGACTCGCCGTAGCGGCGTCCGATCACGTAGCCCACGGAGTCACCGGTGATCGCGGCCACGACGACCAAGGCGGCGACGAGCACGACGTTGACGTGCCCTTGGGAGGCGACGACGCCGGCCACGAGGACCGCGGTCTCGCCGGGCAGGATGAATCCGATGAAGAGGGCCGCCTCGCCGAAGACGAGCAGCGTGACGAGTCCGTAGACGAGTCCTGACGGGAGCCGGTGTATCTCGCTCAGCAGATACGAGACAATGGAGGCGGCGAGCACTCGACCATTCTCCTAGATAACGATTACCTCAAAGGGGTACCCGTCTGAAATCAGTAGATGAGCGGCATTAAGCCGAGACGTGGACGCCTCCGAGGTGCGGGGCGCTCGCGGCTTTTCTGAGCGAGTATTAGATGGGGAAACGTTGCCTTAGCCAATCGGCGAAGAGTGGGTCGACAACTCTCAGTTCTCCGCCCTTGTCGAAGAGATCTCCACTGTCGAGAAGTGTTTGGCGGGCGTGGGTTGCTGTGCCCTTTGCCAGTTCGAGAAGATCCGCTTCGGCCCCGTAGATGCTGCCCGAGCGGGCAATGGAGCGCAGGACGTCACGTTCGCCGCGTTCGAAGTGAGAGTAGATGCGTTCCATGCCTTCACCGGTCCCATGTCGGACGTCGTCCAGCCCTGCTGCCCACCAGTCTTCTGCAGTCGTCGCTGCGTCCCAATTCCGCCAAGCAGCATCGGCGAGTTGCATACTTCGTTGAGGGTGCCCACCACTGAATAGGTGGATAAGTGCCGCTAGCCCGCCCGAATCCCGTTCAGATTGTGCGAAACCGGTGCGGACTGTCTCCTCGAGGGCTGCGGCGGAGATCGAGCCGATCTCGATGAGATCTGCCTGACCGTAGAACGGTTCGGCCCGATCGGTGAACAAAGCGCGCATCATCGAAGGGTGGGAACCGGCAAACACGAGTCCGAGATCGCCGTAGTGGTGTTGAATCGCCGTACGAAGCAATCCGGCCGCCCCGGGGACCCGGGCGATTGAAGAGAACTCGTCGATTACGAGCAGAGTCGGTTCACGCTGCGCGGTCCGAACGAGCACATCGAGCGTTGAGGCAAAGGTAATCGCCGGGTCAGGGCGGAGTCGGGCCGGTCCGGCCAACTCGACTTTGACCATCCCCAGGTTAAGTGACATCGATAAGGCGAGGTTGCGAGCGGCCGTTTGCCATCGCCCTGTCGGGCCAGCGAGAGCATCGTCGAATCGCACAGCCACATCAGCGGACGACGCCACCTCATAGAGGTCGACCCAGACGGTGGTGACCTCGCTCAGTTCAGAAGCCACCCGGCGCAGAACGCTCGTCTTGCCATACCGGCGCGGGCCAAGGAGGACGGTCACCCTCCGTTCAGTGACTCGCTCCACAAGGTCGGCCACCAACTCACGGCGCTCGACCACTTGGAATGGCTCAAGCGGTCCTTGGTACGGAAACGGGGAAGCTCTCACAACGTCATGGTATCATAATCCAGAACCTTTTAGGTTCTGTTTTATAGAATCATAATGACTCGTCCTTGCCCATTGACCCACTGTTTGGTCCGATCGGGCGCGGTGGCCCAATGACAATCTCGCGGCGACAGGGTTCTTCAAATGACGAGCGGTGACACCAGGGATATGTCTGGGCTGGGCGGACTGCGGGATTTTCAACTGCACCCCTCTACACCTAAGGACTTCAGTTCGCGAAGTCAATCCCAAATTCGCCCTGTGCCACGATGGCAGCATGCCAATAACGCCCGTCCCGCCCGTTGGTCGCGCCCGTGGGGCCGAACGTCGTCTCCCGCTCGGTGCCCCGGTTCGAGCCTGGTCCATGGCCGAATGGGCGTTGTTACCGCTTCGACTCTTCCTCGGCGCGACGTTCCTCTACGCCGGACTGCAAAAGCTGGCCAACCCGAACTTCTTTCGTGCGCCGAGTCCGATATCGATCCAGGCCCAGCTCATCGCCGCCTCGCACACGAGTCCCCTCCATGCCCTGCTCCTCCACTTGATCCGCGTCGCTGCGCCGATCGGCATTGTCATTTCATTCTCCGAGGTCGCGATCGGCATCGGCGTGTTGCTCGGACTCTGGACTCGAATTGCCGCGATCGGCGGCGCGATCCTGTCCTTCAGCCTGTTCTTGACGATTAGCTTTCACGCCGCGCCGTACTTCACCGGCGCCGACATCGTCTTCTTCTTCGCCTGGCTGCCCTTCATCATCACGGGCGGTGGTACGAAACTTTCGGCCGACGCGTGGATCGCCAATCGAGTCGCGCAGCGAGAAGGTGTCCCCTCGCCCGAGTTGGTGGCGATACCGTTCGCGACCGTGCAACAGATCTGTGGTCATTTCCACCAGGGCGCGTGCGCGGCACGCGAAGGACTGGCCTGTGACAAAGCGGTCTGTCCCGTCCTGCTCGGGAATCGGGCGCCGTTGGTGACGCGCGTGTCGATCGACTCGGTTGATCGACGGGCGCTCGTCATGGGTGGCGCGGTCGCGGCCGGGGTGGGTGCGGCGGCGTTGATCCTCGGCGGTGTCGTCGCCGAGACCGGCAAGTTGATCGGGGGAGCGAAGCCCGCCCGGAGCGCCACGACGCAGTTCGCGTTGCCGACGGGTGGTTCGACGACGACCACTGCACCCACCACGGGTCCGACCAACTCGACGACGAAGGGCACGCTGCTCGGGAGTGCGAAGGACGTGCCGAAGGGACACGCCGCCGCGTTCACCATTCCTTCATCGGGCGATCCGGGCATCGTGATTCACGCCGACGGCGCCTACTTCGCTTACGACGCGGTCTGTCCGCACGCCGGTTGCACCGTTGGTTACTACGCGGCGAACGACGTCATCGTCTGTCCGTGTCACGGTTCGGAGTTCGCGGTGACGACCGGCGACGTCATGAACGGGCCGGCGCCGCACGGACTCGCCAAGCTCAAGATTGTCGAAGGGTCGAACGGTAACCTCTACTTGCAATGAGTGGGGACCGCCGACGGGTGTTGGTAATCGAGGATGATCACGCCCTCGCCAAGGCCGTGGCGAACCTCCTCGAAGACGCCGGATTTGACGTAGAACAACGTCACGACGGCGAATCGGGACTGGCCGAAGGACGAGTCGGCGAGTACGACGCCATCGTGCTGGACCTCATGTTGCCGAAGCGCAACGGCTTCAGCGTCGCGCAGGATCTGCGCGCGGCCGGCGTCCACACCCCGTTGTTGATGCTGACCGCCAAAGACGGCGAGTGGGACGAGGTCGAGGGGCTCGAGGTCGGCGCCGACGACTTCATGCACAAGCCGTTCGAGAACTCCATCTTGATCGCGCACCTCCACGCGTTGCTGCGTCGACACGACCGTGGTCGACCCCAGCGCCTGGTGGTCGGTCCGATCTCGCTCGATCCGCTACGCCGAGCGGTCGTCGCCTACGGCCGTGATATCGCGTTGACCCCTCGGGAGTTCGCCCTGCTGGAATTTCTGATGGAGAGGGCGAACGAACCACTGGCCAAGACAGAGATCCTCGCCGCGGTGTGGGGTAGCGGCTTCGACGGCGACCCCAACATCGTCGAGGTCTACATCGGTTACCTTCGCCGGAAGATCGACGCCGCACCGTTCGAGTCGGTGATCCGCACCGTGCGCGGCATTGGCTACAGCATCCGCGCGGACTGATGCCGAAGCGTCACAAGTTCTCGATTCGAGCCCGTCTGACCTTCATCTTCGTCCTGGCCGTCGCGGCGATCCTCAGTGTGACCGGCGTCTCACTCGTGCACCTCGTGCACCATTCCCTGGTGAGCGACGCCGATAACGAAATTCAAAGTCAGATGATCCGCACCCAGGAGATCTTCGCGAACGCGAAGTCCGTCCACAACTATCGCGTCATTCTCGCCGTGCACGGTGACGTCGTGATCCAGGTCACGAATCTCGCCGGGACCAAGGTGTGGGCGGCCAGTTCGGCAATCTCCAAGGCGCCCGTCCTCGCGCGCACCGGTGACACTCCCGGGGGCGCCCGACTGGCGCTGAAAATGGTGGGAACGTCGCGTGACAAAGACACCCTGTCCCTGATCAGTTCGGGTCAGATCGGGACGATCGCCACCCGCCGCGGACCCGGACTGATCTTCGGCTTCCTCTACGGCGAAGGCATCGATCACAACGTGGACGTCTTGATGGCCAGCCTGGTGGTCTCGTTCCCGTTGCTGCTTCTGATAACCGGTGGTCTCATTTGGATCGGCATGGGCCTCGCGCTCGCGCCGGTCGAGTCGATTCGACGCCGCGTCGACACCATCGCGGCCACGGACCTCTCACAACGCGTGCCCCCGACCGGAGGAAAGGACGAAATCGCCCGCATGGCCCGAACGGTCAACGCCATGTTGGATCGACTCGAGGCCTCGTCGCAGTTCGAGCAGGAGTTCGTCTCCAACGCGAGTCACGAGCTGAGAAGTCCGCTCACCACGCTGCTCGCGACCACCGAACGAGCCGCGAAGGACCCCGATCGCGCGGACTGGAATGAAGTGGGCGAGGTCGTCATGCGCGAGGGCCGTCGTCTCGAGACGTTGATCGACGATCTCGCGTGGCTCGCGCGACACGACGAGCACCGAGCCGAAATCCAAAGTGTCGACGTCGACCTCGACGATTTGCTCCTCGAAGAGGGACATCGAGTGCGCCTACTGAGTGAATTGTGCGTGGACACGACGATGGTGCGTCCGACGCGCGTCACGGGTGACCCGGCGATGCTGAAACGAATGATCCGCAACGTCGTCGACAACGCCGCGCGCTACGCCACCGAAGAGTTGCGATTCGATTCGCACTACGAAGGGGCCGAGGCCGTGGTCACGGTGGCCGATGACGGTGAGGGCATCGATGTCGGTCAGAGCGACCGATTCTTCGAGCGCTTCGTTCGTGCGGACCCGGCGCGTGCTCGCCACTCCGGCGGCACCGGATTGGGGCTGGCGATCGTCGCCGAGATAGTCGAACGCCACGGCGGCTCGTCATGTTTCGTCGCGACCGACGTGGGAACGAAGATCGAACTGCGCGTTGTGCGAGACCGGCGCGCGTCCTCGGGGAGTACGCGGCGCTCGACCTAAAGCGCGCGATGAACTCTTTCGCCCTTCGAGGGAGGCAGTTCGTCTTGGGGTAGATGAATATGGCTGACGCCCTCGTCGGTGCCGACGACGCTCCACGCCGACGGGGGACTTCACGTTCGCGATGAAAGATTTCATTGTCCTCTCCTAGTCCAGTGATGTCATAACGACTCATAGTTTTCACTTTTGTCACCATTAGTCGCTCAACACGGTCGCCGGATTCGAAGAAAGAGTCGAAGGGCCCGGTTATTCATCCGGAGGGTTTTTCTCGGGCTGCTAGAAACGAAGTATGAAAATTGCACTTTTCAAGGAGTCGCGTGCGGGCGAAACGCGGGTCGCCCTCACGCCCGACGCCGTGAAATCGCTCGTCGCCGAGGGCTGGGAAGTCCTGGTGCAGCGCGGTGCCGGAGAACTCTCGCACTTCAATGACGCGTCCTACGAAGCGGTCGGCGCGACGATTGCCGACGCCCCGACCGGTGAGCTCAACCTGCGCGTCAATCCTCCAACACTTCCCGAAGTCGCCTTACTTCCCGAAGGATCGACGCATCTCTCGTTCCTCTCGCCGCTCCTCGCCCAAGACGCCGTGAAGGCACTCAACGATCGCCGCGTGACGATCTTGTCTTTCGACCTCCTGCCGCGAATCTCGCGCGCCCAGTACATGGACGCGCTCTCGTCACAGGCCACGGTCTCGGGATACCGCGCCGCCTTGAAGGGCGCGACATCCTTCGACCGCTTTTTCCCTCTCCTCACGACCGCCGCGGGCACGATTCGACCGGCCAAGGTCTTGGTGATGGGCGTGGGCGTCGCGGGTCTTCAAGCGATCTCGACGGCGAAGCGACTCGGCGCCAAGGTGCGTGCCTACGACGTGCGCTCCGCCGCCAAGGAGGAGGCCGAATCGGCCGGCGCGGTCTTCGTGAAACTCGCCGTAACGGCCGACGCCGCCGGGGGGTACGCCCGCGAGTTGACCGATGACGAGCGACTGGCCCAACAGGCCGCGTTGTTGAGCGAGGTCGCCAACTCCGACGTCGTGATCACCACGGCCGCGGTGCCCGGACGAAAATCACCGATCCTCGTGACGACGGCGATGGTCGAGGCGATGGGCGAGGGTTCCCTGGTGATCGACATGGCCGCCGACGGCGGTGGCAACTGCGAGTTGACCAAGGTCGGCGAGGTCGTGGAACACCACGGCGTGCGCGTCGTGGGAATGTCGAATCCGCCGGCCGAGATGGGGGCGAGCGCGAGCTTCATGTACGCGAACAACGTGTTGAAGTTGCTCGCGCTCTTTGGTTCGAAGGGACAACTCGCGCCCGACTGGAACGACGAAGTCGTCATCGGCGTCACCGTCGCTCGTGACGGCGCGATCAACCACGCGCCGACGGCCGAGGCGTTGGGCCTCACGCACGTCGCGATCGTCCCCGAAGCGAAAGAGAGCGCCTGATGCACAATGTCTTGTTGCAGTACGCGACGGTCCTGATTCTCACCGCGTTCGTCGGAACCGAGATCATCGCCAAGGTGCCGAGCATCCTGCACACCCCGTTGATGAGCGGATCGAACGCGATCCACGGCGTCATCCTGGTGGGCTCGATGCTCATCCTCGGGGGAGCGACCACGAACCTCCAAGAGATCCTCGGTTTCCTCGCGGTGATTCTCGCGACGCTCAACGTCGTGGGCGGATTCGTCGTCACCGACCGCATGCTCGAGATGTTCAAGCCTCGGGCTCCCAGAGTCAAAGAGACGCCCCGTGACGAGGTGGCTCCGTGAGTCGTGGGACGCTGATTGACCTGCTGTACCTGTTCTCGGCGACGACGTTCATCATCGCGCTCAAGGGACTCGGAAGCCCCAAGCACGCGCGACGCGGCAACATGGTCGCCGCCTTCGGCATGCTGGTCGCGATCGTGGCGACCTTCTTCAACCACGTGGGGGGACACTCGCTTCGTCACGTGTGGCTGATCCTGCTCGCCATGGCCATTGGCGTCATCGTCGCGGTGCCCACGGCGCGCTTCGTGAAGATGACGGCGATGCCCCAGCTGGTGGCGATCTTCAACGGCGTCGGTGGTGGCGCCGCGGCGCTCGTATCGATCACCGAGTTCATCCATATCAAATCGAGTCACCCGGCGACCTACGTCATCCTCGAGGTTCTGCTCGGCGTCCTCATCGGCACCGTCTCCTTCGCCGGTTCGGCGGTCGCCTTCGCCAAACTCCAGGAACTCATGACCGGGCGACCAGTGACCTACCCGGGCCAGCAACTGATCAACGGCGTCGTCGGCGTGGCGGCCCTGGCCCTGATCGTGACGATCCTCGTCACCGCGTCGACGAGTCTGCTCTGGGTCCTCTTTGCGCTGGCGTTCGTTCTCGGCGTGATCTTCGTCCTGCCGATTGGCGGCGCGGACGTGCCGGTGTTGATCTCACTGCTCAACGCCTTCACCGGTCTGGCGGTCGCCGCGTCGGGCTTCACGCTCGGCTCGAACCTGTTGATCGTCGCGGGCACGCTGGTGGGCGCCTCGGGCATCTTGCTGACGCGCCTCATGAGTAAAGCGATGGGCCGCAGCCTCTCCAACGTGCTCTTCTCGGCCTTCGGTTCGGTCATTACGGCGAGCGGCGCGACGACCCGTGACGACGGACGAAGCGTGCGATCGGGCACGCCCGAGGACATCGCCATCCTGCTCGGATTCTCCTCACGCGTCGTGATCATCCCCGGCTACGGTCTGGCCGTCGCCCAGGGTCAGCACGTGCTGCGCGAACTCGCCGAACTGTTGGAGGCCAAGGGGATCGAAGTCTTCTACGCCATTCACCCGGTGGCCGGTCGCATGCCCGGTCACATGAACGTCCTGCTCGCCGAGGCGAACGTCCCGTACGAACAGCTCATCGAATTGGACGAAGCGAACTCCGAACTCGCGACGGCCGACGTCGCGCTGGTCGTGGGCGCGAATGACACCGTGAACCCGGCCGCGGTCGACGACCCGAGCTCGCCGATCTACGGCATGCCGATCATCCACGCCGACCTGGCCGAAAACGTGGTCTTCTTGAAGCGCTCGATGCGACCGGGTTTCGCCGGTATCGAGAACGACCTTCTCTACAATCCCAAGACGACGCTCGTCTTCGGTGACGCCAAGGACACGCTCACCAAGATGGTGGCGGCCGTCAAGGCCAACTAACTCGTCAGTTCGTTCAGCCGCGCAATCACGTCCGGGTTGAGTGTTCGCACCGCGTTCGCGTTGGCGCGCACCTGATCGGCGTTGGACGCGCCCGCGATGACACTCGAGACGGCGCCGTGGCTGAGCAGCCACGAAAAGGCGAGCGAGAGAATCGGTACGTCGATCGATGCGGCGTAGTCGAGGAGCGCCGCGACCGTGGCCCGTAGTTCGTCGCCCAACCAGTGCACGCTGCGTTCGGGCGTCATCGTGGCCAGTCGCGACTCCTGGGGGATCGGCTGACCGGGGCGCACTTTGCCGGTGAGGAGTCCGTTCGCCAACGGATAGAACGGCAAGAAGCCGATGCCGAGCGCCGCGCACGCCTCGAGCACGCCGTCGCGTTCGGGCTCTCGTTCGAGCAAGGAGTACTGGTTCTGGACCGAGACGAACGCCGGACCGTCACCGGCCGCGCTCTTCGCCTCGTGCAGTTGCGCGACGCTCAAATTCGAGCAGCCGATCTCGCGGACCTTGCCCGCGTCGACGAGTTCGCGAAGGGCACCGAGCGTGTCGGCGATCGGCACGGTGTCGTCGGGGTAGTGCAGTTGGTAGAGGTCGAGGTGATCGGTGCCGAGACGCCGCAGCGAGTCCTCGCACGCGCTCTTCACGTACGTCGGGTTCGCCCCGAAGTGGGTGTCGTCGATCGGCATGCCGAACTTGCTCGCGACGATCGCCTCATCGCGTCGAGCGCCGAGTGCGACGCCGAGCATCTCTTCGGACTTGGTGGCGCCGTAGATGTCGGCGGTGTCGAAGAAGGTGACGCCGGCGTCCAGTGCGGCGAGCACGACGTTGGTCGTGCCGGCCTGGTCGAGGCGCGAACCGAAGTTGTTGCACCCCACGCCGACGACCGACACCGCCAGTGATCCCAGCGCGCGCGTTTCCATATGTTCTCCTCTGCGATTCGATTCGTAGTGTACGCATTCGCTTTCGCGTTCAACCGCTGACAACTACGATGGAGTGCAGTCCGCCACAAGGAGTCCCCATGAAGGTCGTTGTTGATTACGATGCCTGCTCCAGCAACGCCGTGTGCATGGGTATCGCGCCGGAAATATTCGAGGTCCGCGACGACGGCTTCATGTACGTGCTCAACGAGAATCCCGGAGCGGAGTTCGACGAACGACTTCGCGAAGCCGTGGCGAGCTGTCCCAACGGCGCCCTCTCCCTTGAGGAGTAACTCGAGCGCTCCACGCGTGCGCATCGCCCCGTCGCCGACCGGATTTATGCACGTGGGCACCGCGCGTACGGCGCTCTTCAATTGGCTCTTCGCGCACCAGCGTGGTGGCGTGTTCATCTTGCGCATCGAGGACACCGACGCGGAACGCAACCGCGACGAATGGCGCGAGGGCATTATCACGGGCCTGCACTGGCTCGGACTGGATTTTGATGAAGGTCCGTTCTTGCAGAGTGAGTTACTGCCCGAGCACGTCGCGGCCGCCGAGGCGCTCTTCGCGAACGGGTATCTCTACGCGTGTGACTGCACGCGCGAACAGGTTGATGAGCGCACCATGGGCAACGACAAGCCGGGCTACGACGGCTTCTGCCGCGATCGAAACCTCGTGCGAACGGAACTGACGGCCCTTCGCTTCCGGGTGCCCGACGAGGGCGTCACGATCGTGCACGACATCATCCGAGGTGACATCACCTTCGCGCACGACAGCTACGAAGACTTCATCGTCGTCCGCTCCAACGGCGTCGTGCTCTATCCGCTCGCGAACGCCGTCGACGACCGCAGCATGACGATCACGCACATCATCCGTGGCGAGGATTTGTTGCCGACGACGCCGAAACAGGTGATGATGTGGGAGGCGCTCAATCACTGCGAGGAAGTGGAGAGCGTCCCGCACCCGCACTACGCGCACCTGCCGATGCTCGTCAACGAACAGCGCAAGAAGCTCTCCAAGCGCAAGGACCCCGTCGCCGTCGAGTCCTACCGCGACCAGGGTTACCTGCCCGAAGCGTTCGTCAACTACCTCGCGCTCCTCGGCTGGAGTCCGCGCGGTGAAGAAGAGATTGTCCCGCGCGCGACACTGATCGAGCAGTTCCGTTTGGAAGACGTCTCGCACTCGCCAGCGTTCTTCGACGTCAAGAAATTGACGCACATGAACGGGGAGTACATCCGAGCGCTGTCGCTCGAGGAATTCATCGAGGCGGCGACGCCGTGGGTGGCGCCGTGGTCGAGCGAATGGAAACCCAGTGACCGCGAGGTGCCGTGGACGCAAGAGCAATTTGACCCGGAGCTCTTCAATCGAGTCGCCCACCTCGTGCAAGAGCGCGTCACCACGTTGGGTGAGATTGCGGCGATGGTGAGTTTCTTCTTCCTCGACCACGTCCCGTTCGACGACGCGGCCTTCGACAAGACCGTCGCGAACGACGACGCCGGAACGACGCTGCTCAAGTTGGCACTCGACGCCTACGCGAGCGTCGAGTGGAACGCCAACGCGTTGCACGAGTCGACGTTGCAGCTGGGAGAGTCGATTGGATTGGCTCTTCGCAAGAGTCAGGCGCCGATTCGCTGCGCGATCACCGGAACGACGGTCGGGCCACCACTTTTCGAGTCGATGGAGCTGTTAGGGCGTGAGGCGGTGTTGGAGCGTCTGCGAGGCGCGTTGGTTCGTGCCGGCGTGTGATCTTCGGTCCCATCAAGCTGATCATTCGCGTCATCCTGACGGTGATCAGTGTCGTGATCCTCTATTTCGCCATCACCTTCGTCCAGATCTGGATGACCGGTCACGAACACTCGACGAAGCACGCGCAGGCGATCCTGGTCTTTGGCACGACCGAAGACAACGGGACGCCGTCACCGGAGCTTCAGGCGCGTCTCGATCAAGCCCTGGTGTTGTGGCACAAGGACCGCGCACCATGGATCGCCGTCACCGGTGGCAAGCGGCCGGGCGATGCGTTCACCGAAGCGGGAGTGTCGGCAACGTATCTCGAATCCCACGGCGTACCGGCGTCAAAGATCCTGAAAGGGTCGGGGACCGACACGTGGGAGAACGTCGCGTCGGTACTTCCGAAGTTGAAGACGCATGACATCAAGACCGTCCTCACGGTGACCGATCCCTTTCACGAGGACCGTGCAATGGCGATCTCGTCGTCGCGGGGACTCACGCCATCTCCGTCGCCGGTGCGCAATTCCCCGACGGTCAAGCACTCGCTGTGGAAGTACTACTTGAAGGAGACCTTCGAAGTGGGCATCGGTCGCATTATTGGCTTTCAACGTTTCCACTCGTGGTTCAACTGATCGCAGTTGACATCCGTCGCTGGCGTATTCTTGAGCATCTCGGGTAGGCTTTCCAAGCCCTTCGGGGGTGGTGTAATTGGCAACACAACTGGTTCTGGTCCAGTTATTCAGGGTTCGAGTCCTTGCCCCCGAGCGAATGAGATGGAGTTCCTCGCTCCATTTTGCTCATGGTCCCATCGTCTAGTGGCCTAGGACATCACCCTCTCAAGGTGGAGACACGGGTTCGAATCCCGTTGGGACTGCACAGGCTTTTCGTCGCAACCTTAATGATTGCATGGTTTGGGATAGAGCGCGCATCACCGTTGGACGCCCAGACCTTCACGTGCATGACCTAGGTCATACCGGCTTGACTCTGGCGGCTGCCACAGGCGCAACGACTGCTGAACTCATGCACCGTGCGGGGCACTCTTCAGCCAGTGCAGCACTTCGCTGCCAGCACGCCACGAAAGACCGAGACCGAGTACTTGCGGATGCTCTTGCGGCACTTGTCAAGCCAGCGACCGTAATTCCGATTAATCGAGAATTAAGAGCTGAGGATTAGCCGACGTACCCGCTTTCTACCGAGGACGCGGTAACTCGCTAGATTTTCGGTCTCTTCAGAAAAGGTGCTGCAGTCGCCAAGTACGAATGGTCAACTGTTGCGTCTCAACAAGTCGCCGTTGGCAGGGCGCGCAGACTTCAAAGCGTCAAGTGAGGTCCGCTTCATAGGTGTTTGACTACCTGAAGGCTGAGGGTTAAAGGTTTCCCATTGCTAAACCTGAATCCACCGCGGCGGTGATGCGAGGCGTCGAATTGGCCAAGATTCCGTGACGGGAACATCTTCGGTGGCACGCTCGTCGATCATCTGAGTGATGGACGCGTCGAGTCCATCTCTTGGTGAAGTGTGTAACTTGTTCGCGTTGGAAGTTGCCGGGCGTGCCGCGGGCGACCTCGAAGCCGAAACGGTTAGGTCTGTAGTTTGACGAGCCGGGCGAAGCACTCGCTCCCCAGCGTGGCCCAGGGCCAGTGTGTTGGCAAGTGAAGGTGGCGTCGTCGCCCAGAGTCGGTGAGTCGACCCGGCAGCGCGATGAACTTGCGACGGGTGGTCTTGGCGACGAGCGGTCCCTTGAGCTCGAGTCCGAGCGATTCGACCCAGCGCACCAGGTTGTGAGCGATTGAAGCGAGCACGGCCCAAGCAGCGTTCGCGTTGAAGTCGCCCGAGGGACAGTGTTCGAGTCCCGATCCTTCTTTGAGGTCACGAATAGCCAACACCACGACGGCGTGACGTCGGTGGTCGGCGTCGGGTGTCACTGCGTCACCTTTGCGGTCGGTGACGAAGGCGTGGTAGCGGTAGGTGGGGAACAAGGTGGGCCGGGGGTCGTGCAACTTGGTTCGTCGAACTACGAGACGGTGTCCGTCGCCATAGGCGGACTCGCCAACCCAGGCCTCGCCGTTCAGCGTGTAGTCAATGGGTGTCCAGGCGTCCTCGGTGATCTGCTCGATGGCCCTTGTGATCGCTGGTGTTTGACGTGCGGTGATCGAGTAGCGCACGTCGTGGTCACGACAGGCCTGAACGACGTATTTGGAGAAGAAGCCCGAGTCACAGCGCAGCGTCAACGCTCCCGTTGCGCCGGCGCGGCGAACCCGTCCGACCACCTCGCGCACGAAGCGCTGGGCGCCGCGCTGGGTGTTGGCCGAACCTTTTCGAAAGCGCACGTGCAGGGTCTCGCCGGTGTCGGCGCGCGTGGCGAGCAGCGGGTGGTAGCCGAGGACGTGGGTGTAGCCGTAGGAGGCGCCCTGTTTCTGGTCGCCGTGGACCTCACAGATTGTCGAGTCGACGTCGATGGTCATGGGCTCGTCACCGGGACCGGCCCCGAGGGACCAGGCGCGCGCCATGAGTATCTCGGAGACCCGGTCCAGTTGACGGACGTGACCGAACGTGAACCGTCGCAGGAAAGTGCCGAGCGTCGAGGGCGCCATCACCCGATGTGAGAGGACCGACGAGGTGGCACCCGAGCGCAGGACGTCGGCGTCGTCGACGCAGGTGGCCCCCGCGACCAATGCGTGCACCAGGGTCGCCACGCGCCTGCCGGGGAACGGGGCGATGTCGATCGTCTCCTCGGCCAGTTGTTGAAGGCCGAGCTTTTCGCTGAGCAGACCCACCAACGCGAGCCCCGCGTTCGCGACGGAATGGTCGTCGTCGAATGCCACCGACAGGCGAGAAGGGTTGTGAAGAGTTGTCATCGAAAAGGTGTCCTTCATTTCAGGTGGAATTGCGGTCTAAGCAACTCCAATTCTACCTGATGGGGACACCTTTTTTGCGTATTCCCAGACCCTTAGTTCGCTACCCCGACGGTGGATGCAGGTTAAAAGATGCTATCTGTGTTAGGCCAGACCAAGATGATTGGTGTCGGATTCCCGTGCTGGTCTAGGAGGCTCAAAGTGAACAACGCCATGAGAGGTAGCAAGGGGAACCGCCGGATGGTTCGCTCAACATCAGTTGTGATGTCAACGGCGAACACGACTGAGTCGAGAATGAATCATCCGATGAAGAGGTTCCAGATTTCTCAAATGACCGGTACGGTGAAGACCTGGCTCTTCCGATCGCGTCGTCTGGGCGCAGTAGCGGCCTCGTTCTTCCTTATCGTGGCCGGTTCGGCACTCGTCATTGCCCAGCCGGCAAGCGCGAGCACACCACCCTCATGGTCGACGCCAACGCAAATCGATGGCGGCCGGATATTTTACGGCATGTCGTGTACGAGCACCACCTTCTGCATGGCCGTGGACGGCAACGGCTACGCGCTGAGCTACAACGGGTCAACGTGGTCGACGCCAACGCAAATTGACTCTGCCGGCGGACCACTGGCCGCCGTGTCGTGTACGAGCTCGACTTTCTGCATGGCGGTGAGCTACGACGGCAATGCGTTTGCGTATAACGGAACTGATTGGACAACACTGACAGCAACGTGGAGCAACCCCATCGATGGCGCCAACTACGGACAACTCGACGGCGTGTCGTGTACGAGCCCCACCTTCTGTATGGCGGTGGACGACTCCGGCTACGCGTTGGCGTATAACGGAACTAATTGGACAACGCTGACAGCAACGTGGAACAACCCCATCGATACCGGTGGGCTCACCGGCGTGTCGTGTACGAGCACCACCTTCTGCATGGCAGTGGGCGGCCTTTCGAGCGGCTCTGGCAGCGCGGCGAGCTACATCGATGGCACATGGTCGACAAACTTGACGGCCGTCAACACGGGCCTCTACGACGTGTCGTGTACGAGCCCCAGTTTCTGCATGGCCGTGGCTGTCAGTGACGACGCGGCGAGCTACATCGATGGCACATGGTCGACAACTACGTCCATCGATCCCGTCTCCTTCAACTACAACGCCGTGTCGTGTACGAGCACCACCTTCTGCATGGCCGCGGACAGCGCTGGCAACGCGGAGTCCTATGACGGGTCAGGGTGGACGTCGCCAACGCACGCCGATGCCGTCAGTGCCCCGGCGCTCACTTGGGTGTCGTGTACGAGCCCCAGCTTCTGCATGGCCGTGGACGGCAGCGGCAACGCCCTGCTCTATTCAAATCAGACGATCACCGTGGCCGCCAACGGCTCGCCGACCTTCGACCAGTCCGGTACGTACAACGTCACCGCCTCGAGCAACGACACCGACTCGTACACCTTGGCTTACACGGTGGACGGCACAGCGCTCAACACGGCCGGCTGTTCGGTTAGTCCCTCGGGCGTGGTTAGCTTTACGAGCCGGGGCACGTGCACCATTGACGTCAACTCTGGCGGCACCGAGAACTTCGGCGCGGCCACACAGGCCCAGCAGGTCCTGACGGTCGGGGCCGGCGTCCAGACGATCACCGTGGCCGCGACCAACTCGACGCTCCTCGACCAGTCCGGCATCTACGCCCCGGTCGCTTCGAGCAACGACACTGACCCCGGCGTGCTCGTCTACACCGTGGACGGCTCGGGCAACACCGCCGGTTGCACGATCGCCGATTCTTCGACCGGCGTCGTGAGCTTCACCGACTCGGGCACCTGCACAATCGACGTCAACTCCGGGTCCACCGCGAACTTCGCCGCCGCCGCGCAGGCCCAGCAGGTTCTCACGGTCTTCACTGGCAGTCCGCCGCCCTCGTCCGCCCAGGCCGCCCTCACCCTCACCTCCACGAGCGGCACCTACGGCACCGCGCTCACGCTCACCTCGAGCGGCGGATCGGGCACGGGCGCGGTGAGCTACACCGTCGCCAACGGAACGGCGACGGGCTGTGCGATCTCGGGTAGTTCACTAAGTGCGACGGCGGCGGGCACGTGTATCGTCACGGCCACCAAGGCCGCCGACACGACCTACGGGTCCGTCTCGTCCACCGCCACCACCGTCACCTTCGCAGCATCGACGACCACGACGACCACGACACCGCCGCCACCGACGACCACGACGACCACGACACCGCCGCCAGTTAGGCCCCATGCCGCTTGGGTCCACGGAACGCCTCTTGCTGGTAGGACCGTCACGGTGACGATCGGCGGCTCAGGCTTCTACGCTGCGCCGACGATCAGGAGCAGCGTCGCTGGCACGAGTGCCCGAGTTACGCACGACACTGGCAGGTTGCTCACGGTCCGTGTAACGGTCAGGGCTGGAACAGCTCATGGTGAGCGCACGTTTACTATCACGGACGCCAACGGCCACGCGTGCAGGGTGAACTACCGCCAGAATTAGTTAAGTTCCTCTTTGAGGATCTGCACAAAGCCCCCTCCTTCGGGAGGGGGCTTTGTGATTGGTGCGGTCGGTTGTCGACGTCTTAGCCCCCGCACGGCGGAAGATGGTCATGAGGTCGGCCCCTACCTAGGACGCACTGGACCCTCGAGACTTGAAGGTGGGCACGGAGTTCTAGTCAGTTGCCCTAAGTGACCAACTGGTGCTGTCGGGTCCGTCGTGGACGTCAAAGCGGGACTTTAGTAAGACGTCGCGTAGTTGGTCGGCTAGTTCGTACTGACCGCTGATCCGAGCACTCAACCGGGCCGCGAGGATGCCCTCTACGAGTGGTGCGGGGTCAATGGAGCCTTCGCCGCCGGTGGAGGCGAGTTGTACGAGTTGGGCCAGGGCCTCGAGGCCGGTCTCACACCGTTCGAGGCGATGTTACCCAACTCCACCGGTCTGCTGGTGGCCGGCGTTTGTTCGCTGGTCAATTGGCGCGGTGGTGAGGGGTTGAGGGTGCGTGGGTCCTCAAGGCTCGTCGTGGCGTTGCCGAGGACGTTGGTCTCGCCGTTACGGCGCCAGTACCCGTTCGCGCGCCCCCGGGCCGTGATCGTGTCGCTGGCCCGATCAATGATTAGCGCAGTGTGTTCGTCGACGCCGAGAGTCGCGACACCTTCGGGCAGTTGGCTTTCGAGTTGGACCAGTCGCTTCTGCACACCACATTTCACTCGTTCGTTCGCTGTGATCTATCCAGGTGAGTCCGTTCGCTCATAAGTCGCGCCGTACGTGCGATTTCGTGAATAAGCGAGTTCGCTCGAAAGTGGACCGCATGTGTCACGACATAGCGGACAGTTGAACCTGAGCAGGTTATCGCCGGAAAATGTCACCACTGGTGTTGAAACGATACGTCCCTTAACTGGAAGTGGACCCCGAAGAAGCCAGGTACGGCACGACGTTCTTCGCCCAGGTGAAGTACATCGGCGGCGGTGAACCGGCCGGCAGTTCGATCAACGTCGTGAATGATCCGACGCCGTTCACGATCGCAAAACCGGTACCCATCTCGCACGTCGTGCAGTGCAGTCCTACGCCGAAGTTGTAGGTGCCGTCGGATCCGAGCAACTCGTCGCGGTGGCCCCAGCAACCAAGGGCACCGGCGAACGTGCAGTCGAGATTGGGTGTCAATGAGGAGCGGCCACCCCAGCCGTCTTGATACATCCAGACGTAGTCGGCTTCGAGCGTGGTGTAGCCCATCGCTAACGTGGCGCCCATACCGGCCACACCTTGAGGATCGAGCCCCGCGCGAAATCCCTGGGCGTAGCCGGGGTCGACTTCGCGCGCGGCGGCGGACTGGGCCGAGGCATGCAGTTGTCGATTGAGTCCTAGGTACGGGGGCAGTCCGCGCGCCGTTCGTTCGAGGTCCACGATGACGAAGATCTGTTCCTGGGGCTTCAAATTGAACCAGTTCGTCGGGAGGACGATCGAGGGGAGGTTCTCTTCAGCGCGCGCAACGTTCAGTGCGCGCAGTACGAACTGCGTGCACGACGACGTGCCGCTGAACGACGGAAAGACTGGTCGTCGATCCAAATGCGATCCCACGAGGCGTACGCACGGATTGGTGCACGGAGCGGCGACCGAGGTTTCATGGCAAATTCCGCTCGCAAGGAAGTTCGGGGAAGGCGCCAGATTCGTCGCGGGGTTATCCGGAGGCAGCGTCCCGGTCGCCCCGACAGGCGTTGCGACGGCACCGACCATGAAGAGGCCGGTGAGCAGTATTCCTGTTGCTCGTAGGACATTGATGCGTCGTCGCAAATCTCTCTCCAGTTTTGGTGAGTCGTGATGGCGCATCCGGTGCGAAGACGCGAACGTGCTTTGGAGAGTTTTGCACGAATCCTCGGCACGGGTTTTGCCCTTGCTTTACGGGCCCAATTCTGCGCCATTTAGGTCAAAAACCAGCCAAATCACACTCAATTCACCCACTAATGCGGGTAGGGAATCTCCGCGAGCGATTCATAGCCCGTCGCGTTGTTTGCCCACGGATGGGCCGCTTGCATGATGTCGGCGATATCCAAGAGTCGATAGTCGTCATAGTGCGCCGCCGTCACCTGAAGTCCGAAGGGAAGTCCCTTGGCGGTCACACTGAAAGGGAGGGTGAGGGCCGGGTGACCGGTGACGTTCTGCATGGCCGTCGAATAGACCTCGGGAGGCAGGCCGTGGACTTGACTGTCCGCGCTCAATCGTCCGTCAGCCAACCAGCCATCGCTCGCGACCGTCGGCGTGAGGAGCACTCCATCGTCGCCGAGGAGTTCATCCATTGTTCGCACGTAATGGAAACGACGGCGACGAGCCGAAAGATAGTCGTCGGTCGTGACGGTGAGTCCCGTCGACAGAAACTCCTGAGTCGAGACGTGGAACTCCTCCATGTGCTCTTCGACCCAACGACGTCCGAGAGCCGAGACGTGTTCCGCCGTCGTGACGGTGAACCAGTCAAGGTCGGGATCACCGTCGACGAAGAAGTCGTCCGGTTCGCGCCACGAAATCGGGGCCTTGAACACATCGGCGAAGGCTCGGGCGGCTTCGTGGAACGCGATCTCCACGCCGCGAGGCAACGGACCGAGTGCTGAAGTGCGATCGGCGGCAACGATTCGTAGGGGACGCTCGTCGAGTCGAGTCATGTTGGCGAGAAACCGGCGCGTCGGCGCCGTCGGGTCACCCGCGACCGGGCCGGCCATGACGTTCAACAGAAGGCGTAAGTCGTCGCTCGACGTCGCGAAGGGACCGTCGGTCGAGTAGTCGATCCAGTCATGCGTCGGCCAGCGTCCGATGAGCCCGTTGGTCGGTTTGATTCCGACCAGGCCACACAGTGAGGCCGGTATTCGAATCGATCCGCCACCATCGGTCGCCGTGGCGACGCCCACGAGACCCGCGACCACGGCCGCGGCCGAACCCCCACTTGAACCGCCCGGCGAATACTCGACGTTCCACGGGTTACGAGTCACACCGGTGAGAAGATTCGCCGTGTAGCCCTCAATCGCGAATTCGGGCAGCGTCGACTTGCCAACGACGACTGCCCCGGCGTCGAGGAGACGCTGGGGGACCACGCCGTTGGCGAATGCGGGTGCCACGGCGCGCAGGGCGAGCGAGCCTTTCCGCGTTGGATGGCCGCGCCAGTCTTCAAGGTCCTTGATCAAAGTTGGGATTCCGGCGAGTCGGCCGGTTGGGAGGTCGCCTCGGTCGATTGCGAAAGCTGCTTCGAGCGCGTCGTCGAAGGCTTCTTCAGCCAAAACGTTCAAGTCGGAATTAGCCGATTCGATTCGTTCAATCGATGCCGTCACGAGCGTCGTGGCGCTGAGTCGTCTTTCGCGAACGGCCGCTGACAGAGTGAGGAGTGGTCCGGGCGGCCGAGGCACGGCAATCGGCCTAGATGATCGTTGGTTCGTCGATGTCACCGACGATGGGCGCACCCTCGGCGCTCCAGGCGAGCATGCCGCCTTCGAGATTGACCGCGTCGCGCCCCTGTTCGATGAGGAATTTTGCAGCTCGACCCGACCTCGCACCGGATCGACAGACGCAAACAATCAACGAATCGCTCGAGAGTTCATCAACGTGATCAGGTACTTCATTGAGCGCGATGTGTGTCGCGTTCGGTGCCCGACCCGATTCCCATTCATTGATCTCGCGAACGTCCAAGAAAAGGGCGCCGCCTTCGAATAGATCGAGCGCTTCGGCGATGTTGACAGTGCGTGCTTCGACCATGACCGTTCCTTTGCCTTCGGCTCAACGCCAGTGCCCAGGAATCTACTCCTAGACTTTTCGTGTGGCTCGCGAAGAATTGATTTCCAGTATCTCCACGTACGAGCTGCTCCCACTACTGGACACCGACGACTGTCCCTACATGCTGGACGTTCGCGAGATCGATGAAGTTGCGGACTGGCAGATCCCTGGCGTGCACAACATCCCGCTGGATACGCTCGAAAAGAGAATCGACGAAGTTCCGCGCGATCAACACCTGGTCGTGATTTGTGCGATGGGCGCACGGGCTCGACAAGGCGCCGAGATACTGGCGCGCCACGACATCGCGAGTGAGGTGCTCGACGGCGGAATGGGGGCGTGGACCTCGACGTACGATGCGGTCGAGGGCGAGTTCGGTGGCGCCACGGTCGTGCAACTACGTCGAAGGGGTAAAGGATGTCTCTCCTACGTCGTGGGCAGTGCCGCCAATGCCGTCGTCATCGATCCTTCGCGCGAGATCGCCCAGTACCTGGACGTGGCCGCGCGTCACGGCTGGACGATCAGCCACGTGCTTGACACGCACCTGCACGCCGATCACTTAAGTGGCGCGCGCGAACTGGCGGCCGAAAGTGGCGCCGTGTTATGGCTCAATCCAGCCGATCCCTTTCGCTTCGAATTTGAGCCGCTCGTCGACGGCAAGTCCATTGAACTGAAGCCCGGTGTTGATTTACGTGTCTCGTCGGTCAGCGTGCCCGGGCACACTGAGGGTTCGACGATGTACCAACTTGGCGAGCACGCGATCTTTACCGGAGACACGCTTTTCCTCGAGAGCGTCGGCCGCCCGGATCTGGCGGATGAGGCGGAAGCCTTTGCCCATCATCTCTATGAGAGTTTGCACCAGCGAGTCCTGCCCTTGCGCGATGAAATCACGGTGTTTCCAGCGCACTTTGGCCCTTCAGTGGAGGTGCACGCGCACGAGTTCGTAGCGCGAGCGCTGGGATCTCTTCGTTACGAGCTTGCGGCCCTCGCCCTCGACGAGGATGACTTTGTCGCCTGGGCGCTCGCCAATGTCAAGGATCGACCCGGAAACTACAAGGAGATTGTCCGCATTAACGCGGGTCAAGTCGATCTCGACGCTGGAGGCGTGGACTTAGAGATCGGACCCAACCGCTGCGCCATTGCGTAAGTAAGGTCCGCGACGTTGGCGCTGGTCGCTTCCCTCGACGTTTTGATGACTTCATTCAGTTGATCAGGAACGATGACAAATACTCCCAACCGACGCACTTTCCTCGGCGAAGCAACGTGAAAGTGAGAGCGTTTGTCTCGAAGGATGCCCGATTAGGTGCACATAGATATTGTGGCTTCGCAATTCGAGTGCGATCATTCGGCAAAAAGTGTGACCAAGCGGCGTCCAAAAGTCGTGCAAAATCGCCAAAACACTGGCTTACAATATGGTTACGATTATTTGCGTTCCCACTAAGCTCGTTATTGTTCCTCGCAGGGATTGGAATTTCACCCCTTTTATCAGGTATTTTGCAAAACCAATTGAACAAGGGCTTTTCCAGTGAATTGCCGTAAGAAATCGTTTGCTTGTCTGCCTCGAGTGTGCGCTTTACCTATACTTGGTTCTAAGGAAACGACCGTGTTATGTCACGAGGCGCTACCTTGTGAGTGTTAACGCTGTGCCGCATGATCTAAAAATTAAAGGCTGGCGAAGTCCCGCCCTTATGAATGGAGTGAATTGACCATGAATAATCCACGACGGATACAACGCAGTTTGGTAAAGGTCCTCGCGACCGGCGCCTTGCTGGTGGCTGCGGCGCTGCCTATGGCTCTCGCTACGGCTGCGGGCGCTGCTACAGCTCCAACCATCGCGTTCACGACGACCGTCCCGGCCGGGCCCGGGCAAACTAATCAGCCTGGCCTCGTTGACTACGGTGCTACCGTCACCACGTCCGGCACGTTCACGATCACGGCGGCTTCGACCTTCGCGGGTGCGACTACTCCTGCTACTACTCCCACGTTTACGACCACGGACCCCCAGTTGACGTTTACGGGAACGGCCGAATCGAGCACTGGCTCGATCGGTGGAACGTTCCATGGCCCGACCGGGACCGGTTTGACTCCGGGCAGCTACACCATCACCGCAACTGACACCACGGACACGGCTGGCACGACGATTACATTCGCCGTGACCGGTTTGCAGACCATCGTGTTCGACACGACGGCATGCGGCGGTAGCGGCGCGGCACAAGCATTTGGTGCGTACTTCGGTACGGGTTCGTGTGGAGGCTTCACATTGACCGACACGGCCAACGCCCCATTTAAGGGTGACGGTGGTAACGCGGCAGTGACAACGAGCGCTGCGGGCGTGACGTTCACGGTTGTGACGAACTCCAACCACACCACCATCGCCGGTACCTTCGCCTCGACGGCAGCCACTGTTCCGGGCACCTACAGCGTGACCGTGAAGGACAACGCGGGAACCGAGACGTACAACAATGCCTTCACCGTTTACTCCGACCCGTCGGTGACGTCCGTGACGAACGGGGCCACCCACAACAACACCGCGCCGGACCTCGTTGGCGGGGCCGCGATTGTACTCACGTTGGCGGGCGCGGGCTTTGTCAACCCGACAGCGGCGGTCTTCACCAGCACCGTTGACGGAACGACGCTTACGGCCACTGCGGTCGGTACCGGTGATCCCGGCCTTCCCAACACGGAAACGACACCTATTACGTCGATCACGGCGGACCTGTCGTTGCTCAACGCCGACGGCGCTCAGGCAACGCCGGGCACCTACACGGTGACCGTCACCAACCAAGACGGCGGCAGCTTCACTTCGGGCCCGCTGTTCACGGTGATCGGTAACCAGATCACGGCGATCAGCCCCTCGGCCATCGTGCCTTCCACAACTGTCGCGACGACCACGACCCTCACCATTTCGGGTAACGGCTTCGAGTCAGGTGCTGCGGTCGACTTTGGGACCTGCGCTGGCTTGACGCCAGTCGCCAACTCGACGTCGGTCACGGGTGCCGGAACCATCACGACTCAGGTCACTGTTGCGGCCAACACTCTTGCGAATCCCGTAGGCCCCGAGCAGTGCTCAGTCACCGTCACGAACAGCGGCACCGGCGGCAACGGCGCCTCGTTCGTCGCGACGAACGGTCTGGGTATCGGAGAGACTTCCGCCTTGGCTCCGGTGATCACGGCTTCGAGTCTGTCGACTGCGACAGCCCTCGTGGCCGGTGCGCCGGCGACGACGGTCACCTTCACGGGACTGGGCTTCAGCCCGTTCACCACCGCCGGTCCGACCCTCGAGGGTTCGAACAGCGCGATTGACGGCGACGCGGTAATCAACCCGGCTGCCGGTGCGTGCATCGCCACTTCGGGCACTTCGTTGACCTGCCCCATTGTGATCAACAGTGGCGCGACTGCGGGTGCGCACACTGCGAGTCTGCTTAACGGCACGCATGCGGGCTATTTGCCGGCTGCGTTCATCGTTGATGGTCCCTCCGTCACGTCGTCGGCACCTGCGTCGCTGGCCGTTCATACCCCGATTGGCACTGTGATTGCGCTGACCGGTACGGGATTTAACAACACCTCTGGGTTCGCGGGTTCCGGTATCACCGGTTCGACTGGTCTCGCTGGCGTGCTTCAGTACGCGAGTGCGACATTGGAGAACATCGTGGTGACGACTTCCCCGACCTCGGTGGGAGTTGCCACCTTCAGCCTCCAGACCACGGACGCCTATGGCGCGTCTGAGGTTTCGGCTCCGTTCCACTTGTTAGTTGGCCCCGCTCCTACAGAGAGCGCCGTCACCTACGCAACCGGCACGTCCGGAGTTGGTGTAGGCGCCACGGCGCAGACGGTCACCATTAATGGCTCAAACTTCCTGACTGGTGCGACCGTTACGGCGTTCGTTAACGCCAGCGGCGTGGCTGACACGGCGGTCACGGCCAAGGTGGTATCGGTCAATAGCCTGGGTACGCAGATCACCGCGACCATCGCGATCACGTCGCCGGACGTCAACACGGTTGATGGCTTCACCGTCACCAATCCCGACGGTGGCGTCGTTAAGGCACTTGCGGTTGCCCCTGGTGGTTTGGTCATCGACCCAGCTCCCACGGTCAGTGCAGTGTCGCCGGCGACAGGTTTGGCGAGCACCACGAACGCCTTCACGATCACCGGTACGGGCTTTCTGACGGGTGCGGTTGTGACCGCGACGTCCGACGGCACGTGTGCCGCGGCGACCGTCGTGAGTGCGACGTCGATCACGGTGTCGTGCACCTTGGGTGCGGCTTCGGCCACTGCGGTGAGCTTGGTCGTTACCAACCTCGACGGTGGCTCGGCGACTTCAGCGGTTGTTCTTCCGGCTGCTACGGCGGTTAAGAAGCCTGCTCCGAAGCCGTTCCACGCGAGCAGTGTGTCCGGTAAGGCCGTTGTTGGCGAGACGGTCAATCTGGTCATCGTCGGTACAGGCTTCCACGGCCAGCCAAAGATCACCAGCAACGCACCCGGCACGAAGGCTGTAGTGAGCAGGGACACGGGCACAAGGCTCGTCGTTCGAGTGACCACTAGCGCCGCGGCCCATCCCGGCGAGCACACCTTCACGCTCACGCAAAGTGGCAAGAGCGTCAAGGTGAATTACGCACTCATCAAGAAGTAACTTCACTCCAAGCAGTACCTAAGGATGGCCCCCTCGAAAGAGGGGGCCATCCTTTATGTTTGATGAGATTCAAAGCGCGGAGCAAGCATTCGCGTCGCGCTACTCCAACATTTCAAGAGTTGTTCAAGAAATGATTATTCATCGACTACTGGCGGTTGAATCGTTCGCGTAATGAACATAGCTGCCATCGGCCCAGACATTCACAGAGAAATGACGGGCAAATGTAACACAACAGCAAGGTGAATCTCTCGACCTCTGCCTATGCTTGAAGTAGTACCCGATAAGCACGTGTTTTGGGCATTCAAGCCTGACGGGAAGTGCAAAGGTGGAAATCCGATTATGAATTCAGCAAACCCCAAAGTGGGCCATCGCTCCTTTAGAACTCTGATGAAGTCATTCGTAGCCATCGGAGCGACGTCAGCCCTCATGTTGGCCGGTCTGGCATTCGTCGCTGAGTCGCCAGCTTCTGCGGCTGCGCCGTTAATATTTGGCGGCGCGACTACGGCGCAAGCGGACGCACCTTTTAGCTTCACAGTCACAGCTGCAGCGTCCGGCGATAACATCAACGTCGCTTCGACGTGTCCGTTCAAGGCTGGCAGCGTTACGAGCCAGTCCACAAACGGGTCGGACGTCGCAACTTTTCCCGGTATGTCAATTGACGTCGGATCCTCGTGCACGTTGACGGCATCGGACACCACTGGCATCGATAGTGGCGCGCAAGGCACCGTAGTATTCACGGTGACGCCGGCCGCCGCCTCCAAGATCGCCTACACCACCGGGCCGCCCACGGCCGGCACACTTGGTGTGCCGTTGACGACTTTTAAAGTGTCCGTGGAGGACACCTACGGCAACGTCATCACGATAGGAACGGGCGCCAGTGACACTGTCACCCTTACGAGTGGATGCACCCTTGCGGGCACCGACACGGCCACGGCCGGCGCCGGCGTGGCTACTTTTAGCTACGTCTATTTCACCGCCGGTACGAGTTGCACACTCATCGCGACGGACGGCGGCTTCACAGTAACGAGTCCCTCGATCACTGTGGTATCGAACACACCGACGGAGCTTGGCTTCACGATTGAACCCCCAGCCACCGCAGCAGCGGGGACAGTGCTGCCGAGCTTCGTCGTATCGGTCGAGGCCAGTAACGGCGTCGCTCTCCAGGGAGGCGTTGGTGCCACGGACGTCATCGTCCTGACGTCGGCGTGCGTGCTGACGGGAACCACGTCCGTGACGGCCGTAAACGACGCCGCGACGTTTGCTGCGGTCGCGATCAAGACCGGCAGTAACTGCCAGTTGGTAGCAACGGACACGTCGAGGACGCTCGCCACCGCGACGAGTACCGTCGTAGCCTTGACCGCGGGTGCCGCGACACAGGTTGCCTTCACGACCGCTCCACCAGCCGCCGTCACCACCGCTGGTACCGTGCTGACGACCTTTAGGGTCTCGGTCGAAGACGTCAACGGCAACGTCGTGACTTTGGGCACCGGCGCTGGTGACTCTATTGCGATCACCTCGCCGTGCACTCTTGGAGGCACAACGACAGCCGTCGCCTTTGCGGGCGTCGCAACCTTCAGCGCACTCACCATCGGTGTGACGGGCGCGTGCGTGCTCACGGCCACTGACACCACCAGAACGCTCGCCGCGGCGACCGCCACTTCAACGGTTGGCACACCCCAGCCGGCACTGGTGCTCAGCACCGTCAAAGGTACCGTCGGCACGGCACTGAATCTCGCGACCACCGGAGGAACCGGGACCGGTGCGTTGAGCTACACCGTTGGGGCAGGTTCGTCGGCCGGTTGCACCGAGTCAGGAACTTCACTGAGCGCCACGAGAGCTGGAACGTGCCTCGTGACCGCGACGAAAGCCGGGTCTACTACGTACATCGCTGTGTCCTCGGCCGCAACGACGGTGACGTTCGTACTGCCCTTAAAGGCCATCCGCGTAGCGGGCACCGTGACGGTCGGTAAGACGTCCACAGTCACCATCGTCGGTTCTGGCTTTAGCGGTCAACCCCGGATCATCTGCAACGTGGCGGGCGTCACGGCGAGGGTGGCTGGAGACTCGGGCAGGACGCTCAGGGTCATTGTCAAGGTGAGGGCCGGCGTCAAGACAGGCGTGCACACGTTCACTGTGATTTTGGCGAACGGCAAGCGTACTTCGGTGAAGTTCAGCCTGAGGTAACAGCTCCCAAGAGTTTGTCGAAGCCCTCTTCTTCGGAAGGGGGCTTCGACATTTCTGGGCAGCCTACGACATCACCAATCGACGGCACAGAAATGTCAGGAGGTGCTCTTCAGTGTCCAGGTGGTGCCATCGGGACTGTCCTGGACGTCGATGCCCGCCTTGAGGAGCGTGTCGCGAAGCTCGTCGGCGAGCTCGTACTGGGCACTCGCGCGCGCGCTGAGCCTCGCGCTCAAGATCCCTTCGACGAGTGCGGTGGGGTCGATGAAACCCTCGCCGCCGGTGGTGGCGAGTTGGACGAGTTGCGCGAGCGCCTCGAGGCCGCTTTCGCCTCCCTTGGCGGCGACTTCTCCCAACTCGACGGGTCCATTCAGTGATGGCGTTGGTGTGGCGACCGGTGCTCGAGTGGGTGAGGGAGTGAGCGCGCGAAGTTCATCGAGGCCCGTCGTGGTGGCGTTGGCGAGCACGCGAACCTCGCCATTGAGACGCCAGTATCCGTGTGAGCGGCCCTTAACCGAAACGGTGTCCTTCGAGAGATCGAAGATGAGCGCCGTGTGTTCGTCGACCCCCAAGGTGGCGACGCCCTCGGGTAGTTGGGCTTCGAGTTCGAGAAGACGTGCTTCCCCGAGGTAGCAGAACCTCGTGTCGTAGTTGCCCCCCTCGTTGTTGTCGAAGTGCGGGATGATCACGCAGTTAAGCCCGAGCGACGC
>PKYQ01000015.1:132455-145955 GCA_003133685.1 Acidimicrobiaceae bacterium
AAGTGCAGCGGTGACCACTGGGCGAGCGCGTACGTCGGACTACCGGGCCCGGCAAAGACGTAGTCCGCCTGGCGGACCCGTTGTTTGAAGAGGGTCCGTTCAAGCTCACTGGCTCTGGCGTAGGAAGTGAAGTGCAGGGTGGTCAGTGCGACGTGGAGCGAGGTCTTGAAGTACTCCTCGAGTTTTTCGCTCATCTGGGGGACGTTCTGTTGGAATCCGTAGGCAGTGTCCAGATTGATCGCTCGCACCTCGTCCAACTGCCTAAGGAGTTCCCGGTGGACCTTGGTCATGCCCGGGGCGGTCTCGCCCGAGCCGAGTAGTGCGAGGACGCCCAGGGTCACGAATGCAGCGTACCGTCTAAAGATTGATGCTGGCTAGGGGCCAATGACTAAATTGGATTCGTGAATCCAGTTTTCATTCAAGTCAAGAACCGGGCCCGTGGCAACGTGACGGCCCCCATGATCATTTGGTCGATCGTGATGGCCGTAGTGATCTTCATGGTCGAAGCGAGCCATGGCGCCCACCACGACGCGCTCTGGGTCGGTTTTGGTGCCACGGCGCTGTTGGGGGTCTACCTGGGCCTTCGTCGTCGGGTCGCGGCCTCGTTCATCGCACCGTTGGTGAGTTGGACGGTCGCCTGGGTGCCGCTGTGGATTGCCGCGATGGTGCGCGACGGATTCTTGAAGGGGCTCGTCGTCGGGTTCTTCTGGATCACGATCGGCTGGGTTCTCATCGGCGGGCTCGAGTTCGTCACCCTCTTCATCGTTGGGTCGTTCCTACGACTGCTGCGCGGTTCGTCGGGTACTCGCGAGCGCGACGTGACCGTCTACGGACCCGGCGGCGAACGTTAGGCGATAGTTCTCACCGATTGAGTGAAGCCAGACGTCGCCATTCGTCAAACGGGGGAGCGTTGGTCTCGTCGCTCAGCACTTGCAGGCAGACGTGATCGGCCCCGGCGAGGCGATGTTCGTTGATGCGCTCCATCACGGCGTTCTCGTCACCGTGGACGACCAACGCGTCACAGAGCCGCTCGGAGCCGCCGCGCACGAAGTCCTCGTCACCGAATCCGAGTCGACGCCAGCTGTTCTTGTAGTTCTCCAGACCGGTGTAAAAACTCAGGTGAGCGTGGGCGCGATTCAAGTACTCCTCGCGTCTCTGTCCGAGCACGACGGCCTGTTCGACGCCGACGAACTTGTCACCGACGGCGCTGCGGGCTCGGGCGGTGTGTTCGGGCGTCACGAGGTACGGGAGAACGCCGTCGGCCAAGGTGGCCCCGACGTCGAGCATCTTGGGTCCGAGCGCCGCGATGACTCTCGCGTAGCGCTGCTCTTTTTCGGGGGCTCGCATCGGAGCGGCGTCCATCGCGCTCAGGTAGTCGCGCATCGCCGCGACCGGTGTCGCGTACTCGTGACCGCGCAGTCCCTCGACGAGCGGGCGGTGGCTGACGCCGAGGCCCAGAACGAATCGATCCGCGTAGGCGGCGTTGAGGGTCCTGGAGGCGTTCGTCGCGGCGACGGCGTCACGCGCCCAGATGTTGGCGATGCCGGTGGCGACGATCATCGATGACGTGGCGCGAAGCATCAGTGCGGCGTTCGTGAAGGCTTCGCGACCCCACGCCTCGGGCAACCACATCGCCGAATAACCGAGTGACTCGAGTTCGGCGGCGATGTCACCGCTTCGTGCGGCGGGCAGCGTTTCTTGCGCGAAGGTCCATACGCCAATCGTGCCGCGCAGTTGTTCCAGCGAAGAGGGCCAGGTCGACATGAAATCAAGCCTAGGTACCGCAACACGCCGCCCCGACGGTCCGGCAGACTGGACCGATGGCCTATTTCGTCGTGCTGGTGAGCGCGTTCCTCGTGCTCTCGGCCGCGACGGCACTGCGACCCGGTCGACGGGGTCTCTCGGCGATTCTGGCCTACCCGGTTGGTTGGGCGGCCGGCGAGTTGCCGGTCCAAGGCATCGTCTCGCAAGTTGCGCTGTTGGGGCTGCTGGCGTGGTGGGGGTGGCCGAGTGTCGCGTGGCTGGAACTTCTCATCGACGTCCTCGCGGTCGTCTCGGTCGCGCAGAACCTGATGTTGGTGTTCATTGCCTTTTACTCGCGACGGATCGTGCGCCGGGCGATGGCGAGCTCTCCAGTGGCGCCACTGAAGATTTCGCGTGCGCGCGACGACGAATTCGGCGCGTGGTGGCGAACGGCGATGCAGTTCCCCTTCCATCCGCGCGACATGCAACTCGTGAAGAACGTGGTCTACGGGCCGCTTCCTCGTCAACGACTCGACGTGTGGCGAATGTCGACGACGCCGCTGCACGCGCCCGTCGTGCTCTACGTCCACGGGGGTTCGTGGATCATGGGGGACAAGCGAGAGCAGGGTCGTCCGATGCTGCACGAGTTCGTGCGCCGCGGCTGGATCGCCGTCGTGCCGAACTACCGTTTGGCCCCGCGCCATCCGTGGCCGGCGCAGATCCAAGACGTCACCCGCGCACTCGGATGGGTGAAGAAGAACATCGCGACCTACGGCGGCGACCCCGAGCGCGTCGTCGTCTCGGGGGGCTCAGCCGGAGGGCACTTAGCCGCATTGGTGGCGCTGAGTTCGAAGGACGCGACGTGGCGACCTGGAGACCTGGCCGACGTCGTCGATTGGTCGGTGCGCGGCGCCCTGGCGTTCTACGGCGTCTTGGAGACGACCGGTGACGAAGCGCACTGGCGCGGCCTGGGACGCGGCATCAGAATTTTGCTCGAACGCCGAATCGTGCAGGTCCCCTACGAGGGTAACGAACCTTTCTATCGCGCGATGTCGCCCTTCGATCGAATCGGCGCTGACGCTCCGCCTTTCTTCGTCGTGCAGGGACGAAATGACACGCTCGTCGACGTCCAAGTGGCGCGCGACTTCGTCACGAAGTTTCGAGAGGTTGCCCACGCGCCGATCTATTACGTCGAACTGCCCTTCACGCAACACGCCTTCGACATCTCGGCCAGTCCTCGAACGTCGGCGACGACGCGCGCCGCCGTCGCCTTCGCAGAGTCGGTGGTGCAGCGACCGCGACTGACCTCGTCGCTCGTGAAGAGCTATCAGGTGCCGCCGACCGAACTGGTCGTGAAGGTGTCAACGGGCGAATGGGTGGGCGCCCGAGAGGCGGCGCGAGAGCTCGGCCCCTTCACGGTCTTGACGTCGGACAATCCTTTCAGCAACGCGTTGTCCGCTGAAGAGAACGCGCAGCGTCGCGGCGAACTGCACGCCGATTTGCGGCGTCGAGGCGTGCGAGTGCGTCACGCGATCGGTCGTGATCCGATGGGGGCCTGGCCCGTCGAGGAAGGATTCGCGTTACTCGATCAAAGCATCGAATTTGCCCGAGATCTTGCCCGAGCGTGGGACCAGTTTGCAATCTATGACGTGTCCGAAGACCACGTCCTGGTGCGAAGCGTCGATACCGGCGAGGTACTGCGCTAACTCGCGGCGAGTCCTTCACGACCGTTTTCACGCAGACCAGTCGGTGAGACCGTGATGACGACCGAGCGAAGTGGTCTACGGACGCCGCGTACGGCGCGGCCGCCGCCGGACAACGCTCCGGACGAATTACGACGCAGCGAGAATTACATCCACCGATAGTTCAATTTCTTCTCGTGTCATCAACGTCGCCACACCACCGGCCGCTTTGAGGTCCTCTTCACACAACGCGATGGCGGCGAGGAACACCGCCGGCGCGCGAACCGTGACCGACGCGACCTCGGCGCGCTGGGAGACCTTGGCCGAACTCTTCGCGCGACGAATCGCCTCGAGCACTTCGCACACCGGTCCGTACGTCGAACCGGCGCCAATAACTTCGAGTGTCGGCAATTCCTTCAACGTCGGCCACGGCGACGCGTGGACCGAGTGGGTGTGCCACCAGTGCCACACCTCGTCCGTGACGAAGGGCATGATCGGTGCGAACAGTCGCTGCAGTACCGACAGCGTGATCGCGAGCGTCGCGCGCGCGGACCTCGTGGCGGCGTCGTCCTTCTCGCCGTACGCACGAATCTTCACCAACTCGACGTAGTCGTCGCAGAACGACCAGAAGAAACTCTCGGAGCGCTCGAGGGCGCGCGCGTAGTCGTAGTTCTCGAAATCATCCGTCGTCGCGGTGATGAGCTTGGAGAGCAACGCGAGGAGATCAAGGTCGATCGGGGCGGTGACTTCGGACGGTCCGGGAATCTCGTCGTCGAGTCGTCCGAGCACGAACTTCGACGCATTGAGGATCTTGATGCCCAGTCGTCGACCGATCTTCAGCTGCCCTTCGTCGAAGGTGGTGTCCGAGCCGGGACGCCCGCTCGCGGCCCAATAGCGCAGGGCGTCGGCACCGTACTGTGCGACGAGCGGCATCGGCGTCACGGTGTTGCCGATGGACTTGCTCATCTTCTTTCGATCGGGATCGAGGATGAAGCCCGAGATCAAGATGTCGCTGAAGGGCAGCGAATTGAACTGGAAGTGACTGCGCACGATCGTCGAAAACAGCCACGTGCGAATGATGTCGTGGGCTTGGGGGCGCAGGTCCATCGGGAAGACCCGCTGAAAGAGGTCCGTGCCCCATCGCCCGGCGATCTGCGGCGACAATGAACTCGTCGCCCAGGTGTCCATCACGTCGGGGTCGCCGACGAAACCGCCCGGCTCGCCCCGCTGATCTTCGCGGAATCCGGCGGGGACGTCGCTCGAGGGATCGACCGGCAAGTCCTCGTCGTCGGCCGTGATCAAGTGGTCAAAGTTGATCTCGCCGTTCTCGTCAACCGGGTACCACGCGGGAAAGGGCACCCCGAAGAAACGCTGTCGCGAGATGTTCCAGTCGACGTTCAGTCCCTCGACCCAGGAGCGGTAGCGGTGGCGCATGTAGTCGGGGTGCCAGCGCAGCTCCTCGCCGCGGGCCAAGAGTTCGTCGCGACGCTCGAGCGTGCGCACGAACCACTGGCGTGACGTCACGATCTCGAGTGGTCGCTCGCCCTTCTCGTAGAACTTGACGGGGTGGGTGATCTCGCGAACCTCGCCGATCAGCGCGCCCGTCGAGCGCAGTCCGTCGACGATCGCGGCCCGGGCCTGGTTGACGGTCTTGTTCAGCACCTCGCGGTCGTAGAACTCCTGGGCCAGTTCGGCGTCACGCACCGGCCAACTCTCCCCGGCGAAATCGGCCGGGAGGAAACGTCCGTCGCGTCCGATGAGCGCCCGGGTCGGGAGGTTCAGTTCACGCCACCACACCACGTCCGTCGTGTCGCCGAACGTGCAGATCATCGCGATACCGGTGCCCTTTTCGGGATCGGCCAGTTCGTGCGCGAGGATCGGAACTTCGACGCCGAAGAGCGGCGTGACGACGAGTGATCCGAGCAGCGGTTGGTAGCGCTCGTCGTCGGGGTGCGCGACGAGCGCGACGCAGCTGGCGAGTAACTCCGGGCGCGTCGTGTCCACGTCGACGATGCCGGCGTTGTCGGCGCGCTCAAAGGCGATGCGGTGATACGCAGCGGGCCGTTCGCGGTCTTCGAGCTCGGCTTGGGAGACCGCCGTTCGAAAGTCGATGTCCCAGAGCGTCGGCGCTTCGGCGGAGTACACCTCTTCGCGCGTCAGCATCTGGAGGAACGAACGCTGGCTCACCGCCTGGGCCTCTTTGGAGATCGTCGAGTACTCGTAGCTCCAGTCGACGCTCACGCCGATCGAACGCCACAGGTCCTTGAAGGCCTGTTCGTCCGTGGCGGTCAGTTCGACGCAGAGTTCCACGAAATTCTTTCGCGAGATGGAGACCTTGTCCTTGCTGGGCTTCTCGGGCGGTCGGTACTTGGGGTCGTAGGGGAGTGAAGGGTCACAGCGCACGCCGTAGAAGTTCTCGACGCGCCGTTCGGTCGGCAGTCCGTTGTCGTCCCAGCCCATGGGATAGAAGACGTCCTTACCGCGCATTCGCCAGAAGCGCGCGACGACGTCGGGGTGGGTGTAGCTGAAGACGTGCCCGATGTGCAGCGTCCCCGACACGGTCGGTGGCGGCGTGTCGATCGAGTAGACGCTCTCTCTCGTGGCGTCGGGATTAAAACGGTAAATATGTTCCTTGTCCCAGCGCGTCATCCAGTGATCTTCGAGCCCGTCGACCGTGGGCTTGTCGGGCACTTGACGGTGCGTGGGGGTGAGAGCGTCTTCCATGGTTGGCGTAGTTTAGAACAATGATTCGGCTCTACGACTCGGTGGATGGCGAGGTCCGCGAACTGAACTTGCGTGATCCCGGACGTGTCTCGATGTACGTGTGTGGACCGACGGTCGACAATCTGCCCCATCTCGGACACGGTCGGTTCACGCTCGTCTGGGACGTCGCACGTCGCTGGTTCACGTTTCGTGGTTTGGACGTCAATTACGTGTCCAACATCACCGACATCGACGACAAGATCATCGCGCGATCATTGCAAGAGGACCGTTCGACCGCTGAAGTCGTCGCCACGTACGAAGCTCTGTGGTGGGAGGCGATGGATCAATTAGGCGTCGCGCGACCCGACGAGGCGCCCCACGCGACGGACTACGTGCCGGAGATGATCGAACTGATCAGCGCCTTCCTCGAAGACGACATCGCGTACACGATCAGTGACGGCGTCTATCTCGACGTCTCACGCGTCCCCGACTACGGACTTCTGGCCGGCCAACCACTCGAGAGTCTTCGCGTCGGCGCTCGCGTAGAAGCCGTCGAGGAAAAGCGTTCGCCACTGGATTTCGCACTGTGGAAGAACGCCAAAGCGGGCGAGCCGAGTTGGCCCGCCCCCTTCGGTGACGGACGGCCCGGTTGGCACACCGAATGCGTCGTGATGTCACTCGGACTTTTAGGAGACGACTTCGATCTCCACTGCGGCGGACTCGATCTCAAGTTCCCGCATCACGAGAATGAACGGGCTCAGGCCGTGGCGGCCGGACGCGTCTTCGCGCGACATTGGAGCCACAACGGGTTGGTCATGGTCGGCGGCGAAAAGATGAGCAAGTCCCTCGGCAACTTCACGTCGCTGACGAACTTGGCCGAGACGTCAGACCCCCGGGCCTATCGACTCCTCGTCCTGAGATCGCACTACCGCTCGCCGGTTGAGGTGACGACGGCGACGATCGCTGATGCGGAACGCGCGCTCGCGCGCCTCGACGCCTTTGCGCGTCGATTCGAGTTGGCCGCACTCGCCGGTGACACGCTCGAAGTGGCGTCACGTCGCGAATGGATCGGTGAAGGTGCGGCGTTGTATGAAGAAGTCGCGGCGGTACTCGATGACGACTTGAAGACGCCGCTCGCGGTCGCGATGCTCTTTGACGCGCTCGCCGCAGCGAATACCCAAGCTGACGCCGGGGACGCGACCGGGGCTCAAAACCTCGCAAAAGCGATTAACGCGCTCTTTGGCGCCCTGGGCCTCTCACTGCACTCGAAGGAAGATGACGTCGACTCACGCAGTGCTGACCTGGTGACGAGGCGTGACGCCGCACGTGGCGCCAAGGACTGGGCCCAGGCCGATCGACTTCGTAACGAATTAGTCACATTGGGCTGGATTGTCGAGGACTCTTCGACCGGGACGCTGATTCGACGTCCCTAGAAATATTTGGTGGGCCAACGGTTCTCCGGTAGGCTTGTCAGTTGAGGTTGCCGTTGTGGTTCCCTCCGGGACCGGTGCAAATCGGACCCAAAAGAAACAAGGAGGCCCACAGTGGCTGTAGGAACCGTCAAGTGGTTCAACGACGAAAAGGGTTGGGGATTCATCGCTGTCGATGGCCAGCCCGACGTCTTTGTGCACTACTCGGAGATTCAAGGAGAAGGTCGTAAGACGCTCGTCGAAGGTCAGACCGTTGAGTTTGACATCGAGCCGGGCGATCGAGGACCACTCGCCAAGCGCGTGATCTTGAACTAACCAAATCATCTAGTAGTGGATAACCGCCGCCTTCGGGCGGCGGTTATTCTTTTGGGCCACCAACTCACGTAATGTACGAGCGTTGCTCGCGGGTGACAAGGCGACGAACTCAAAGGATGTACATGTCTGAATTCTCGATGGAACTGAACGACGATCAAAAGACGCTGCAGGAGTGGGTCCACGGTTTCGCCGTGAACCAGATGCGTCCCATCGCGGCCGAGTGGGACGAGCGTGAAGAGACGCCGTGGGAGTTCATCCAGGAAGCGGCGAAGATCGGCATCTACTCACTCGACTTCATGATGAACGCCGTCGCCGACAAGACCGGGCTGTCCTTTATGATCGCGGCCGAGGAGTTGGCCTGGGGTGACGCGGGCCTCACGATGGCCCTGTTGGCCACGTCGCTCGGGGTCGTGGCCATCGTGGCCAACGGAACGCCCGAGCAGGTGAAGGAGTGGGTCCCTCAGTGTTACGGCACACCGGACGACATCAAACTCGCGGCCTTCGGGGTCTCTGAGCCCGACGCCGGTAGTGACGTGTCGTCACTTCGCACTCGCGCGGTCTACGACGAGGCGAACGACGAGTGGGTCCTCAACGGCACCAAGACCTGGATCTCCAACGGCGGTATCGCGAACCTGCACGTCATCGTCGCCTCGGTCGAGCCGGAACTCGGCAGCCGCGGCCAGGCGTCGTTCATCGTGCCCGAAGGCACGAAGGGCATCCGCCTCGGCCAGAAGTTCAAGAAGATGGGCATTCGCGCCAGTCACACCGGCGAGGTGGTGCTCGAGGACTGCCGTATTCCAGGGCGTTGTCTCCTCGGCGGCAAGGAGAAGCTCGATGAGAAGATCGCTCGGGCGCGCGAGGGCAAGCGCTCCCAGAGCCAAGCCGCGATGGCGACCTTTGAGGCGAGTCGACCGGCCGTCGGCGCCCAGGCGCTCGGCATTGCGCGAGCGGCGTACGAGTTCTCTCTCGACTACGCGAAAGAGCGCAAGCAGTTCGGCCGCGCGATCATCGACAATCAGGCCATTGCATTCAAACTGGCCGACATGAAGATGCACATCGACGCCTCGCGCCTGCTGATCTGGCGAGCGTCATGGATGGCCGCGACGCGTCAGCCGTTCCTCAATGGCGAGGGCTCGATGTCCAAGCTCTACGCCGGCGAAATGGCCGTCAAGGTGACCGAAGAGGCCATCCAGATCCTCGGCGGCTACGGCTACATCCGTGAGTACCCGGTCGAGCGTTGGCACCGTGACTCGAAGATCTTCACGATCTTCGAAGGGACTTCTGAAATTCAGCGCCTGATCATCTCACGCGCCATCTCTGGCGTGCACATCAGGTAGTCCAAGCCGTAAATTAGCAGGCCTTCGGATTTCTCGACGGCTAACTGTGGCCGTCGGCGATGACTCTCGGAGCCATCACTTTTAGGTCTCCTTGGACCCATTAATGAGTTTGTGGTTCTTTCTTCAGGACCCTCACGTCGTACCATCTTCGATGTCTTCGCCGTCGAGACCACGACTGGCGTAAGGACTCGACGCTTTCGAGGGAGGTCTATCATGTCGTTCGTTGGAACTCACTGAACTTTGCTGCAAGATCTGGAAGATACGAATAACTCGAGGTTTCAGTCCGACCGATATTGTTCCTGTGGCCACAAGATCGTGCCTTGCCGACCAGGCGCTGGATTCTCATGGGGAGCAGCTTTTCAACCGATTGAACGACAGTTGAGTGCTGACCGCCACCTTGACTGGTCAAGAACCCCGTACAATTGTACGTATAGAGGAGGACTCAATGCCAAAGGACAAAAGACGGGAATTACGCATCGCGTCTCAAGATGATGATGTGATCGTCGAGGCCGCCGGGCTGGTTGGTGTCTCAGTCTCCGAATTCTTGATTGATCGTGCGCTGAAAGACGCGGAGGAACTTGTCGAAGCGCACAGGTCAATTCGCCTTCAGTCTGACTCTTACCAGCGTTTTCTAGTTGCCCTAGATCGTCCGGCTCAAGCACCTCAAGAGTTACTAAGGCAGATTAAAGCGTCTCGCTCAATCAAACACGTTGACTAGTGCGAATCGAGCGGATACGTCTCCACCATGAACTCAAGGGCTTCGACTGTGGCGTCAAAGAGCTCAACGAGTGGCTCAACAACCATGCAAATGAGAACGAGAAGCGCGACCTGTCACGCACATTCGTATTGATTGATGACTCCGACGAAGTCGTCGGTTTCTACTCTCTGACAATGGGGGGTGTGAACGTAGAGAAATTGCCAAAGAAGCTCGCAAGAGGGCTTCCGAAATTCGACATTGGAATGGTGCTCCTTGGACGCCTTGCGATATCAAGCAAAGTGCAAAGGCAAGGACTTGGACGCGATCTTATGGCGGACGCAATTCTCCACGCGTCCTTAGCTGGCGACAACGCGGCGGCGCGGTTCATTTCGGTAGATCCAATTGATGAGTCTGCTCGAGGCTTCTACGCAGCCTTCGGATTTCAAGATATTGGGGGTGACGAGTTGGGGCGAATGTATCTTCGAATAATTGACGCGGTGGCAGCTCTTACTGAAGCAAACGATCAAAACTCAGAGGCGTAAAATCTCACAGTTTCCAGTTCATAGCTAGGTCTCAAAGCTTGCCACTGCTGGCGCAGCGTCTGTGCTGAATGTCGGTGGTCGACGTGACACGCTTGCAACCCAATGGCGCTGTTGAGTTCGTGGTTGTCAACGGATCAGAAGTTCCTCAAGTATTTTGAAACGTGGCTATGAATTTACCATCTGCGGTTAAATTGACGGTGCTCGGTTGCGCTGGATCGTCGTTCGACGAAAGTCTTCGAATTCCTTGTTCGAGTTACCTGATTGAGTCCGATGAAGCGGCGATTCTTCTGGACTGTGGTTTTGGATCCTTCGAGTCGTACTCGACGCTCTCACCCGATACTCGACTTGACGCTATCTTTGTGAGTCACGCGCACGCCGATCATTCTGAGGATGTCGAATTATTCATGGGCTCGAAGAGTGCGTGGCGAGATCAACCCAGACTCGTAGCGACCAAACACACGTTGGCCTTTATCGTGAAAGACCCAGGCCCATTCTTGATGGTTAGCTGATCCTTGCCAGCGATGGAACTCGACTAGCGCTACCGAATCTAAATGTCGAGTTCTCGACGACGACGCACATGACGCCTACGCTCGCCGCGTGTTTTTCAATCGGTGGTCATCGCGCGAGCAGGTGGCGCGGCTCCTCCTGGAGAACGTCTACGCCAAGCTGGGGGTGAAAGGCCGGGGCGAACTCGCCGCTTTCGTGCACGACGTCTTCGATCGACAACTTCTTTGAGGCGCCGTGGGCGTCCCCACCGCCTCGCCCCTCGTGCCAGAGTTCGCGGGGCGCAAATAGGCCAAACGGCGTATTGCGTGGCGCCATCTCTACGGTGAAGATTGGCCTCTTTGAAGACTAGTGAGCAAGGGCCGGGCGGACGGTGATCAGGGGCGGTGGTGATTACCAAGTGCAATCGCAAATTGATTCTTCTGGTCGCTCGTCCTCCAACTCCTTTCGCGGACCGTTGGCAATCATTGGACGAGCAGTACCGATTTGGCGCGTCGTGGAACTCGGGCGTAGTGCGGCCAGTGTCAATTGGACACAGATCCGGACCCCCGAGTGGCGGGTCGCTTTACCGGTGCGAAGCTTCAGCGCAAGTCGGGTCACAGATCTGGAGTGCCGGTCGTCGATGGGTGCTCCTCGGCGCGTAGCCGTGGATTTTCTTGTGAGGATCGAAAGACTTCTTGCCCTAAAGACGAGGCGTCCGGACCGGGTAGCGATGAACTGGGAGCCGCTGCGAGGCAGACTCTTCTCAAAGTTCCACATGGGAATAGCCCGATCCTCGTGGTGACATCGTTGGCCCCGAGCCCCGAGCAGGCGGGAATTCTTCGGGCCCGCACCGCTGCCGATCCCGTTATGCGCCTCGACGTCGCTTCTACGTCCCGCTGCAATCTGATGGGGGACAACGTGACGAACGGTTCTGTTGCCCGCTGGGTCGCTTTTCTCGATTCCCCGGATAGGTCCTCCGGCTTGGCGAGTGATTCAGCAGCCGGCACGATCCTCGCGGCATCATCGCACGGCAAAGTCAATGCGGCGAATGAATCTTGTGGCGCCCTTGGCGGTACCGCGTATCTGGGTGGTTACGCCAATGCGCCGGGTGGCGCGACCGGTCCTTCCACCGTGGTGGCGCGCGTCGTCGCCACCGGCGACGACGTGGAGGGTCCCAGGAGCGTCGATGTCATCGATGACGCCACCGATTCGTTGAGCGGCCAACGCAATGTCGCCAAGACCCTAAGAATGGAGAACTGATGTTTCTTGTGATTTCACGTCGGCGATCAGCGCTGCAAACGTTGAAGTGGGTTCCTTCAAAGGTCCGCGGTACTCGCTTCGCTCGGTCCATCGCCACCGTCGTTCGTCGTCCGTTTCGGGTCCTACTTGTGATGTTGATGATTTCACCGGTGCTCCTCATGGTGAACACTGATCCGGCCGGTGCTTTGACTGTCCCGATGACGATGACCATAAATACGTCAGCTACGGGATGTACGGGACTGACCGTGCTACTGCCCTTAGACGGCGGCGTGAACGCCACCGTCAATTGGGGCGACGAAACGACGCCACAAACCGTCACTTCGATCGATCCGACGCATACTTATGCAGTTGCCGGAACCTATACGATCAGCATTGACGGTTCGGTGGGCGCTTTTGGTGAGACAAGTCCATTCTGTCAATTGACGGGCGTTACGAGTTGGGGCAACAACGGCACCCCGGGCGAAGTGGGTTTGGCCGGTCTTACCAGTCTCGCTCACGCCTTTTACGGTGACGCGAACTTGACTGCCGTTCCAACGACGTTTCCCACGGCAGTGACGAGCACTGGCGCAATGTTCTACGGCGACAGCGCGTTCAATCAGAACATCAGCAGCTGGAATACCGCCGCGGTGACGGATATGTTTGAAATGTTCGCCTACGACAGCGTGTTCAACCAGAACATCAGCAGCTGGAACACGGCCGCGGTGACGGACATGGGTGACATGTTCGACCACGACAGCGCGTTCAACCAGAACATCAGCAACTGGAACACCGCCGCGGTGACGGACATGTTTGAAATGTTCGCCAACGACAGCGCGTTCAACCAGAACATCAGCAGCTGGAACACCGCCGCGGTGACGGACATGGGAAGCATGTTCTACGGCGACAGTGCGTTCAACCAGGACATCAGCAGTTGGAACACGGCCGTGGTGACGGACATGAGTGGCATGTTCTACGACAGCGTGTTCAACCAGAACATCAGCAGCTGGAACACGTCCGCGGTGACGGATATGTTTGGCATGTTCGCCTTCGACAGCGCGTTCAATCAGGACATCAGCAGCTGGAACACGGCCGCGGTGACGTTGATGTACGACATGTTCTACGGCGCCACCGCATTCAACAACGGCGGTTCGCCACTCGCGACGGCGAACGGTGGCTGGAACACGTCCGCGGTCACGAACATGGAGGACATGTTCGCCGTCGACGCCGCGTTCAATCAGAACATCAGGAGTTGGAACACCGCCGCGGTGACGGACATGACCTCCATGTTCTACGGCGCCACCGCGTTCAACAACGACGGTTCGCCAC
>PKYQ01000020.1 GCA_003133685.1 Acidimicrobiaceae bacterium
GTATTGAGGAGGAGTGCGAGAGCGGCCGAATCGGCACGATTGGAAATCGTGTGAAGGGAAACCTTCCGTGGGTTCAAATCCCACCTCCTCCGCCACGGGGTCTTCACGAAACCAGACCCCATCTGTTGACGAAAGTCCCGAGAGTCCCGTCCCAAGGTCGCTTAGTAGGTTCATTTCAACTCGTGCACTCCATACGAGGTCACATCGAAGACGCCACGTTCGACCTACCGGTGCGCACGCCACGACTGCACGCCACGATTGCTTGTGCTGTGGTGCAGTCGGAAAGTCAGACTTGATTCGAGCCTTCCTCGAAACTCAGGAGAACCACAGGAATTCCTTAGCGTGGAATTAGTCGGTTGCTACCAACGACTTAAGGGACCCGGCACAGAATCGGGTATGAAAAGAAAGAACCTCGCCTCCTGGATATTCACCATGCTGATCTCGCTGGGCACGTTTGCCGGTGTCCTCACCGCCATGGGTACGCTCGACGCGCCGATGGCGAGCACGGTGGCCGCCCCCGCCCAATCGACGGTCGCACCCGTCACATCAATCGCGTCTCCTTCGTCGCCTGCGTCGAATACTCCGGTTTCGCTCGCATCTCCACCGGCCGGGGGTGGTGACGACTCGTCGTTCGCGGCGGGCCCGTCCTCCTCTCCCTCGTCCTTCGTCTCCGGTCCGGACAACTGACCATGCCCACTTCGACGAAGCCCGCGAAGCGACCGCCGCTCGCGGGTCGCGCGACGGCGCTGCCCGCGGGGCCGCGTCGCGGTTCGGGACCGGCGCCGATGCCGCGCGTCGCCGACTGGTTCGCCTGGTTGGGCGGCCTCGGCCTCGGGGCCAGCGCCGCGTTCGCGCTCTCGCAAGATTCCTTGCACTCGGTGACGTCGATGGCGGGCTTCCTCGACGCCCTCGGACGACTGAGCGGCATGGTGGGCACCTACTTGCTGCTCGCGATGCTGTTGTTGATGGCGCGCATCCCCTGGCTCGAGCGCACAATCGGTCAGGACCGGCTCACTCGTTGGCACCGACGCATCGGTACGTGGCCGGTCGTGCTCATCACGTTGCACGTGGTAACACTGCTGTTCGGCTACGCCGCCGCGGCCAAGACGAACGTCGTGAATCAGGCTGTCACGTTCATTCAGCACTACCCCGACATGCTGATGGCCTTCGTCGGCTTCGGGTTGTTGCTCCTCGCAACGGCGTTCTCCATTCCGCAGATCCGACGCCGGCTGCGCTACGAGACGTGGTGGACCATCCACCTCGCGTTCTACTTCGCGGTCGCGCTCAGTTTCGCCCACCAGGTCCGTACCGGCGTCATCTTTCTGGGCCACCCGATGAACGTCGCGGTGTGGACGAGGATCTTCGCGGCTGTGGCGAGCGTGTTGGTACTCTCACGCATCGTGCGCCCGATCATGGCGAATCTGCGCTTCCGCTTGCGCGTGACCTCGGTCGAAGAGGTCTCGCCGGGTGTGTTCGCGATCGTGATGCGCGGCCGTCACCTCGAGCGCCTCAACGTCTCGGGGGGCCAGTACTTCCAGTGGCGCTTTCTGGCCCCGGGGCTGCTGGTCCACAGTCACCCCTACTCGCTCTCGGCACTGCCCAGCCCGCCGTATCTTCGCATGACGGTGAAGTCCTTAGGCGACCAGTCCTCCGCGCTCGCGCACCTGCGCCCCGGCACGCGCGTCTTCATCGAAGGTCCCTACGGCGTTTTCACCCGTCACCAGATCACAGCGCCGAGCGTCACGCTTATCGGCGCCGGCGTGGGGGTGACACCACTGCGCGCCCTGCTTGAGGATCTTCCGGACGACATCGCGGTGACGGTGCTGCTGCGTGCGTCGACCATTGAGGATTTGGTGCACGCCGACGAGGTCCGTGCGCTCGTCGAGCAACGCCAGGGAACCTTCCACACCATCCTCGGGCCACGTCAACGAGCGCCGCTCGATCGCACCACTTTGAACAAACTGGCCCCGCGCGTTCGCGACAGTGACGTCTACGTCTGTGGGCCCGCGGGTTTCACCGATGACGTCGCCAAAGCCGCCGCCAGTTTGGGAGTACCCACCACACGAATCCACCTAGAGGAGTTCTCATTCTGATGACTACACGTCGCACCCCCATGGTCGTCCTCGGCACCCTCGTTGGCCTCGTCGCGATCGGTAGCTTCCGCGCAAGCCCGGCGGCACTCTCCATGACGACGACCGCTCCAGCCCCGACGTCGGTCACCGCGACGTCGCGCACCACGCCTACGTCCACCAATCATTCGACGACGACCCCGTCGGCGGTGCGTAGCCAGACCGGCTCGACCGTCAACTACAACTACGGCACGCTCGCGGTCTCGGTCACCGTCCAGGGCAAGACCATCACCAACATCTCGGTGCCTTCACTCAACGACGGTGGCAATTCGTACTCCCAGAGCCTCGACTCGATGTCGATCCCCATCCTCACGAAGGAGGCCATGGCCGCCCAGAGTGCGAGTATTCAGAGCGTCTCGGGTGCGAGCTACACGAGTGCCGGCTTCATCCAGTCATTACAGAGTGCGTTGACGGCGTTAGGGATTTGAGATGACCACCTCGATCCTCGACCCAACCACCTGGACGATGCGTCGCGAAGAAGAGGTCATGGGCACCGTTGTCGTGCTCGACGTCTACGCCGACGCCTCGGTGACGTGCGACGAACTGTCGCCCTCGCTGCGCGCGGCGATCCACGAACTGCACGAAGCCGATCGGATCTTTTCCACCTACGATCCAGCGAGCGCGCTGAGTCGTGTACGCGCCGGGACCCTGGACCTGGCTAACGCGCCGCGTGTCATCAGCGATGTGCTCGAACTCTGTCGTGACGCACGAGAACTCAGTGACGGGTGGTTCAATCCGTGGGGACTGGCCGAGGGCGTCGACCCGACGGGCTATGTGAAGGGCTGGGCCGCCCAGCGTGCATTGGAGCAGCTGCGCGCAGGACCGGCGCGCGCGGCGATGGTGAACGCGGCCGGCGACCTCGTCTGCTACGGCGTGCCGATCCCGGGCGAACTCTTTCGCGTGGGTATCGTCGATCCCTTTCGACCCGACTCATTCGTGGCGTTGGCGGACCTCCGCGCGGCCCTCGCGACGTCGGGCACCTACGAGCGCGGCGCACATCTCATTGATCCCTTCACCGGTCGAGCGGACGCCCGGCTCGCCTCGGCGAGCGTGAGCGGACCGGACCTCGGAATGTGTGACGCGTTGGCCACGGCGCTGTGCGTGGCCGGCGAGGAAATGCTCGCCACCATTCATTCACTAGCCGGCTATGAAGCCTTCGTCGTAGGTCTCGACGGGACGCGTCGGTGGACGACTGGTTTCGCGCTGGCTGGGGTAACCGACTACGACCTCACGGCCGCCGGGTAAAAGAGTGTGGTCAATGTGCTCAAAATCGTGTGGGGTGCTCAGATTCACAAATTCAAGCAACCCGCTGCACCAGGGCGATTGGAGTTTCGTAAACACCGCGCCACGAGGCGAACGCCGTGGTGGTGACCATGTGGCGCGGTGTCCCGGCGGCAGTGGTGTGCGACAATGACCCCATGAACGGCGAACAACCGCGAAGTGACGGCACGCGGAACCGCCGAGAAAGGCTTCTCGGACTCCGCCTTCACCTTTCACTGTCGCGCCGCGCTCAGTTTGTCTCCCTGTTCTTCCTCGTCGGTGCCGTGGTCATTGTTCCGTGGACCGTCTTTCTCGGCCTCACGCTTCCCCCGAAGTATGACGCGGGTCACTGGCGTCTTCTCTGGACCGGATTCGACGCGGCGTTGATCGCCGTGCTCCTCCTCGCGGCATGGGCGACGTGGTACCGACGCCAGATACTCGCGGCCATCGCCATGGTGGCCGGGACCCTGCTCTTCTGCGACGCGTGGTTCGACATGGTCACGTCCTTCGGCCACCGTGACCAGTGGCTGACCCTGCTCACCGGATTCGGGGTCGAATTGCCCCTCGGCGTCTTCTTCTTTTGGCTCTACCGCCGCATCGCCCTGACCACCATGTCGGTGCTACATCACGACACAGGAGTTCCTCGTCCGAGGCGACTTCGCGATTTCCAGATCGTCCAGTTGGAGCGTGAAGTGCTCGGCCTCGAGAGCGACGAGCGCAACGATCCTTCGACGGAGCGTTGAAAGGACATCGAGCCGACGGGAGCTGGATTCGTACGTGGGTCGTCTTTCACGCGACCTAACCCGTGGTCGATTCGATCGGCGAGGGCCAAATTCAGGAATCGAATGGGGAGTGGCCCGAGTCCGCTCGCCGTGTTCCGAGCGTGACGGCGGCGATCAGCGCGGCGGCGAACATGCCGACGCCCGCAATGACCAGTGACTGCTCCAATCCAGTGCGAAAGGCGCCGTAGGCCGCCTCGACGACGTGATTCTCGATCGCGCTGCCGGTGCCGTGACCGGGACCGACGCCACGAGGGACCGTCCCCGATTCGACCGCGTTGATGATGATGGAGATGAAATTGTGAGGGATCTTCAGAACCCGCAGTCGCTGTGTCAAGTCGCCGTTGAGGTGCGCGTTCACCAACGCGCCGAGCACGGCGACACCGAACACGGCGCCGAGTTCTCGACTCGTATTGGTCGCCGACGCCGCCATACCCGAATGTTCGGGGGGCACCTCGCTGAGTACCACCGTGGTCATCGGCACGACACTCGATCCGAAGCCGTAACCGGCCAGGGCCAGCGTCGCCATCAACCACAGCGACGGGTGGCTCGAGAGCAACAACAGGGCGGACAGCAGCACGCCGGCACCCGCGAGGACGCACCCCTCGGCCATGATGTCGCGGGGGCCCTGTTGGGCCACACGCCGTCCAGCCATGACGGCAGCGGCGATCATGGCGAGCGCCATGGGCACGAATTCGAGTGCGATTCGTGCGGGCGCGTAGCCAATCACCGCCGTGAGATAGAGCGCGGTGAAGAAGAAGATCGAGAAGATCGAGAAGTACAAGACGAAGGCCACGACCATCGCACCGCTGAATCGAGGCGAACGGAAGTACTCGAGGTTCAACAGCGGCGACGCACTCACCCGTTCTATTCGCACAAAGCCGGCGAGGGCGATCACGCCGACGAGGAAGAGCCCGATGACCAACGAGTTGCGGTACCCGTCGGTCTCGCCCAGGATCACCGCGAACGTCATCGCTCCGAGCCCCGCGGCCCCCACGAGAAATCCGGGGATGTCGAGGCGAGATGACTGGGGACTTGACGATTCGGGGACGGTCTTCAGGGCGAGCAGCATGATGAGCAGCGCCGCGCCCACGTTGAACCAGAACACGCCGCGCCAATCGCCGAGCGCCACGAGGATGCCGCCGATCACCGGTCCGAAGGCGAGGGCTAGAGCCGAGACGGCCGCCCAAGTGCCGATGGCCCGAGCCCGCATGGCGCGGTCCGGGTACATGTGACGAATGATGGAGAGTGTGCCGGGCTCCGAGGCGGCGGCACCAATGCCCATGATGACGCGCGCGCCGATCAGGACGTCAGGATCCGGCGCGAGCGCTCCCAGGAGAGAGCCCGCTGCGAAGAGCAGCAGTCCGCCGAGCATGACCTTCTTTCGGCCCAATCGGTCGCCCAGGGTGCCGCCCATCAGCATGAAGGTGGCGAAGGTCAAGCCGTATCCATTGACGACCCACTGAAGTTGGGTGACCCCCGCGTGGAGATTTGATTGCACACTGCCGAGCGCCACGCTGACGATCGTCATGTCCATGAACGTGAGAAACATGACGAGACAGATGGCGGTCATCGCGACACGACGAGTGACGCGTGAACCGACGCCCCCGCGTTCTTGGTCCTTGGTCATCGACTTACCTCGTTGTCGTGGCCGCGACGCGAATCTGATTGAGCACGTGGGCGAACAACCACTTCACCGGTAGAACTTTCGCGTAAGGACCATGGCGAAAGAAACGTCAGCATCGGAATTCTTCGTCTCGAAAAAAACGCGATCGCACCGTGCTCCCATTCTTGGTTCTGCGCACGTTCACCCCATCTCGCGAACTCTTCAGTCGGACTCAGGCTTTTGCGTGGACCTCGTCGCTCGCACGAGACATCGAATGCTTTGCTCGATAACGAACGCGGAGGCCGTCATCACGGCGATTCCGACCAAACCTAGCCAGAGTGACCCGGTGAAGCAGACGACCAGGATGATCGCGCCCGCCGCGAATCCCGCCACGCCCCTCCAAGCTCGCCGCTTCCACCACGAGACACTGTCGCCTCGACTCATGACGTCGACCAATCGTGGGTCCTGCTCCGAGAGTGACTGTTCCAGTTCGGCGAGGACCTTCAGCTCGTAATCCGAATGTGACATCGTGCCTCCCGTCCCACCTCGTCGCAATGGTTATTGGACTCTTCGTCCGCCGGTTCTCTTCTTGCTGTCACCGTAGCGAACGTCCGAGCCAAGACTAGGGGCCAAAAGTCATTTGTTCTCCCCGTGAATCTAAAAAAAGCGAGACCGGACTGCGGCTCTACGAGATGAGGTTCGACGTGACCAACGATGCCGAGCCGCGGCCCATGAGCGTCGTGCATAGATGACGTCGTCGACGTCCCGTACGAGAAAAGGACTTTGGGCACTGTGACGAGCGACGGTCAATCGATACATTTGAAAGTGGTGTGCGCCAGCGCAACTATTTGCGGCGACGGCGTGCGTGAGATTTCGCGAATTCCTTGTGAGGTAACGCGAAGTGAGGAAAGGAGAGACGTCATGACAACTCGAAGCGACGCCAAGAACAAGAAGCTCGAACTGAAGGGCAAGGCCGAGGTCCTCGTCGGGCAGGTCGTGGGAAAAGCCATCAAGGCCAAGGGAGTCGCCGATCAGGTCGAATCAGACCTCAAGAACGCCGGCGCGGACCTGAAGAACGCTGGCAAGGACTTGAAGAAGGCGGCCCAGCGTGTCAAGAAGGCTACGAAGAAGAATTAGCCGTGCCGATCCGAAATTACTGCTCGATGGTGGTGGATTCCGGTCAGTTGACTACTCGGCGTCACGTTGAAACCAACTGACGATCGCTGTCGCTCATCGCGACGCGGAGATCACGGCGAGGAACACGCGGCAGCGATCAGCCAAGAGAAGTGACTTAGTGCCCTTGATCCATTTCGCCGTCACTCCCTATGGTCGTGAACGGTGGAGAGGAGTGCCTTGGGTTGGGACGCCACTCCTTCCACCACCTTTCGTCGACGAAGTTCTCGTCGTGCCGATCATTGGCGACGTGGCCCTCATCGCCACACGGCGTCAATCAAACGAATCCGCACCGCCCTCCACGCGGGCACCAGTGCCCCCAACAACGCGACCACGAGCAAGATGACGGCGTCGCTACGCAATTCATTCGACGAGACACTGAGCGTCACCGGGCCAATAGGAAACTGGAAGGGATGATGGCGCACCAGGGGAATCGCAGCGCCGAAGAAGAGTCCCGCGCCGCAGAGCACGCCAAAGAACGTGAAGACCACGGCCTTTAGGAGATAGTTCAAGGTGATCGCCCAGCCACTGATCCCGATGGCCCGCTCAATGCCGATGGTTCGACGCTTGTTCACGAGATCCACGTACGTCACGATGAACACCGCGATTGCGGCGACGATCAGTGAAACCGCATTCAGGACCGATTTGATGGTGTCGAACGAGCCGGTGATCTCCTTGACGCTCGATGACAGGGTCTCCCACGACCGGTACACGACATGACGACCATCACCGCGCAGTCCGCGAATGACAGCCTTTTCGTCGCCAATCTGCTTGGTTCGCACGTAGATCGCCGACGCACGGCCTCGGAGCGCGGGTACCCAGGTGTCCGCGGTCGCGGTTGAAATGAATGCATTGGTATTTGCTTCTGTGAGGTCGGTTTCGTAGATGCCCTTCACCGTGAAGACGTGGGTTCGCCCCCCGGAAAGCGTCACGATCACTCGATCGCCGACGTGCACGTTTTGCAGTGACGATTCGTACGTTGAGGCGTGCGTCATCCCAGCCCCGGCGATTCCGATTCCGAGCACGATCTCGTCGTTCACGCCCGGGTCGAGGAACGTCCCTTCGAACATCGACTTGGGCGTCGTGAACGTCCTCGCGTAGGACGCGGGGTCGACCGCGAGGACTGGCCACGAGTTGGTGTGGTTACCAAAGCTGACCTCGCTTCCCACGATTGACGTGGCCGTCGCAGCGGCCACGCCGCGAGTAGTTCGAACCCGATGGAGCAGACCGGCCGCGTTGGGAATTGTTGGATCGGAGTGGGAGGGCGTGATCGCGATGCTGGCGGTCACGTACTCGCGAAGTTCCTGTTGAATCTCGTTGGTCGCGCCTTGGATAAGGGACGGGACGAACATCAGTTCGGCGTAGATAATCGCCATCATCGCGATGGTGAGGACAATGATTCCGCGATTACCACGAGTGATGGCGCGTCGACTCAGAAATGCCGCCACGCGCAGCGACCGAAGTGCCGTCATTGGTTCACGTCGCCCACGACCTCACCATCGCGCAAGACGATGAGATTCTTCGCAAAACGCTGATCATCGGAATCGTGCGAAACGAAGAGTACCGTCACGCCCAGTTCATCGTTCAATCGCGTGAGTGCCATCATCACCATTTCGCTCGATTCCGTATCGAGGTTGCCCGTCGGTTCATCGGCGAAGAGCACCGATGGTTGATTGATCAACGCGCGGGCAATCGCAACACGCTGTTGTTGTCCGCCCGAGAGTTCCGACGGACGATGGCGGACGCGATTCTCGAGATCAAGCATCACGAGCAGTTCCCGGGCTTGCAATCGAGCCTGTCGCAAGGGAGTACCGGACATCAGCGAAGGCAGGTAGACGTTCTCTTCGGCCGTGAGTTCCGGAAGGAGCGCGTATTCCTGGAACACGTATCCCAGATGCTCGAGTCGTAGGACGCGACGGTGACTCTCTCGAAGTCGAGTGACGTCGACGCCGTCGAGAAACACTTGGCCCGAGGTCGGCGCGTCGAGTAGCCCAAGTTGGCGAAGCAGGGTCGACTTGCCCGAACCACTCTTCCCCATGATGCACACCATGTCGCCCGGCGCAACGTGAAATGAAACACTGCGAAGGGCCCGCACGACGATGTCCCCGGTTCCGTAGGTGCGCGAAAGATCACGAACCTCTAAGGCCGGCAATCGCGAAGACCCGCTCGCCGGGATCGGGTCGTTCCTCCTCGCCGAACTCGCGCGCCACGTCAAGGCAGGCACGCGGGCCAGAGAACGAATAGCCGAACCTGAGTCACGACGGCGCCCACGCCCCGAACGTCCTCGTCGTTAGAGCGCTGGTGCTGCGGTCGGAACCTCGCGAATGCAGCGCCAACGACCTCTGTCATTCGTACACCTTGGCACATCGAGCAACGATCTTCGACCGCGCTCATGGCGCCTCGCGTTACCTCCAAACGCTTCCCACCGACCACGCACTTCGCATTACGAAAGCATTCATCTCGCCGAATGGTATCGACACGGCGATGACCACAATCGCCAGTTCGCTCATTCATCAAGTCCTCCGGATACGTCGAGGGGAGGTACTGATCAACAAGGTCCCACCTGATCGAAACGGGATTTCGGTGAAATTGCGACCTCACGGTGTACCGAGACACCCAGTATTGTGACCGAGTTGTGTGAGTTACGGAGATGTCTCCTTACGCTGGGTTCAGGCACTACTTAACGAGGCTTGTCGTTTTTTGTCACTCCCAATGATGAAGCATGGCGATCTTTGAGAAGGACATATATGTCCACCTCCGCACGACCTTCGAATCGCTCCGCCGCAACCCCGACGCTGAGTTCGGGCCATCACGTTCTCGGTCGCCACACAGTTGCGCGAACTCTGCGTCTCTCCTTCGGCACCTCGTTGGTCGCCGGAATTGCCTTCATCACGCTGGCGGCATTCGGGACCCAGTCCGCGATGGCCGCCACGGCGACGGTCAACCTCGGAACCGCGTCGTCCTTCGCCGTATTGGCTGGCAGCGAGATCACCAACACAGGTCCGACCACGATCAGCGGCGATATCGGACTCTCTCCGGGCACGGCGATCTCCGGTTTCCCGCCGGGCTCACAAACCTCGGGTGCCACGTACGTGGCAAACGGCGTGGCTCTGACCGCCGAGAACGACCTCATCACGGCCTCTAACAGCGCCGCGAGCCGATCGCCCTACGTAACCGTTTCGGGAGACCTGGGCGGATCAACACTGGTCTCCGGCGTCTATCGCTCCACCTCTTCCATGGGACTCACCGGCACCGTCACCCTGAATGGCGCCGGAAACCCGGACGCAGTCTTCATCTTTGAAGCGGGATCAACATTGACGACCGCGACGACCAGCACCGTTGTGCTCGAAAATGGAGCTCAGGCGTGCAACGTGTTCTGGCAGGTCGGCAGCTCCGCCACACTGGGGACCACCACTAACTTTGCCGGATCGATTCTTGCTTCGACATCGATCACACTGAACACCGGTGCGACCGTGAATGGCCGGGTCCTGGCGCTCGGCGGTGCCGTCACGATGGACGACAACACGATCACGGTGCCGACCTGTCTCCTGGCATCGTCCACCACCACGACCGCGGTATCGGCAACCTCGACGACCGCGGTATCAACAACCTCGACGACCCCGGTGTCGACAACCTCGACGACCGCGGTATCGGCAACCTCGACGACCGCGGTGTCGACAACCTCGACGACCGCGGTATCGGCAACCTCGACGACCGCGGTATCAACGACGTCAACCACCCTCAAAGCCGGTACGTCGGGTGGCACGCCGGTCACGCGCCTCACCTCGTCAGTCACCACAACAACAACGCCTCTACCGCTTGGTGCGCCGGAAACGGGCGCGGGGGGGGCGGCGCGATCTGTTTCATCGCTCCTCCTGCCCATCGGTCTTGTCGCACTGGGCTTGGCTGGCGTTTCGGGACCGCTGATTGTTCGCGCACGCCGTGCCAGGAAGAGCTAAAAAGAGTTACCCAACGTCACTCGTCCGGCGTGCGACGACCTCGCACCTGGGCATCAAGGTACGCTCGTTCAGCCTCGTGGCGCGCCAGTTCGAGGGCCCGATTACTTTTCACAAGTGCTTCGTCCGCGCGACCGAGGCGATGGGTGGCCCGTTGCTATTCGACAGCACACCGGGCAATGGCTCGATTTTCACCGTACCGCTGCCGATTTTCAAAGGTTCCTAGCTGGTCCGGTGGCGTGACGGGAATGTGACGCGTCCGTCGGCGTCCAACACTTCCTCGCTCACCGACGTGTAACTGACCCCTTCTACGATGAACCACGTGAGCGATCCCACCACCGTCGACGAACTGTTCGACCTCTACGATTCGCTCGGCGATCAGTCCTACGGCGAGTCGATCACGCAGAATGAACACGCGCTGCAGTGTGGCGCGTTAGCGCGCGACGCGGGTGCCAGCAGCGCGATGATTGTTGCGGCGCTGTTCCACGATGTCGGCCATCTCACCGTCGACGTTCAAGGAGACCCCGGCTTCGACCTCGCCAGTGACGACGACGATCACGAAGCCCGCGGCGCGCGCATACTCGCTCCTCTCTTCGGCCCCCGGGTCGCCCAACCGGTGGCCTTGCACGTCACCGCCAAGCGTTGGCGTTGCACGAGGGAGCCGGAGTATCACGACCAGCTCTCGAGCGCGTCACAGGCAACGTTGATCGCTCAGGGTGGACTATTAAGTTATGAAGAGTGTCAACGCTTCGAACAACACCCTGGCTTCGACGACGCGTTAGCCCTCCGGACCTGGGACGACACCGGCAAAGTAGAGGGCCTCCAGGTTGGCGCGCTGCGCGACTGGGAAGAGTTGATTAGGTCGCTGGCCGCGACGCCGTGACCAGCACGTCGCGAGCGTTCGCGACGAGGTCCACGCGAGTGCCAAGTTCAAAGACGTCGGCGGTGCTGCTCAGCACGTCGGCCTTCACGGCCGCTCCGCCAATGCCGATGGCAAGCCGCGTTGTCGCGCCGAGGAAACTCTTGTGCGTGATGATGCCGAGGCCCGTCGACGCGACGACGACGTCGACGTCCTCCGGGCGCAGCAACGCGTCGAGGGACTCCACGCCCTCCGGCGCCTGGCCACGGATCTTCAAGTCGCGCCCGAACAACGCCACCGAGTCACCCGTGCGTACGACGGCGACTCGACTCGAGATGCCGACGAACTGCGCGACAAATTCGCTCGACGGCCTGGAATAGAGCTCGGCCGGCGTCGCGATTTGTTCCGCGCAACCGCGCGACATCACGCAAACGCGGTCGGCCATCGAGAGCGCTTCTTCTTGGTCGTGGGTCACGAAGACCGTCGTGATCATCAGACGCTGCTGCAGTGCGCGAATCTGATCGCGTAGTTCGGCGCGCACCTTGGCGTCGAGAGCGGAAAGTGGCTCATCCAACAACAGAACGCGCGGCTCAATGGCGAGCGCTCGGGCCAGCGCGACGCGCTGCTGTTGACCACCGGAAAGTTGGTGCGGGTACTTCGTCGTGTGCTCGGCCAACCCGACGAGTTCCAAGAGCTCTTCGGCTCGGGCTCGACGTGGCGTGCTGCGCTGGTGACGAAGTTGCAGACCAAAGGCCACGTTGTCGCGGGCGCTCATGTTGGGAAAGAGCGAATAGCTCTGAAAGACCATCCCCATGTCGCGCTTCTGAGCCGGCACGTGCACCACGTCGCGGCCGTCGACCAAGACCTTGCCGATATCGGGCCGTTCGAATCCAGCGAGTACGCGAAGCGCCGTTGTCTTACCGCAACCCGAAGGACCGAGCAGCGCGACGAACTCACCGGGCTCGATGTGGAGCGTGAAACCGTCCAGGGCTTTGGTGGTGCCGAAGCGCCGCGTGAGGTTCTCGAACACGACCGGCGCTCCGGTCTTCGGTGGTGACACGTCGGTCATCGTAGATGGCGGGGTTTGGGTATCCATAGACATCAGTTCCTCCTGGAGTGCGACTTGCGGTCGAACGAAACGATCAACATGAGAACCACACACGTGGCGAGCAACGCCATCATCGCCACCAGAGTGTTGATGCGCGCATTATTGGTCGGGGCGAGATAGATCCACACCGGGATCGTCGTCCACCCGTCCAAGCTGGCGATGGTGAACTCACCGAAGACCAAAGCGAGCGTGAGGACCGACGCCGACAACAGGGCGCTGCGCAGGTTGGGAACGAGGACGCGCCAGATGATCGAGACCCACCCGGAACCGAGGGAGCGCGCCGCCTCGACCAGCGTCTTCAGATCGAGCGCGCCGAGGCCCGCGTCCAGTGAGCGGTACACGTAGGGCATCGCGAGCACCACGTAGATCAACGCGAGCAGGTACTGCGAGGACTTCAGCCACAACGGCGTCACGCCGTCGACGCCCACGATCAGCACGATCGGCGGGATGACGATCGGCAAGATGGTGATGACCTCCATCACCCGACGAAATCGCGGCATGCGAAGGTGCACGTAGATCATCGTGGGGACCATGAGGATCAAGACAATGGCCATGGTCGCGATGGCCAACTGCGTCGAGAGCCACAACGCCGATAAGAAGAGCGGCGCCTGCGCGATCTGGGTGAGCGGCTGCAACGAGAAATGCCCGTACTTGTTCTGCAGGGAGAACTGCATCGCGGCATAAAAGGGAATGATGAAGTACGCGGCCGCGAGAAAGAGCGCGGTGCCACGACCCCAACGCACTCGACGAAACCAGAGTTTCGACGAGTTGCTCCTCGAGAACGTTTCCATCACCTCGTCATCGCCCTCGAGCACGTAGCCGAGCTCTAGCGAAGCCATCGCGACGTCCTTCGTCGTAACAGCGCGTAGCCAATGACCGATATCAACAAGATGACGATCATCGCGAAGCCGAGGGCGTAGGCGAGGTTGGCCTCTCCGGAAAGCACGTTGCCCTGGAGGATGGCGCCGATCTGGATCGGCGTGATCGCGATCGTGCCGGTCGTGAGGGCTTCGGCCGTGGCGTAGGCCGAAAAACCGCTGCCGAACAGCAAGAACATTCCGCCCAGCACCGCCGGTGACAGTACCGGCAGCCCCACGTGTCGCCAGTAGCGCCACGACGACGCGCCGAGGTTCTCGGCCGCCTCGCGCCAGGACTCCTTGAGCCCGGCGAACGCGGGCGTGATGATGAGCACCATCAGTGGAATCTGGAAGTACATGTAAACGAAGGCCACGCCCCAGAACTTGTAGAGGTCGAAGCCGTGGTCCCAGGGATTGAATCCAACGTCGGCGAGCCAGTGGGTCGCCACGCCCGACAGCGCGCCGAAGCTGGCGATGAACATGAAGGCCAGGTTGACGCCACCGAACTGCGCGAGCACACCCGAGCACGCGGCGGTCAGGCGTTTGAAGAGCTCGTGTTTCGACGTCGCGATGGCGTAGGCGATGAGCGTGCCGAGGATTCCGGGGACGATCGACGTGACGAGCGCCAACTTCAAGCTGTTCTCGAAACCGACGCGGTACTGACTACACGTTGTGCTGTTCGAAACGCAGAGAATCACCTTGAGGTTGTTGAAGGTCAGCTTGCCGGCGTTCGAACGGAAGGCCAAGTTGATGATGGCGACTGTCGGCAACAACAAACCGAGCGTGACGTAGACCAAGAACGGCAGAACGGGTGCACCGGTTCGGAGAGTCCGAAACAGTGCACCCGGCATTGACTTCTTAGCGCTGAGTGCATCACTGACACCAGAAGGGGCAGGACTGGTGTCAGTGATGAACTCAGACATCGTTGCGAATTACAACTGCTCAGCTACCGCTGATTGCCGAGGCCCAGTTCGAAGCGATGGTGGCCTTCGCGGTGTTGACCTGGGTCATGGAGGGGAAGGTGACCGCGCCCTTGGGAGCCGCGGGCAGCTTCGCCAAGAAGCCTTGGTTCACGCTGTGATTGGCGATCATCCCGGGCAACTCGATCGGACGGGCGTAGCCCTGAAGGAACAGGTTCTGCCCGATCGACGAGTACAGGTACTCCTCCCAGAGGCGAGCGGCCGCCGGGTCCGGGGAGTCCTTGGTGATCGCCTGGGTGTAGTACGCCGCAATCGTTCCGTCCGACGGGATCACTGACTTCCAGCCCGGCACGCTCGAGGCGACACCGTTCTGCAAGTAGTCCCACCAGATGAGGATCGGCGTGGCGCCCGACGCGGCGGTCGCGGCCGTGCCACCGGGCACGAAGTTACCGATCTTGTTCAGGTTCGCGAAGAACGTGATGCCCGGCTGGATGTTGCTGTACGAGCCGCCGTTCGCGATCGACGCCGCCCACACCGCGTAGAACGCGGCCGACGCTGACGTCGGGTCGTTGTTGATGGCGACCTCGTTCTTGTAGACCGGGTTCGTCAGATCCGCGAACGACGTCGGGCAGGTCGTCACGACCTTCGTGTCGCAACCGATCGCGACGTAGCCGCCGTAGTCGTCGAACCAATGACCGTTCGGGTCCTTCGAGGCCGACGGAATCAAGCTCCAGGTCGCGACCTCGTAGGGAGCCCACAGGCCCATGTTCTCGGTCGCGTAGCTCGTACCGACGTCGACGACGTCCGGTGCGTTCGCGCGTCCCTTGTCCTGTTGGATCGCCGTGATCTCTTGCGCACTCGATCCATTCGGGTTGGCGTCATTGATGTGGATGCCGTACTTCGCCGTGAAGTCCTTCATGATGAGGCCGTAGTTCGCCCAGCCCGCGAGCGGAATCGTGATGACGTTGACGTGGCCTTCCTTCTTCGCGGCCTTGATCAACGCGGTCATTCCACCGCCCGTCTTGGCCGACGTCACGGTCGCCCAATTCACCTTCTTGGTGGCTGCGTTCGCGCCACCGCTCACTAGCGAAACACCTGCCAGCATGGTGCTCACCAGTCCAGCGGCGACCGCCACCTTCATTTTCTTTGTCGACACTCGTCGTCCTCCTAAAGGTGAGTGCACCGCGTTGGTGACTCGCGACGAGAGTAAGTTGCGAGAGTTAGCCGAGTGTGACGCGTCGGAGCAACAAATGTGACGATTTCGCGGATTCTTCGCGAACGTTTCTACTCAATGGAGGATGATGCACTATGAGTGATGCCGCAGGATTGAAGTGCGTGCGCTGCCAAGGCGAACTGCAGCCACTCGGCCAAGAGTCGCTGGTGACCGGCGGAAGTGGTGCAACGGCCAAGTTCTTCCTGGGCCAACTGGCCGAGATGCAAGAGAAGAACTGGGTCGTCAGCGCCTACCGCTGTGCCAACTGTCACCACATCGAACTGTTCGACACCGGACAGTAAGTCAATGTCGAAGCGAGAACACCGCTAGTTGACGAGAAGATCGAAGCTCAGGAGGTCCACGACTGAGTTGATGACGTCATCGGCGCCGTTGGCGATGAGGCGCGCCTGATCGTCATTGCCCGAGAGAACCCCCACGCAGTACCCGGCACCAGCCCGTAGGCCGGCCACCATGTCCGAGGCGGTGTCGCCCACCACCATCAAAGAACTCGCCCCGGTGATCTGGGACTTCAGTGCGCACCACCACAACATGTCCGGCGCGGGCCGACCTCGGCCGGCGTCGGCCGGTGAGACGCGAAGTTCAAACAGGTCGCCCCAACCGAGGACGTCGATTAAGGCCTCGCGAGTCGCCGGAGAGAAGCCGGTCGTCAGGGCCACCTGGAGTCCAACGTCGCGCAACGTCTCGACAGTCGAACGAGCGCCCGGAATCTCGCTCACGCCGAGTTCCTGGACCGATTCCACGAAGTTACGTTCAAACGCCTCGTTGGCGGTCGACGCGCGTTCGCCAAAGAGCGCGGCGAAGACGTCGATCTTCGACTGTCCCATTGTCTCGATGACGTACGCCTCGGCCGATTCGGCCTCTTCGGGGCTGACCTCCAGGTCTTCAATCGTGCGACGAAAGGCTTCCAGCACGAGGCCGTTGTCGAGAACGGTCGTACCGGCCATGTCAAAACAGATCAACTCGACGTCGTTCATTGAAAACTCTCCTCCGCAATGGCCGGGGCGAGGGTCATCCCTCGACCTCCGGCACCGGTTATCGCGCTTACTCCGCCAGCGACTTGCTTTCGGAAATAGATCTCGTTTGGTGCGGGGTCAATCAACTGGTGATACACGCCACTCCAACGTCGTTCGATACGCGGCATTGCGGTCCCGATCACCAGCCGTGCGGCCGCCTCAATGATGTCCATCGGACGATCCAGCGTCTCGAAGAGTCCCGGCACTTCGGGCTCGTGCGTGTCGCCAATGGTGAGACCGCCGTGAAGGCGCTGCTGGCACAGCAGCTGTATCGCGAAGTCCGCCGCGGGCGACGGCTGTTCTTCCAACACTTCGCGGGCAATTTCGGCGAAGCCCGGGTAGTAACGAAAGGAATCACCATTGGCGACCGACGTCGTCAACGTTTCACGAAGCGGCTCCGTCTCGGCCATGTAGAGCCGAACCTTGCGCAGTGGCTCGTCTTCGAACAACTCGGCCGCGAAGCCGCTCAACGTCGCGCCGAGACAGAGCACCACGTGGTCACCGCCGTAGTGCACGCCGCGGTGATCAATGGCCGCGTGTTCGGCGACGCCCGCGAGTTCGTGTCCCGGCAAAAACTCGTAGCGACGAGTGTTCTCCATGTAGGTTCGCAGTGCGCCGAGTGCCGCCCGCGACTCAACCGCTGCGTCTCGAGCGCAGTACAGCCCGGCCATGAATTCGCCTCGCAACACCGGGTTTTTTGAAGCGACCTCTTGCGATGAGAGAAGTTCGAATCCACGCGCGTCGGCGTCGCTGCGCGCCATTGCGCGCTCGGCCACCTCCAGTTCTCGCTCGCTGTTGAGAAGCGTGAGCGAACCGTTCGCGCGAAAGCCGACGCCGGGAACGTCGCGCGCGACGTCTTCCCAGAGTTCTCGTGCCCGAAGAGCCAAGTTAAGTTCGCGACCGACTGCTCGGCCGCTCACCCAGACGAGTCCGAAGTTGCGCACCGTCGCGCCACTCGGCACCAGATCGCGCTCGAGATGCACCACGCTCGCTCCACGCGCTAACGCGAAGAGGGCGTGCATCGTTCCGAACACGCCACCACCAACGATCACGACGCGCTGACCCGGCAGCGTCGCTTCGATGTCGTTCAGCACGGTCGCGAAATTAGGTCGGGGACGTTTCGTAACTGTGACGAGTGCGTGTCGTCGACACAACTCTTTGCAACCACTAGTCCGAACGACGCTCTTGGAAGAACGCGCGCAGCAACTCGGCCGACTCTTCGCTGAGAATGTCGTACGTGAGCGACGCCTCGTGCAAAAGTCGCGGATCACTTAATACGTTGTAGCGAGAGCCGACCGCGCCGGCCTTCTCGTCGAGCGCGCCGATGACCACGCGACGCACGCGTGCGTTCAAGAGCGCCCCCGCGCACATGACGCACGGCTCCAACGTGACGTAGGCCGTCACCTCGTCCATGCGCCACGACGGCCGTGAGAACGCGGCATCCCGAAGCGCCACGATCTCGGCGTGGGCCGTGGGGTCTTGATCCAGTTCGCGCCGATTCTCCCCCACGCCGATCACCACGTCGTTCTCCACCAAGACGCACCCGATGGGCACGTCATCGTGTCCGGCGGCGACAATCGCCAGGTCGAGTGCCGCGCGCATAAAGAGCTCGTCATTCGCAGTGTCATCCACGACAACGAACTTACGAGAGTTGCGCACACGGCGTCGACGTGCCAAAAAGTGGCGATGAACACGCGTTGTAGACTTCTCGACGGAGGGGTGCGAGAGCGGCCGAATCGGGCAGTCTCGAAAACTGCTGTGTCTCCGGGCACCGTGGGTTCAAATCCCACCTCCTCCGCCAGCGGACAACGGGTGACTTTGGTCACCCGTTTTCTGCTCTGGAAACTGTTCGCGTCGCTCCAAGTACGCTGGATTCGTGCGGCGTGAGCCGACGAATCTCAGGAGAATGCCATGGTCTCGTCAGTCGATACATCAGTAGGAACCGAGCGCAAGGTCGTCACCGAATTGCCCGGTCCCAAGTCGCGCGCCCTGCACGAGCGCCGTCACGCCGTCGTCAGCGCCGGACTGACCCAGGGATTCCCCATCTACATCGACCGCGCCGAGGGCGCCATCCTCGTGGACGTCGACGGCAACCAGATCCTGGACCTCGGCTCGGGCATCGCCGTCACGAGCATCGGCCACGCCGTGCCCAAATTGGTCGACGCCGTGAGCGCGCAAGTCGCTGCCTTTACGCACACCTGTTTCATGGTGAATCCGTACGAGAGCTACGTCGAGGTCTGTGAAGAGCTCGCCGCGTTGACGCCCGGTTCGCACGCCAAGACGTCGGCGCTCTTCAACTCGGGCGCCGAGGCGATTGAGAACGCCGTCAAGATCGCTCGCCTCGCCACTGGTCGCCAGGCGATCATCGTCTTTGATCACGCCTACCACGGCCGCACCAACTTGACCATGGCGCTCACGGCGAAGAACATGCCGTACAAGGACCGCTTCGGTCCCTTCGCGCCGGAGATCTACCGCGTGCCGATGAGTTACCCCTTCCGCGACGGATTAAGCGGCGCCGAGGCGGCCGCGCGCGCGATCAAGATGATCGAGACCGAGGTCGGCGCCAAGAACGTCGCCGGTCTTCTCATTGAGCCCATTCAGGGTGAGGGTGGCTTCGTCGTACCGGCCGACGGATTCTTGCCAGCACTGTCGGAGTGGACCACGGCCAACGGCGTGGTCTTCATCGCCGACGAGATCCAGAGCGGATTTTGTCGCACGGGCGACTGGTTCGCCGTCAACCACGAAGGCGTCATCCCGGACATCGTCGCGACCGCCAAGGGTCTGGCCGGCGGCATGCCGTTGGCCGGAGTGACCGGACGAACGGAGTTGATGAACGCGGTCCACGAAGGCGGTCTCGGCGGAACCTACGGTGGCAACCCGGTTGCGTGCGTGGCGGCTCTCGCCACGATCAAGACCTTGCGCGACCGAAACCTGGTGGCGCGGGCGCGCGAGATCGGTGACATCCTCTTCGCCAACCTACGATCGCTCGCCCAGGATGTCGCGATCATCGGCGACGTGCGCGGACGAGGCGCGATGGTCGCCATGGAGTTCGTGCAGCCCGGCACCAAGGAACCGAATGCGGCGGCCGTCAAGGCGATCGTCGACTACTGCAACCAGAACGGCGTCATCGCCATCTCGTGTGGTACCTACGGCAACGTCGTACGACTGCTGCCGCCACTCGTGATCACCGACGCGCAACTGGCCGACGGACTCGACGTCCTGGGCGCCGCGGTGCGCTCGGCGAGCTAGTTCAAACAGCTCTGCGTCGACTGCGTTCCGCGCGCCGGCGTCGTGGCGACGTCACGCTCGATGGTGGCGGCCGGGATCGCGTAGTCCGTCTCGCTCTGGCTGAGGGACTTCGAGAACACGACACCCGTCACGTCGCCACGAACCAAAACCGGGCTGCCGGAGTTGCCCAGCGCGATGTGCGAGTAGACGACGAGCACGGTGCGAGCGAACGTCTGCTTGTCGTAGATGTCCCTGGACTCCGCCGTGATCTCGCCGCTGATAATTGACGGACTTATCGTTCGCGTTCCGTTAAGCGGAAAACCGATCACCTGGGCGTGCGCGCCCGAAGTCGGAACCGACCGCGCGAAACTCATCGGCGACACGTTCGAACGCGTCGCCACGCGCAAAATCGCCAGGTCGTTCACCGGATCGAAGAGCGCAACTTGTGCGGACGCTCCCCCGACCGTGATGCTCGTCGAACCCGCCACCACGTGCGCGTTGGTCACGACAAGGTGCGGCGCGATGAAGAACGCGGTTCCCTGATGGGTGTCGGGGCAGCCCCTGGCGAGCACCTTGAGAATCTGACTCGGCGAACGCGGCGACAACGTGTTCGCTCCGAGCTTGGGCGCCGGTCCCGACGACGGAATCGTCGGCGAGACGATGCTCGTGAACACGCTGGGGAAGTCCGCGTTTCGAAGGAGGGTCTGGAGTTTTGCCTCCGCTGAAGGAACGGTCGGCAGCGCTTTATCGAGGTCGTTGATGATCCGCGATCCCTGAATACCGCTTGCCGCGGCGGACCACGACGTCGCGACCAACAGCGCCGCCACGAGCCAGACGGTGACGAGCGCCCCCGCGACAGCGACGACCACGCCGGCGACGGAGTCGACGAGACCGAGCTTCACCATCTTCACGGTCCGGCGAATGGACGCGCCGAGTATGTGGCCAAGGAAATGTCCGGCGTACGCGGCGACCACGACGATGACCAGCGCTATCACCGGGCGCCACGACGAGTGCGAGATCCTCGTCGACAGCGACGGCGCGATCGCGATACCGACGTAGAAGCCCGCGATCAGGCCAATCCAACCGAGGACCTGTCGAATGGCCCCCTGGAACCAGCCGCGGACCGCGGCCACGATGACGATCGCGACGATGAGTACATCGACCCAATTCACGAACTCCAAGTTAGACCCTCCCTCGTTGAGAACGATGAGGAGCGGTGGCCCCGATCAGTATCATTCACAGAGCGACAACGGTCGTCACGATCTCAAGGAAGCAATGATTCGAGTACCCGCCCACGTACGTTCACCGGTACGGATCGCGGCAATGTGCTCAGTCGCAGGCTTGGTGTTGGCCTCGTGCGCGACGGCGACGGTGACGGTGGCCCCGCACGTCTCCGGTCTTCCCGCCGTCAGCATCTCGGTGCCACTGTCGAGCGTCGCGTGCACGACCAACAACTCGTGTGTCGCGATTGGCACGTCCAACCTCGACGTGAGCCCAACTTCAGTCGGAGAGTACCGTTCGGCGAACGGTCGCTGGACGGCACTCACGGTTCCGAGCGCCGACACTTCGACGTACATTGCGTCCTCATCGTGCTGGAGTGATGGCTGTTTGTTCGTGGGATCGAAATCAAACGCAGACCTGGTGTGGCGCTATAACGCCTCTTCGAATTCAATCATCGTTGCGACGGCGCCGACCGGTGCGTCCGGCATCGAAGCGGTGAGCTGCTACCGAGTTCTGTCGTGTGCGATCCTCGATTCGACCCAGTCCAATCAGCGGTTCTTCGTCACTGATGATGGCGGCGCAACGTGGTCTCCAGTGGGCGACATCGGCGTCCCGCCACAAGATTCGGTGACGTCGCTCGCGTGCCCGTCGAACCTCGAGTGCATCGCGAGCTTCCTCAATGCCTCGAACGGGATCGTGGTCTACGTGACCACCGACGGCGGCACGACGTGGACAACGCGAACGGGCTTGTCTACGGTGACGTGGGCCGCACTCACGTCACTGAACTGTGTCGGATCGAAGTGTGTGGGGCTCGCGAAGCTCTCGACTGGTTGGCGAATCGTGCGTACCAACAACTTCGCCAAGACGTGGTCGAAGGTGGCGTCCCTGAGAACTTCGATTTTGACCCTCGCCTGCACTTCACTCAAGCGGTGTGTGGTTGGCGGCATGAAGGGTTCCTCTTCGCCATGGCTCGCCACCGTGACGTCCGGCTCGGTGACGTCAGTCAAGCTCAGGTACGTCCCAACGCAAATCGCCGACGTCGCGTGCGGATCGAAGATTTGCGTCGCGATCGGCGTGACGACCGTAATGGCGCTGCGGCCGTAGCCCTTCAGCGACGACGCCACGTCTCCCGGCCGCTTCGCCCACGACGGCGCGCCTTCAAAGGCGAGCAGCTTTCGCATGACGACACCGGCGCTTCGATTCGTGGCGAACCATGACAACGCGATCGAACTCGTCAACGGTGACGTAATCCTGGGACCCGGAAGTTGGGGCGGCCGCCCCGCGCGTACGGCTCACCTCGGCCCTCCCCGCTGTTTGTATGCGAGGCTAGTCTCGTGAGTTCGAGCAGCATCCCCCTCCCCTCCGGCTGGTATCCGGATCCTTCGGGCGCTCGCCAATGGCGAGTCTGGACCGGTACGCAGTGGTCAGAGTTGACGCGCCCATACGGCGACACCGCGCCCGCCGCGAGCATCGCGAACGACCTGTCGCTCATTCAAGCGCTCCACCGATTGGTGCGTTACGGCATCGCGGGTGACTTCGCGGGCATCAGCATTCTCGTCAGCGTGCTGGCCCACTGGCCCGGCACCGCGCACCCCGAATCGGAGTGGTTCGCGGTCGCGGCGTGCAACGTCGCGGTCGCGCTCCTCGTCATTGGCTCCGCCTGTTTCGCGTTCGCCGCCAGACAACTCGAGGGTCACTGGACTCCTTGGGCCTTCATCCCCGGGGTCAACATCTTCGTCGTCAACGTTGTCGTCACCCAACGACTCGGCGGTCAACCACTTCGACGCGTCGGCGCCGAAGCTGTCTTGATGCTGCTCTTCGTCGTCCAGTTCCACAATGAGTTGTGGCTGTGCGTGGCGCCCGTGATAGTTGCGGTCGGCCAATCGCAGTGGATCGCCACCTTGATCGAGCATCTGCTGATTTCGTCCTCGCCGTCAACGCCGGCCACGTCGTGATGTGACGCGGCGATGCACACGCGAAACGCCATGTTGATACTCGTCAGTCGAGGGAGATAGCCGATGTACGAATGGACCGACGAACAACAGGCGATCATCGACGTCGTTCGCCGATTCGTCGATGAGGAGATCCGCCCGCAACTGGATGATCTCGAACACAACGGAATGCCGCCGTACGCCATTCTTCGCAAGATGTACGACGTCTTTGGACTGAAGGAGATGGCCAAGGAGAGCTTCGCGCGCCAACTGGAACGCAAGATCTCGGGTGAGGAACCATCTCGAGAGAGTCGGGGGTCTGACCCGGCCGCGCAACTGATCTCGACGATCGAACTGTGTCGCGTGAGCCCGGGACTCCTCACGTCCCTCGGCGTGTCGAGCGGCTTGGCCGCCGGGACGATTAACAAACTGGGTACCCCGGCACAGATGGAGCGCTGGGCCCTCGATCTGATGACCCTCGACAAGATCGGTGCCTGGGCGATCACGGAACCGGACTCCGGCTCGGACGCCTTGGGCGGCATGCGCACGAGCGCTCGACGCGACGGCGAGGACTACATCCTTAACGGTCAGAAAACCTGGATCACGAACGGCCCCTACGCCGACACGATCGTGATGTACGCCAAGCTCGACGACGGCAGCGGCGAAGAGATGCGAAATCGCAAGGTCCTGACGTTCGTGCTCGACAAGGGAATGGACGGACTGGTGCAGGCCGCGCCGATGCGCAAGATGGGTCAGCACGGATCGCCGACCGGCGAAGTGTTCTTGAGTGACGTGCGCGCCGGCAGGGATCGCCTCCTCGGGGAAAGCGAAAACCCGAAGGGTGGCGGCCGCCAAAGTGCGCGCGACAACTTCGTCGCCGAGCGCGCCGGCGTCGCCGCCATGTCCCTCGGCATCATCGAAGAGTGCCTCAAACTCTCGATCGACTACGCCAAGCATCGACGTCTCTGGGGAACGGCGATCGCCGACTATCAGCTCATCCAACTCAAACTCGCCCAGATGGAAGTCGCACGCGTGAACGTACGCAACATGGTGTTCGCCCACATCGAGCGCTCGTCGCACGGTGCAGTACCGACGTTCGCCGAAGCCTCCGCGATGAAGTTGTACTCGGCGCAGGCGGCCTGCCAGGTGGCCGACGACGCGATACAGATATTTGGCGGCAATGGCTATATCGCTGAGTACCGCGTCGAGCAACTCAGCCGCGACGCGCGCGTCCTACGGATTTACGCCGGCACCGACGAGATGCAGGTCATCGCCATCGCCAAGGACCTCGTTCGCGATTAATTCGTGCTTGCGCCTCCGAGCGAGGCGCGTAGGCGATCGGCGACACCAATCCACCCTTTGTACGACTGCATCGCGTCGGGCGCGGTGTCGAGATTCAAGAGCAACGTCGTGCCGAACTCCTCGTGCGTGTCACAAAGCTCCTTGGCTGACGCCACGTAGTTTCGAATCGTGAAGACGATGGCGTCACTGTGCGCAAGTCGACGAAGTGTTTGGCGCTCCATCCGAAAGAACCAGTCGGCCAGGTCGCCGTGAGAACTGCGTCGGGCGCTCGTCGGCTGGTGCAACGCCGGTGAATCGATCAGCGTCCAGTTGAGTCGCCAGAACGAGCGCTCGGGCTTCAGTCGCTCAAAGAAGGCGTTGGTCGGTCGACTGAGTTCGACGTCGTAGGACGGCACCGGCCGATGGATGTCGTCCAACGTCGTGCCCAGTTTGGACGCGAGATTCCAACGCGACGGAAAGCAGACGCAGGCCGCCTGCAGTCGCCACACGTCGGAGTGAACGAGCACGCAGAGGTCCTCTTGCACGAGCCGTGCGGCGGCGACCAGGGGATGGTCGTCACCTCGCACGTCGACCGCGATATCCGGCTGATGGGCCTCGAGGAAACTCGTCACTTCGGCGAGCAGTTCGCGACTCCCCTCGTCACCTTCGGGAGTGGTCGCGACGACCACGTCGTAGGCGGTGTCGAGGAGCTGTCGCTTCTGTTCGAGTTCAATGTCACGACGTTCGTCCACTTCGAGCCAGTGGTCGAGGTCGAGGGGCCGAAGTCCCATAGCCATACGCCAGCCCTTGGTCTCGAGCGCAACGTACGGAAAGTCGCTCACGGGCGGCCGCGCTTGCGCAGCACGAACCAATAGATGCAAAAGACCGTCACCGGGACCGCAATGACGATGACGCGTGCCTCGGGTAACACCACGCCTCGATGGACGCTCACGATGGTCGTCGTGGTGGTGAAGGCCTCGATGATTCCACTCAACAGCACTGTCTCCTTACGCGTTGACGACTCGGCCGCCGAAGACGAGCCGAGAGGGAATTACTGCGACTTCTTCTCCGGATGGGCCATCAACGTCTCGAGGCGCTCGAGGATGCTTGAGATCGCCAGGTCCTGGGCGAGCAGGTGCTTTGAATCTCTTCGGACTCATAAATATTAGGCATGTCGGAATTCTCACACGTTTCGCCCCGGCGATGAAACGCCGTTGGTTCCATCCAAGACCGCAATTGCACTGGGAATTCAACGCCGTAGGGTGACGCTGAACCATGTACCCACCAATCGCGAAGTGCACTTCGCGCTGCGACGATGGCGACAGGGACTTCTCACTGAAACAGAGCCGAGCAGTTCTTGCCCGGATACCGGATGCGCAGTGCCTATCGTCGACGCGCCCTACGTCGGTGGCGTTCGCGTCGTCAGATTCCGTCGAAATCGAGCCAGCCGGGACGGGCGCGCCAGTGGCCACCGCGCTCGAGCAGATCGAGGACCGCTCGCTGCAGTGACGTGTCCCGGGGTAATTCTTCAAGCGCGACCCCCGTCTTCTGAAAGATGAAGCCGATGGTCTCCTCGTCATTGTCGTACCAAGCGTCGAGCAAGTTGAAGCGACGTTGAAACTGCATGATGTTGCTCGTGGGATCGAGGAAGTCGGTCAGTTGCGCGTCGAGCAACCACGACTGGCAGGTCGCGAGGCGTCGCAGTTCGACCGGCCACATTGCTCCCAGTACCTCACGGGCCCGTGCGAACGTCACGTCAAGATCGTGAGGGGCGAGCGCGGCGGCGTAGGGAATGTGGATACCGACTGAAGGATCTCCTCGCCGAAACCCAACACCCAAGGCGAGGCTCTCCTCATCTGAATACCACGGCTCGGGCGAGAGATTCCCAACGCCGAGGTTCACTCGGTGAAACTGCAGGCTCCCGATTTGCACCATCTCGCCACGCAGGATCGGCAGCAACCACCAGCCGGGCTCGAAGCCGACGCTCCCCCTCTTGCGTTCATGAACGAGCACGTGACGAGGCATAACCGTCATCGTCGAATCAATGACGTCCGCCGGACAGCCACCTTCTCGAAGGAACTCGCACGCCGCGTCGAAACAGAGGACGAAGAGAAAGAAGTAAAAGAATCGACCACTCGCACCCGCGTCGTCAAGGTCGTCCCAGATCGGGATTGGCGCATCGATGTCACCGCGAGTTTCGTCGACCCACTCGACGAGTGACGCGAGGAGCGACACCCACTCGCCGTCGGTGCGGAACTCCTCCCACTGCGAGACGACCATTTTCAGGACGGCGTCAGGTACGCGCACCTCGCGAAGCGTGCGCTCGATTGTGGTCGCCTCCAAATCGCGAACTTGCTCCGTTGCGTTCTTCGACGGCATTGGCAAGAACTCTCGCATCTCGGCAATGGTGGATTCGACGTGGCGCATCAGAGTTCGTCAAGTGGTCGAAAGTGAAGACCCATTGCCTTCAATCGTTCCATGTGACGAGTGAAGCAGACGAAACGAATCCAGGGACTCCTGGGTACCCCACACGACCTCGGCGAAGGCGACCGTGCGAGGAAAGGTTCTGTAGTCCAATTGCTCACGAAGAATGTCGCCCGGAGAGCGAATCTCCTCTTCGAAAATTGTCGTCATCGGCTAGTCCCTTCGAACGCGCAGGCACTCGATGACGCTCAGCTGACCAAGTCGGGCGAGGTCTCCATACCTTGATTCCACACGGAGCGAGCGATGATCTTCGTCGTATCGGCGCGGTAGCTGTACTTATTGGCGATGTCGCGAATTTCCTCGAGGAGGCCTTCGTTCAACGTCGTGGAATCCAGTCCGAGCGCGATGAAGCGATCGCGGTTGACGTTGAGTTCGTTCTCTACCGCCTCTTTGCGAGGGTTCGGCAAGTTCGCGATCTTGACGCCGGTCTCCTTGGCGATCAGTTCGGCGAGTTCGATCACGCGATAGGTCTCGGTTACTTGGTTGAAGACGCTGACCTGCTCACCGCGACTCGGCGGGTTCTCCAACGCGATCTGAATGCACCGGACCGTGTCACGGATGTGGATGAAGGCGCGGGTCTGTCCGCCCGTACCGTGCACCGTCAATGGGTGACCAATGGCCGCCTGCATCAAGAAGCGATTCAAGACCGTGCCGTAGTCGCCGTCGTAGTCGAAGCGATTGATCAGGCGTTCGTCGAGAATCGTCTGCGGTGTTTGGGTACCCCACACGATGCCCTGGTGAAGATCGGTGATGCGCAACCGGTCGTTCTTCGCGTAGAACGCGAAGAGCAGTTGGTCGAGCGTCTTGGTCATGTGATACACGGATCCGGGATTGGCCGGGTGCAGGATCTCGCGCTCGATCTCGCCGTCGGGGGTGGGTACCTTCACGGTGAGGTAGCCCTCAGGAATCGGTGCCGAACCGGACCAGCCGTAGCCGTAGACCCCCATGGTGCCGAGGTGCACGAGTGCAATGTCGAGTCCGCTCTCGACGATCGCGACGAGCACGTTGTGCGTGCCGCGCACGTTGTTGTCCACCGTGTAGCGCTTGGTGGTCGCGTTGCGCATGGAGTACGGCGCCGCGCGTTGCTCACCGAAGTGCACGATCGCGTCGGGGCGTTCATTGCGCAACAGTTCGAGAAAACGCTCGTAATCTTCGGCGAGGTCGAGGTTGACGAAGCCGATGTCCTTGCCCGTCAACTCCTTCCAGGTACGAATCCGCTCGCCCATCGGACGAATCGGGGTGAGCGACTCGACCTCGAGCTCTAGGTCGATCTCGCGGCGACTGAGGTTGTCCACGACGATGACGTCGTGGCCCTTGTCGGAGAGGTGCAGTGTTGTGGGCCAGCCACAGAATCCGTCACCGCCCAGTACCAATACCTTCATACAATCTCCTCATTCGAAGCCGACACGACGGCTTCAACCAAGTATCGAAGCCCCGATCGAGGGGAATCTTTACCCTGTGACCTTACCAGCGACTCAAATCTCGCTCAGTTCCCGAGAGCCCAACACGGTCCTACTCGCGTGCGACGAACCCGTGGTTACGACGTCGCGGTCGACGCCACGATGGCCGGGATGATCGTTGCGCCGTAGGCCTCGAGCGTCTCGGAGTTCGCGTCGTGCTGCAAATACAGAGCGAACTGGTCGACGCCGAGCGCGCGCAACTCTTCGAGACGTTCGATGTGGCGCTCGACTGGACCCAACAGACAGAATCGATCGATGACTTCGTCCGGCACAAATTCAGTATGCGTGTTGCCCGCACGTCCGTGTTCTGAGTAGTCGTAGCCTTGGCGGCCCTTGATGTAGTCGGTCAGCGCGACCGGGATCGATGAACCGGCGTCGTTGCCGTATCGCTCGACGATGTCGGCGACGTGATTACCAACCATTCCTCCGAACCAGCGGCACTGGTCACGCTGGTGCGCAATGTCATCACCGACGTAGGCCGGCGCCGCAACACAGAACGTCAACGCGTCCGGATCGCGTCCGGCGCTCTCGGCCGCTTCACGCACGGCGGTGATCATCCATCGCGCGATATCGGGATCGGCCAATTGCAAGATGAAGCCATCGCCGACCTCGCCGGCGAGCGCCAGCGCCTTCGGCCCGTAGGCCGCCACCCAGACCTCGAGTTCGCTCGCCTCGACCCACGGAAAATGAAGCACCGAACCGTGGTACTCAACCGAACGGCCATTGGCGAGCTCTCGAATCACTTCGATCGCATCGCGCAAGGTCGCGAGCGTCGTCGGCTTGCCGTTCGTCACGCGAACCGCGGAGTCGCCGCGGCCGATGCCGCAGACCGTGCGATTGCCGTACATCTCATTCAACGTCGCGAAGAGACTCGCGGTCACGGTCCAATCGCGTGTCGCGGGATTGGTGACCATCGGACCGACCTTGATCGTGCGCGTCGAGGCCAGTATCTGGCTGTAGATCACGAACGGCTCTTCCCACAGAATGTGCGAGTCGAAGGTCCACGCGTAGTTGAACCCGAGTTGTTCGGCGCGCGTGGCCAGTTCCACGACGTGAGAGGCCGGCGGATTCGTCTGCAGTACAACACCGAACTCCATGATCACTTCCTTTGCTTGATCGTCACTTTGAATGCCGGGGCGTGACGACTTCTAGATCAGATATTGACTGAGGCCCCGTCGCAAGAACTTCCCGTGCCCCACCGCGCCGGTGAACGTATCGTTCTCGACCACGACACGACCGCGCGACAGCACGGTCGTGACGCGACCGTCGATGTGCGTCCCCTCGTAGGCCGAGTGGTCCATGTTCATGTGGTGCGTCCTCACGCTGATGTCGGTGGTGCCCTTGGGGTCGTAGATCACGATGTCGGCGTCAGAGCCCGGCGCGATCACTCCCTTACGCGGGTACAGCCCGAACATCCGTGCCGGTGTCGTGGAGGCCAACTCCACCCACCGCGACAGCGTTATCTCGCCGGTGACGACGCCCTGATACAGCAAGTCCATCCGGTGTTCGACCGAGCCAATGCCGTTCGGGATCTTGGAGAAGTTGCCCAGTCCAAGTTCCTTCTGGTCCTTCATGCAGAAGGGACAGTGGTCGGTGCTGACCACTGACACGTCGTTGGTGCGAAGGGCGCGCCACAGTGAATCCTGGTGTCCTTCGGCGCGCGAACGTAGCGGCGTCGAGCAGACGTAGGCCGCTCCTTCGAAGCCGGGTTTCGAAAGATGTTCTTCGAGACTCAAGTAGAGATACTGCGGACAGGTCTCGGCAAAGACATTGGCGCCGAGGCCGCGCGCGTGAGCGATCGTCTCCACGGCGTCGCGCGAGCTCACGTGCACGATATAGAGCGGCGCCTTGGCGACCTTGGCCAGCATGATCGCTCGATGCGTCGCCTCCTCTTCCAACTCGACCGGTCTCGTGAGCGAGTGATAGCGAGGATCGGTCTCCCCTCGCTCGAGCGCTTGGGCGACGAGGACGTCAATGGCCGGGCCGTTCTCCGCGTGCATCATGATCGTGGCGCCCAGGCCCGAGGCGGTCTGCATCGCGCGAAGGATCTGTCCGTCGTCGGAGTAAAAGACGCCGGAATAGGCCATGAACAGTTTGAAGCTCGTGACGCCTTCGTTGTTCGTGAGATCCGTCATGGCCTTCAGGGCCGCGTCGTCGACGCCACCGATTATCTGGTGGAAGCCGTAGTCGATCGCGCAATTGCCGTCGGCCTTCTCGTGCCACGCGGCCAACCCGTCGTGCACGTCCTCACCGGTTCGTTGCACGGCGAAGTCCACGATGGACGTCGTGCCGCCGAAGGCCGCGGCGATCGTGCCCGTTTCGAAGGTGTCCGACGCATTCGTACCGCCAAAGGGCAGCTCCAAATGGGTGTGGACGTCGACGCCGCCGGGGATGACGTATTTACCGGACGCGTCGATGACCCGGTCACAGGTGGGCTTCACGCTTTCGAAGTAGTCCGGCGTCCCGAGCGCGGCGACCTCGTCGCCGTCAATGAAGACGTCGTAATCCTGAGCTCCCGTCGCCGAGAGCACCCGGCCGCCAGTGATGAGTACGCGCGCCATCATCTACCAGTCGGTCAGGGGTTCGTACATGTCGGGACGGCGATCGCGGTAGAAGGCCCACTGTTCGCGGACCTCCTTCAAGAGGTCCATGTCAAGGTCGCGTACGATCAGTTCATCATCGGTGGTGCTGGCCACTTCCCCCACGAACTGCCCGCGCGGGTTCACGAAGTAAGTCTGGCCGTAGAAGTCGTTCGTGCCAAGTTCTTCGATCCCGACGCGGTTGATCGCCCCGACGAAGTATTCGTTCGCGACGGCCGACGCCGGCTGCTCGAGTTGCCACAGGTACGCCGAGAGACCTCGACTCGTCGCCGAGGGATTGAAGACGATCTTCGCGCCAGCCAGACCCAGGGCGCGCCACCCTTCAGGGAAGTGTCGGTCGTAACAGATGTAAACGCCGATTCGCCCGACGGCCGTGTCGAAGATCGGATAGCCGAGGTTGCCCGGGCGGAAGTAGAACTTCTCCCAGAATCCGCTCACTTGCGGGATGTGCGTCTTTCGGTACTTGCCGAGGTACGTGCCGTCGGCGTCGATCACGGCGGCCGTGTTGTAGAGCACGCCCTCTTGTTCCATTTCATACACCGGCAAGATCATGACCATGTTGAGTTCGGCCGCGAGCGCCACGAAGCGCTGCGTCGTCGGTCCCTCCGGCACGGCTTCGGCGTAGTCGTAGTACGTCGCGTCCTGGACTTGGCAGAAGTACGGACCGTAGAAGAGCTCCTGAAAGCAGATCACTTGGGCCCCCTGTGAGGCGGCCGCGCGAGCGTGATGCTCGTGAAGGTCGATCATCGAAGCCTTGTCGCCGGTCCACGCCGTCTGCACCAGCGCTGCTCTCACCACGTCGGACATGGTGCCTCCTTTCGAACGGACAGTTGTCCTCGAATAGAAAGAACCATAGACAAAGTTCGTCAATGCCGTTAGCGGCCGCGCGAACTTCCGCGTGATGATGAGCGCGTTGTTAGGCGCGAGTGACGATCGGCTTTGACGACGGTCCGAAGAGCATCCCGGGCGGCGGCGCGCAGTACCTCGTCAGCCTGCCCGCCAACGCGTTGACGAAGGTCAACTGCCTCTTCGACGGGACGACAATTGTGACCGGCGCGCCGTAACCGGTCACGGTCTCGGTCGCGTGCACGATGGCTCACGTGGTGCGGCTGGAGGGATTTGAACCCCCGACACTCGGTTCCGAAGACCGATGCTCTATCCGCTGAGCTACAGCCGCTTTGATTCCTCTTACTGACATTGATGCAACGAACTGTGTCGTCCACAATCCGAAGGGCCATCGTAGTACCGGTACGTGTGACGTGACCCACAACGTCGGCAGTCTGACGTCGGCACTCGAGATTCTTTTTGAACGGCCCCAGTCGATTACTGAATTGGTGCGCCTGGCGGGATTCGAACTCCCGACCCTCGATTCCGTAGGAACTTTCCACAGACTGCAACTAGGGGATTACCCGGGAAATATGCCACAACTCATTGAGCAAATGCCCACCCGCATCCAGGGGAGCTGACTTCCGTAAGTACAACGATAAGTACAGTTCGACAATTGTGACTCGTTACCCAAACGAATCTCATAAATGCAGTTTTCAAAGTGATGTAAGCCGTGTCACTCAGTCTTTCGTACATGATGCAACGTATTGAATGAGAAGTATTAGTAGTGAGTTTTATTATCGAACGTTGATGATTTATTCCGTTGTGGGTGCCTACGATTGAGTTTCGACACCATGACAAGACAGAATCGACTCAAGGCCGCACATACAACGCTCCTCGTAGTCTGAGGGGCATTAGGAGAGCATCATGAAGCGTTTCAATATTGGATCAACAATAATTCTGTCGAGCCTGCTCAGTTTGGTCTTGACCGCGATTCCGGCGACGGCTGCGGTGACAACGTCAACGGGGTCAAGGGATGCCACCTCAAATGGCGCCCTTGTGACTGCACACTTGTCAACCCCGATCGGCGGATTAAATTGTGCCGACCTTCTGGCTATGGGCAATCCATATATAACGACTTCAGCTTTAGTAAGCGGCGTTAAAGCGCAGGCACTCAGTACAAGTGTTTTCGATGACGTTGCGGCTGGCTACATAAACGAAGGTGGTCTCTATGCCACCACCGAAGCTGGGATTGCTTGCGGGAATATCTTGGAAGAAGGACGAGAACCCAAGTCAGCTCAAGTCACAAAGGCGATGGAATTTCTTTACGGCACGTTGGAAGATGTGTGGGCGTTTGCAGTTGTAGACCCAACAACGAAGAGTTTCTTTGCCGGCCAGGCAACCGTCCAGGCAGCTATTTTTCAGTCTTATGGGAACGAAATCCTTGAAATTCGTGCGATAGCAGGCAATTATTCCAGTTGACAGAGCGGTAGGCGAAGTCAGCTGTCCGGGAAACGCCGTTCAACTCATGAAGTGGGGATAGGTGATAGGGACACCCGACGGCATAGCCAGCAGAAGGGGCTGACGCCAAGATAGCGAATCTTGCCTGGTCACGGCGAGTCAGCCTGACTCTACGTTGCTGCTGACGATATGGGTCTCAGGTTGACTTAAACCTTCAGCAGCCTCGTTGATTGCCGCAACTCGTGGAAATCATCAACGTTACCTATCTCTTCGACTCATGCAATGTGTTCACTTCAATCGACATCAATAAATCAAGGACATAGGCAAAAAATCCAATGGCGGCCGATGACCGAGGCCACCGACCGCCATATTTGACAGCCATTGATTAGGTTCTGACGTGACTCCTTACGAACCGGTGTATCCGCCGGTAGCGAGACCGATGATGCTCGCGTCATACGCGGCGTACGCCAGGGCAATGTTCGCGTCGAGAATTCGCTGATTCTGGGCGACGAAGATCTTCGTGTTCCCTGGGTAGCCTTGAGGTGTCTGGGCGAGCACGGCGCCTTCCACGCTCACAATTCTTGTTGACCAGTTTGAAAGACGCGCGACGTAATTGTTGTAGTGGCTAAGAGCGTTTTTGTAGCCCGGTAGACCTACGATTGACGCAGTTTCTGATTGGAGCGTCGATTCGTTACCCTGCATCGTCGTAACCTGACTCGCCACAACCGAGGCTTCGATCATCTCGAACACTTGTGGCGACATCACCGCGTAAACGCGGTTGTCCTTCAACATCGCGGCGCGGTCTGCGTTGAGTTCTGCTTTGGTGGTGTCTGTCGGAACCTTCGCAATCAAGGAATTAATACTCGACTCCTCTGTCAAAAGGCGTGCTTGGAGTGTCGACGAAGCACTCGCGCTCAGCGACGTCGCTGCCGTCACGTCTGCGACAAGGTGCCCAAGTTGCGTTGCACGGTTTGCCAACTGGACCTCCAGCGCCTTTTGCGCCGTAATGAAACTGGCACTCGGAGCAGCGGTCGTAGTCGTGGTCGACGAGGCGTAAGCAATGGATGGAATGCCGATACCCATGGCGGCGACTAGCGCAAGTACCACAAAGGATCGGGTAGTTAGGTTCTTCATCAGTTCTCCTTTCAAAGGAACAATCCTCAGAGTAAGAAACGCATTTGTGAGAGTCGTGTGAAGGTGCTGTCAGATGGCTGAGAGATAGTTCCGAAAATTGTGTGAAGTGACGTCACACTCCCGTCGTTCGCAGGAGAACATGGAAGGTCACCCACATGACAGTGAGACCGACGTCAAAGCCGCCCATGTCTTCCTGCGGGTGTGGGTCAAACGCGTGAGACGTGAAATGGCGCGAACACAGGTCTGGACCGAGACGCGTTGGTCTTAATTAGATGCGGACGCCTGACGAGTCAGGTTCTCTTGAATGCATACATCGCGCCACTGGCGTAACTGGGCGCCCGTCCCCAGTTCCAAACTAGAACTGTCGAAGGGGTCGCCCGTTGGGATCATCCGCTGGCGGTTGCGGATATCGAGCGTCGAAGTCTTCGAGATGCGTAACCGCGAGCGCTTGCGATTCTCTGTTGAAGGTAATTGTGAAGCGATCGAAAAATCCAATTTGTCCGAGAACCATGCTCCAAGGCGGGTTATTCCACTCCAAGAAAAACCCGACCTGCGTGTACCATTCGAACACACTTCCGGGATCGTATCCACCCTCGGAGACGCTGAATTCCGGTGGAAGAAGTTGAATTGCTACGTCTGCAAATCGGACTTTCCGATGAGCACCACCAATTTGTACCATCAATTCTCGGGAGGCATCTGGCGTAACGCCAATGTCCTGGGCAATCCAGGGTGCCGCGAGTACATGATCGGCACCCGAGTCAACGAGAGCTTGGACATTCTGGCTACCTAAGTGGGTTCCGAGGGCTCGAACGACTACGACCGGACGCAAAAGAGGTTTGCGTAGGAATTCGGTGCCTTGGGTTCTGCCCTCGTCTTCGTAACGAAAGATCCAAGGAAAGGGACTTGAGGCCAAACTGATCTCTAACCCAGACCTACCAACTCGGGTTCGCTTTCGCCTGGAATTCGAATGATGGTCGTATCCACAATATTTCGATCATGTAGGGCGGCCACCAATTCGTATGGCGTCCTACTTGCCTCCACGACACCGCCGTTCTTCAACGCGACCCAGGATCCCGCGAACTGCTGGCGAATTTGGATCATGTCCAACTTGACCGGTTCCTGATTAGCCACTGGACGCTCCAATAATCTTCGTATCCACGACTTCATAATGGCACCACCGTTCTAAGAAGTTCAGTGAATTCATGATTCGCGACTCGCTAATCATACTATCAGTGCGGCAGAATGAAGGAATGACTCCGGATTCGGTCAGAAAGATGTCAAAAGCACTCTTTGGGAACTCCCACCGAGTCGAAATTGCGGCTGCAGTCGGCCAAGCGACGACCGAGCTAGTGACTGCCCACGACCTTGCACTGGAACTCGACATTTCAGACAATCTTGTGGGAATTCAACTGAAGAGTTTTGTTCTATCGGGCGTAATGGATGATTTTCCAGGAATTGAAGGACAGCGTTCACGCTACTTCCGGCGTCTTGAGGATCCATACTGGGGCGTTGCTCAACGAATGATCGATCACTGGCGTATTCAGGCCGCGGCGAATGAACAATCACCTCGATTTGTCGAAGGGCTGACTCCCGAAAATCGTTCGTGAATGGAGAAAGTCACTGGCTGGCTCAGACGACGCTTTCAAATTCCGCCCGGGACGAAAAAGCATTCAACGGATCCCTCTACTTTCGAGGCCCGAGTTGATGATCTGAATGGTGCGGCTGGAGGGATTCGAACCCCCGACCCTCGGTTCCGTAGACCGATGCTCTAATCCGCTGAGCTACAGCCGCGTTGTTGCTGACCTTCCATCGTAGTCGAACGACCTTCGGCCGGAACTCGGTCGCCTAGATACCATGCCTCTATGACCAGCACATTTTCCGACGATCTCCCCCGGCTTCTCGACGACGTCAACGAGTCAATGGTGGAGTTGCGACACGACCTTCACGCCCACCCCGAACTCGCGTTTCAAGAGCACCGCACGACCAACGTCGTGCGAGACCGTCTCGTCGAATTGGGCTGGGAACTCGCAACGTGCCCGACAGCGACCGGCGCCGTGGCAGTCCTTCGAGGCGCCAAGCCCGGACGACGGATCATGATCCGTGCGGACATCGACGCGCTGCCCGTGACCGAGGAAAACCAGATCTCCTACGCATCAGTGAACGACGGTGTGATGCACGCGTGCGGCCACGACGTGCACACCGCCGGTCTTCTCGGCATCGCCGACCTCCTGTCGCGCCGTCGAGAAGAGCTTGCCGGAGAGTTCACGCTGTTATTCCAGCCCGCCGAAGAGGCGTTGGGCGGTGCCGTTGCGATGATCGAAGGCGGTGTTCTGATCAACAATCCAGTCGATGTGGTCATCGGGGCCCACGTGTCGTCACTGGCCCCGCTCGGTTTCGTGGGGACGAAGCCCGGCGTCATGATGAGTGAAGCCGCGTCGCTCTCGATTCACATCAAGGGCAACGGCGGCCACGGAGCGATGGCGAGCGTCGAGGGCAACGTCATCCTCGCCGTCAGTCACCTGGCGCCACGACTTGGCGAAGTCGTTGACGGGCTCTCCTTCGAAGGGACCAACTGCGCGTGTTCCGCCGGCGTCATAAGCGCCGGTACTGCGATGAACGTCGTTCCGCGTCGCGCCGTGCTGCGTGGAACGCTGCGAACCTTTACGCCAGAACAACACGTCGAAGCGGTTGAACGACTGCGTTCGTTGCTGGCCGAGTTGGAGGCGATGTTCGTCGTCGAATGCTCGCTCGAATTAACCGACCTCGCGCCGGCGGTCGTGAATAACGCCGACGTGTACGAGCAGGTCATGAAATCAGCCACCAAAGTGGTGGGCGCGAGTGGCGTTATGACTATCCCACCGTTCACGCCGAGCGACGACGTCTCGGAGTTCTTGAACCGCGTCCCCGGCTGCTACATGTTCATAGGCGGCGCCAATGATGATGGGTCAAGCGGCATGCACCACAGTCCGGACTTTCAGGTGCAAGACGGCGCCTGTCGAGTACTCGCTGGCGTCCTCGCGCAAAGCGCGGTCGACCTCGCTCAGCTGTAGAAGAGCTTGGCGGCGCCGCGAATGGAAGCCTGGTTGCCGTTGATCACGACGCGGTAGGGAGCCTCGTCGAACAGTGCCGGTGTCACCCGTCGCGCATTACCTCCGGCCAAGTGAACGGTCGTCGCGCCGAACTCTCGAACGAATCCGTCGGCGGCCATGACCAGCAGTTCGCCCCAGTGCTCTTCGTCCAACGACCTCGAGTGCTCACCAATCGTCTGGTCGTAGGTCTTGCCGCGCACGAACATCTCGGCGCCGACGTCGCGGATCTTGCGCAACGTGCCGTCGATGGCGAGCGCGATCCCGAGACCGGTACCCAAGGTGAGGACCAATTCAACGCCCTGGCCGTCGATCGAACCGAGCGCCGCCAACGTCGCGTCGTTCACGACCCGCACGTCTCGGCCGGTCGCCCTGCACAGCTCGTCTTGGAGCGCGAAGCCCTGCCACTGCGCTTCGAGATCGGGATCGACCTCCGTGGTCACTCCCCCGGGCCTCGAGAGGTTGCCCGGACGCACGACGTGACCGTCAATGAATTCTCCGGGAAAGCCGATACCGACGCGCGGACACTCGCTCCCTTCGATCCTCTCGTCCAGTGCTTCGATGAGGCGTTCGGGTGAACACGGGTACGGCGTCGGGCGTCGGCGTACTCCTTCGAGCAGTTCGCCGTGGATGTCGACGTGACAGAACTTGACGTTCGTGGCGCCAATATCGACCGCCAAAATCTGATCTTGCACGGGGGTTCGGGGTGGCGCCATCAAGAAATGCTAGTTAAGGCTCGCGCACCCCTCTGACGCGAAGTCGCCGATCGTTCCACCATGGTTGCAAGCGAACCGGATACGCGGGTCGGTGACCGGCAATCACGGTGCCGGTTCCGGGCGGCCGTTGGCGAAGCGGTACCGACGGCGGAGCGTCCTTGCGCGTCTCGAAGAGTTCTGGAAGAAACTGCGACGCCGTGGGATCGGCCAGACCGCCCAAGACCAAACGAGTCGTGTGGTTATTCACGATCGTCGAGGCTCGCGGGCCCCATCGGGCCTTCAGTTGAGAGAAGTCTTGCAGCACGGTCACCAGCGTGACGTCGAGGCCGCTCACTGTCGCGGCCATCTGGTCGAGCTCATCGAGTGAGGCGACGGTCGCCGCTTCGTCGAGCACAAGGAGCAGTCGTCGCTGCGTTCGAAGTTCGACCAGGCGCTGCTGCTCTTCCAACACCATTCGAAGAGCGCCGCGAAACAGTGGTTCGTAGTGCCGCTGTTCACCGCGGGGACTGCAGAGATACAGCGTGTTGGGACCTTCAACCACCGAACGCACGTTCGCGAGCGGCTGACGAAATCGCCACGGCATCAACATCGTCTCGGCCGTCGTGAGTACGCCGTCGATGGTCTTGTGGTCGTGCGTCAGGAATGCCTCGAGGACATCGGCGGCCTCGCTATGTCCGACGTCGAGCCACTGATCGAAATCGCGCTTCTCAATCGTGCACGCGACGTCAAAAACGTCGCGTGATCGTTGGAACGCCAGCATGAGCAAGGACCCCACCACCTTCGTGGCGAGCGAATTCCAGAATTCGGTCTCGCCGCGATCGGCCGGCGCGCCCGTCAAGTCGCGTGCGACACGAAGCGCGTGGCGAAGCGTCCGAACCCCCTCGAGCGGGTTCCACGTCAACCCGCCATCGCGTCCTGGCTCGAGGACTTGCACTTCACCCACACGTGCGCGCCAATCTTTCGTGGTTGCGATGACGTCATTCTTCACGCTCGTGACGACGAGCGCGTCGCTCCAGCGCAACAGCGCGGGAATCACGAGCGAGGACGTCTTGCCCACTTGCGTCGGACCAACGATCAACAGCGAACTGCGAGGCGCGAGGCGCACCCGTGGTCCGAAGCTAATGCCGCTGTACGTGCGACGTCCGAGCGACGGACGATCATTCATCGGCACTGGCGATCCTCATCGCGTGGTCCGTGTCGATGAAGGCGCGGTCTCGTTGGTCGGGGCACACCCGCACCACCGAACGATGCGGTCCGTAACGCACGAGCGCCGCGCCCTTCGGCAAAGCCGACAGGTACCGCTCCTCACGTCGATGCAACCCGAGCGCGACGGCCATCTCTCGAGCTTCATCAGGTGGCTGACGAAAGAGCCAGGCCGTCTCACACTCGCGCAGCAGTCCCTGCGCTCGTTCGCGATGCACCGAGCCCGCGTCACCGACGGCGGCGACGTCACTCCAGCGGTGCAAGACCAGCACGTGGCTAATGCCCTTCGCGCGCGCCAACTTCCAAGAGCCCTGCAACCAACGCAGGGCGTGCGGGTCAGTCAGTACCGACCACGCCTCGTCGAGCACGAGATATCCGAGTTCGTCTTCCACGGCGACCACTTGTTGCGCCGCGGCAATCGCGCTCAGCGCGGCTACGGGAAACGAATTCGACGACCACTGGGCCGAGAGGTCGAGGACAATGAGCTGACCGACGAAGACCATCGGTTCGTCCTCACCGTCGAACAACCCGGCGAGATCGCCGTGGATGAATCGGTACAGCGTCAGCGCCAAGTTTCGCTCCGGGGACGTCGTCGAGGACTCCAAATGCGAATGCAGCAACTCGAAGAGAGCTCGCAACACTCGTAGCGGTCGCGGAGTGTCCAACTGTTGCCACACTTCATCGATCACGTAGTGCTGATCGCTTTTCAGGGCGGTACCTTGGGCGCTGGCGACGAGGGCCCGTAGTAAGTCTCGACTCTCTCGATCGTTCGACGGGAAGGGGCTGCACCATCCGTCGCGACCGAGCGCGACGACATTGACGCCGTAGGACCGCGCCAACTGCGCGTACTCGCCCTTGGGGTCGAGGATGACGGCTCGGCGACCACGTTCGAGTGCGCGATCGAGCATCATCTTCACCACCGTGCTCTTGCCGGCACCGATCGAACCGGCCACGATGACGTTCGGATTGGACAAGAGGCCCGTCGCGTACGCGTCAAAGGGATCCAGGACGAATGATCCACCACGCTGCGTCTCGCCGAGACTGCGCCCCCGTAGTCCGGTTCCTGCATCGTGCGCCGGCACCATCAGGCTGGCGAGGTCGCGCGACGTTGCCCAGTGGGTCCAGGAACGACTCACCATCCCGGAGCGCCCGGAAGTTGTGCGCGGTACCACGGGGCCTGTCGCCCAAATCCCGGTTCACAGCGGAGTCCCGACTCGAACGCCGAGCGGGTGACAGCCTTCACGTCTCGTCGGAGCATCTGCGGGGACGCCGCTCGAACGACGACGAAGACCGCGATCCGCAGTAATGCGGTCCCCTCGACCACCATCGACTCACGCTGACGAAGCCGTTCGAGAGTCCGCGTCGACTGCGCCGTGCGTCGAAAACCGGCGGCCCGGGACGTCACGTCATCACTCCCCACACGATGAACGGCTCGCGCGGCGAGTCGATGCGCACGGACGCCTCCGACAACGTCAACGTGTACCACGACGTCCAACGTCGGCGACGCGAATTGCAGTCGTTCGAGGAGCGCACGACCGTCGGGCACGGCACTGAAGTCGCGCACCCGCAATACGCGTGTCACTCCGCGCGCGTCGCGCACGTACGTCCAACGCTCCAACAACCACGCCACGCCCGCACCCCCACCGGCGGTCGCCGCATCAAGCGCCAGAGCGCCGTTTTCTCTCCAGCCCAACGGCGCGCTCACGTCCACCGGCACGGCCAACAGTGTCGCCACGTCATTCGGAGACGTTCGCACGTGCAGCGAGAAGTGTCGCGTGTCATCCGATGTCGCGAGAGCGTCGGCGAACTCCGTGAGGGCTTGCGAATTTTGCTGGTCACGTCCGGAGAGGTCGAGTCGGCCACGGTGTTCCAGTTCAAAGCCGCGCACTATCGCCGCGCCGTGGGCGACGATCGTCACGACTTCGCCGCTCTTCGTCGCTTGAATCGAGGTCCACCGTGATCGAACCACGAAGTCGACACCGACGCGCACTCGCTCACCGACGGTGAGGCCGTCGCGAGTCGGTGTCGCGCACGAGAGCAGGGCCACGCCCACCACGAGTTCGATGAGGGCGCCGTGAACTTGCGTGAGCCATTCGCCGACCAGTCCGGCACCGGCGATCACGAGGCCCGCCTGGTGGCGTCGAACGCCGATCCAACGGCTCTCGCCATCGGCGACGCCGAGGCCCAGCAGATCACTCATCGAAGTGCCATCCCACCACCGGACCCATCTCGTCCGTGCGGTACGCCACGTGACCTCCTCGCGGCGTTGGCGTGCCCACGGGCGGCGGCAACTTCACGCCGGTGGCAACGGGCATCGGCGCCTCGGGGCCCCCCTCCCACATGCCGAGCCCCAAATCCTCGGGTCGCTCCTCGGGCCCGGGGATGGGTGCTTCGGGCACCAGCGCGCGTGCCGCTTGGGCGAGTGGCGATGACGGAATGTTCGTCGCGGTCTTGGTCAGACGCGATCGAACGCCCTCGAGATTGTGCAGCGCGGCGGTTTCAACAAAAGGGATGACCTTCAACAGAAGGAACGGGGAGAAGCTCGCGAGAATCAACGTGAGGGCGCCGGTGATCACTTGGGTCGCTGAGTCGCCGAGTAGTTCATCGAATCCCAATGTCAGCGTGATCACGATGAGGAACTTGCTCACCGCCACGGCGAGGAACGTCTCGGCCAATCGCCAACCCAATCGCCGTCCGGCGGGGAACGTCGCGAGCGGGACGATGACCGGAACGAGCACCAACAACAACGTCAGAATCACGGCGCGAACGATCAACTCACACCACAACAGCCACGACCCGATCACGACCGCGATGGCGAGAACGAAGAGCGCGAAAGCCGGAGCCGCCGTCGCCACACTGGACAACGCACTCGAGAGCTCCGCTTGACGATCGAGCACCGCGCTCGACGCACTCGACGAAAGTTGATTCACCGTCTCGAGGATGAGCGTCGCGAACGGCCGTGCGAGAAATATCCCCAGTACGCACGCCGGGGCCACCCCGAGATACACCCGCCACAGTGAAGCGGCGTCACCGTGACGAACCGCCTGCAGCGTCGCCACTAAGAGCCCCACCATCAACAGTCCGGGCGAGAGATTGACCAGGACATTGAACTCCGTCGTCGCCGAACGAATGACGGTGCTCGGTTCGGTCGCCGAGTTCAGCACGGTGCCCGCTGAAGTAAGGAACCATCCAACGCTGTTGAGAATCCAGTTCGTCAGGGTGTTGAAGAAACCACTGACGACCGTGGTGGCCGCGGCGTGCGTCACACAGCTCAGCGGATGAAGGATGCACCCAAGGTGACCCATTAGCGGACGCTGAGACCCGTATTGAAGAAGAAGTTGATCAACGTCGGAGCGGCGCCGATGAGGATCGCCGCGGCGAGCGAGGTCAGCACCGCTCGGCGACCCTGTGACGATTGATGCATGTTCTGCGTGTGACTGCCGACGGCCCAAAGTGCGGCTCCCAGCAGTAGTGCGACCAACGCGCCGATCAGGGCCCACGCGGCGATTCCATTTGCAATCTGCTGCAGCGCCGCGCTGCCGGGGAGGGCGGTCGTTGACGGGGTGAGACTCACATTGGCGAACATCATGTTGTTCTCGCTTTCAAACGGTGAGCGCCCAACGGTCGCTGGCGCGACCGCCGCGGCATTGTCTGCGAGAATGGTCTCGTGCTCGTCGCGCTCACCCACAACGTGATTTCGAAATGGCCCCCCGCCCTCCTCTACGGAGCCGGCGCTGGGGTCCTACTCGTCGGACTCCTCCTCGGCGTCCTGATCAACCGGCAACGCGGACATCGCGCCATCGCCCAACGACTCATGGCGCTGGCCTCTCGACTCGGCGTCGAGCCCCACGACGACAACGGTAAGGTCGAAACGGCGCTCAGCTTCCTGGAAGAGGCCACGGGCGTGGCCAGCACGGCGGTCTCGGAGTCCCGCGCCGACGCGTCGCGGTTGCGTCAATCCATGGACTCACTCCCCCTCGGACTCGTGCTCTGCGACGAGAGTGGCGGCGTCATCTTTCGCAATTCGCAGGCCGAGGCACTGATGACGAGCCGCTACGGCGACGCCATCGCCGCGCAGGCCGTCACCGACGTCCTGGCCGAAGGTTGGTCCAACGGCGTCGCTGAGCGCACCGTCGACATCTACGGTCCGCCGCGTCGGACCCTCACGATTCGCGCCACCGTCATCGACGACGGGCGTCGACCGTTGGGTGTACTCGCCATCATCGAGGACGTCTCGGAACGCCGTCGTCTCGAAGACATTCGTCGTGACTTCATCGCCAACGTGTCCCACGAATTGAAGACCCCAATGGGTGCGATCGGACTGCTCGCTGAGACGCTGTTGTTCGAGACCGACCCCGCGGTCGCCCATCGATTGGCCGAGCGCATCAACAACGAGGCGTTCCGCGTCAATCGAATCATCGAAGACCTTCTCGACCTCTCGCGCATCGAAGGTGAGGGGTCCCCAACACGCGAGCCAATTCCCGTCGTCCTGATCGTCGCCGACTCGATCGAGCGGATTCGCACCGCCGCCGAGCAACACGACGTCAAGGTTGACTTCGTGGAACCAGAAGCCAACCTCGTCGTGGTCGGCGATCGTCGTCAATTGATCTCGGCCATTCACGCGCTCCTCGAAAACGCGGTCGTGTACTCACCGAGGGGCGGACTCGTGAGCATCAGCATCGATCGCGTCGAGGCCACGGTCGGCGACGATGGCGAGAGCGTCGGTCCGGTCGCGTTGATCGCGATCAAGGACCAGGGAGTGGGCATCCCCGCGAAGGACCTCGAACGAATCTTCGAACGCTTCTATCGCGTCGATCCCGGTCGGGCCCGCGAAACCGGCGGCACCGGACTCGGACTGAGCATCGTGCGCCACGTCGCACAAAATCATGGTGGCAACGTCCTCGTGGAGTCTCGTGAGGGCGAAGGTTCGACGTTCACCCTCGAGCTTCCGATGACGCACTGATGCCCAAGAAACATTCCAACGACAAGCGCGTCAACATCTTGCTCGTCGAGGACGAGGAATCGTTCGTCGACGCGTTGACCATCGGACTCGACCGTGAAGGCTTCGACGTGGCCGTCGCACGTGACGGCCAACAGGCGGTCGCGCTCTTCGCGAAAGAGACCTTTGACATCGTGCTGCTCGATCTCATGCTGCCCAAGATGTCGGGGCTTGACGTCTGTCGTCAAATTCGCGCGAGCAGCGAGGTGCCGATCATCATCGTGAGTGCCAAGGGCGAAGAGGTCGACATGGTACTGATGCTCGAAATCGGTGCCGACGACTACGTCACGAAGCCCTATCGACTCAGAGAACTCGTCGCTCGAATTCGCGCAGTGTTGCGCCGCCGAGAGGCCCACGAGAACGTCGTCACGTCAGACGACGAAATCACGTTGGGACCGATTCGCATGGACATCGACGCGCGCCGGTGCTACGTCGACGGCGAGGAGATCAAGTTGCGAAAGAAGGAGTTCGCGCTGCTGCGACTCCTGCTCGAGAACCCCGGTCGCGTGTTGACTCGTGAAGTCCTGATCGATCGGATCTGGGGCAGCGATTACGTGGGCGACACCAAGACCCTCGACGTGCACATCAAGCGACTTCGCACCTTGATCGAAGACAATCCGAAGAACCCCGAACACATCACGACGGTGCGCGGCGTCGGCTACCGCTACGAAGCTACAAAATCTTCGGCCTGATCGTTCGCAGTTCGCCCATGTAGGGAGCAAGTACTTCCGGCAGCACCACAGAGCCGTCGCTCTGGCGATACGTTTCGATCAACGCGGCCCAAATCCGGGCCCATCCGAGAGCCGAGCCGTTCACCGTATGCACCAGCGCGGTCGTACCGTCGGCCGTTCGGTACCGCACGTGCGCTCGACGAGCCTGGTAGTCGCGGAACCAACTGACCGACGAGACCTCGAGCCAACGATCCACGCCCGGGCTGAAGACTTCGAGGTCGATCGTGCGCGCCGACGACGTGCCGAGGTCGCCCGTGCACAGATTCAGGAGTCGATAGGTGAGACCAAGTTCTTGCAAGAGGCTCTCGGCGCGCGCCAGGATGTCGTCGAAGGCGGCCGGGCCCTGCTCCGGCGTGCAGTAGGCAAACAGTTCGACTTTGTCGAATTCGTGCACGCGCAGCACGCCACGCGTATCGCGCCCAGCCGCTCCGGCCTCACGACGGAAGCACGCCGTCTCCGCGCACAGTCGAATCGGCAGGCTCGCCTCGTCCAGGATCTCACCGGCGTGCATTGAGGTGAGCGGCACCTCGGCCGTGGGAATCGCCCAGAGCCCGTCACGCTCGATGCCGTACATCTCATCCGCGGACTTCGGCAGGTGACCGGTCGACATCATCGTCGCCGTCAGCGCGAACGTCGGCGGATGAATCTCCTCGTAAGCACCGGCGTTGCGGTCGAGCGACAGTGCACTCAGGGAGCGAATCAGACGCGACCCGGCTCCGCGAAAGAGAGGGAACATCGATCCGGCAATTCGCGCGCCCGCTTCGAGATCGAGAATCCCGAGCTCGAGCGCCGCGTCCCAGTGTGGGACCTTCTGGTGATCGGCGAACTCGGGAAAGGGACGGCCCTCATCCATGCCGGGCCACCAGCGGCGCAACTCGACGTTGTCGTTCTCGTCGACGCCGTCGGGGACGCTGGGGTCCGGAAGGTTCGGAATCATCAGGAGTTCGTCGCGCAACTTGTTGCCGACCCGCTCCGTGTTCTCGGTCGCCGCGCGCTCATCCTCGCCCAGCGCCCGGCTCTTCTCGGTCAATGAAACGGCCGTCTCAGTGTCCTTGTCGCGACGGGCTTCGCCGACTAATCGGGAGAGAGATTTCACCTCGGCGCGCAGCCGTTCGGCCTCTTGGAGCAGCTCGCGGTGTTCAACGTCGAGGGCGATGATTTCGTCCATTGCTGCCGACGAGACGCCGCGACGGGCCAACGCGGCCTTGGCGATGTCTGGTTCACGACGTAGTTGGACGAGGTCAATCATGACCTTAAGCCTACCGAGCACGCGAAAGCGGACTCGAAGAAGCGTCTATGTTCAGAGGTCGTGAGCAACGCGGTCGAGGTCAACGATCTAACGGTCAACTTCGGTGCATTGACGGCCGTCGACGACGTGTCGCTCCACGTCGCCTACGGCGAAGTCGTGACGCTGCTCGGACCTAACGGCGCCGGCAAGACCACCCTCGTCGAGACGCTGCTCGGATTTCGCGCACCGACTTCGGGGACCGTTCGCCTGCACGGGCTCAATCCCGTGCGCGACCACCGCGAAGTCGTCGTGCGCACCGGCGCACTGCTGCAGCGCGGCGGCGTGTGGTTCCCGATGACGCCGCGCCAGGTGCTCGATCTCACCGCGTCGTACTACGACGCGCCCAGAGACTCCGAAGAACTGCTCACCCTGCTCGACCTGGGACGATGCGCGCGCACGCCGTGGCGACGCCTCAGCGGCGGTGAACAGCAGCGAACCCTTTTGGCGCTGGCGTTGCTCGGACGACCGCGAGTCCTCGTACTGGACGAACCGACTACGGCGGTCGATCCCGAAGGCCGTCAGGTGATTCGCGACCTCATCGCCTCGGAACGTGACCGCGGATGCGCGTTGTTGGTGACGACGCACGAGTTGACCGAGGCCGAGCGAACGTCCAACCGAGTGGTGATAATGAACCGCGGACACGTCGTCATCCACGGCACCCTCGACGAGCTCGCGGGTGCCCCCGAGATGATTGTTGAGCTGTCGGGACCGGTCGACGCGGCACTCCTCGCGACCAAACTCGGGTGCGTCGTCACCGCCGACGGCGCGAATCGAGTTCGCTGCGAGACTGAATCGACGCCCGAGCGAATCGCGATGTTGAACACCTTCCTGTCGAGCGTCGGCGTGACGCTGCTCTCACTTCGAACTCGAGCGTCACTCGAAGAGCGCTATTTAGAGCTGATCGAGCAAGAACGTCGCGAGGTCCGGCCGTGAACGCCTGGTGGGCGCAGAGTCGCGCCGAGGTTCGCATGACGTTGCGACGGGGCGAGACGTTGCTCCTGACCGTCGGAATCCCGATCCTGCTGCTCGTATTCTTCTCACTGACCAAGGTCGTGTCGACGCCGACGAAGAGTCGCGTTGATTTCATCGCGCCCGGAGTGTTGGCGCTCTGCGTGCTTTCGACGTCGCTGGTGGCGTTGTCGATCGCGACGGGATTCGAGCGCAGCTACGGCGTGCTGCGACGCCTTCACGTGACCCCGATCGGCACGCGTCGACTCATTGGCGCCAAGATCGCCGGCGTACTGGTGACCGAGGCCTTGCAGGTCATCATCCTCACCCTCGTCGCGTTGACGTTGACCTGGCGCCCCCGCGGTGGCGTAAGTGGTGGGCTCGAAGTCGCGGCGCTTTTGGTCCTCGGTTCGGCCGGTTGCGCTGGCATTGGTCTCGCCCTCGCGGGGCGCCTACGCGCGGAGGTCAATCTGGCCGCCAGCAACGGGCTCTATCTCGTGTTGTTGTTGCTCTCGGGCATCGTCGTGCCGCTGTCGTCACTCCCGGCATCCATCCGTCGCGTCGCCGTCGCGTTGCCACCCGGGGCGATGGCCGAAGGTCTTCACCGGGTGCTGGGACAGGGTCTCACGCCGACCGGCACCGACTGGCTCGTACTCGGGATCTGGGCGATTCTCGCACCGCTCGTCGCGGCGCGAACGTTTCGATTCGACTAAACGCGAAGCGCCGCGATTCCCTTCACCAGCACGTTTTTCGGGATCGCCCCATAGTAAACCTGCTTAAGAATTCCTTCGGCGCTCACGAATACCGTCTCGGGGACATACGCGAACTGGAATATTCCGGTAGTCACGGTTCCGTTGGGATCGAAAGCGATTGGAAACGTGACGCCGCTGTTCTTTACAAAAGTCTCGGCCGGGCCTCGCGAGTCAAGTGCGTCTACGCCGATGACACGAATCGAGCCCTCGTTGTGATGACGCAAGTACTTCGCCACCTTGGGCATCTCGCTTTTGCACGGCCCACAGTAACTCGCGAAGAAGATCAGCACCGCGGCGTGGTGACTCTTCCAAGGAGCTTCCACAGTGCCGCTCTTGAGTCCGCTGAGCGTAAACGTCGCGACGGACGTACCCACCAGCGCGTTCGTGGGCTCATTGCCGTTGGTCACGTGGCCGCCGGTGAAGATTGACACCACGACGATGGCGATCACCGCAATCACTATGCCGATGGCAATCGACAGTCGCTTCTTCCGCGACGAAGGCCGTTCCGGACTAGTGGTGTCGGACAAGGACGTCGACCGCCATCAAGACGAAGAGTGCCGTCAAGTACGTGATGGAAAAATGGAACAGACGCATCGCCTCACCGACATCGGCCGTGTCGGCCAAGGCGTGTCGGTGGAGTCTCGCGGCGTAGAACGTGAACAGGCCGCCCAGCACCGTCGCCGACACGGCGTAGACGACGCCGAGGTGCGCGGTCGGGCCGATCAACACGGTCAGCGCCCACATAACGACGGAATAAATGAGAATCTCCAACGTCGTGTGACGAAGCGACGTCACGACGGGCATCATCGGCACGTTGGCCGCCTTGTAGTCGTCGCGATAGCGCACCGCAAGGGCCCAGAAGTGCGGTGGGGTCCAGATGAAGATCACTAGGAACAACAGGACCGGCGTCCACGTGAGTGAGTTCGTGACCGCGGACCAGCCAATCAACACGGGCACGGCACCGGCGGCACCGCCGATCACGATGTTCTGTTTGCTGCGACGCTTCAACCAGATCGTGTAAATGAAGACGTAAAAGGCCGTCGCCGACATGGCGAGCCACGCCGAGAGTTGATTCACCCACAGCGCGAGGACGACGAAGGCGACCACTTCGAGCGCGACCGCGAACATCGTGGCGTCGCGCGCCGACATGACGCCGGTGACCAGTGGGCGTCGCTTCGTGCGTTCCATGATCGCGTCGATGTCGCGGTCGATCACCATGTTGAACGTGTTGGCGCCGCCCGCCGCGAGCGTGCCGCCGCAGAGTGTCGCCACCATCAACCAGAGACCCGGGATGCCGTTCGCCGCGACCACCATGGTGGGGACCGTCGTCACGAGCAAGAGTTCGATGATTCGCGGCTTGGTGAGCGCGAGGTAGCCCCGTAGAACTTCACCCAATGAGTGGCGCGCCGGGGCCGTGATCGTCATGGAGGGATTCTACGGGAGACCCAATTACCTATCCTGATGGGGTGACCGCTCCTCCCCGCCGCGTCGTGCCCGGCCCAACGTTTCGTTGGTTCGCTCTGGCGTCGTTCATTTCGATGATCGTCATCGTGCTCAGTGGGGCCGCCGTTCGCCTCACCGGCTCTGGTTTGGGGTGCCCGGACTGGCCCACGTGCTTCAAAGGGCGAATCACCGGCTCGTGGGGTATCCATCACTTCATCGAATACGGAAACCGTGTCGTCACGCTGCTACTGATTTGCGTCACGATCGCGACGCTGGTGGCGGCGATCCTGCGCGAGGTTCGCCGCCAAGACCTGATAATCCTCTCAGGAATGTTGATCGCGGGCGTCGTCGCCGACGCGATTCTCGGCGCCTTCGTCGTCTACAGCAAGCTCAACCCTTGGCTGGTCTCACTGCACATGCTGTTGTCACTCTCGATGGTCGTTATCAGCGCGGTGCTCTATCACCGATCCAAATACGTCTACGGACCCGCCGCGCGTCGCGACGTCCGCGACCGGCACTTCCTCTTGATCGCTCGCCTGCTCTGGATTCCCTTCGTCGTGTTGTTGATCACGGGGACTCTGACGACCGGCTCGGGGCCGCACGCGGGAGCGTCACAGGGACAACTGGTGGCGCGACGACTGCCGTTCGCGTTCTCGTCAGCGGCGTGGGTGCACTCGCTCGCCGCGGTTCTGTTCATCGGCCTCGTCACGGGACTGCTGTTCGCCATCTGGACGAAGGGCGCGCCGAGCGCGCTGCGATTCGGGGTCCGTCGGCTCGTCATCATTTCGCTGGTGCAAGCGGCAATCGGTGTGACGCAGTACCTGGCGCACGTGCCGCCTCTCCTGGTCGAACTGCACGTCGTGGGGGCGGTGTCACTCACGATCGGCGTCACCCAGTTCCATTTGAAGCAGTCTGCCCACGACCGTGAGCCGGGTACTCGGCGTGTGGAACGCACCGCAGCACCCATTAACGCGGTTCAGAAGGTCAATTCCATCGGACCGAAGCAAACGTAAAACCAATTCACGTCGTCGCGGTGACGACCCTCAACTGTTCGAGCGAGTCGCGTAGTACCTCGGCCAAGTCACTCGGCTCCGATGATGAAACCCAACGTTCGAACGAGATCTTGAATAGTGCGATGGCGACCTCGCCGGTAAGTCCCGCGGTCGGATCGGCAACACCGCGCTGGCGCAACGCGTTGGCGAGTGCCGCGGCGAGCGAGGAAAGTTTGATGAGTTCGCGCTCCTGAAGCTCCGCACTTCCCTCGATGATGCGCTGACGTTGGACCGAGAAGTCGCGGCGTGCGTTGAAAAGGTTCCCCGCGGCTTCTAACGAAAGTGATACCGCTTCGAGCGGAGCCGCGGAATCGGGGGCATTCACGACCGCGTTGACTAAGAGTTCCTGGAGCGCGTGCGCCCCGGAAAAGAGGACCTCGCGCTTGTCAGAGAAGTGGCGAAAGAAAGTACGTTCGGTGAGTCCCGCCCGTTGCGCAATATCGGCGACGGTGGTCTGATCGAATCCTCGCTCGCCGTAGAGCTCCATGGCCGCCTGAGCGAGCCTCCCGCGACTGTCCGGTTCCCAACGCACCATGAGGTAATTCTATTCGATGTTGACAGTCGCTGACATCATGGCTATAGTGATGACAGTAACTGACATGAAAGAACGCCCTCGCGCGTGAATATCAACAAAACAAAGGAGCATCAAAGATGCGAGTATTCGTGACTGGAGCCTCAGGCTGGATTGGCTCGGCGGTAGTGCCGGAACTTATGGGTGCGGGCCACGAAGTCATCGGGCTGGCACGATCGGACGCGGCCGCCTCGGCAATCATCGCTGCCGGAGCTGAGGTCTTCCGAGGGTCACTCGATGACCCCGCGAGTATTCGCGACGGTGCCGCGCTCTGTGACGGCGTCGTACACCTCGGCTACAACCATGACTTCTCACAGATGGACGAGGCGGCCAAGACCGACCACAACGTCATCGAGTCCATCGGATTGATGCTGAAGGGCAGCGACCGGCCCTTCGTCGTCGCTGGCGGAGTGCTCGGACTCGCCCCCGGAAGGATCGCGACCGAGAACGACGTGCCGGATCCCGCGGTCCATCCGAGAACGACGAACGTCGCTTTGGCGCTCTCGCTGGCGCAGAACGGTGTGCGATCGTCGTGCGTACGATTCGCCCCGACGGTCCACGGCGACGGTGACCACGGCTTCATCGCGACGCTCGTCGCGATTGCGCGCGCCAAGGGGAACTCGAGCTACATCGGCGACGGTGCCAACTGCTGGCCGGCCGTGCATCGCTTCGACGCCGCGCGACTCGTACGCCTGACGCTCGAAGGTGCCCCGGCCGGATCCTCGGTCCACGCCGTTGCGGAGCCGGGTATCGCGACCAAAGCCATCGCCGAGGCCATAGGCAAGGGACTCGGTCTTCCCGTCATCTCGATACCGGGCAACGAGGCGAGTGACCACTTCGGGTGGATGGGCCGTTTCTTCGGCGCGGACGCGTCGGCATCCAACACCATTACGCGAGAGCTGCTCAACTGGGAACCGACGCATCAAGGTCTGTTAGAAGATTTGGGTGAAGGTCACTATTTTCGAGAATCACTGGATTGACGGCTCTTCGGATTTCAGCGGGGTGCTGCGCTCGCGATAAGCACCCAACGCTAGGTAGGTCGAAATCTGCCCCACTGAGACGGTGGTCTGGGATACCAGCGGTATAGCCCAACCGACTTACGGGACTATCCCTGAAGGATCGCCATCAACGCTCTGGTAAAGGGCGCCGGGTCCAAGTCGCCCCGGACAGCGAGTTGCTGGCTGTAACCGCTACAGATGGTCACGAAAGCCTCGGTGATCTGTTCGACGTCGTTCGGGCAGCGGTCTGGAATCAACTCAGCGACCGCTGCGCGCATCGCGGCGAGCTGCTGCGCAACGATTGCCGCCAGCGTCGGGGACAGCGCCGCTTCGGCGTAGATCTGGGCTACCAGCCGAGCATGGCCTTTGTCACGGGCCAAAGCCCGGACATGCTCCAGAAAATCGTTCACGGCCTCGACGGTGAGCGCCGTCGGGAACGCCTCGGTTCCCTCCTCACAGACCGCGATGACGATTTCATCCTTGCTCGTGAAATACCGGTAGATCGACCCGGTGGAGAGACCGGACTCGGTGACGATGTCGGCCATTGAGGTCCCGGCGAAGCCGTGGCTGGTGAATCGGGTGCGGGCGGCGTCCACGATCTGCTTGCGGCGGGCGTCGAGGTAAGCCTGACCTACCTTCGGCATAACATGAATGACCCTTCACTTTTTTTGGTATGGTGCGAGCAGTGTACCCCACACCACCGCCACCATCGAGGAGTCGCCATGCGTTACAAAACCTTCGGACGGAAGACTGGACTGCGTGTGTCGGAGTATGCGCTCGGCACCGCCAACTTCAGCACGTCCGATACGGGCGCCGGTCCGGAGGCGTCACGTTCGATCTTCGAAGCCTTCGTCGCTGCGGGCGGTACCACGTTCGACACGTCCAACCTCTATCAAGACGGACAGGCGGAAACCGTCCTCGGCGAACTGCTCGGCCAAGACCGAGGCGATTACGTGGTGATCACCAAGTACACCGGTACGAGAGAGGTCCGACCGAGCCCCGGGACGACCGGTAACAGCCGCAAGACCATGATCCGCTCCCTGGAGGCGAGCCTGCGGCGTCTCAACACGGACTACGTGGACGTGTTCATGCCGCATTTCCCTGACGGAACGACGCCGATAGAAGAGATCCTGACGGGACTCGATGACCTGACCCGCTCGGGAAAGGTCCTTTATGGCGGCCTTTCCAACTTCCCAGCATGGCGGGTAGCTGGCGCGGCAGTTCGGACCGACCTTCGAAACCTGACTCCGGTGGCCGGTATCGAGACCGAATACAACCTGGCCGAACGTTCCGCCGAGCGGGAACTGCTACCGATGGCCGAGGCCCATGGCTTGGGCGTCGTGTTGTACTCCCCGCTCGCCGGCGGCCTGCTCACTGGCAAGTACCGACAGGGCGAGAAGGGCAGGCTGAGTGCTCGCGGCGACGCAGTGGAGGGCTCTGCGCAGCGGACAGCCGTGGTCGACGCGGTGCTAGCGATCGCCGATGAGATCAGCAGTAGCGCGGCGCAGGTCTCTCTGGCCTGGTTGCGTCGCCGGGCCGCGCTGGCCCCGACGGCCCTAATCCCAATCGCCGGTCCTCGCTCACTTACCCAGCTGGAGGAATACCTTCAGTCTCTCGAACTCGAACTCGACGACAAGCACTACCGACATTTGGATGAGGTCAGTGCGGTCGAGCTGGGCACCCCACATCAGGACGTTATTGCGGCTCTGAACCACGGCTTCGACGGGGACCGCACCCTCCTCGACACCTCCCCCGTGCCCGTGATCTGAGTACCGCTCATCTCGTCCGCACGTGTGGCTGAAGTGCCGTTCCGGGCGAGGTAACTATCGCGAGCACGGACGTGATCAGGCCACCAGACCCCGCTGATATCCGAAGACCCGGATTGACAACCGGCACGGTTGTCGCATGAAGTGGAGACGATGGGGATCGAACCCACGACCTCAGGCTTGCAAAGCCCGCGCTCTACCAACTGAGCTACGTCCCCGGGGACTTCATCCTACCAAGAGTCACTATTCAGATTGATGGTGCCGAATGGCTCGCTCGCGCTGTCGGTTGACTCGCAGTAGCTGTCGCTCGACGTCGGCCCAGTGCTAGGGAGTCTCCCTCATCGTGAAAGAAGATTGTGATGGCGACCGACCCATCGGCAGTAGAACTTCTGCAATGCGCCAATGGAAAGACAACAGCGAGATCACGTCGCCAACGGAATCCGACCTTCTTTCGCCGCGCTCTGGAGTGCTTTGAAATCGCTCAACGTTCGGTCTCGGTACGCCATGGCGAAGGCAGCGAACGCTTCGTCGGCGACGTCAGATTTGCCGAGATAGCCCGCGATCTCTGCGCCCCGACCCCCTCGAGCGTGGGCCCTCGCAAGCGTCCACGCGCAGATTCGTCCGTAGGTCACCAGTAGTGACTCGTCGAGCCGGTCAAGAGCGATGGCGGCCTTGTTGTCGTAGAGCTGACGTACGTAATAGTGCCGCGCTGACGCGCCCTTCTTCACAGAGTGCCAACCCAAGAACACGTCGGGGGTCGCCTGCATCAATCGCTGGCCCTGCACGACCCGCTCCCCCGCCGGCATCGCGGACTCGCGGCCGGTCGCAGTTGCGATCACCGACGCGCCGGCCTGCTTCACCTGCAAGAAGAACGGGTCGAATTCGTCTCGCCCGAAGAGCAGCAGTATGTAGCATTCCGTGCCGACCGAACCGACGCCAACGACCTTGCGCGCGGCGTCGACGGCGGTGAACTGCGAGAGGAGCTCTTGGCGGTCACTGCTCAACGTCTTGGCGTAGCCCGCGATGAGATGTTCAAGGTCGGCCGTTGTCAGATATCCACTCTCCTTGAGTTGCGAAAGAGGAACGAGTAGTGGAGGTTTCGCGACGATGCGCGGACCGTCCTTGCCGTCGACGATCATCTTCGCGTACGCCTTTCGCGTGTCACGGCCACTGGAATAGGCGACGACGTGATCGATCTTGTGGATGGCGTTCACGTTGAAGAATCCACCGAGGTCCGCCATGACCGCGTCAATGTCGAGCGTCGCGTACCACGTGGCGAGCCGGTCTTCATTGGCGAATCGTCGAATTGAACCTCGGTACTCCTGGGCGGCGGCCAAGGCGATGCGCTCTTGCTGCGCATCAGTGTGACCGAGTTGCAACGAGGCGATAGTGAGGGAGGCGACGAGACGCTTGAGATCCCATTCGAACGGGCCCTGGTCGGTCTCGTCAAAATCATTGACGTCGAATACCAGGTGACGCTCGGGCGACGAGAACAGGTTGAAGTTCGACAGATGCGCGTCACCGCAGATCTGGACCTCGAGTGACGTGCTGGTTCCTCTCGCCAAGTCCTCGGCCATCAAGAGCGCGTTCCCGCGATAGAACGACAACGGGCCGCTGAGCATGCGCGAATAGCGCAGCGCCAATAAATCGGGGCGGCGAGTCTCACCCTGCCACATCAGGCGAGCGACCGGGTCGTAGTCGGCCGGTCGATCGCTCACTTTGGCCATCGCGCCGCGCGGCATTAATTCGCGCTGCGATCGTCCGTGGGTCTTTCGCGCTTCGGGAGTCAGTGGTGCAATCGTTGACATAGTCACGCCATTTTCGGATTCGTCACGCCGTAGTTTTCGCCGCGCACTCGCGGCCCGACATTGCTCACGATGAGCAGGCCCACAATTAGGTCCGTCACCAAGATACAGCCGGGAAAGAGTACCCCGGCCGCGGTCAACTTCGTGAGCGTCAGCAACGTGATGGCGCAGTTCGCCGATCCCAAGAAGAAGAGTCTCGGCGACTCAGTGCTCGGCATGCGCCACGACTTTCGAATCGTAGGGAGTGCCGCCATTTGATCGGCGACGACGAATGAGACCAGCGCGACGGTCGGCTCATTGATGAACGCCCAGAAGATCAGACCACCAAGCGACACCGCTCCACACACGGCGTCAAAGGCGCCGAGCTTCCACACACCATGAGGATTGCGAAACGACGCGACGACCACCGCGCACGGCACGAGTCCCAGCATCAGCGTCATCAACGCCGCGAGTCCCACGTGTTGTTGAATCTCGACAGAGAAGGCGAGAACGCCTTCGACACCCCAGAGTGACCACGTCACTCGATTCGGTGACGTAGTGCCTCGACGTGTGTCGCGAATGTAACCGTAGGCACCGACGACAGAGAGCGCCACGGCGAGGTAGACAAATCGCGGATCGATCACCGAACAAGTCTGCCCGTTCGCATTCCTCGTCGGGATTTCTGTTCACTCGGGCGGCGTGCGACGCTGCGTTAACCTCGGCGTTCGTGGACGCACGGACATTTCTTGGCATGGAACGAACCGGTGATCAGACGTGGACCTTCGAAGTCACCGAACGGGTCATCACGCCCGGCAACTTTCTCTTCGGCGGATGCGGGCTGGCCTCCGCACTCGTCGCGCTCGAAGAGGCGAGCGCGCGACCGACGATCTGGGCGACCGCCCAGTACCTCTCGTACGCTCCTCTTGGCGCAGCGGTCACCGTGAAGACCGACCTCGCCGTCATCGGCGGACACGTGACCCAAGCTCGTGCGACGACGTACGCCGAAGGTCGAGAGATACTGACCGTCAACGGCGCCTTCGGCACAGGAGAACTCTCCGCCGAGACTCCGTGGGTCACAATGCCCGAGGTCAAACCTCCGGAAGAGTGTCCGGAGCGCGTCATGCCCGAGCGTTTTAATCGCTCGATCTTCAATCACCTCGATACCCGCATTGCGCTGGGCCGACCATTCGAACAGATCGACGGGACTCCCGGTTCGCCCGTCTCGGCGCTGTGGTCGCGCGTTCCTGGCCACTTCGATCTCTCCGCGGCGACGCTCGCCATCTTCGGGGACTACGTCGCGGGCGGACTTTCTCAGCCCCTTGGTTTCTCGACAATGGGCCGCAGCCTCGACAACACGATTCGTCTCGTGACGCTCGAGCCGACGGAGTGGGTGCTCACCGAGATTCACATGCACGCGCTCGTCGGTGGCTTCGCACAAGGCACGGCCTTCATGTGGAGTGAATCGGGAACACTGCTCGCCACGGCCAGTCAGTCGATTGCCGCTCGACCGTGGGACACGTCAGCCCTCTAGGTTCGAATCATTGGTCGGCTAGATTGGTACCCCTTAGGGGCTATAGCTCAGTCGGTTAGAGCGCGTCACTGATAATGACGAGGTCGTAAGTTCGATTCTTACTAGCCCCACCACGAGAAGATGACAGAAATCGAAATGAAAAATCGGCTCGTCCAGAACCATTGCTCAATAAGGTTCCCGGAGTTTTGTACTTGTCTTTCCAAGGTTTACTGACACCAACTGCGACCAACTGACGCACGGCGAGGACTAACTACGTCGAGGCGACCACTTGAACTTGCGAATGGCAATGATTACCGAACCCGCTCCCCACAGCGCGATGATCAAGAGGTCGTGCCACGCCCACGGAGAGACTCCTGACTGAAATTCAAAGGGGGCGCTCACTGCCTTGATGAAGTGAAAAACGGGGAAATAGTTCGAGAATTTCGCGAGTCCCGAGTGGGCAGACGGCGGAAACCACAGTCCCGCCAAGAACAGCAGCACGAAGAAGATGATGCTGACAGCTGGCCCAGCGCTCTCCTGATTGGGAATCGCCGTGCTGATGGCAACGCCCATTGCAGCGAAGCTCACGACGCCGACGAACACTGCCAGAGCGAAAGCGAGCCATGACACCGGAAAGTGCACCTCATAAACGAATCGGCCGATGACCAGCAAGAGCGCCACCTGCACGAGTGACACAATCGCGGTACTCACGAAAATTGCCGCCACTAACACCCGCGAAGGAAGCGGGCTCAGGCGCAACCGCTTCAGCTGTCCGGTCTCTCGACGAATCACGAGGTTGATGGCGAGCGTCGAGAAACATGCTGACATGATGCCGTAGGCCACGAACCCTGGCACGTAGTAGGTGATCAGTTTGTCGTTGCCCAGAGAGCTCACGCGCGACTGGCCGGCACTGGCCCCCAACATAACGAGGAAGAGCACCGAGAATACGACGGTGAAAATCGCCCCGATTCGATTCAGCCAAAACGCCAACTGCTCGTAGTGAACCTGGTGACTGACAAGTCGAATGTCGCGTCGAACGAAAGATCCTCGAAGTGCGGTCGATGAGTCAGTCATGAGTGGCTCCTTCAGGTTCGTGTGATTCTTCGTGTGTCAAGGCGATGTATACGTCCTCGAGGGTCGTTCTCGTCACGTCGAGACCCATGAGGGCTTCCTTGCGCTGAAGCGCCCAGCCGGTGATTTGGTTCAGAACTGTGATCTCGTCAGTGGTGATGATTTCTATCGAAGTTCCGTTCGATCGGGTCGGCGCCACGGGTAGGTCCGAGTGAGCAACGCCGGCCGGCAGCGTAAAGCGAATCGTCACCTGGCCGCGATCGCGCCCGCCGAGTGAAGCGGGTGGCCCGGAGGCGACGACGCTGCCGCGGCGCAGAACGGCGACGGACTTTGCGAGCGCCTCCACTTCATCCATGTAGTGACTCGAGAGCAGCACCGTCGTGCCTTCTCCGGCGAGCGTGCGTATCAACTCCCACGTCGTGCGACGTGCGCCGGGATCCAGTCCAGTCGTTGGTTCGTCCAGGAAGAGCAGCTCGGGTCGTCCGATTATGCCAAGGCCGATATCGAGGCGACGTTGTTGGCCCCCTGAGAGTCTCTTGACCCTGGCGTCCGCCTTCTCTCCTAATCCGACGAGTTCGATGACTTCGTCAATGGGGCGAGGCGCGGGGTAGAAACCGGCGTTTCGCGCGAGAACTTGGCGGACAGTGAAGAATGACTCGACGGCCAGTTCTTGCAGGACGACGCCGATGCGCATGCGAAGCCACTGCTGATCCTGTCGGGATCCCGGGTCGACGCCCAAGACCTGAACCTCTCCGCTGTCGCGACGCAGGAAGCCTTCGAGAATCTCAATACACGTGGTCTTCCCGGCACCATTTGGTCCAAGGAGTGCGAACACTTCGCCGCGTTCAACATCGAAACTGACGTCGTGAACCGCCTCGAGATTCTTAAAGGACTTCTGAAGATTCGCAACTCTAATTGCTGGCATGGTCAGGCTCTTCCTGTTCGTCACGATGTCCTCAACTCTTTGATTTCGCCCTCGACTTCGTCGCAACGAGCGGTGCCATAAGGTCGCCGTACTTCTGAATTCGTTTCAGCACGTCCTTGGTTTCAAACCGCAGGGCCTCGGGCTTGCCGGTCTTCGCGCATTGGTCGACCTCCGGCCACGACACGGGTGTCGACACGGTCGGTTCCGGCCGGGCGCGCAGCGAGTACGCGGCCACCGTTGTCTTCGAGGAGCTGTTCTGACTCCAGTCGATGAACACCTTTCCGTCGCGGAGATTCTTTCGCATCGTCGAAACAACGTCGTCGGGATGATCTCGTTCAATCGCTTTGGCGATCTCGTGCGCTCGCTCGCCCAGTTGATCCCACGTCGTTCGTTGAACGCGCGTATAGAGCTGAAGACCCTTGGACCCACTGGTCTTCGCGAAGAGCGACTCGCGATCGAGTCGTTCTGCCAACCACTGTGCGACTCGACAGCATTCGGCGATCGACGTCCCGGGACCGGGGTCGAGGTCGAAGACCATGTAATCCGGCGGCGCGGGAATTGGTTTCCCCTTCGCGACGTGCCAGAGCGGTACGTGAAACTCGATCGCCGCAAGATTGGCGGCCCACAACATCGTTGGCCGGTCGCACACGGCGGTGTACTTGATTGGATCGTGTCCGCCTCTCTTCGAGGGCACCTCAATCGTGGTGATCCAGTCCGGTTGATGCTCGGGCGCGTGCTTTTCATAGAACGACATTCCCTCGACCCCGTCGGGATAACGACGAAACGTGGTCGGACGATTACGAATATGCGGCAGCATCACGTCGGCGATCCGTGCGTAGTAGTCGAGCACTTGACTCTTGGTGAAACCAGTTTCGGGGTACAGGACCTTGTCGAGGTTCGACAACGACAGCTCTCGCCCGTCGATTTCGGTGAGGACTCGTTCAGGACTCACGCACGACTTCTTTCGCGCTCTTGTCCGGTCGAAGTCCGCGCCAGGATGCTTGACGCAGGCTTCCGTCGCCCGTCCACTCCGCGAAACGGACCTCACCCACGATCGTGGGACGAACGAAGTGCGCGAGCACCGTTTCGCTGCGACTGAGCGGCACCGAGAATGGTGTCGACTTGCGCGCGAGTGGCGCCAATCGAGCGAGCAAATCCTTGCGCGTCGCGGCAGTGAAACCAGTGCCGACCTTGCCGACGTACCCGAGTCCCTCGTCGGTGGGTATGCCCAGCAAGAGTGCGCCCAAACTGCCGTCTCGTTCGCCCCGGCCCTCGGTCCATCCGCCGATGACGACTTCTTGGGTGAGGAAGTTCTTCACCTTTATCCAATCGCCACTGCGCGAACCCGGAGAGTAACGAGAGCTCCGACGTTTTACGACGACTCCTTCAAGTCCGCGCGCTCGGGCAATATCGAGCATTTTGGATCCAGAGGTGTTCGTGATCGACGGAGGCGTCGCGAACGTCTCACCCTGTAACTTGAGTGATTCCAGCGCCGCACGACGCTCGTCGTAAGGAAGTTCCATGAGCGAGCGGCCCTCGAGATACAGCAGGTCGAACGCGAAGAAGCTGGCGGGCGTCGAGGACTTCAGCTTCTCAATCGCCGTCTTTGAGGTCACGTGCAGTCGCTTGGAGAGCGTTGAGAAACTCGGGCGATTGTTCTCGTCCAAGGCCACGATCTCTCCGTCCAGAATCGCCGAGCGTGAACCCAAGTGCAGTCCAATGTCTCGCAGTTCGGGAAAGGTCGTCGTGAGACTCTTGTCGTTTCGAGTGAATGCTCGTACGCGTCCGCCGTCCACGTACACGAGGGCGCGCACGCCGTCCCACTTGAACTCATACGCCCAACCGGCGTCCTCCTTCGGGAGTTCATCCGCCATCGCCAGCATCGGCTTTACGTGCTCGGGCATGGCTTCGAAGTTCTCCGGGGCGGGGTCCATGCGATGGATCATCCAGTTTTTGTCACCGGTGGGAAAGAGGACGTATCGACCAGTTGCGCGGGTTCCGTGGAGCACCACCATGACCTCATCGGTCCGCCACTTCTCGATGTCGTAGGTGCCGTGATCCCAAATGGTGACCCGACCAGCGCCGTACTCACCCTTGGGAATGGTCCCCTCGAATTTTCCGTAGTCGAGGGGGTGATCTTCGACGTGTACGGCGAGGTGATTGGTGTCGGGGTCCATCGGCAGGCCCTTCGGGAGTGCCCAAGAAACCAGAACGCCATCTCGTTCGAGGCGAAAGTCCCAGTGCAACGCCCTGGCGTGGTGCTCTTGGATGACGAACGTCGGGAGTGGCGATTTCTTCTTAGCGGCGACTTTCGATGTCCGTCCCATGGGTTCGGGAGTCTTCTTCGGATTCCTCTTCGCCCGATACTCGGTGAGGTTCGAGGGTGAGTGCGTTGCCCGTGAGCCATCGGCGCGCGGCATGAAACTCGTCAGCCTGATTTCTTCTTGGCGCTCTTGGCTTCACTCACCGCGCGAATCAATTCGGGCTTCGTCATCTTCGAATTGACGTCGATCTTGAGTCGCCTCGCACGATCGAGGAGATCGGCCTTCGTCATCGCGTCCAGTCCCTGGCGCTCGCGGTGCGCCGAGACCTTCATACTGGCGCTCTTTGAAGGTGCGGTCGCCCTGGCGGCGGCGCGAGAAGGTCGCTTCGCGGAGCGATCAATCGACGCCTGCAGGGCCGACATCAGGTCGATGACGTTCGACTTCGGTCGGTCCTCAGCGCCGTGGACCACGGCGTGACCAGCGCGCTTTAGTTCGACGAGCTCTTCGACTCGTTGGCGGTACGTGTTCTTATAGCGACTCGGATCCCACTCGTCAGTCAAGGATTCGACGAGCTTTTTCGCAATGAACAGTTCGCGAGCGTTCGCATTACCGACGGGTGGCAGGCTATCGAGCTCTTCTTCGGGGTCGCGAATCTCGTCCGCGAAGAACATCGTTTCGAGCATGAGCACTTTCTCCGCCGGACGAATCGCCACGAGGTGCTCCTTATCGCGCAACACGAGGGTCGCGATACCTACCTTCTTCGTTTCGAGCATGGCTTGCAGCAGCAACGCGTACGCGCGCTCGGCGCCTTTGCCGTTCGGCGCGAGATAGTAGGACTGTCGAAAGAAGATCGGGTCAATCTCTTCCAAGTCGACGAAATCCTGTATCTCAATCAGCTCGGACTTACCGGGAGCGGCTTCGGCCATCTCTTCGCGCGTGACGACGACGTACTCACCCCCGCCCAGCGGGTAGCCGTTGACGATGTCCTCCGTTGAGAGTTCCTCACCCGTTTCTTCATCGACCTTCTTGTAGCGGACCCTATGAGACGTGTTCTTATGCAGTTGGTTGAAATGGATTGTCTGGTCGGACGTGGCACTGAAGAGGCCGACGGGGACGCTCACCAGTCCGAAGCTCAGAAATCCTGACCACGTGGCACGTGCCATGTTGTTTCTCCTCATCGAGTGATTCGAGAGACCGACAAATCAAAATTTACCATCGACGGCGAATAATTCACAAATAACTTGCGCGCACTGGTGTGCCGGTGATTCTTATAGGTCGGTCGTGAGTCACATCAAGGTTTTATGTTGGATTCATGTCCCTCCCGATGCAAGATACATCACCCGTTGTTGGGCGCACGATGTGCGATGACAACCTTTTGCACTGCCACGGCACCGCGATTGTGATCGACGACGGCTCCCACGTGTGCTCCGACGATCCCAACTGCCCGCTCAGCATCAACGAACACTGGTTCATGTCCATCGAGGACGAAGACTCGCTGCGATAGTCGAGCCGAATGACCCTGCGACGTCGTGCGAACACGCAACATTGGCCGCCTCGCTACTCGCGCGAAAAAAGCCACCGGCCGGCGGTGTAAATTTCGATTTCACGGGTAAACACCCAAGTCAAAGGATCCTCATGTCCGAACAATCTTCCCAGTCGGCAATCTTCGCCCTCGCCGACGAAATCGTTGATCGACTCGCCGAGAGCGATCCCCTCTTCGCGACCGAGGCGGGTATTCCCGGCTACGACCATCTGTTGCCCGACTTCTCCACCGCGAAGCAACGTCGCGATCAGGCCCAGATCGTTCGAGATCTTCAGACCCTCGAGACCCTCGACGCGCACAGTGACGTCGATCGAATCGCCGCGGCCGTGATCCGCGAGCGACTCACCGTGAAACTCGCACTCTACGAAGCCGACGAAGAGCGACGAACGTTTTCGGTCCTCAATTCGCCGGTTGCGGCGATCCGACAGGTGTTCGAACTTATGCCGCTCACTTCCGCGGAGAACGCAAAGAACGTGGCCCGGCGACTCTCAAATGTTCGCGCGTCGCTCGAAAGCTGGCGAGGGGCGCTGCTCATCACGGCGGCCGAACACGAGTTGCCGGCCGAGCGTCACATTCTTGGTGTCGCCGATCAGGCTGATACTTGTGCCGCGGGCGCCTTCACTGAGTTCGCCGAGCGCGCGGCCACCGCGACGGGTGCCGATTTTGAAACCTCGGGACTGCGTTCGGCCGCCCAGGATGCCGAAGCCGCGTACTCCGAATTCGCCGCGTGGATGCGCTCGGATCTCGCGCCCAAGGCCTCTTCGAAAGAAGCCTGCGGCCAAGAGCGCTACCAACGGTGGTCCGCCTATTGGTCGGGGGCGACGCTCGACCTGCACGAGCTGTACGAATGGGGTTATCAAGACCTTCGTCGCATCAACACGCGAATGTGGGAAATAGCCCGCGAACTTCTCCCGGACGCCAAGAGTCTGGTCGAAGTGGCCGATCACCTCGACAACGACCCGGCGCGAGCAATTCGCGGCACCGACACACTCCTCACGATGTTGAAGGCTTTCACGGCGCGCACGACGGACGAACTCGACGGCGTGCACTTCGACATCGATGACCGCATTCGATTCTGTGACGCTCGCCTCGCACCCGAAGGTTCGGCCGCGGCGCCGTTTTACATCAACCCCAGCGAGGATCTCAGTCGGCCCGGCACCACGTGGTTCCCGACGTTCGGCAAGACACAGTTCTCGTGGTGGCGATTCGCGTCAACCTGGTATCACGAGTCGATTCCCGGACATCATCTCCAAATAGCGACGGCACTGCTGTCGTCGGATCGCCAGAGCCGATTCCACCGATTGGTGGGTAACACGAGCGGGTACGCCGAGGGTTGGGCGCTGTACGCCGAACGTCTCATGGACGAGCTCGGTTACTTCTCAGACCTCGGTGACGAACTCGGTTACCTCGCCAATCAGGCGCTTCGAGCGGCGCGCGTCGTCGTTGACGTCGGACTTCACCTCGAACTCGACGCGCCGTCGGACATGGGCGTCTTGGGAGACCTCGGGGACTGCTCGAACAAACGTTGGACCGCAGAAATGGCCGTCGCGCTCCTCGAAGAGTGGGCGATCCAGGACCACCCGATGTCGGTCTCGGAAGTGGACCGCTACCTCGGTCTTCCGGCCCAGGCAATCTCCTACAAAGTCGGAGAGCGAATATGGCTGGAATCGCGCGAAGCGGCGAAGCAACGATTGGGCGACAAGTTCGACTTGAAGGCCTTCCACGCTCATGCGCTGGTTCTTGGTCCGATGGGACTGGATGACTTCTCCGCCGAGATGGCCCTCTGGGATGGCGGCCTCTAGAGACTGTCGTCATTCTCAGTGTTCGCAGCCCGTTGTGGTGCGTGCGTTACCGTCTTTGTTGAGCAAAGGACGCAGCTATGGCGAACGATCGATCGACGCTGACCAGTAGTGAACGTGAGAAAGCGTCGGTCTTCCATTCCTGGTCGGCGCAGGCGAGCATCAATCCGTTGATGGTGAAAGGCGCCGAAGGCGTCTACGTCACGGGCGAAGACGGCACGACGTACCTCGACCTCTCCTCCCAATTGGTCAACACGAACATTGGTCACCAGCACCCCCGCGTCGTTCGCGCCATCCAGGAGCAAACGGCCACGCTCTGCACCATCGCGCCGCAACACGGTTACGTCTCGCGCTACCGCGCCGCTGAACTGATCCTGGAGCGCTCGTTTGAAGGAGCCGCGAAGGTTTTCTTCACCAACGGCGGCACCGAAGCCATGGAACACGCCATCCGCATGGCGCGCCTCTTTACCGGACGACACAAGGTGATGTCGGCGTACCGCAGTTACCACGGTGCGACCGCGACCTCGATCAACTTGACCGGCGACCCCCGGCGTTGGCCGAATGACACCGGCTCGGCGGGCGTCGTGCACTTCTTCGGTCCGTTCCTTTANNATTCGATTCGAGGGTCCGACGTCGATCGCGGCGATCGTGCTCGAGACGATTCCCGGTACGGCCGGGATCATGGTGCCGCCCAAGGGATTCTTGGCTGGCGTGCGCGCGATCTGCGATCACTACGGCATCGTCTACATCGCCGATGAGGTGATGTGCGGTTTCGGTCGCACCGGCTCGTGGTTCGCGTTCCAACAACACGACGTCAAGCCCGACCTCGTGGTTTTCGCCAAGGGCGTCAACTCGGGCTACGTGCCCTTGGGCGGCGTCATCTTGAACGAGGCCATCAGCACGTCGTTCAACGACCGCGTCTACCCCGGCGGTCTGACCTACTCGGGTCATCCGCTCGCGTGCGCCGCGGCGGTCGCGACGATCGAAGCAATGCAGAACGAGAGAATCGTCCAGAACGCCCAGCGTATTGGTGACGAGGTGCTGCGCCCGGGACTCCAAGCGTTGGCGGACACGCATCGCATCATCGGCGACGTGCGCGGGCTCGGCGTCTTCTTCGCCCTCGAACTCGTCACCGACCGCGCAACCAAAGAACCACTCGCCCCCTACGGCGCAACGTCGCCGGCGATGAACGAGATCGTGGCGGCCAGTCGCAATGAAGCCCTACTCATCTTCACGAACTACAACCGAATCCACGTCGTGCCGCCGTGCACCATCACGCCCGGCGAGGCCCGCGAAGGCTTGGCGCGCCTGGACCGTGCGCTGAGTGTCGCCGACCACTACTACTCGGGCCAGTGACGAACGAGGAACAACGAATCGTCGCCGCCTCGTTGATGCGCGAGTTGGGACACGAATTCGTCGGACGTGCGCTGAGCGACGAGCAACTGAACGCCCTGAGCACCGAACTGCGCCCCCTGATCGCGCGAGTGCGCGAGGCGCCGCCGCGAGTGCGCGAACTCTCGCGCGATCGACTGGAGGAGTTCACGCTCACGATTCCGACCTTCGACGAGATCGGCGAACACCAACTCTTCTCCGACTCCATCGTCGCGGGTGCGGCCAACCCGATGGGCCTCGGAGCGCAGTTGTGGCGTGACGGCGACATTGCGTGCATGCGGGTCACGCTCGGCCAAGCCTTCGAGGGTGCACCCGGTCGCGCGCACGGTGGCGTCGTCGCCGCGCTCCTCGACGAAGTAATGGGGCTCATGAACATGATTCATGGCACGATGGCCTTCACGGCGCAACTGGACATCACCTACCTCGCGCCGACACCCGTCGGTGAACCGATCATCGCTCGGGCCTGGTTGGCACGACAGGACAACCGCAAACAGTTCGTCGAGGCGACGCTGCACGCGAACGACCGCATGGTCGCGAGTGCCCAGGCCCTCTTCATTTCGATCGATCGCGCCACGTTCCTCGAACAGATCCTCACCCCCGAGGACTAGGCGTGGCCCTGTCGCTTCGCCACGAGTTCAGTTCCAGCAAAGTTCCGCGCACGATCACGCCGTCGTTCTGGGGACTAAAAGTGCTCACCACGGCGATGGGCGAAGCGACGTCGGATTATTTCGTGAATCGCTTTGATCCCCGAGCCGCCGTACTGTGCGCCGCGGTGGTGTTCGCTGCCGTGCTCTGGTGGCAGTTGCGCATGCCCACCTACGCGACGGTTCCCTACTGGTCCGCCGTCGTGATGGTGAGTGTCTTTGGCACGATGTGCGCCGACGTCGTCCACGTGGAGTTCGGTATTCCGTACGTCGTCTCGGCGATCGCCTTCGCCGTCGCGCTGGTGCTGGTCTTCTGGGCGTGGTTCCGAGTCGAGGGCACGCTGTCGATCCACAGCATCGTCTCCACGCGTCGCGAACTCTTCTACTGGGCGATCGTCACCATCGCCTTCGCCCTCGGCACGGCGGTGGGTGACTTCACGGCGATCGCGGCGAAACTCGGCTACTTCAGTTCGGGGCTGCTCTTTGCTGGACTCATCGCGCTCCCGGCAGTTGGTTTCTGGCTCGGACGAATGAATGCCGTGTTGATGTTCTGGATCGCCTACGTACTCACGCGCCCCCTGGGCGCGTCCTTCGCCGACTGGATGGGCAAACCCAGGTCAGTTGGTGGACTGGGCTGGGGTTCCGGCAACGTTGCCCTCACGCTGACGAGCATCATCGTCGTCGCGGTCGGGGTCTTGGCGCTGGTTGAGACCCGTTCGAATCGCGGCGTTCGTCCGTAAAATGGTGCAATGCCCGCCATCTCCGTAGAAAATCCACTCGAATTAGCGAAGGCCATCAAGCCCGAGACGACCGATCGACCACGCCGCGTGAAGTCGATCACCACGGCGCCGCGCGGACTTGAAGGCGAGGGCTTCCCGGTTCGCCGCGCGTTCGCCGGCGTCGACATGTCCGACCTCGACCCGTTCGTGCACATGGACCAGATGGGCGAAGTCGACTACGGGCCGGGTGAGCCCAAGGGCACGCCGTGGCACCCGCACCGCGGTTTCGAGACCGTGACCTACATGATCGACGGCACCTTCTTGCACCAGGACTCCATCGGTGGTGGTGGCGTGATTCAAAACGGCGCGACGCAGTGGATGACCGCCGGCGCGGGCATCTTGCACATCGAGCGCCCACCGGACGCACTGATCGACTCGGGCGGACTATTCCACGGCGTCCAACTCTGGGTGAACCTGCCCGCGAAGCTCAAGATGACCAATCCCCGCTACCAGGACATCGAAGCCGAGTCGGTGTCGCTGTTGACCAACGAAAACGGCGACGCGATCATCCGTGTCATCGCCGGTTCGCTCGGCGGCATCGACGGGCCGGGATCGACCCACACGCCCATCGCCATCTCGCACGTGTCGCTCTTGCCCGGCGCACAACTCTCGCTCCCCTGGAACCCCGCCTACAACGCGCTCACCTACGTCCTCGCCGGTCAGGGCACCGTCGGACTCGACCGCAGCCCGATCGTCGAGGGTCAGATGGCCGTGCACATCGACGGCGACTTCCTGGTGCTGAGCGCCAATGAGGCCCAGGACTCGCGCACTCAGGCCTTCGAGGTGTTGATCCTGGGCGGTGAGCCGATTCGCGAACCCGTCGCGACCTACGGACCATTCGTGATGAACACCCGTGCCGAACTACAGCAGGCCTTCGAGGACTACGAGGCCGGTCGCCTCGGTCAGATCCCCGCCGAGCACATCTAGTCGGACTTTGATCGGTGCACCAGGAACGTGCCCGTCGAGCGACTGACTAATTTTCCTTCGTCACTCGAGATCGTCGCTTCGGCGTAAGCGATCTGACGGGTTAGGCGAACGACGTCACCGCGTACCACGTAGTGGCCGTCGAGCAGGGCCGGGCGCATCAGTTCCGTCGTCATCTCGATCGTCGCCTCGGTGCGGTCGCGCCCGATCAACGCGGCGTTGATGCAGAAATTCATCGCGGCGTCCAAGATGACCGAGTGCACGCCGGCCTGGACCGCGCCGTGGGGGTTGCACGCCAGCTGCGTCGGCGTGAACGAACCGCTCACCCAACCGAGGTCTTCGCCGTCGACGCCGTAGGTTTCAAAGGCCCCGCCAATGGCGCCAATGACCGCCATCCCTCCGTCGCCGAGCCAGCGATCCATGCTCTTTCGTTCGCTCACGACTGCGACGCTACTCGCGCCCACCGGTAGGCTTCGCGCCGTGGGCAAAGCCCGCAGATGACGAAAGGTTCGACAATGCCAACAGCAGTAATCGTGGACGCCGTGCGCACGCCCGGCGGCAAGCGCAACGGAAAACTAAAGAACTGGCACCCCGTCGACCTCGCCGCCGAAGCCTTGAAGGCCATCGCGAGTCGCAACAACCTCGACCCCGCGCTGGTCGACGACGTGATCATGGGCTGCGTCTCCCAAGTCGGCGAACAGGCGTTCAACGTCGGGCGAAGCGCCGTCCTCGCGGCCGGTTGGCCGGAATCGGTGCCCGCCACGACGATCGACCGCCAGTGCGGATCGTCCCAACAGGCGCTGCACTTCGCCGCCCAGGGCGTCATGTCCGGCGCCTACGACGTCGTCATCGCGGCCGGTGTCGAAGTGATGTCGCGCGTGACCATGGGTTCATCGATCGGCAAGGACTCCGGTTGGCCCTTCGGTCCGAGCGTCGCGGCGCGTTACGAGCCCGTCGGTGGACTGAAGAATCAGGGCATCGGCGCCGAGATGATCGCCGACCAGTGGGACGTTTCACGCGAAGATCTCGACGCCTTCTCGGCCGAAAGTCACCGGCGCGCGGCCCAGGCAACTGCCGAAGGCCGATTCGCAAATGAGATCGTCCCGATCTACGTCCGAGACGACGAGGGACACGCCACTGATGAACTGATGAAGACCGACGAGGGCATCCGACCGGACTCTTCGGTCGCGACGCTGGCGAACCTGAAGCCCGCGTTCAAAGAGGATGGCAAGGTGACCGCCGGCAACTCTTCTCAAATCACCGACGGCGCTTCGGCCGTTCTGATCATGAGCGAGGAGAAGGCCAGGGAACTCGGCTACACGCCGCGCGCCCGGTTCCACTCCTTCGCCCTCGCCGGCGTCGACCCGGTCACGATGCTGACGGGCCCAATCCCGGCGACCAAGAAGGTTCTGGAGCGCGCGGGCCTCACGCTCGAGGACATCGACCTCATTGAGATCAACGAGGCCTTCGCCTCGGTCGTACTGGCGTGGCAAAAGGAACTCGACGTCGATCCGTCAAAGGTGAACGTGAACGGTGGCGCGATTGCGCTGGGCCACCCGCTCGGCGCGTCTGGCGCGAAGCTGTGCGCGACGTTGGTGAATGAACTCGAGCGCACCGGCGGTCGCTACGGACTCATCACCATGTGCGAGGGCGGCGGACTGGCCAACGCGACGATCATCGAGCGGCTGGGCTAAAGCAGCGAGTTACTTGTAGCGCGTCGCGAGGAAGAAGCCAGAAAACATCACGAGTAGCCCGCTCACGAGATACCACGACGACACTGAGCCGGGCAATACCGACAGGTAGTTCAAAATGATCACCAGCGTGCCCACGGCGAGCAGCGCGACGATGAGCCATCCGTACCAACGGGGGCTGTGATCTTCGCCGACCGGACGCCGCGCGGTCACCTTGCCCCGGGCTTCGGGGGCGACGTAACGACCTACGGTCTTTCGACTACCCGGTTTCGATGTTGATTTCGCCATGGGGCTCAATGCTAGTGAACGCGCCCGCTACGTAGTAGTGGTGGTGGTGGCGGCGATGGTCGTCGTGGTCGTCGATTCCGTAGAGGCTTCACAGACCGAGATCGTGATGCTGGAGTTGTAGGGCACGCGGCTGCCGATGGTGAGGCTCTCATTCGTGACGGTGTGCACCTGACTGGGCGAACACGTCGACGGGTCGGCCGCGCTTACCGACACCACAAAGTGAGCAACATCAAGAATATGTGTCGCTTGCGACTGCGACTCACCAAACACACTCGGCACCTGTACCTTGCAATACCCCGTCGCGATGGTGAGCGTCACCTGTTCGCCTAAATTCACCAACGTTCCCGCCGCGGGATTGGTACTGACGACCATTCCGATCGGCACGGTGTTCGAGCAGGCTTTCGTCTGGGTTGGTCCCAGGGTGAGACCTGATTGACCAAGCACTTGACCTGCTTGACCGATGGAGTCGTTAGCGAGATTCGGCACACTGAACTGGGCATTCTGCGCGAGTACGTAGATAGTGATGTTGTCGCCCGTATGACCCTTGGTCCTCGCGGCGGGCGTCTGAGACAGCACGATATTCGGGTTCGCGTTCGTAACACCGGGGGGAACTGTTTGGAGATAACCGGTGTGCACCGTAAGTAGATACGGCGGGGCGCGGAGTTCACTCGTCGCGGCCGACAGGGTCAGGTTCACCACGCTCGGAATCGTGATCGGAGCCGCCTGGACACCCAGACTGAGCAACAGATTCACCGTCTGTCCCTTTTTCAGCGTGATGCCGGTCTTGGGGTCGGTCGAGATGACCAATCCGACGGCCACCTTTGAATGCGTCGACTTGGTAAGACCGAGATGGATACCGTCGCTCAAGAGCTTTTTCAGCGCGCCATCGTAGGTCTTGCCCACGAGATTGGGCATCACCACCGCTGGCGGGCTGCTCTTCTGGGAGAGAAAGTACGCGAGACCGCCGACGACCAATAGCAGTATCACGACGACCACGATGACGCCCGCACTGCCACTCTTGCGTTGTCGATGTACGTCGCTGCGCGGGCCCGTCATCATCGGCACCGCTTGCGTGCGTTCACCCGGCGCGACCTTGCTGACCGCTCGCGTGGCGTCTTGGCCGAAGAAGGCGACGTCGCGCTGGGCGGCGCGAACGGGCTGGCCCTCACTGAATCGCACCAGGTCCGAACGCAGGTCTTCGGCCGACTGGTAGCGCTGCTCCGGAGATTTCGCGAGCGCCTCCATGACGATCGCCTGGAGGTCAGGAGGAATCGATTTGTTGAAATCCGACGGCGGCGGTACGGTGCCGTGCACGTGCTGACTCGATACCTCGACGGGCGAGTCACCAATGAACGGCGGGCGACCGGCGAGCATCTCGTAGAGGACGACGCCGAGTGAGTAGATGTCGCTGCGGCCGTCGACCGGGGCGCCCTCGGCCTGTTCGGGTGAGAAGTACGTCGCGGTCCCCATGACCGAACCTTCTTCGGCCAACTGGTCTTCGACCGACATCGCCTGGGCGATGCCGAAGTCAGTGACCTTCACCTGACCGTCACTCGCGATCAAGATGTTGCCCGGCTTGACGTCGCGGTGAACGACACCGTTGCGATGCGCGTAACCGAGGGCCGCCGCGACCTGCGCCATCAAATTCGCCGAATGCGACGCCGTGAGCGTTCGCCCGCCGCGCAACATGTCGGCGAGCGACGTGCCGTCGACCAGTTCCATGACAATGAAGTACGTGCCGTCGTCTTCGCCCCAGTCAAAGACCGGCACGATGTTCGGATGCGAGAGGTTCGCCGCCGCCTGGGCTTCACGACGGAAGCCCTCGACGAACAACGGGTCGGCGCTGAGTTCCGGATACAGAGTTTTCAGGGCCACCGGACGATTGAGAAGGGTGTCCTGCGCCCGATAGACAATGGCCATACCACCACGGGCGATGAGGTGCGTTACCTGATAGCGACCTGAATACAGTCGGGCGTCATCTACAGGCTCCATATGGCGCCTAGCCTACGCTCTCGCGATTCGAAGAAATTTTCATTTTGGCTCACACCCCGTCGCCGCGACCGAAGGATTCTTCCCCGCTTGCATCGCGAAGAATCCCTCGACGAGACATTTGACGATGGGACCGGCGACGGTCGCACCGAAATTGGCGGTCGGTTGGAACGGCACGACGACGGCGATGGCGATCGTGGGATTGGTCGCTGGCGCGAAGGCGATCAACCAGTCGTCCGTGTTCTTTTTCACATTGCCCGTCTGGGCGGTGCCGGTCTTGGCCGCGACGTCGAACTGGGCCGGGAATCCGACCCCGGACGCGGTCCCCCCGGTCACGACCTCCTCCATCAATGGGACGATCACCCGGGCTTGGGTCGGCGTCAATGGCTTCTTCCACACGGAATCCTTGTAGCGCTCGAGGATCTTGCCGTCCGGCGCGGTGATGAAACTCATGAGGTGCGGGGTCATCTCGATGCCTCCGTTCCCGACCGCCGCGGCGACGAGGGCGTCTTGGAGCGCGGACGCGCGCACATTCTCTTGACCAATCGACGAGTAGGCCAGACCGGGGATGTTGTTCGAGAACGACGCGGCCGTCGGAAAGTAACTCGCCACGGTGTTCGGAAGGTCGAGGGGTGGAGTCGCGTCATAGCCGAATGACGTCGCGGCCTTGAACATGAAGTCGGCACCGAGATCGATACCCAGCAGGGCGAACCCGGGGTCGCACGACGGCGGCAGCATCTCCGCGACGTCGCCGCCGCACGCATAGCCGCCGCTGTTACAGAGCAGTAGGTTCGAATCGGGCAGCGTGGTGCACGCGCCGCGGTTGCTGTCGAACGACTTGGTCAGGTCCGCCGGCTTGCTGACCACTGCCGCGGCGGTCGTGATCACCTTGAAGGTCGAACCGGGTGGGAACGTCTGTTGTGTGGCGACGAGACCAAGCGGCGCGAAGCCGTTGCCGTCAGGCTTGAGATAGAGATGTCGGGCGGCCGTATCAATGTTGATATTTGGCGACGTCAAAGGAACTGGGTTGTAGTTCGGATTCGAGTACATGACAAGCACGGCACCGGTCTTCGGGTCGATCGCGACGGCGGCCCCGTCGATTCCCTTCAATGCCGTTCGCGCGACTTGTTGGAGTGCGGGTTGAATCGTCAACGTCACTGAGTCGGCGGCGCTGGTCGGGGCCAGCAGTTGTTCGAAGCTCTGCGGCGGCTGTGGATGCGCCGCGAGTAATCCGTTGTACTCCTCTTCGATTCCCGACACGCCGTAATACGGTGAGGAGACCCCCACGACACCCGACGTCAACGAGCCGTCCGGATAGACGCGACGATAAGGAAAATACGGGCTGTTCTGCTTGGCCGAGTAGGCCAGCACGGCGCCGTTGGCCGCGAGAATCTCACCCCGCGGGAATTGACCAGACGGATTCAGGTTGCTGGGATTGTTGGGACTCGCGATGAGCGCGGGGGCTCGAAAGAACTGGATGTTCGCCGATTGCGCGACGATCACGACGAAGAGCAGGAGGATGATCGTGGCCAGGATGCGAAGACGTCGCGACACCGATCAGCCCTTCTTCAATGTTGTCGTCGTAGACGTGGTGGTGGTCGAAGCGGACGTAGAGTTGCAACTCGTCGCCGGACTACAAAGATGCGTCGTGGCGTAGAGGGCGGCGGCGCGCGTGGGTTCCGGAATCGTCTGCGTCAACTGGTTCTGGACCGTGCTGGGAAGTGCACTGACCTGATACTTCGTGTCGTGGACCATGATCGGCTTGAACCAGAGAATGCCGCCCGGCTGGCCCTGAAAGACCGCGACCGTCCCGGCGTCGTTCCCCAAGTAATACGTCGAATAGGCGTACCAGTGGACGATGAAATACGCGCCAACGAACACACCAATAAAGATCAAGAGGGCGGCCGGGGTGCGCCACGAAAGTCGGCGACGCTTGCGCCGTTTCGTGGCCGCTGGCGTCGCGGCCCGAGCAACGGGCGGCGTGGTCGAGGAGATCGTGCGCTTGATCGGCGACGAGGCGACCGAGACCTCGTCGAACTCGACGAGCACGGCAGTGATGTTGTCGCGGCCACCGGCCTCTTTGGCGGCGTCGACCAACTGGACGACCGCCTCTTCGAGTGTGAAGGGCGCACTCGAAAGACGCGCCAGCGTGTCGCTGTCGAGTTCGTTGGAGAGTCCGTCGCTGCAGAGCAGTAGCCGATCGCCCGCGAGCGCCTGTACCGACATCACGTCGACGGCGATCGTATCCTCGACACCGATACCCCGAGTGAGTTGGTGACGACGCGGATGCACGGCCGCCTCTTCGGGCGTGAGTCGACCCATGCGCACCCACTCTTCGGCGACGCTGTGATCCTCGGTCAGTTGCCGAAGTGCGCCATCGCGAAGTTGGTAGGCCCGTGAGTCGCCGACGTGACAAATCGTCGGCGACGTCACGCCTTCGTTATCGACCGTGAGACCCAGCGCGATGACGGTCGTCCCCATGCCGAAATGGTTGGGATTCTCGCGGGCGTCATTCAACACGGTGATATTTGCGGCGTTAATCGCGTTGTAGAGACCCTCGACGGTCTCATTCTCGACGAAGCCGGAGCGGAGCATCTCGATCGTCATCTCCGAGGCGACTTCGCCGGCCGCGTGCCCGCCCATTCCGTCGGCCACGATGGCGAGCGAGTCGTCGACGTACACCGCGTCTTGATTCGATTGACGTACCAGTCCAATGTCGGTCGCCTCGGCGTGGCGCCAATGCGTCAACGAACCACCTCGAACAGAACGCCCCCGACTTGCACGATGTCACCTCGTTCGAGGTGGACACGTCCGTCGACGAGCTCCTGATTCACGTACGTGCCGTTGGTCGAACCGAGGTCCTCAATCGAGAGATCGCCCTCGTCGTTCGTGAGACGTGCGTGTCGCGACGAGAGGAACGTGTCGGACAGGCTCAGATCGCAGTCGGCACTGCGTCCAATCGTCACCGCCTCGTCGACGTCGAGGCGTTCACCCGTGCGATCGGTCGGCTCAACGAACTTCAGCGCGAGCGTCCCACTACGTCGACGTCGCGAACGCTTCTCGTAGTCGATTGGTCGCGCCTGTACGGCGGCCACGCGAGTGATCCGCAAGAAGAACAGGACCGCGACCACCATGACCAGCACTTGGAGAGGCCGAACGATCGCCGCGTAATTCGACGTCGCGGCCACAAGACTCAAGCGAGCTCAATCCGAAAATGAAGCGTGCCGATCGTGACGTCGTCACGCGGCGAAAGTGAGACAGCGGTGACCCGGTGGCCGTTCACGAACGTTCCGTTGGTTGACTGAAGGTCACGGATGGCCACTCCTTCACTCGTACGCCAGACCTCAGAGTGACGTCGCGACACGTTGGAATCGTTGATGACGACCTCCACGTCCGGGCTCCGGCCGATGACCAGCGGACGTTCCCCCACGTTGAAGGACCGACCGTCATTCACGATCAGTCGAGGTTGGCTCTCGCCGCCCAGGAATTCGGTCTTCACTTCGAGATTGCCGGGCTTGATGTCGTCGTCGATGAAGACTTCGACCTTGACGGGACCCACGAAGCTGAATCCCTCGCTGATGGCGTGCTGACGAACGGTCTCTTCAAGCTCACTCACCAGGGCCTTTTGAAAGCCTTCGAATCGGGCCGCGTCGACCGGACCGAGCCATACGCGGATTTGATTCGGCGAGATAGGGCCCTGGCTCGACAGGCGGCGCGTGAGGTCAACTTCGCGAACGATGCGCGTGCCGATCTCAATCGGCTGCAGCGTGCTCTTGAAAGTACGTGAGAACGTCTTTTCGAAGATCCGCTCGAGGCGATTTTCTACGCTCTTCAGGACCATACCGGTATCAACTGTACCGGCGGCTCGGTGCAATCGTCGGCGCAAGAGCTCTCAGGTGAGTCGACTAATGTTGCAAGGTCTCGGGGCGAGTGGCGAAATTGGCAGACGCGCAGGCTTCAGGTGCCTGTATTCGAAAGGATGTGGGGGTTCAAGTCCCCCCTCGCCCACCCTTGTGATGTTGCAGAATTTCTGGGACAAATGAACCCTCGGACAGTACTTCTTCCTCGGGCTTGGCCCTCGCGCGTCGGATCAAACGTGAAATGTCACTGCATTTCACCTTGATCAGAGATGACGCGAACATCGAGGTGGAATAGTTGGTGCTGTCGTCCCTGTGTTATCCGGGACCAGCACGCAGCATCCAGGACGGCTGAACAAAAGCCAGAGCAGGGAAAGGTGGTTGCATGAAAAGACTGCCGGGCTCAGTTTGGGTACTGGGGGTCGTAAGTCTTTTCAACGACATGGCGAGCGAAATGCTCTACCCCGTGTTGCCCATCTTCATCACACAAGTGCTGGGCGCTCCCGTGGCCGTTCTCGGTCTGATTGACGGCGTCGCAGAAGGAAGTGCCGCTCTCTTCAAGACCATCTTTGGACGCTGGTCGGATCGATTAGGTAAACGTAAGCCATTTGTCTTCTACGGTTATCTGGCCTCCACTGTGTCGAAAGTTGTCATCGCGTTATCGCGCACTTGGGGCCTCGTATTTGTGGGAAGGGTCTTGGATAAATTCGGCAAGGGCATCCGTACTGGCGCCAGGGATGCCTTATTACTCGATGCTTCTAGTCCTACGAACCGTGGCTTGGTGTTTGGAGTCCAGCAGAGTTTGGACAGCGCTGGCGCGGTCGTCGGGCCCTTGATCGCCCTAGCGTTGCTCCAAGCGTTCGGTAACGACATACGAACCGTCCTGTACATCGCCGTCATACCTTCGATCCTTGGTGTCCTGATGGTCTCACTCGTAAGAGATGCCCCTTCCAAAAAACAGAAGCCGACGACCAAGGAAGGAAACGGCACGGCAACCACCAGCGCCTCATCAGCTCCGAAACTGAACTTCCGGACCCTGCCTCGGGAATTGAAAACCTTCTTGCTCGCCAGTGGGTTGTTTGCGCTCGGCAATAGTTCGGATAGTTTTCTAATCCTGCGTTCAAAGAGTGTCGGACTGAGTCTCTCTTTGACAATTCTTGCCTACGCCGCCTACAACTTCGTCTACAGCGCGGCATCGACACCCGCTGGAAGTTTGGCGGACCGTATCGGCCCGAAACGCGTCTACCTCGCGGGCGTCATTATTTATATCCTTGTCTATGTTGGATTCGCCATCAACAAGTCGGCGATTGGTGTGTGGATTCTCTTTTCGGTCTACGGCCTCTACATCGCGTTGACCGACAGCGTGTCGAGGGCGTTGGTGGGAGGATTCATAACTAATGACAGTGAGGCTGCTGGCGTCTATGGCCTCCTGCAAACCATCATCAGCATTGGCCTGGTATCGGCCTCAATAATTGGAGGAATACTCTGGTCAATTATTGGTGCTTGGGCAACTTTTTCCTTTGCCGCCGGGTGCGCGACATTGGCGTTGTTGGTCTTCTTGTCGGCTGAGTTGAAGCGGCTCCGGGTGACGGCGCGCGCGTGACCGGCGAGGACCGAATCGGTCTCGCCACGCGCGCATCGGCGGACAACCCCTCGCTTGATGAGGTCGCTTCTCGTTGTAGTACTTCACGAACTCGTCTATTTGCGATTGCAGTTTTCCGCCCATAGGGGTCCTCATACCAGCCTTCAGGGCTGCTTTCAATTGGACCTCTCTTCACCCCGTCGGTGCAGGATGTTTACGTCGCGAGTATCGCCCTATTATCCGCGCCGTTTGTCACCGATCGCAACGTCACGTGCACCCTTACGAGCCTCGCCAGGTAACGAGCCACGGACGCGGCGCGGCGCGATGCCAGAGCGAGGTTACCCTTCGCGTACCCGGTAGAGACGACCGTGCCACCGTTCTTCAACGGCTTCGCGAAATTCGCGATGCCCGCCTTCGACGCGCTGTTGAGGGTACGGACGTGAGCGCCGAAGTCGATAGTGATCGAGTGGGCACTGGATTTACTCTTTTCGAATCGAACAATCGTTGGTTTCGAAGAAAACTTCAGCACCAAACCCTTGGCCCGTCGCGTCGCGGTGACGACGCACGTTCCCGCGCTCTCGGCAGTCAATGAATCGCCGTTGATCGCGCAACTCGCCCTCCGAGAGGAATCGGGCTTGACTTTCCGTTTGTGTGGCCCACGAGACATAGCCGACAAGGTACTCCCGAAACTTCACCCAGCGCCGTTGCCAGCGCTGGCGTGTGGTCACCTGCAGCCTGCTGCAACCGTCCGGGACCACGACGTCGTGACCGATATTAGGACCTATGGCCCTCCAAGCTCGGACCTATTCTGGAGTGGTACCCGCCGTGGCGCTTGTCCGGCGGCACTCTGAGGTGGCACATGATTGAGACGAGTTCCCTGAATCGAGCCGTACCTTGGCTCATCCAGGGTGGCATGGGCATCGCCATATCCGGTTGGCCACTCGCGAGGGCCGTCTCGAGCATGGGGCAATTGGGCGTGGTGTCCGGGACGGCCATTGACAATGTCTTCGTGCGTCGGCTCCAAGACCACGGAGTTGACGGTGAGTTGCAAAGGGCTCTCGACGGTTTCCCGGCACAAAGTGTTGTCGACGACATCGTGGGTAAATACGGTTCCGTGCGACGAACTGGTTCGACGCCGTATCGGAGCCTCCCGGCGCTGACGCATCGAAGTTCAGGCCGCTCCATTGACGCGATCGTGTTGGCGTCCTACGCCGAAGTGAAGCTCGCCAAGATGGGACATGACGGCGTGGTCGGCATCAATCTCCTGACCAAGGTTCAGCTCCCGACGGCCGCCACCTTATGCGGCGCGATCCTCGCCGGGGTCGATTACGTGATGATGGGAGCCGGCGTCCCGACGCACATTCCCGGCGTCCTCGAGCAGCTCGCGCTCGGCGAACCGGTCGATCTTCCAATCAGCGTGACGGGCGCCTCGAGTGACAATCCGGCGACGTCACTCCGCTTTGACCCCAGCGCCTATCTGCCGTCGTACGCGCTTCGGCGGCCCCGGTTCATAGGTATCGTCTCGTCCCACGTCCTCGCGGCGGCGCTCGCAAAGCGCAGCAATGGTCCAGTCGATGGTTTCGTCGTCGAGCGTCCGAGTGCCGGAGGGCACAATGCTCCTCCTCGCGGTGCCTTCGACGTTGATGACGAGGGCAACCCGCGCTACGGAGAGCGTGACGTGGTCGACTTCGACGCGCTCGCAAAACTCGGCCAACCGTTTTGGATCGGCGGGGGTGTCACGTCGCGCGAACACGTGCGCGACGCGTTCGCCCTCGGCGCGAGCGGCGTCCAGGTTGGCACCCTCTTCGCCTACTGCGACGAGTCGGGGATGGATCCCGACGTACGTCGTCAGGTTCTACGCGATGTGAAGTCAGGAACGGTGAAGGTGAAGACGTCGCTACGGGCCTCGTCGACGGGATATCCATTCAAGGTCGCGTCGGTGAGCGACACAATCTCCGATTCCAACGTCTACGCGCAGCGTAAGCGACGGTGCGACCTGGGTTACTTGCGCGAGGCGTACCTCACGCCCAATGGGTCAACGGGCTATCGCTGCGCTGCGGAGCCGGTCGATGCCTTCATACGCAAAGGTGGCGCGATCGAAGCGACCGACGGATCGACCTGTCTCTGCAATGGGCTTATGGCGACGTGCGGACTAGGTCAGTACCGCAGCGATGGACGCCGCGAACCGCCGATCGTGACCAGCGGTGACTATCTAAACGACATTCGCCAACTGCTGGTCGGTCGAGAGAGCTACAGCGCGCGTGACGTCATCGCTCTCCTGAGCGTCGACGCCGACGCGACGCCTACGAGCGACGCCTCGTTCACTCGTTAGTCTCGCGCAATGATCCTCGAGATGTCACCGAGTGAGATTGATGAGTTCGTGCTCTCGCAGAAGGTCGGCCGCGTCGGCTGTCACGTCGGTGGTGAGACCTACGTGGTGCCCGTCATCTTTGGGTGGGATGGGAATTGCATCTACGTCTACACCACCGAAGGTAAGAAGGTCGACATGATGCGAGAGAATCAGCGCGTCTGTTTTGAAATCGACGAGTACCTCACGAGTGGCGGGTGGCGAAGCGTCATAGCCCAAGGAGTGTTCGAGGAGTTAGAAGGAGACGACGCGGGGCGGGCTCTTCAAATCATTGCCGAGCGCGTGTCCTCTAATCGAGACAGCGGAAACTCGCGCCCGCGAGGGGAAGGTCGAACGCCGGTTGCGTTTCGAATTCGAACGAGCGAGGTCACCGGACGAAAGGTCGAGGTGACTTCGTAGTCCGCGATCAGATCGCGGCTACAGCGAGGTCGACAGAGGAGTGCTGACGCGAACGCAGCCGGGATCTGACGCCAGGGGATTGCCGTACGTGGCGAAGGCTCGTGAACGTGAGCCCCCGCACATATCCGAATGATCACAGCATCCGCACGCGCCCACGAATTGGGCCGAGCGTATTGAGCGCAAGAGGTCATTGTCCCGATAGACGTCGATCAAAGAGCTTTCTCGAACGTTGCCGAGGGTGATTGGCAGGAATCCCGAGGGATAGATGTCGCCGTTCGCCCCGACGAAGATGATCCCCTTACCGTCACGAGTTGCGGCACTCGGCGCGCGCACCGGCGCCGAACTCGGCCCCAGCAACTCGAGCAGTCGGCCCCGAAGGAACGCGTACGTGGAGCCCGCAACTACGGCCGATGGTGCGTCAATGTTGTCGGCGCGTTCACGCGCGACGCGTCGAAAGAAGGGAGCCTCGACCGTGCGCACCGTGAATCCGTATCGAGAGGCGTCGACGAGGAAGTTGCACACCTCTTCGTTCTCACGTGCCGAGGTCGCCGTGACTTCAGAGCCTCGTCCGGTCGTGATGAGAAAGAAGACCTCCCACACGTTGACCTGCAAATCGTGCAGCAACTTGGCGACGTCGGCCAACTCGCGAACGTTTGAGGGCATGACGGTGGTATTGATCTGCGTCGTGAATCCGTGCTCACGAAGACGGGTAATGGCCTCGATCGTGGATTCGAAGTGTCCGTCGATTCCCCGAACCGCGTCGTGGGTCGACGACGTCGCGCCATCGAGGCTGAGCGACGCACTCTTCACGCCAACGTCGCGCAACGATTGGAGCGTCGAATCAGCGAGCCGGGGTGTCACGGACGGGGCGATCGCCACGGGCACGTGAACCGAATGGGCATACGAAGCAAGTTCGACGATGTCGTCGCGCATCAGACAGTCGCCGCCCGTGAGGATAAGAATCGGTCGCGGGCTTCCAATCGAGGCCAGTGAATCGATCAGTCCTCTGCCCTCAATCGTGGTCAACTCATCAGGCGCGCCCACTAGTTGCGCATTGGCTCGACAGTGGAAACACGCCAACTGACAAGCCTTGGTCATCTCCCAGAAGACAAGTAGTGGCCGTTCGTTGAACTGCCCTCTCGCGGACCCGTGAACCGCCGCCCTGGTCACCTAACGTCCCTCGCTTCGTCCACCGAGCGCATCTCGCCCACCATAAATCAATCCTACGAACGAACGAACCAATGTTCTAAGGACAAAGGTCACATCATCATGAACGCCACTCACGGAAGTCTGCGCGATCGTCCGGACCTAAGAACCAGTCGACGTACCGTTTCGCGAAGTGAAGGCCCTTGTGCTACTACGCGTTGACGCGCGTCGGCCGGTACGTCATCGCGACGCGCGTGGCACCCCACAACGCGGTCGTAGTCGCGAGCGTCATCACGAGCATCGTGGCGACCACTTGAGCGGACCACGGCGACGCCGCCACGCCGGCCGCGGTGCCATTGAAAAACCATGGCGCGTGCAGACCAATTTGAATCCCCCACACGGCTGCACTGGCCACGACGACAATCGACGCAAAACTCACCGCCACCGCCAAATATGACTCCCGTCGGAGCTCACGGGGTGTGAAGTCGATCCTCGACGCAACGGCGACACCCGTCCTCGTCCACAGGCCGATTGTTATCACGACTACCAGGGCGAACGCCAGAAACGCCCCGGAGTACAAGTGGTCTCCACCATTACGTTGCGCGGTGTTCAAATGGCGGGCCCACGTAGCAAGACCGATCGTGGCGACGACGAACACCAAAGAAGAGACAACAGACCTCACGAACGTACGAAGTACCTCGGGCCACTTGTTCTCACGAAGAAACCGTACGAATCCCGGAACCGCGGCGATCGCGCCAGCCACGACGAAGAGTGTTCCCAGGAGTCCCGCGAGCGCGGTCGTGTCGTACGCGACTGTCGCCACGGCACGCGATGAAGACGGCAGCGCCGCACGAAAGTGCTCGGCCATCTTCACGAGACTGGCCCCGCCGACGATCATGATAGACCACGCCACCAGCACCATCAGCGAGCCGGTTCGACGTTGCGTGGGCGATGAGCTTCGTGTGCCGAGCATCCCTGATCCGTAGCAACGTTCACGCAGACCCGCGATGACCACCGATGATCGAAGTCGAATCGTGAGAGGCGCTTCTTCGAGACGATCCTCCAGGAGGGCAAGAAACTCGTCGCCGTATCGGTCGCGCCAGCTCGCCGGATACCACCGCAACAATCGACGAACGTCATGGTTCCGCTTCATCACGCACCTCGGGTAGCGAGTCGTAGACGCGCGACCCCCACGTCGGCGAGACGGCGCATCTCGGCCGTCACTTCACGCAGTACCTGTACGCCGCTCGTCGTGATGCGATACGGACGGCGTCGATCGACCCCCGCCATCGGTTCAATGAGTCCCAACTCCTCGAGACGGGTGATGGCTCCGTAGAGCGTGCCCGGACTCAAGGTGACGCCGGCGAACTCCTCGACGTCTTTCAAGAGCGCGTAGCCATGTTTAGGACCCGAGGCGAGGCTCGTCAGAATGAGCAGCGGCGGATCATTGGGACGGCGCAGAAGTTGCGAATTCTTCTCGTGCACGTGCCCATACTACTACGTTCGACGTACTATACGGATTCCTGCGGATTCAACGAGTTCACAGAGCTAGGCGCGCAACTGCCAAACGACGGTCGCGTCGTTCCAGCCCTTGAGGGCGCTAGCTCTGTCGTTCGTGCTCTTCGGTCTTGTTGTCTGATGCGTCAATAATCTCTTGATCTAGTGGTCGCGACCGCGCTGATGGTGCCCGACACGAAGAACGGAACACGAAGAACGAGATCACGAATCCGATCACTCCGGCCACCATCAAGATGACACCCAATGTCGGCAGCCGGAACACGTGCTGCTGTACAACGACGGAACTTCGTGCTGTGGTGGCTCGGTACATGATGGCGCCGACCACGGTGGAGACCGCACTCAAGACCATGCCTGGCACACCCAAGACATCTCCCTTGATGTTGAAGTCGCTTGGCGTTGCACTGGCACTTGCAAACGCGAGAACAGATGTTCTCGCTGCATAGATTTTAAAATGCCAACTTCGCATCACCGGAAAGACTCACGCGCGATTAAGGAAACAATAAGGATGCGTCAAGCAATGGCACAACGACACCTGGGCACTTTCGCAATGAATCCGTTGTCACTCATTTGATTAGAACAAATAAGGTGATGTATCAAGTTGTCTGCTCGACACACTTACCGGGGGACCAACAATGCACTCTGCACTTCGCCAACGAATGAGTCGCGTCTTCCAACGGCTCGACGAAATAATGTCGCATGTCGCAACCGCCGCGATCGTGTCATTCGTCTTAATTACGTTCATAGTCTCACTCGCCTTCGAAGGATTTCCTTCGCGGTGGCAGATGGGATTTTCCACGGTGTCGAATGCGGTCGTCATTATGTTGCTCTTCGCGCTGAAACACACGCAAGATCGCCAGCAGACCGCACTGCAGCTGAAGCTTGACGAATTGATCCGATCGTCCCCAGCGGCGGACGATCATCTGGTACAGATCGAACGAGCCGAGGAGAAGGAACTCGTCGAACGCGTGCGCGATCAGATTGAGGTGCACGAGTCATTGCGCAGCGACAGCAGCGTCGACAAGCAGTGATCGCGACCTTAAGCCCGTCGTCTCACGCGGCTCAGTTCAGATCGAACCGATCGAGGTTCATAACCTTGTTCCACGCCGCAACGAAGTCGAACACGAATTTCTCCTGGGCATCATCGCTCGCGTAGACCTCGGCGAGTGCGCGAAGTTGAGAGTTCGAACCGAACACGACGTCGACACGCGTACCGGTCCACCTGAGCTCATTCGTTCGGCGGTCGCGACCCTCGAACGTCGCCTCGGCCGAGGACGTCGCCTCCCACTTCGTGCTCATGTCGAGCAGGTTCACGAAGAAGTCCGTCGTCAGTGTTTCCGGTCGCTTCGTGAAGACGCCGAAGTCTGAACCGCGGAAGTTAGCGTTCAACACGCGCAGGCCACCCACCAGTACCGTCATCTCCGGCGCGCTCAACGTCAACATCTGGGCCCGTTCCACGAGCAACTCCTCCGCCGATCGTCGGTGTCCGTCTCGCAGATAGTTGCGGAACCCATCGAACGTTGGCTCCAATACGGCGAGGGGCTCAACGTCGGTGTCCTCTTGCAGGGCGTCCGTGCGACCGGGCGAGAAAGGAACCACGGCGTCGTGTCCGGCGTTCTTGGCGGCGCGCTCTACGGCGGCACAACCACCGAGGACGATCAGATCGGCGAGCGAGACCGGATTCTCCGCGTGTGATGTGTTGAAATCGCTTTGAATGCCTTCGAGTGTGCGGAGCACCATCGTCACTTCGGCCGAATCGTTGACTTCCCAATCCTTTTGCGGTTCGAGGCGGATGCGTGCACCGTTCGCCCCTCCGCGCTTGTCCGTTCCGCGAAACGTCGCGGCCGAAGCCCACGCGGTGATGACCAGTTGCGACACAGAAAGTCCCGAAGCGAGAATCGCTTCCTTGAGTTCCTTGATCTGCGCAGCATTGATTGGCTCGTGCGTCGCTTCGGGCACGGGGTCTTGCCAAAGCTGTTGTTCGGCGGGGACCCACGGACCGAGGCTGCGAGAATGCGGTCCCATGTCGCGGTGCGTCAGTTTGTACCAGGCCTTCGCGAACGCGAGTTCGAACTGATCGGGATTCTGGTGGAAGCGCTTGGAAATCGGTCCGTAGACGGGGTCCAGTCGCAGTGCAAGGTCCGTCGTGAACATGATCGGCGCGTGGGTCTTCGTCGGATCGAAAGCGTCGGGCACCATGTCCGCGCCGCCGTCATCCTGGGGAACCCACTGGGTCGCCCCGGCGGGGCTCTTCGACTGGACCCATTCGTGTCCGAACAGCGTGTCGAAGTAACTGTTGTCCCACTTGATCGGGCTCGGCGTCCACGCGCCCTCGAGTCCACTCGAGATCGTGTCGCCAGCATTACCCGAGCCGTAACTGCCCTTCCAACCGAGCCCTTGGTTGGCGAGACCGGCGGCTTCGGGTTCGGCACCCACGTACTGAACCGCGTCGGCCGCGCCGTGGGCCTTGCCGAAGGTGTGACCACCGGCGATCAGAGCCACCGTCTCCTCGTCGTTCATCGCCATTCGGGCGAACGTTTCACGAATGTCCTGGGCGGCCGCGAGCGGATCCGGAACTCCGTTCGGCCCTTCGGGATTCACGTAGATGAGTCCCATCTGCACCGCGCCCAGAGGATTTTGGAGCTCGCGATCACCGCTGTATCGTTCATCGCCGAGCCAGACGTCCTCGGGACCCCAGTAGATGTCCTCGTCGCCCTCGAAGACGTCTTCGCGTCCACCGCCGAAGCCGTAGGTCTTCAGGCCCATCGACTCGAGAGCCAGCGTGCCCGTCAAGATAATCAAGTCGGCCCAGGAGATCTTGCGTCCGTACTTCTGCTTGATTGGCCAGAGCAGCATTCGGGCCTTGTCGAGATTGACGTTATCGGGCCAACTGTTGAGTGGCGCGAAACGCTGCGTACCGGAACCGCCGCCGCCACGACCATCGTACGTTCGATACGTCCCCGCACTGTGCCAGGCCATTCGGATGAAGAACGGACCGTAGTGGCCGTAGTCGGCGGGCCACCACTCTTGCGAGGTCGTCATCAGCGCCATGATGTCCTTCTTCAGGGCGTCGAGATCAAGGCTCTTGAACTCCTCGGCGTAGTTAAACGTCGGGCCCAGTGGATTGCCCAACGGTGATCTTCGCTCGAGCGGGTCGAGCTTCAGTTGGTTGGGCCACCAGTCTTGGTGGGGGTGTCGACCCGACGGGGTCGCGTCAAATCCGTCTGAGACCGGGCACTGGTTTTCGCTGTCCATGTTCTCTCCTGTTGTTTGCCACGAAGTAATCATCAGCGTAACGAATTGGTTCGTCAGCCCGACATCGATGTTCACTTTCCGACGGGGCCGTTCTCCTACGTCGTCGGACGCGAGTGCTCCAGGGCCAATTCGGTCGCGGCTCACTGAGAGTTCTGAGCCGACTGCGTACTCGCGCTCGAACCCCTCGTCGTCGAGCGCTTCGCGCAACTAGCGATTCTCAGGCACCGACGCCGGGAGCGATATTGATGTGGCGCTCCGCGCCAACCCGTGTCGACGATCCTCTGGCCACAATCGTGGCCGCTCTGACCCTCGGCTGGAGGCTTTGCCCCTATTTCTTTGCATTTTGAGGGTCAATTGAACCAAAAAAAGTGGTCGTGCTACGGTCACCGGAGGCGCTGAGGGGGGCTGATGGCGATAACCGAACGATTAGGTACCCCGGCGCCCCTCGCCACGGCGCTGTCGTCGCTTCTACGCCTTGGACTCGTCGCCACCTTCGTGCTGACAGTCTTTGTCGCCCAGAGCGACGCCGCGAGTGCGTCCATGGGATGCAAGAGCAGCGCCTACACGTGCACGATCGATGGTTACAACGCCACCACCATGGATAACAGTTGGGCCGCCAGATATTACGGGAGCGACACCACGGGCGGTATCGGGACTCCCCCGCACAACTGCACGCTGTTCGCCGCGTGGATGCTCGCGCACAACGGACTACCCGATCCCGGCCGCGCGTGGGGCTACGCCGATCAGTGGGGTCTCACGTTGGCGTCCGAAACGAACCAGACCCCGGCCGTCGGGGCAATCGCCTGGTACGACGGGCCGGGGATGGGCCACGTCGCCTACGTCGCGCGTATTAATTGGTCAAATCGCACGGTTTTCCTGGTCTCGGACAACTACGCCGGCGGGGTTGCCGGCTACACGTCCAGCGCGTGGGCGCCGTTCACGGAGCCGACCGGCTACATCCATCTGCGCGACCTCTCCGCGCCTCTGCCGATGGCCGCGCGAAGGATCAAGCAAGTCTCGTAGTCCTCGCGCTCAGCGCCGAGATCAATCCTTTAGACCGCCGAAGCGCAGGACCACTGACTCCAGCCGTCGCGCGCGTACAAGAGCGCGGCCGCGCGTACGTTGAGAACGGGATTGAACGCCAGATTCAAATTCTTGGAGTTCTCACCGATCCTCGCCATGAGGTACTGCTCGGTACCACCGTCGTTGAGCTGAAACACGCCACGATCGTGGGTCCCGTTGCTGTCAAAACCGATATCGGTCACTCGAAACTTGGATTCGCACCACGCCACGGCCTCGGCGTCGTGCCAGGCCCGCGCGGGAAAGTCCTGATGGATGAGGGTGACGACGTAGCCGTCGCTCGGTGTCGGGTTATTCGTGAAGTCAGCGAGCTCTGCCACCACGCCCGCGACTCGACGTCGCCGAGCGCGAGGCGCTACCTGACGCATCGGTGATGACTGACGCATCGGTGATGACGTGATCGTCTCGGCGATCACGCTACGAATCGGTGGCGAAATCGTCGTCGCCGCATGCGACGGCGTCGGCAAGGCCGTGAGTGAGAAGATGAGCGCCAACGCACCCACTCGGATCATGCCCGCTGAATGCTGTGGGACGCGTTTCAATCGTTTCCGTGCTTGTAACATCTTCAATCCTCCGCCTGATTGTGTAAGTCGCCCTTGACGACACTTGTGAACCGCTCGGGACTCGTGGTCCACGGTTCGAGACCCGCCGCCGAGGTATGGCACAACGGCCACCTCTTGGATGATTAAGCGGAGGAAGCACCATTTTAGGGCTCGAGGCCCCAAAAAAGTCGTCGAAACGCGAAAACTCTCGTAAATCCGCTGATTTAAAGGCCTCTAGACGCACAAATTGTTAAAACTCGACCCAAAACTCTTTACTTTTTGGGTGTACCCACCATTTGGCGTCTTCTGTGCTACGCGAATACGGTGAAGTGATCAACGAGTGAAAAGCTCGTCCAGACAGTCACGCGCCGAGCCCGTCGAACTGATCTCTTCAGCAATTACTTGGGCCGCGAGTGCGTACGAACTCCTCGCGAGCACTTCAATGACGGCCGCGCGGATGCGCGCGACGTCGCTGGATTCGATGGCGCGAAATCCCGGCTCCGACTTCGAGCCAACGTCAACGACCACACCGGCTCCGGCGACGGTGATCAACTGCGCGTTCGTGCGTTGATCGGCGAACATCGGCACGAAGACGATCGGCAGTCCGGCCGCGAGTGCACCGTACGTCGTTCCCGAGCCCCCGTGACAGAGGACCATGGACGCGAAGGGAAAGACTGAGGCCTGCGGGACCCACGACTGGACCGTCACATTCGGTGGCACCGGACCCAGCAAGCGGGGGTTGAATCCCTTGCCGGTCGTGACCAGAACCCGAACGTCAAGACCCGTCACCGCGTCAATTACCCTTTGAAAGGCCGATTGGGCGGTGTCGAGGCCCCCGGCCACCGAGCCAAAGGTCAGGTAAATCAAGGGTCCGCTGCCGTCGGCCCAGGGGCCGGGCCGGACTACCTCGGGAACGGTGTTGTCTCGGTAGCGCAAAGTTCGGGGGAAGGGCGAGGGGTCGAGACTCGTCGGCAGTCGCGAGAGATACCGAGTCCGGCGAAGAACCGGTTCCATACCGTCTTCGAAATCGTCCAGGGTGGAGGCGACGAGTCTTATGACGCTCCACTCGGTGCGCGCGGTCGAGATGGCGACTTGGGCGTGGTCGATGGAACGTCGGTGCGCCGCCACCGCCCCGGCGTACGCGCAGGGCTCTCGAAGAACTAAATCGGGTTGGAATTTCTCACACGCCGCTTCGACCGTCCCGAGCATCGCCTCGGTCGAGAGCCGTCCGAAGAACTCGCCGTCCAAGAGTCGCGCCGCTTGGGCGTGTGGCAGCCGCGCCGCGCGCCGCCACAGGTCCTTCGATTTCGTCGGGTCGGGCGGGTCACTCAAATAATGTTCGACGCCAAGTTCCTCAACATCTTTGGCGAGGCTTGGCGGCACGACCGCGAAGATCTCGTCACCACGTTCACGCGCGGCCTCGATGAAGGGCACCAAGGGATTGAAATGCCCCGCCAGGCCCGTCGAACAGAGAAGTAGTCGCATCGCTCCGCCATTTTGCCAGTCGCGGCAATGGGTGCTGGGTCTTTTAGGAGAACTTCAGTTTTGGGCGCAGGCGCAGCCAATCGGCGACGCTGCCGAGCGCCGCCGATCAGGCGAGATGATCAACGTGAGATGATCACGCGCACGATCGAACGACTGGGCGAACAACGTGTCACGTGCGTCGAGTTCGCTCGAGGTCTCAAACATTTGAAGAGCGTGGCGCAGTCACGATGGAACGTCAACTGGCCAGCGGAGAGTTCTCGACGAGTGCTGCATAATGAGTTGTGCCCCAGAACAAACGTGACCACAGCCTCAATCTCGCTCCGGCCTCGATTGAGGACTACCGCGAGCTGGCGCGCCGCAAACTCCCTCGACAGATCTTCGACTACATCGACGGGGGTGCGTTCGCTGAATCGACGCTCGCCGCGAACCGTGACGACCTGCACCGTATTCAGTTCCGCCAACGGGTACTGCGCGACGTTTCTACTCGGTCCCTGTCAACGACCGTGCTCGGTGAAGAGATCGCCCTGCCGGTCATCCTCGCCCCGGTCGGTTTCGGGGGAATGTTCGCTCGACGCGCCGAGGTCCAGGCGGCGAGGGCCGCCGAACGGGCCGGCATCCCATTTTGTGAGTCGACACTTTCGATCTGCGGTCTCGAAGAGGTCGCGGCCTCGATCAAGCGGCCCATCTGGTTCCAGTTGTACGTGATGAAGGATCGCAGTTACGCCGAGGACCTCATGGCGCGAGCCCAAGCCGTTGGTTGCACGACGTTGATCCTGACCGTGGACTTGGCAGTCGTTGGTCAGCGCTACCGCGACGGACGCAACGGCATCAGCGGCAAGATTTCGCGCGCGAAACGGCTGCGTCGGGGCGCCGACCTCTTTACCCACACGAAGTGGGTGCGCGACGTGGCCCTCGGTGGTCGACCCCTGACGTTCGGAAACCTCGAGAAGGCACTCCCCGACGCCAACGTGCCCGGAGACTTCCAGGCTTGGGTCGCCGGACAGTTCGACCCCACCGTGACCTGGGACGACCTCGCGTGGTTGCGAGAACACTGGCACGGCAAGATCGCGCTGAAGGGAATACTCGATCCCGACGACGCACGCCACGCGGTCGACCACGGCGCCGACGCCGTCATCGTCTCGAATCACGGCGGACGACAACTCGATGACGTACCGTCGTCGATCCGGTCGTTGCCGGCGGTCGCCGATGCCGTCGGCGGACGATGCGAAGTTTTGATGGACGGCGGCGTCCGCAGCGGGCTCGACGTCGTCAAGGCGATGTCCATGGGGGCCCGGGCCTGTCTCATCGGTCGACCGTGGGCCTTCGCCGTGGCCGCACGCGGCGAGCGCGGCGTCGATCACGTGCTGCGAATCATCCAAGCCGAGATGACGGTGACCCTCGGACTGACCGGGGTGAACGACGTCCGCGACCTCGACCGTACAGTCGTGGTGGAAGAGTAACCCCCCGGGTTCGCCCAACTTTACGAAAGCAGAGTCCTATGACCAACGCCCTCGACGCCCTAGAACTTTCCGTCAACCACTTACGCTCCACTATCGAGGGGCTCAGCGAGGATCAGTACGTGACGTCGGCGTATCCGACGGAGTGGACGGTCGCCGACGTCATGAGTCACATCGGCTCGGCGGCGATCATCTTCAAGCGAGGTATCGACGACTCGCTGAACGAACGCGAAACGCCGCCGAAGTTCAACGAATCCGTGTGGGACGTATGGAACGCCAAGACACCGCACGCCCAGGTCACCGACTCCCTTGACGCCGACAAGGCACTACTCACTCGGCTGCTCGAGATGACGCCCGAAGAAACGGACCGCTACTTCCTTAGCATGGGGCCGATGAAGTTCGACTTCGATCGCGCCGTCCGGCTCCGTCTTGGAGAGCACGTCTTTCACACGTGGGATATCGAAGAGGCGTTCGATCCTCAGGTGACGCTGCAATCCGAGGCCGTGCCGTTCTTGTTCGGCAACCTCGAACTCCTGATGCGTTTTGCCGCCAAGCCGACCGGGAACGAGCACACCTTGCACATTCGAACGATCGACCCGCAAAAGGAGTTCGCGCTCACCCAGAGCGTGGACGGAGTGACGTTGAACGAAGTGGAAGACGTAGAGGCATTCGACCTGGAACTTCCGGCCGAGGCGTTCCTACGCCTGGCCTACGGTCGCTTGGACGAGAAGCACACGCCCGCTGGTATCGACCCCACGCACCTCGACGAACTGCGTCGCGTCTTTCCCGGGAGCTAACAAATGTCACTGCGAATCCAGATCATCATCGGTTCGACTCGCCCGGGCCGTTTCGCCGACAAGCCGGTCGCGTGGCTGGTAGACCGATTGGACGGTCGCGACGACTTCGAACTCGACGTCTTGGACCTGCGGGATCACCCGCTCCCGCTCTTTGACAGCCCGATGCCGCCGGCGCGGAGCTTGCGCGACTACCCCAATGAAGCCGTCGCCGAGCTCGGACGACGTTTCGATTCCGCCGATGGCTACATCGCGGTCACCAGTGAGTACAACCACGGCTATCCCGCCTCACTGAAGAACGCCATGGATTACGTCTTCCCCGAGTTCAATAAGAAACCCATGTCGTTCGTGGGCTACGGCAACGCGGGTGGCGCCAGGGCAATCGAACAACTTCGTTTGGTGACGGTCGAATTCGAGATGGCGCCACTTCGTCACGCCGTGCACATACTTCCGGACCTCATGCGCCCGGCCATGATGGCCGCCGAAGAGTTCACGCCCGCACTCTTCGAATCATTGGACGATCGGCTTGAGATGATGGTCAGTGAGTTGGTGTGGTGGTCAAGCGCTCTCAAAGTCGCGCGCGACGCCGGCTAGGTTTCTCGCGCCCTCAGACCAGCCAATTCTGCAGGACTAAGGACATGTAAGAGGCGTCGCTGTCGTAGACGTGAGCCGACTTGACGATCATCGTGAGTGATCCGATGCTGCGGTCGAGTTCGGCTGCCACCTGGCTCAGAATCACTGTCAGTTCCAAGAGGTTGGCGTAACCCTTCGCGCCAAAATCAATGCTGTGCGCGTAGACGACAAGATGGAGCCGGTCGTCGTCCAAATAGAAATCCAGCAGGCTGACGCACGGTATGTACGAAGTGTCGCTCAACGGCTGAAAGGTCGTGATCGTGGCCGAGCGACTGAGCGGATCGATTCGTAGCCGATCGCTCACCCAACGCAACTGATCGAGACCGGAGCCGGCGTAGTTGTGAAGCCTCGTGGCGTAGCTGTCAGCACCGCCCAATTCTGGTACCCCCGCAAAATCGATGAAGTTGGCGCGCATCCACGCCAAGCGTTCGGGATCGGCGAAGCGTTCAACGATTTCATCCGTGGGCTTCGGAGTGCGAACGATGATCGTCGTCATCAAGACTTCACGCATGGCCAGTCCGTCGTACGTGTTCGCGACCCCCGACGCCATGATCAATTGCGCGATGGCAATCCACGCCTCGCCGATTGTTGGCGAGTCAATGAGTGTCGGCTGCGTCGGAGTCACCTGAACATCCTTAGCGCAATCGGCCACGCGCGGGGTTTGGCAAAGTCATTGAGAATGTCGATGTCGGCACCGATTCGTTGCAAGAGTATTCGACTAGGGCTGGGCAACCGCTGCGGGGTAACTCGGGTTGATCTCTTCGTAGCGTCGATTGCGTGAGTCCGCCGTCGACTCAGCGACCGAGCACCACGTCGACGCATTACTCAGCGAGACTGGAACTCATAACCTCGGCGAATGACGAGCTGACCGGCGCCGACCTGGACGTCCAGGTTCAAATGCGGCGCACGTTCCTGACTCGCGACGGTCTTCAGCGAAGGAGGAATGGCGCGAAAGGGCTGCGTGTCGTAGCCGAACTGTCCGAGGTACTCGACCGGTCCGGCGCCGATATGGGTCTTCAGATAGACGATGGCGTTGGCGGGCACGTCGACGGTCAACATGCCGACGGCCACGCTCGCGCTCACTGAGGTCGTGGTCGAGCTGAAATGGACCTGGCGGAGGTCAACGGTCATAGTGCCGAATTCCGTGCGATACGAACGTTGCACCTGGCTGACGTTGCTCGGTTGAAAGACCCGTTCACCGCTGCCGCCGGTCATTGGCACCCCCGTCGACGCGAGAAATCCGAGGAACGCGCCCGACGCCAGGATGATGATGGTCAAGAATGACAAGAAGACCAGTGCGATGAAGCGCCGCAGCATGTGCTGTCGTGCGGAAGAGCGCAAAGACAGTACCGCCAGCACGGCGAGGAAGATCAGCCAGAGCGCGCCGAAGCCATTGCCGACCCTTGGCGCGTCGCCAATGGTCGAGAGCACGATGACCGCCACGACGACGACGCCGGCTAGGAGCACGTAACGAAGGAGCCGCAGGTTGGACGCGGGGGGCGCGTCACCAGACTCCTCGGCGTCGTCGGCGTGGCGGCCCGATTGAGGAATCAATACCCACATCGCGAGATAGATCGCCGCGCCCAAACCGTAGAGAACGGTGAGGACGACGAAGACAACGCGAATGATGTTGGCGTCGACGTCGAAGCGCTCAGCGATGCCGCCAGCGACGCCCCCCACCATCCGACGCTTGGTGCTTCGACGCAGTCGAGTCTCCTTCGCGGCCTCCGGCTCCGGCGACGGCGTACTTTCTTCGACCTGCTCGTGCTCTTCATCCATGCTTCAAATGTACGGTCCCCGCTGATCAAGGACTATGGGGATGAACCCTCAGAGCGCTCTCCGGCGTACGCCAACGCTCAGGGTTTCCCCTTAGATACAAGGGGAAATCTTCGTGCCAGAATTTGAACTGTCCGAAGAGCCACAATGTCGTCGAAGGGAGCACCGAGTGTCGATCACCACTTCGAGTCACGCCGTCGTCGGTACGCCCCTGCGGCCACTGCGGCGTGGCCGCGACAACTGCATCCTCGGGGGCGTTTGCGGAGGATTCGCGACGCGACTCGGCATCAAGGAACGCAACATCCGCGTCATGTTCGCTCTGCTGACGTTGATTTTTGGATTCGGCATTCTGCTCTACATGACCTTCTGGTTGGTCCTCACTCGCTCGGGCGAGGAACATTCGATCATCCAGCAAATCTTCCAGAATCGGCGCGAAGCCCAGCTCGTGCTCGTCGCCTTCATCGCGACGCTGATTCTGATCATCACCCTGCAGACGACGGGGACTCAGACGTCGGACGGCTTCGGTTGGCCGCTGCTCTTGAGTGGCTTCGCCTCGTTCGCGGTGTGGCGCGGCGCTTCGATTGACGAGCGAAACCACCTCACCGAGTTCTTCAACTCGGCGCCGCTCATTGGTGGCGCATTTTCCAAGAGTCGCAAGGGCTTCGTGCTGCGACTCGTCGTCGGCGCCGCTCTTATCTTCGTCGGACTGCACCAGCTGCACCACATCGGCGGCTTCTGGGGTTCGGCCGGATCGGCGATCGTCGGGACGGCGGTATTGGTTATCGGCGTGCTCGTACTCTTTGCTCCTTGGTGGCTGCAGAACGTGCGCGAACTGACGAGCGAGCGCCGGGAACGAGTACGCATCGAAGAGCGCGCCCGCATGGTCGCGCACCTGCACGACTCCGTGCTCCAGACGCTGACGCTCATCGAGCGCGCCGCGGCGAATGAGTCTGACGTCGTGCGGCTCGCGCGCAACCAAGAACGCGAACTTCGCCAGTGGCTCTTCAGTCCCGAGACATCGACCGACGCGCCGACGTCATTCGTGGGACTCGTCGGAGCGATCGAGCACGACGTCGAGAACGACTACGGCGTGCGCGTGGAGCTCGTGACGGTCGGCGACTGCGTACCCGACGATCGCGTCGTGACGCTGGTCGCGGCCGGTCGCGAGGCCGCCATCAATGCCGCGAAGTGGTCCGAGGCCGCGAGCGTCTCGATCTTCACCGAAGTCGAGCCCACCACGATTTCGATTTTCGTTCGCGACCGTGGCGTGGGATTCAATCTCGACGCAATCCCCGCTGATCGACAGGGCATTGCCCTATCGATACGACAACGCATGGGCCAACTCGGCGGTAAAACGTTCATCAATGCCGCAGTTGGTTCAGGCACTGAGGTCGAGCTCGTCATGCCGCGGTCCTTATGACCGAGTCCCACCGACCTCGCGTGTTCCTGGTCGATGACCACGAACTCATTCGCGCGGGCATCCGGGCCGAGATCGCCGACTCTGTTGACATCGTGGGCGAGGCCGATGAGGTCGAAGCGGCCATCGAGATGATCCTCGAGCGCACGCCCGACGTCGTCCTCCTCGACGTGCACATGCCCGACGGCGGGGGCCAGGCGGTCCTTCGCGCGGTCGGTGAGCACGATACGACCACTCGCTTTCTCGCCCTTTCGGTCTCGGACGCGTCGGCCGACGTCATCAGCGTCATTCGCGCCGGCGCTCGGGGCTACGTCACCAAGAACATCTCCGGACCGGACCTCGTGGACGCGATTTACCGAATCGCTGCTGGCGACGTCGTCTTCTCACCTCGTTTGGCCGGCTTCGTCCTCGACGCCTTCAGCACCGGACAAGATGATCAGCCCGTCGTCATCGCCGATCCGGACCTCGACCAACTGACCGCGCGCGAGCGCCAAGTGCTGCGTCTGATCGCTCGCGGCTACTCCTACAAGGACATCGCCAAGGAGTTGACCATTTCGACCAAGACGGTCGAGAGCCACGTCTCGTCCGTCCTTCGCAAGTTGCAGCTGTCCAGTCGCTATCAACTCTCGCATTGGGCGAGCGAGCGTCACCTCAACTAGTTGACCGCGACGTCCAGACGACGTCGCCCCCAATTGTGAGAACCAGCAATCACCAGATAATGCAACGCTTCCTCGTAGCATGACGGGTATCGCAGGGAAGGAAAATGCATGCGAATTCTCATCGTTGGTGGTACGTCGTTCGTCGGTCGGGGGGTCGCGTGGGCCGCGTTGAACGCTGGTCACGACGTCACGGTCATCAACCGTGGTCAAACGCCGAGCGACCTGCCGGAATCCGTCACTCGATTGGTCGGTGATCGTCACGGCGACATGTCGGCGCTCGACGGTCTCTCCTTTGACGTCACCGTCGACGCGATCGCCTTTCGGCCGGTCGACGTCGACGTTCTCGCGGCCGCGCTCGGGGACCGCGGGGGGCACCACATCCAGATCTCGTCGGTCTCGGCGTACGAGGACCCGCCCGACGAAGGCGCCACCGAAGAAAACGCGACCTTGTGGAACGACACGACACTCGCGCCGGACGCCGAGGTGACGGGCGAGACTTACGGGCCGCTGAAGGCCGCCTGCGAGCGCTCAGCCACCGAGCACTTCGGCGATCAGCTCACGTTCGTTCGACCGACATTTGTGATCGGAAGCCATGACGCGACGCTTCGGTTCCCCTATTGGGTCGAGCGACTCCGTCGAGGGGGCGATATCGCTATTCCTGGGCCCCGCGACAATGCCCTTCAGTACATCGACGCGCGCGATCTCGGCGAATTCGTCGTCACGCTCGCGGCCAACTCGACCCTGGGCGCCTTCCACACCGCCGGCCCCTTCCCCCCGGGGCGATTCTTCGAGGTCATTAAGACGATCAGTGAGCAGATCTCACCGAGCGACACTCGACTGGTCGAGATCACTCCTCGTCACGTCATGAGCCACCATCTCGAAACGAGATTTCCGCTCTGGTCGGGATCGAATAGTGAGACGACTCTCGCCGTCGACCCCGCCAAGGCAGTCGCGGCCGGTCTGAGGTTCCGAGACCTGAGCGAGAGCGTGGAGGACGTCATCGAGTGGTGGGACGACCGTGAGGCCCCATCATGGTGGCTCACGCGCGAACAAGAGGCCATGCTCGTTCGAACGAATGTGTGAGACCTCGCATTTTCGCAAGGTTCCTCACTTCGGCGGTAAGTTTCGGACTTGATTGGACAGAGGCGGTTAATGGGCTCACCTCAAGATGATCGTTTTCGCCGCCTCGTTCACGAACATAGTCCGGCCATCGGCAACTACATCCGGCGACGCCTCTATCCCCTGACTCTGGCGGACCTCGACGACCTCGTTGAAGAGACGCTCCTCGTCGTGTGGCGCCGGATCGACAGCGTGCCCGACGACGCCGAACTTCCCTGGATGATCGGCGTCGCGCGCAACGTACTGCGAAACGCCCGTCGTAGTCAGTATCGGCGAACCAACTTCGAATCGGGGCTCTCTTCGGCCCCTGACGACCCTTCGGCCGAAGACCAGGTCATTGCCGACGCGAGCGTGCGCGACGCTCTGATATCGCTCAATGACGACGACCGCGAAGTACTGATGCTGAATGCCTGGGACGGACTCGACACCCACGCCCTCGGCGTCGCCTTATCGATCACGACGAACGCCGCGGCGGTGCGACTCACCAGGGCCCGGGCCCGTTTTCGCGAGCGTTTTGCGGACGCCCAAATCATCTGAAAGTTTCGGGCGCGTCACGACAAGGACTGGGTATGCAGGCGGAGGAGCTTTCATGAGTGATTTTCAAGAGCGTTTACGCGCGGCCGACCCGGTCGCAACAAGCAGTTACGTTCACCCGGATGCCGACGCGATGATCTCGCGAATAATGGGCCGAGCACCGCGCGCTCGTCGTCACGTGTTACGGAGCTTCCAATTGCGGATGGCCGGTTCCGTCGCCCTCGCCGCGGCCCTGACCGTTGGCGGCATCGCCGCCCTCGACGGCGCCTCGCCGTCCCTCGCGGTATTCGCGCTGGCGGCACCGCACAGCCTCGGGGCCAAGTCCACGGGCGCTCGATTCGGCGTGGCGCATGTCCCTTCGCACAGCATGATGCGCGTCTACGAAGAGTTCAACTTCACTGCGGGATCGGACCTCAGCACCAACGCTGGCACCGGCGCGGCGTATGAATTGCAGCTGCCGACCAGTGCCTCGGCGGAAGACGCACGCGTCGCCGCGATTTTCGGCGTGTCCGGTACGCCGGTTGACACCAACAACGACGGCGAGGACTTCACGGTCACCGATTCGACGGGTAACTACGTTGACTACGAGACCTACGACACGGTCCCCCAGTGGTCGTATTCCATTGCGATCCCGCAAGGGACCGACACCTCATCGACGACGACCGACGGCACGACGGTTCCCATGCCGAATCAGTCCACCGTGAATGGCGACGTGCAGAACTACGTGAGCCAACTAGGCTACGGGTACCAGGTGACCGATCCCCAGTTCTCGACGTCGAACAACGTCACGACCTCGCCGGGCGCGCCCACGGTCACGACCAATGACGAGCAGGCGACCTACGGCGTCACGGTCGACGGACAGATGACCGACCAGTACCTGGACTTCACGGTCGACCAGAACAACAACGTCGTGGCGGCGGACGGTCCGGCCTTCCGCGTCACGCCGGCCGTCAACTACCCGTTGCAGAGCCCGGCCGCGGGTGTGGAAGTCCTCGAAGCTCAACAGCGGTCGTACTTTGCGTCAAACAACTCGTCAGGCCAGCCGAGTGGATCCGGAACTTCGACGACACCACTGTCGGGATCGGACTCGTCATCACCGTCGACCCCGCCGTCAACGGCCGACACGAATACCACGACGACCACGACGCCGGGACCGCCGATCGTCGACGTCACGCTCGACAACGCGACCATCTCGTACCAGACGTATCAACTGACCGACGGTTCAGTGTGGATGTTGCCGATCTACAACTACACCGGCCTCGTGACCAACGCCGACGGATCCTCCTACACGGGAACCTGGTCCACCATCGCCGTTGACCCGACCTATATCCAAGTATCTACTTCATCATCAGGAGGTATCAATCCCGGCGGACCCATCCTCCACTAACCACGCCTGAAATGTCTGTCGGCGAGGCCGACACAATCTCCTCTTCGCACAGATGTCAGCACACAACTGATCCCGTGCCTTTCGGCGCGGACATCAGTTCATTGCGGCTTACGACGAGAGGGCTTCCACGTACGGGCCTGTTGCGCGCGGGGCGGATTTACGACCTCCGGTCGGTCGTCTGCGAACTTGGAAATAGAGCCCGGTGCGCGGTGCGGCGGTCGCTTTGGTTCGACGACACCAGCGCGAAGGTGTCGGCGTGTTCCTGACCACGGTGCGGGGGGCGCCGTGAAGGCGTCGGCGAGGCGGTAGGCCGAGTTCTCGTAATTGATCCTCCAACCTCGAAAGTGCGGCCAGGCATCTTCCGCACTTCGCTCCATCGGGAATCCGTATTCAGCCAGATTGTCGACGGCGCTCAAGAACTCGGCGTACTCGAGCTTGATCGCGCCGTCGGGATCAGGGTCGGGATCGACCGGGTAGCCGAGCGAAGCCGCCAGCCGGTTGAACAGGGTGAACCCCATCCGCAGACACAGGCGCGTCTGACTCGGCGCCGTGGTGGGATTGAGCGCTAACTGCATCGCCCCGGCGTCGAGGACCGCCAGGAGGCCGATGATCCAGTTGAGCCACGGCTCGGGCGAACGAAAGAGCAAGAGCACCGGATACGTCGTGTGGCTCTCGGTCACCTCGGCGGCCCACTGCTCCCAGTCGGCGTAGAGCTGGGGCAACGCGTCATTGATACCGACGAGTTGATGGCGAGCGAGCAACTCCGGTCCCCACGCCGGTGAACCGGCGCGGCTCTCGAGCATCGTGACCAACGCTTCACGGCGACTGAACGAGTTGTAGAGCGACGGCAGATAGGCGATCTGGAGGGCCACGATGACGACCCACGTGGCGCCGGCCGCGATGTCGAGCATCGTATTCGGCGTACCTCCAATATGAATTGCCCCGACGGTGAACAGGGCCGTCACTGCTTGCGTCAGTCCGTGCACAAAGGAGTGCGTGGTGTTCATCAGCATCAGCGCGAATCCGAGAACCAGGCTTACGGCCCACCAGAGCAGTTGGGCGAGCAACGCAACCGGCGCCGTCGGCGCGAGGATCGAGTCCTTGACCTCGTAGGTCCGACCGAGACGCGACAGCATGACGAACGAGTAGTGCACACTCTTGTTGACGATGACCGTGAGCTTTTCGAGGCCCTGCGGCTGACGCGGCAGTACCAAGATGAAGAGGACGCTCACGATCGTGACCAGGACGATGAGGAGCCCAATGACGTACTCGACTACGTACACTCGTACTCCCCTTCCTCGTTGCCCAGACTCTCACGAGCGACTTCGCCGAATCTTAGAGAGTAGGCGCGCTACGGACGTTGTCCGGCGCTCTCCTACAGTTGAACGATGAGTTGCTCGCTCTCGGTAACGCTGACTGGCCGCCACGTCACGCTGACACCGCTCTCGATGGACGACGTGCCCGAACTGGTTCAGGCGGCCTCGGGTGACCGTTCGACCTTCGGGTGGTCGATCGTGCCGAGCACGATTCGCGAGATGGAGGTCGTCGTTGGTCGACTTCTCGCCGACCGTGATCAACGAGGCGCCGTTCCCTTCGCCACTCGACGAAGCGACACGTCCGAGATCATCGGCATGACGAGGTTCCTCACGCTGCGATGGTTCTTCGACCGTGAGTACCCCGACGCCGCCGAGATCGGCGGAACGTTTCTCGCTGCCGCGGCACAACGAACGACCGCCAATACCGACGCGAAGTTGCTCATGATGACCCACGCCTTCGACGTGTGGGGCGTGCGCCGCCTCGATCTCAAGACCGACGAGCGCAATGAGCGCTCTCGACGAGCGATCGAACGAATCGGTGGTCAGTTCGAGGGGGTCCTGCGCAATTGGCAGGCGGCCCAGGTCGACGGCGAAGAGGGCGCCACACGAAACTCCGCGATGTATTCGATCCTGGCGTCGGAGTGGCCCGACGTACGAGCGCGCTTAGAAGAGCGACTCCGCGAGGACTAGACCGTGACCGGTTCCTTGCGAGCCTTGGCGAAGCGCATGTGCAGGGCAATAGCGCCGCTCGCCAGGGCCGCGTAGAAACACCACAGCGACGCGAAGCCGTTCGCGCACAGTCGCGCCAACACGATCACGGCCACGAGGTTCACGGCACCGAACCAGACGACGTTGCGCAACCCCGAGGCCAGCATCGAACCGCACGTCGAGAGGATGTACAGCCCGATGATCACGACGCCGTGTTGGAGACCGATTGAATAGGCCACGTGGTACGAACCGAGTTTGGCGCTCGGATGACCGCTCAGCATCGTCTCGAGCAATACCGCCGACGTGACGAGGCCCAACGCGAGAAAAGGCGCGATCACTCTTCGTCGACCTCGTGGTTCGAGGAGTAACACCATCGTCGGCACGATTATCGGCAACACCACGAAGGCGAACAGGAGATAGATCCACATCGCGACGACGCCGACGGCGTGCGGGACGTGTCCTTGCAGTTGCCACCATACGAACGTCTCATCGATTTGGTGCAGTCCCAGGAGAATCGGGAACGGAGCGATCAACCGGTACTCCGGGCGACCACGTAGGTGCAGGCAGGCGTCAACCCCGATCGCGGTGACGACGAGTCCGCCGATCAAGTCCCCTTCAGGCGAGAAACACATCGTCGCTCACGAACTCTCGTCGATTGAATCAGCGGAATCTGAGAAGTTCGACGTCGCGCATACGGCACCCTAACCTCGCCGGCTCTACCGTCGAACGACGTCGAATCGATACGCGCAGATTCAAGGGTGGCGGCGTCGTTCGAATCAGCGCGTTAGCGCTGTTCGATGAGGTCCATGTAGCCGTCGTTCCAGAGGTCGAAGTACTCCTCGGGCAACAAGACGGCGTGGGTTGGCTCGAGGGTCTCCACGAATCCTCGTTCGTGGCTCACCGCGACGATGGTGCCCTTCCATTTGTGCATCATTTCGCCGAGCGCGAGAACGCTCGCGGGGTCGAGATTGTTCGTCGGTTCGTCCAACAACAAGAGATTCGCGTCCGAGGAGGCCAGAATGGCGAGCGCCAACTTGGCCCGCTCGCCACCGGACAGGGTCGCGGGCATCTGGTGTGCGGCTGAACCCTTGAGGCCAAACGCGCCGAGGAGCGATCGACGTTCTACTTCGGTGACGACGGTGGCGTTCTCCAGGTTGCCCAAGACCGTCTTTTCGAAGTCCAGTTGTTCGTTCTCTTGGGCGAAATAGCCGACGGTCACGTTCGCGCCGAACTTCACGAGACCTTTTTGGGCTTTCTGGGTACCCGCAAGACAACGCAGCATCGAAGACTTGCCGGCCCCGTTTCGTCCCACGATGACGATTCGGTCGCCGCGGCGCGTGATGAAGTTCACGTCTTTGAGGACCTTCAACGATCCGTAACTCACGGCGACGTGTTCGACGGTCATCGGCACGTCACCGCTTCGCGGAGGCATCGGCAACTTAAAGGTGACCTTGCGTTCTTTCTTCGTCACTTCCACGCGATTGTCCTGCAGCTTGTCGACCTTGCGGTCGAGCACCTTGGCGAGGCGGGCACGCGTCGCAGTCTGTCCACGCATCGAGTCGGCCAGTTTTGAGAGCCGGTCGATCTCTTCGTCCTGGTGCGACGCGAGTTTCTCTTCACTCAGGCGGCGCTCTTCTTCGAGCTTGAGGAACTTCGTGTAATTACCCTTGTACTCGCGCAACTGCCCCTCGCGAAGGGCCAACACGCGGTCGATCGACTTGTCCAACAGGGGCAGGTCGTGACTGATGACCAAGACAGTGCCGCGAAAGCGGTCGAGCTCTTCGAAGAGCCAACGCTTCGCTGCCTTGTCGAGGTGGTTCGTCGGTTCGTCGAGGACCATCGTCGTCGGCTCTTCGTAGAGCACTCGCATCAGGTCGACGCGGCGACGCTGGCCACCCGAGAGTGAGTCGAGGTCCTCTAAAAGGAGGTCCTCCTTGAGACCGAGCCCGGCGGCGAGGCGCGACACCTCAGACTCCGCCTCGTAACCACCGAGTTCACGGAACTTCTCCTCGAGCGCGGTGAAACGTTCGATCGTCGCGTCCGTCGGATCGGCCGCCAGTTCGTGGCGGGCGTGTTGCATGTCAGCGTCGAGTTGGTCGAGTCCTCGCGCCGACAACACGTGCGAGAGTCCAATCGGCTCGACGCCCAGTCCGCCCGATACCGGCTCTTGGGGCAGGTGACTCATCGTCCCTTGGTGCGTGACCGAGCCCTCGATACGCAAGTGCTCGGGGTGCTCGCCGAGCAGGACTGACATCAACGTCGACTTGCCGGCGCCATTTCGCCCGACGATGCCCACCTTTTCGGCGTTGCCGACAGTGAACGAGACGGGGTTCAGGATGCGCCGAGCACCGATCTCTATGCCTAATTCTCGAACTATGAGCATTTAGC
>PKYQ01000004.1 GCA_003133685.1 Acidimicrobiaceae bacterium
TGTGCTGTGAAGACGGCGTGACCACAGAGAAGGGCTCGAAAACCCAGTAATGCCCTGGTAGCTCAGGGGATAGAGCATCGGTTTCCTAAACCGTGAGCGCAGGTTCGAATCCTGCCGGGGGCACTAATCGGGGGTCAATCGCGGGGGTCAGCGAATGCGGGAATTTTCGAGTGGGACTTTGCTTTTACTGGTCACGTTCGATGGGAATTCGTTCCCATAATGGCCGTCGCGGCACTCGTCGGAGCAAACATTGGTGGTCGACTTACTCACGTCGTGAATCCAACCGCTCTTCGCTGGACCGTTGTCGTGTTCGGTGCGGCGGTAGCGATCCGTGTTTGGATTACGTAGCCGGCGAGAACTCATTCAGGTGCCGAAGACTCCGTCACCGCGAGTTGGTAGTTCTCTTTGATCACGTGAAGGTGCGTCCAACTTTCGAGCCCTTCAATGCCGGACATCGAACGAATGCGATCAAGCTCGGCCACGACGTCGACCTGCGACGAGACCAAGAGGGTTCCGATGGCGTCCCATCGTCCTAGGGTCAGACTCAAGTAGCTCACGGACGACATGTCCACGATCGTGGCGATGGCGTCGTGTTCGGTTCCGCCGCGAAAGCGCAGTCCAAAACCGCACATGTGTTGTAATCCAACCATGCCCGGGGTGACGACCGCGCTGATGCGAACGACGCCACGGTTCATCAAATAGTTCACTCGAGCGCGAATCGCGGACGCCGAGTACTGGGTCATGCGGGCGATGTCGGCGTAGCTGGCTCGGCCGTCGTTCTCGAGGGCACTCAGCACCTGGCGGTCCACTTCGTCGATCTCCGTTGGCGGGATGGTGCCTGGGGGAGCGTTGAGGTCTTTGATTCGTTCCGTGTAGACGGCCGCTTCAACGTGGATCACGTTGTCCGTGTCGGCGACGTCGTGGATCAGTGATCGAAGTGCGTCGATGTTCGTCGCGCGAACCTCGGCGATGAGCGCCGCGCGCCCCGCGACGACCGACACCAGGGGCACTCGATCGAGCGTGGCAATGGCTTGACCTACGCTCAACGCTGATCCACTGACCGCAATAGAGAGGTGAGCGAACGCCCGAAGTTCTTGCGCGCTCGGATGAACGACCCCCACGATGCGTAGCGCTCCACTGTCGATGAGCCGAGCCACCCGGGCCCGTACCGCCACGCGCGAGAGGCCCACCACGCCCGCGAGCTCCTCCATAGACGCGCGTCCGTCACGTTGCAGTTCCCGGTACAAGCGAGTATCGATGTCGTCGAGATTCATCTGACGAGAAAAAAANNAATATGACGGTTCGTTCATCCTTTCGACTCTATCAACGTCATACGTAGGCCATCTCGGTCCGTCAGTGACGAATCAACGGTTGACAGGCGTAGAAACGTCCTCTACGTTGCGACCAGCACATCTATCGAGCACACGAATAAATCCGGGGGGATCCAATGGACACAGACACCAAAGCGTCGGGTGAGCACGAGCTGCAAAAAAACGCCGTGTCACTGCGTCACGTCTTGAGTCAAGGAGCAATTGCCAACGGGCCACTGGCCTCGGTAACCGTGGCGCTGACCGGCGCCGCGTTCTACGGACTTGGCGCGTTGCCCTTCGCCATGCTGGCCGGCTCGGTGTTGATCCTCCTCTACATCAACACCACCTACCAGTTCTCCAAGCACATTCAGAGTGCGGGTGGCATTTACCAGTTAGTGCGCGCCGGCTTCGGTGAAGGCATGGCTGGCGCCACCGGTACGTCGTACGGCTTAGCGAATTTGCTCCTCGTGTGTGCGAACGCCTTGATCGCGCCGGGCCTCTTTGACGCCGCGGCCGAGGCGCTGGGTTGGAACCCCCCGAGTTGGACGTGGGTCGCCGTCGCGCTCTTCGTCATCATCGTCCCCTTCGCGCTTGGTTGGTATCGGGTGCGCATCACGCTCGACTACGGAATCTTTACCGCCCTCATTGAAGTGATCGTCGTCGTGGGCATGTCGGCCTACTTCATCATTCACGCTGGGGGGCACAACACGTTCACGGTGTTCAACCCCCACCACGCTCGTAACGGTTGGAGTGGTATCGGCGTCGCCATGGCCCTGTCCTCGGTGGCGCTCGGAGGAGCCGACAACGTCCTGTCGCTCGGTGAAGAGAGCAAGGCGCCGCGCGAGGCCATCAAGAAGAGCCTCATCATCGTCCAACTCGCGGTCGTCGCGCTCTACATCCTCGTCGCCTATGCGTTGACTGTGGCGTGGGGTCCCGACAAGATGGGGAGCTTCGCCACGACGGGTGCTCCGCTGTTGACCCTCGCCGGTCGGGCCGGTGGAACGTGGTTGCTTGTGATCATCGCGATCTTTGCCCTCAACTCGATCATCGGGGTCAACGTCGCTATCAATATCACGGTGTCACGTTTGATTTTTGACGCGGGTCGACAAGGACTCTTGCCCAAATCCACCTCTCGAACCCACCCCCGTTTCAAAACGCCCACGGTCGGCCTTTTGATCTGTCTCGCGATTGAGCTCTTAGCCACCTTCATTCCCGAACGGATATGGGGACTCACGACGGGCTTCTTGGTGGTCGTCACCGCGTGTACGGCCGGCTACGTACTTCAGCAACTGATCACCTCGGCGGCGCTGATGGGCTTCGCTCGACGCCAGCGGATTCGCGAAGTCATCTTCTACTACGTCGTGCCGACGGTCGCCTGTCTGTTCCTCATCTACTCGCTCTACGGCAATCTCTGGCCCTTCACCATGCCCGACAGTCTTGGCGTCTTCATCCTCCTCGCTGTCGTCGTACTCGCGGGCATCTTTGCGACGGTGCGGTTTTGGGGTGCCTCAACGACGCGCGACGTTCCTGAGTTAATCGAGCCGCGCTCGTGAGCGTCGTGGACGGTGTCGTCGAGAACGCCAAGACGATCGCTGATTCGTGGATCGAAGGAAACCAAGCCGAGATCTCGCAGTGGCACCAAACGATTTGGAACTTGGCCGAGCCCGCGTGGCGCGAGTACCAGTCGGCGGCGTGGTACGTGGATCGACTTCGTCGTGAGGGATTCGACGTAGAGGTTGGAAGTGGTGGCATGCCCACCGCCTTTTGCGCTCGTTGGTCGAACGGCCCAGGCCCCACGGTGTTGGCCTACGCCGAGTACGACGCAGTGCCCGGCAACTGTCAAGCAGCGAACACGCGGTGCGAACCTCGAGAGGGGCTGAGTCGCTTCGCGCCAGGTCACACCGACCCCCACTCCGCTCTCGGGATCGCGAGCCTCGCGGCGGTGCTCGCCACCAAAGAAGCCATGACGACGAGCTCGATCGGTGGCACAATCGTCTACACCGGAGAGCCGGCCGAGAAGGTGTGCGGATCGAAGGTCGTCCACGGTCTTCGCGGTTACTACGACGGCGTCGACGCGATCGTCAGCTTTCACCCCTTCTACATGTTGCCCCTGTGCAATACCGTGCGCTGGGACACGCACTGTGGGGCCTACTACTCCAAGATCTATTCCTTCGTGTGCGACCAACCAGAGACGTGGGGCGAACTCGACAACTCACCCATCGCCGCGGCGCACTCGGCGGCACGAGCTCCTGGCGCCGACGCCGCCTTGGCGACCATGTGGGCCCTCACCAAGACCACCCAGGACTCCATGGCGCCGTCGGTTGGGGGATGGTCCCTCTCCGAGGCCATTCTCAGTGCGGGTCAGGCGACGGCCGACAATCTGCCTGCTGCGCTGGCACAGATCCAGTACTCGTGGCGTACGCCCGATATCGCCATTGCCGAACGAATACTGAAGGTACTGGACGCGAACGCGAGCTTTGCGGCCGCCAGTTCGCACTGTGAGATGAAGGAACGTTGGGTGTCACGGAATCGACCAGGGCTGGCCAATCACGCCATGGCTGACGTGACGTGGCGGAACCTCGTTCGCGTCGGCGCTCCGACGTGGGGCGATGACGCGTACGCGGTGGCGAACGAGATTCGCCAAGAACTCGGTGTGCCCGCGGTGGCTCGTCCACTGCTCGCCGAGACCGAGGAGTTAATCGATCCCAAAGACGCGGAACGTGCACTGCGCACACACCTTCCTGCGTGGCAAAAGAATTGGACGTCCGATGATTACGTCGAGATGACGTGGTACGCGCCCACCGTTCGCTTCTACATTGCCCGCCCGGCACTCGCACTCGACGGCTTCACGTCGGCGGTGCCGGGGTGGGCCATGAATGCTCTCGGTGGTATTGCCTCAACGATCGATCCGACGATCGTCTGCGCGGCGCGCGTCATTGCGGGCACGTTGTTGGATTTGCTGAGCGACCCCAGTGCGCTCGAAGAGGCGCGACGAGAGTGGCACGAGCGCCGCGTCGGGGGTCCTACGGCGTCGCTCCTGTCCGACGACTTCGCCGCACCCATTGACTACCGCTGGCCCGAGTACATCGACACCGAACGGGGCCACGACTGGTGGATTCCCGCCAACGCCGAGTTCTAAGCGAAATTGAGAGAAGAACGCAACGTCATGAATGATCAGGTGTACTCCGGTGGGGACATCCTCACGATGTCGCACGAACACTTACCCGAGGCGCTCGCTGTTCGAGACGGACGTATCGCGGCCGTGGGGTCGCTCGACGAATGCAGCGACGCGGTAGGGAGCGGCGTCGACGTCATCGACCTCGACGGTCGAACGCTGATGCCGGGATTCGTTGACGCGCATTGTCATCCCCTCATGCTCGGCCAGTCCCTGACGTGGGTGGACTGCACGCCCGAGCACGCGCCCACGATTGACGCGCTCATCGACGCGCTGATCGTTCGGGCCCGGGCGAGCAGTCCCGCGACACCCGTGTGGGGCTACGGCTATCACCAGGGCCGCTTGGCCGAACAGCGTCACCCCGATCGACGGGACCTCGACCGTGTGTCGAGCGATCGAGCGGTCATGGTCATGCACGCGAGTGGACACGGCACCGTCGTCAACACGTGGCTGCTCGATCGCATGGACGTCGACGACGAGACCGTCGATCCACAAGGAGGCGTCATCCAGCGAGACGCCGCCGGTCACGCGACGGGTCTGCTCTGGGACGCGGCGACTGACCTGATTACGGGCGCAGCCGGCGTGAAGATCACCAATCATGGCCCCAACTTTCACGTACCTGCGCCGATGCCCGACTTACTGGACGCCCTCGACGCGGCTCAAGATGTCTTCGTCGCGAAGGGAGTCACGACCGTGCTGGACGCGCAGGTATCGCAACGAGAGATGANNGAGTATGGCTGCGCGCCCGTGACGCTGGTCGCTTGCGCGTGCGTGCTGGCATGTTGGTGCTCTCAAGTTTGCTGGATGAGATATTAGATCTCGGTCTCAACTCGACCCTCGGCGACGACCAACTGGCCTTCCTCGGGGTCAAGTGCTACGCCGACGGTTCACTCACGTCGTACAACGCGAACATCGCCCAGGGGTACGCCTTCGACCCCTGTCATCACGGCCACGTGTATCACTCCGATCGTGAGTTGGCCGATCTCATTGGCCGAGCGCACGCCGTTGGCTTACAGACCGGCACGCACGCTCAAGGTGACGCCGCTATTCAATCGACGCTCGACGCCATTGAACTGGCTCAAAAGGCCACGCCGCGACCCGACGCGCGCCACCGAATAGAGCACTGCGGGCTGCCGAGCGACGCCGAGATAGCGCGCATGGCGAACCTCGGCGTGTTCGCCGTCAACCAACCCCAACACCACTATCTGTACGGCGCGGCCGTGGCGAAGGCGGTGGGTCCCGGTGGCGAGCGATACAACCCGCTGGCATCGCTCTTGCGCGGCGGCGTGGAGGTGGCCCTGTCCTCTGACGCCCCCGTCGCGCTGCCTGATCCCTTACTGGCCGTCTACGCGGCCGTCACTCGAGCGTCGATCGATGGGGGGACGGTGGGTGACGGTTCCGAAAGGATCACCGTGGCCCAGGCGCTGTACGCGCACACGCTGGGTGCGGCCCGTTCCATACATCGCGAAACGTCCGTGGGGTCGTTGTCTCCGGGCAAGTTCGCGGACATGATCCTTCTTGACCGCAATCCAATGAAGGTTCCGTATGAAGAAATTGCCGACGTTCGAGTGCTGGCGCGCTGTTGAACGTGTGACGTTTGGACCTCGTGGTACTGGTCGATAGGTTGGTGGGGTACAGCGACGCGGCGAATGGAGATGCGAATGGACAAGTCGAACATTCCGCGCGTCGTGAACGACGGAAAGGTTGGTCAGGTCGACGCCTCGAAGGTTCCCCGCTACAGCGGTCTGGCGACTTTCGCCCGTTTGCCGGAGATCGACGACGTCTCCGACATTGACGTCGCCATTGTGGGGATCCCTTTTGATGCCGGTGCAAGTTACCGGCCGGGAGCGCGTTTTGGTCCATCGCACGTTCGCCAGTCCTCGAGGCTGCTTCGCCCGTACAACCCATCGGTAACGGTCTCACCGTTCGAGAAGTATCAAGTGGCCGACGCCGGCGACATGGTCGTCAATCCCTTCGACATCAACGAAGCAATTGTTGATATCGAACGGGCCAGTCGCGACTTACACGAGCGCGTTGGCAGGGTCATTTCTATTGGTGGTGACCATACGGTGGCGCTGCCGCTGTTGCGCGCGGCGGCCGCGAAACACGGCCCCCTAAGCGTCATTCATTTTGACGCGCATCTGGACACGTGGGACACGTACTTCGGCGCGAGTTACACGCACGGCACGCCGTTTCGTCGAGCGTCCGAGGAAGGCCTTATTGACCGCGAGGGTTCAATGCACGTCGGCATTCGTGGTCCCTTGTACTCGTCCAAGGATCTGGATCAAGACGCCGATCTCGGATTTGAGATCTTTTCTTCCATTGAGTTCGACGACATTGGGGTGAAGGGCGCGATTGAGAAAATCGCCATGCGGGTAGGGGATCGACCGGCGTACGTGTCCATCGATATCGACGTGCTCGACCCTTCGCACGCGCCCGGTACGGGTACGCCCGAGGCCGGTGGGCTGACGAGTCGAGAACTTCTCGCGGTGCTGCGCTCGCTCAGCAGTCGCAACCTCGTTGGCGGCGACGTTGTCGAAGTAGCTCCCGCGTACGACCATGCGGAGATAACGGGAATAGCGGCGTCCCATGTCATCTACGAGCTACTCAGCGCGATGTAGACGAATGGTCGCTCGTTTGTCGCATCGTTGTGCAGCTAAGCGAATCGGTGACGTGGTGCTCCTCACTCACTAGGCACAAAAAAGTCACTCTACTTAAGCTCAATTTCAATAAAACGAAACTCGAAGTTGTTTGCGTTGATGACGTTGTGAGCCGTTCCGCTGACGCCCGTGTACGAGGCACCGGTTACGAGTTGGGCGTCCCTGGTTCCCGACACCTCTTCTAACTGCAAGGTCCCAGTGGTCAACGGCACGACCACGTAGTCGTGAGCGTGCACGTGGTGACTGGTGTCTTCGCCTGGGGCGAAACGCCATTCGGTGACGATCACGTGCTCGTTCTCTACTTGGATCGTGGGCGTGGCATTCATTATTTTGATCTTTCAGGCTGACGGTGTGTCGTCAGCGTAGTTGTCGAGCGCTTAGAGCCTGTGTTCTATTTGGCGAGTGCGCTAGGAACCGCGACCGACACCGTCAAGTCGTGGCCTACTCAAGTGACCTAACCGATGGACAATGGAAGGTATTGGAACCCCTGCGGCTGGTTTCCTTGACCTGAACCCCGTCAAAATTCGAGGCCTTGGTCATTCCACCA
>PKYQ01000024.1 GCA_003133685.1 Acidimicrobiaceae bacterium
GAAGTGGACTCACAATGTTTCACGTGAAACATTAGAACAACGGTCTCTTTCGCGGTGTTCCAATAGACCTAGGGTACTCCTTCGGAGTGGAGTGAGTCTTTCTCAGGACTTGATAGGCGGCACCGTGGCGCACGCGGCCCTCCGCCACCAAGCCCAAGTCGGCTAGTTTCTCAGAATTCCAACGATTCCTGTCCGAATCTTCGGGGGGTTCGGAAACGATCATCACTCCCCCAACCCTCATAAATTGCGCGCCACACTCCGCTGTCACCGCCGGCGGACCAAAAGATCGTGCGGTCACCAGGTCGAAGGACTCAACGAATTCGGGCATCCTGGCGGTCTCCTCAACTCGTCCCGTAATCACAGTCCCATTTTCTGGTGCGCCATCCCATTGAAGTACTTCTCCAAGGAAATTCGCTCGCTTCACCATCGAATCGGTGAAGACGGCCGAACACCGCCATCGATCGAGAAGGAATAGACCGGGGAGTCCACCACCACTGCCTAGGTCTATGAATGAGGTGGGTGGTGCCGGTTCTCGTTCTTCCCAGCACAGCGCAAACCCTAATGAATGAGTGAAATGCGGTTCAATCGCATTCGGGCCTAAAAAACCCCGCGCCCTCGATTCCTCGAGGACGCGGGGTAGCCAATCGTTGATCACCATCTGATTATGACGGCGCCACCACCACAAATCGGCGAGGGTCGTCCCCTTCGGATCGAGTGACGACCTCCGCGTTCTCGGACAGAGCATCATGTACTGCCTTACGGTCTGCCGCGGACATCGGCTCAAGCGCACGCTCTTCGCCGGTCGCCACGACTTCAGTGGCCACTTGTTGGGCAAAGCGCCCTAAGGCGGCGACTCGGCGTTCGCGGTACTGCGCTACGTCGACGAGGATGCGGTCAGTTCGACTCGGGCTCTTTGCTTGGACCACCGTTCGCGTCACTTCTTGCAGTGCTTGAAGCGTGGTTCCGCGAGGTCCGACCAGGACGCCCAGTTCCGTGGGCGGACTGGCGTTGACCGAGAGTTCGACCGTCTCCTCGTCGAGCTCTTTGACCGTGATCTCAGCTTGAATGTTCATCGACGCCAATAGGCCTTCGAGGAACTCCTTCGCTATCGATCCCTGTTCGGCCAGCGAAATTCCTTCGGCCATGGTGTCCTCCTTTAATGGACTCTTTGCAGATCGTGGGGCTGCCTTCACGGCGCCTTCGGGTTGACGACGGGCCCCGGTCTTTTCGCGGTCTCGCCGTGGTTCGGATTCACTTCTCGGAGCGCGCGGTTTCTCATTGCGCGGAGCGTTGGGACGCGGTCGCTCCTCGCGAGCGCCGGAGCGACGCGAACGCTTGGGTCGCGGTCCGCTCGGGCGAACACGAGCTCGCACTCGAGCTTCACCTCGAACGCGACCGAACAGTCCCGCCTTGGGCTCTTCGATGACTTCGACTTCAGCGTCATCGCGATGTACACCGAGGTGGGCGAGTGCTCGATCGGTCGCCTCTTCAATTGATTTTCCAGTAGTTTCTACCCAGTCCATGGGTTAACGCGCCTTTCTTTTACGCTTCGCTTTGGAGCGAGACTGTAGTTGCGGCTTGGGGGTTGAAGGTTTGGTCGCCGGTCGCTTCTGTGGTTGAGGCTTACTCGGATCCGGTTTGTTTGGTTGATCCTTGGGCTTGGTGGCATTCGATGGATTGGCACCGGGGATCTCTTCGACGTGTGGTCGATTCGCTCCGTCCTTGTGCTCCTCTTCAATTTCCTCCCGATGCGTGGAGGCTTTGACACCATTCTTTGTAGGATCTGACAGGCCCGTTCGGAACATCAAATACTGAGTTAATATGCGGATTGATGTTGAAATAATCATATACAACACAACAGCCGCAGGAATAATCATGTAGAAATATGCAAAAATAAGCGGTAGGAATCGCTGCATCGCCTGTTGCTGAGCCGGCATCGCCTGACCGGTCTTGCGACTGCGGTTATTTATCTGCGCCATCTGGAAGTACTGAAGTCCAACGGCGGCCAATACGAAAAGGACGAAGGGGATCTGGGCCAGGAATGAGCTGTGAACGCTAAACAACTTCAAGTTGAGGTCCATGCCAAATGCTTTGATTTGCCCGCCCGAGGCGACGAGGTCGTCGTACATCTTTGAATGGATGGGGATGTAGCGCGGGTGCGATACCAACTTGCCGTGCAGCATCACTTGGTTGGCCAGACCCTTGATGACGCCGTAGAGCATGATCAGAAAGGGCGTTTGGAGCAACATCGGCAGACATCCACCGAGGGGATTCACGCCCTCTTCTTTGTAGAGCTTCATCATCTCTTCGTTGAGGAGTTGACGGTTCTCCGCACCCTTGTACTTTTGCTGCAGTTTCTTCAATTCCGGTTGAAGCTTTTGCATCGCCGCCATCGACTTGGTGCTCTTGATGGTGAAGGGCGTCAAAACCGCCATAATCACCACGGTCAAAAGGGCAATGGCAACGGCGTAGTTCGGGATGATTCCGTAGAAGAAGGCCATGATTCGGCCCAAAAGATCATAGATCGGCTGGAAAATCGAGCCGACGTCGTGGGCGAAGGACTTCATCGCTGCGTACTCCTAGCTTCTTTCGATTGGGGGACCAGGTCCACGCCGTGGGGACCGAGGGGGCGACAACGTGACAGACGCCGGAGCGCGAATGCGCAGCCGCGCCAGGCGCCGTGCGTCTCGATGGCCTCCCGGGCGTACTCGGAGCACGACGGATAGAAGCGACACGCTGAGACGCGACCCGCAGTCAGTCGTTGATAGATCGCGATGACCTTGAGAAATGTCCGCGCGGCCGCGGTCGCCTCAGAGCGCACCGGCTCGGTCGAGGGATTCACGAAGGTGATGCTGGAGTGCTTCATAGGAGAGTTTTCCTGTCTCATTACCGCACCTGATCAGGTATTTACCAGGTTTGGGTTGGGGGTCGAGTCCATCGATGAGTGCCCGTAAGCGCCGGCGGATCCGATTGCGAACAACCGCATTACCGACCTTTCGACTGATCGCGTAGGCCACGGCGACTGTGCGGATGTCAGGAGACTCAGCGACGAAACTGATTCGAAGTGAGCCACTCTGTCCCCGTCCAGTTGGTGTGGCGAACAAGGCGAACTGCCGTCGGGTTCGAACCCGATCGGGCACGTTGCGCTTAGACCGTCAGCTGGTGACGGCCCTTGTTGCGACGGGATTTCAGGACGGCCCGGCCAGCACGGGTTCGCATGCGCGCACGAAAACCGTGCGTTTTAGCCCTTTTACGCTGGTTGGGCTGATAGGTACGCTTCACAAAATCCTCTTCTCAAGTGTCTCAATACGCTTCGCGGTACCCCCTGGGGGTCGCTGGCGCGTTACTGGAAACAATCTTACCTGACCGGACCGGGCCCCCCGGCGAGACATTTGAAATAGGTGTATGGTGACTCTCCCAACGGGCACGACGCGAGCTCCAAGGAGTTTTTGCCTGTGGATAATGTGATGTTCGATCTGTGGAGGAAGCGCGTGCAAGGTGGCGAGGAGATGTGGGTTGCTCTTCGTGATTCCTTACGCGGCAACGCTTCTGAGGCCGTTTGGGCCGCGGGACTTAACACACTGCGCCTTGTGGATTACCACGACAATCAAATTGTGATTGGTGCGCCGAATCAGATTCAACTACTTCGCGTACAACAGCGCTATCTGCCCTTCATTACCGAACAGGCGCAGTTGTTGGTCGGACATGACGTGCAGGTTTCTCTCACCATCACCGATCCTTCCGATGACTCAGGTGCGCTTTCTTCGAACGAAGAAGAGCCCGACGAGACGCCGAGCACGGTCGCGTTCGCTCCGAGCGTCGACCGACCAGCTCGGCTCGATCCGCGGATGACCTTCGACTCCTTCGTTCCCGGTTCGTCGAACCGCCTGGCCTTCGCCGCCGCCCAGTCAGTGGCCGAAACACCTGGTCGTGCTTACAATCCGCTAATGATTTACGGAAACTCCGGTCTCGGTAAGACCCACCTACTCCACGCCATTGGTAACTACGTGCAGGAGAACTATCCCGGTCGCAAGGTCCTCTACGTCTCGACCGAAACGTTCTTGAATGACTTCATTCGAGCGATTCAAACGAGGACGCAACTCGCGTTGCACGAGCGCTATCGCGAGAACGACGTCTTGTTGATTGACGACATCCAATTCATGGAGACGCGCGGCGAGACGTTCCACGAAGAGATCTTTCACACGTACAACGCGCTGCATGGCGAAGGCAAGCAGATCGTTCTCACGTCGGACCGGTCGCCACGCGACCTCGCGGGACTTCAGGATCGCTTTCGCAGTCGTCTCCTCCAGGGTTTGGTCACCGAGATCGATCAGCCGGACCTCGAGACGAGGATCGCCATCCTTCGATCGAAGTCCGAGCGTGAGGGCATCGCGCTCCCGAACGACGTGGCGGAGTGGATCGCGCACCGTGTCCGAGACAACATCCGCGAGTTGGAGGGGTCGATCACGATGCTGCGCGCCTTCGCCAACTTGCGCCAGGAGCCAATCTCGCTCGAACTCGCCAAAGCGCATTTGACCAACCTGGGCCAGGAGCAAGTCGTCCTCAAGCCGGAGACAATTCTTTCGGTCGTCGCTGATTTCTACGGACTCTCGGTCGAGGACGTTCGCGGCTCGAAGCGTCTACGACCGTTGGTGCACGCACGGCACATCGCTATGTACTTGATTCGAGATCTCTTGAACAACTACTCCTATCCCATGATCGCGAGAATCTTCGATGGGCGCAACCACACGACGGTGATCAGTGCCGTGGAGAAAATCAAAGAACAGATCACGGTCAATCCCGAAGTGCTCGCTCAAGTGAATCAACTCAAGCGCCGGCTCCAGGGAGAGAGTAGGGAATAGTTTGTGTGCAACCCTGGGCTCACCCTGTTGATTTCAGGTTGACAACGAACCGATCGTGCACATCACTTCAAGGTTGAGTGCGTAAGGTTGAAAGAGTTAGCCACAGAGTTGTGTGTAAATCGACTTCGTAAAACAGCCTTCTAATCAGGAGTGTTGCAGAGTAATCCACATTCCCACAGACCTACTACTACTAAGACTTCTACACACATAAAAAACACACCGTAATCTCAGTAGCAACGAAAGGCAGTCGAATGAAGTTCAAGTCAGAGCGCGACATTCTCGTTGAAGCACTCAGTGCCGCGAGCCGTGTCGTCGCCACGCGTCTCATCGGGGCTTCGTCGGGTGTCCTACTCTCACTCACTGGAAATCAACTCGTCGTCACGGGTACCGATCTCGACATCACCGTTCGCACGACGGTCGACGTCATCGGAATCGAAGATGGTTCGTCGGTCGTACCAGCGCGACTCATTGTTGACGCGGTGCGCTCGCTCGAAGCCGGGGCGGTCACTGTTTCCAGCACCGAAGAAACAGTTGAGATCTCGCTCGCTCGCGCGAAATTCTCACTACGCACCTTCGCCGTCGTCGACTATCCAAAGTTGCCGCCGGTCAGCGGTCCCCAGACGTCCATCGCGGCGGCCGATCTCATCGCCGGTCTCAATCAAGTCGTGCGTGCGGCCGCGAACGACGACGCGCGGCCACTCCTCACCGGTGTGTTGTTCACGACCGACAACGGTGTGTTACGGCTCATCGCCACCGACTCGTACCGTCTGGCGGTGCGCGACGTGCCCGAGGTCGAAGGTATCGGTGGTTCCCACGATCTCCTGGTACCCGCACGGGCCCTCCAAGAGCTCCAGCGCGCCGCGGCGTCACTCGAAGCCGGAGCCACTATCGGCGTCACGCTCACCGACGCCGAGATCTGTTTCGTGGTGGGCGGCACGAGCATCGCGTCACGACTGATCGACGGGAACTATCCCTCGGTGCTGCAACTCATCCCGGCGAGCTACCCCAATCAACTGCGCGTGGCGAAAGACACCCTGCTCACGTCGCTGAAGCGCGCCAAGTTGCTGGCGAAGGACTCGACGTCCTCGGTGCGACTCACGATGAAGGATCGTTCGGTGGAGATTCGCACGCAGAGCCACGACGCCGGTGACGTGGAGGACAACGTCGACGCCGATTACGGCGGCGACGAAATGACCATCGCCTTCAACCCAAGTTTCCTGATCGACGGCATCGAAGCGGTACCCGGGGACGAGGTCGTGTTGGAAATGTCGGACTCGGTGCGTCCCGCAATGGTGCACGGCGTTGAGGACACGCGATTCCGCTACCTTCTCATGCCGGTGCGCGTTCAGTAGACACGGGCGAGCGTCGTGGGCCTCCACGAGTTGCGTTTACGGAACTTCCGGCTCTTCGAAGAGCTCTCCTTTCAACCCGACACCGAAGCGATCACCGTCCTTCTGTCGCCCAACGGAACCGGTAAGACGACCGTCCTCGAAGCCGTCTACGCCCTCGCCACGGCGTCGTCGTTCCGAACGGGCGCGGCGAGCGACCTCATTCGAAGTGGCGAGAGCGCGAGCGAGGTCCACGGGGTGCTCTTCCAGCGCGAACGGCGCGTCCAGGTCGATCTGACCCTGACACGCGGCACGCGAAATACCACCAAACGAATGCTCGTCAACGGTCAACGACCCAAGTCGCGCGCTGACGTTGCCGACGCGCTGCCGCTCACTATTTTCACGCCCGAGGGTGTCGACATCGTTCGCCAAGGTCCCGAGAACCGACGCGAATTCCTGACCAACCTGCTCACCGACGTCGACCTCACGACCGGTGACGTCATCGAACGCTTCACTCGAATACTCAGTCAACGAAACGCACTCCTACGGCAACTCCAGGGCGATCGTCCGACGACATTGCAACAGGGTGAGCTGGACGTCTGGACGAGTGACTTCTGCAGCGTCAGTGAAGAGCTCGTCGCGCTTCGGAAAAAGTTGCTCGACGACGTCGCACCGCTCGTCGCGAACTACTACCACGAGCTCGCTGAAGACGATTCGATCGTCGGCGTTTCGTACGAGCAATCGTGGACCGGCGACCTCGAACGGGCGCTTCGCGAATCCTTCGATGACGATCGCTTTCGCGGTCACACGACGATCGGACCACAACGCGATGACGTCGCGCTGACGTTGGATGGCCGTGACACGCGTCGTCAAGCGTCGCAGGGAGAGCAACGATCGTTGGCGTTGGCGATTCGACTCGCCGGTCATGAACTGGTGCAGAACCGACGCGGCGTCGATCCGCTTTTATTGTTGGACGACGTGTTCAGTGAGCTTGATCCACACCGAAGCGACCGGCTCTTAAATCTCCTCCCAACAGGTCAAACGCTCGTGACCACGGCGTCACCATTGCCGGCCGGAATGAGTCCGGCCGCCGTTATCGATCTCACCACGCTGGTGCCGTGAGATCGCGCGACGAGCAACCGGCGAAGTTGGGCGAACTGCTCAACACACTCGCGGGACGGCTACGAAAAGTCGATCTTCGAGACATCGACGAGATCCGAAATCTCTGGCCCAGCATCGTGGAACCAGTGATCGCTGAACACTGTCGACCGGAGTTCGTGAAGAACGGAGTGTTGCTCGTCAGCGTCCCGTCGGGCGCCTTCGCGCAACGTGTCATGAGCGACGCGTCGACGATTCTCGAGGGTTTTTCGCCGTTGGGTGCACGGGCGCCAAAGTCTCTTCGGACGGTGCTCGAGAAGCCCTAAAAATGGGGCAAAGAAGTAGTCGAATACGGCCCTCTAACGGCCGAGAGTTACACCACTTCGGGTAGGATAGAGCCGTCGAAAATTTGTCCTCGACCGCGCGAAAAGCGCCTTAATTTTTTCACCGAAAGGAAGCCTTCGTGCCCCAGAAGACCAAGGGACCTGCTAGTTACGACGCTAGCGACATCACAGTTCTCGAAGGTCTAGAGCCAGTCAGGGTCCGACCGGGAATGTACATCGGTTCGACCGGTCCATCGGGACTGCACCATCTAATTCGAGAGCTCGTCGACAACTCCGTCGATGAGGCTATGGCCGGTGTATGCACGAGAATCGATGTCACGATCCTCGCCGACGGCAGTTGTCGCGTGAGCGATGACGGCCGCGGGATTCCGGTCGAAGAACATCCCCAGTACCCGGGCCAGTCGGCCGCGGAGATCGTCATGACGACGCTGCACGCCGGCGGCAAGTTCGGTGGCGGGGGATACAAGGTATCGGGCGGACTGCACGGCGTCGGCGCTTCAATCGTCAACGCGCTCTCAACGAAACTGACCCTGGAAGTAGACCGCAACGGCGAGCACTATCAAATGTCGTTCAAGGACGGCGGCAAACCACAGGGCAAGCTCAAGGTCACCGGACCGGCGCCACGCGGTCGCACAGGAACATCGACCACCTTCACGCCCGACCCGACGATCTTCGACGACGTCGACTTTCGCGCGCAAACGATTACCGAACGTCTGCAGATCATGGCGTTCTTAAATCGCGGTCTCGAGATCCGATTCATCGACGAGCGCGCCGGACGTCAGTCGAAAGAGACGTACAAGTACAGCGGCGGCATCGCCGATTACGTGCGTCACTTGAACAACACCAAGGAGTCGCTCTTTCGCAAGGTCGGCTTCTACGAACAGACCGAACCCGGTCAGGAAGTGGAAATCGCCTTCCAGTGGAACACCGGGTACTACGAAAGCATCCACTCGTTCGCGAACGGAATCGCCACCATTGAAGGTGGCATGCACGAAGAGGGTTTTCGCAAAGCCATCACCAACGTCGTTAACCGATACGCGCGCAAACGCAATCTGCTGAAAGAAAAGGACGAGAACCTCGCCGGTGAGGACATCCGCGAGGGTCTCACTGCGATCATTTCGGTTCGCTTGGCCGAGCCGCAGTTCGAGGGTCAGACCAAGGGCAAGCTCGGTAATGTCGCGATTCGTTCGTTGGTCGAACGAGCGACGAACGAAAAGCTTGCTGACTGGTTGGAAGAGAATCCGAAAGAGGGTGGACAGATCGTCGCCAAGTCGGTGCAAGCGTCGCGAGCTCGCCAGGCGGCGCGCCATGCGCGTGACCTCACGCGACGAAAGAGCGCGCTCGACGGCGCCGGACTACCAGGCAAGCTGGTCGACTGCTCGTCCAATGAACCTCGTGAATGCGAACTGTTCATCGTCGAAGGTAACTCCGCTGGGGGATCAGCGAAAGACGCGCGCAACCCGCGCATCCAAGCGATTCTCCCAATTCGCGGCAAGATCTTGAACGTCGAGAAGGCCCGGTCCGACAAGATTCTGAAGAACACCGAGATCCAGGCACTGATCTCAGCTATCGGCGCTGGCGTCGAGGCCGATTTCGACGTCACGAAGATTCGTTACGACAAGATCATCTTGTTGGCTGACGCCGACGTTGACGGCAGCCACATTCGTACGCTCCTGCTCACGTTCTTCTTCCGACAGATGACCGAATTGGTGAACGAGGGACACGTCTACGTCGGACAGCCCCCGCTCTTCTCGACACTGGTCGGCAAGGAAAAGGTGTACTTGCACGACGACGCGGCCAAAGCGACGTTCCTCGTCGAACACCCGGACCACAAGAACGACTTCCAACGGCTGAAGGGTCTGGGTGAAATGGACTTCGATGAACTCCGTGATACGACGATGGACCCGACCAAGCGCGCGTTGTTGCAGATCACGGTGGAGCAGGCCGCGCTCGCGGACGAAGTCTGCTCGATCCTCATGGGCGACGACGTTCCTCAGCGGCGACACTTCATTCAGACCAACGCGAAAGACGTTCGCTTCCTAGACATCTAGGCGGAGAGGCATATGGCACGCACAACCGGTAATGGAGGCGGGGGATCACCGCCGCCCGAGGACGAAGTCGCGGGCTACATCGAGCCCATTGAGATCAACCTCGAGATGGAGCGATCGTTCCTCGAGTACTCGATGTCGGTCATCGTCTCGCGCGCACTGCCCGACGTTCGTGACGGTCTCAAGCCGGTGCACCGACGGATCCTGTACTCGATGTTCGACCAGGGTCTGCGGCCCGATCGCCCGTACGCGAAGTGCGCCAAGGTCGTCGGCGAAGTCATGGGCACGTATCACCCGCACGGCGACTCGGCGATCTACGACGCCCTTGTTCGAATGGTGCAGGACTTCTCAATGCGCCACCCGCTCGTCAGCGGCCACGGAAACTTCGGTGGTACCGGACCCGACGAGGGCGCCGCCGCCATGCGTTACACCGAATGCCGACTGGCCCCCTTGGCGCTCGAACTGCTCGATTCGATCGATGAAGAGACGGTCGATTTCGAGGCGAACTACGACAACTCCACCCAACAGCCGACCGTTTTGCCGGCGCGTTTCCCGAACCTCTTGGTCAACGGCTCTCAAGGCATCGCCGTGGGCATGGCGACGAAGATCCCGCCCCACAACCTCGGCGAGGTGATCGACGCCACGCTGCACCTGCTGGCGAATCCGGACGCGACCCCTGATGACCTGATGGCGTTCGTGAAGGGGCCAGACTTCCCGACGGGCGCGCAAATCCTCGGGCGACAGGGAATCCTCGACGCGTACCGCACTGGTCGCGGATCGATCAAGATGCGCGCCGTTGCCGAGATCGAAGAGAACGCGAAGGACGTTCGCATCGTCGTCACCGAGTTCCCGTACGAAGTGTCCGTAGAGTCGATCGAAGAGAAGATCTACGATCTCGTGAAAAATGGCGACGTCGATGGCATCTCGGCGGTGCAGAACGACTCGGCCGGTCGCAAGGCGCGCCTCGTCGTGAAGCTGAAGCGTGACGCCAACGCGAACGTCGTACTCAACAAGCTCTACAAGAACACCTCACTGCAGACCTCCTTCGCGGTCAACATGTTGGCGCTCGTCGACGGCGTGCCGCGCACACTGAACCTCGCCCAAGTGTTGACGCACTACATCGCCCACCAGGTCGAAGTCGTCACGCGACGCACGCAGTTTCGTCTTCGCAAGGCCGAAGCCCGCGCGCACATCGTCGAAGGTCTACTCAAGGCCATCGACATGCTCGATCTCGTCATCGCGGCCATCCGCGGGTCCGACGACCGCGGGGCCGCGCGTATTGCGCTGATGGCCGCGCCGTTCGAGTTCTCCGAAGAGCAGGCGAATCACATCCTTGACATGACGCTCGGACGCCTCACGCGACTAGGTCGCACCGAACTCGAAGACGAGATGGCGAAGTTGCGCGAGACGATCGCCGAACTCCAGTCGATCCTCGCGAGCGACGTGAAACTCCGTGGCGTCATCGAAACCGAGATGACCGCGATCCGAGACAAGTACGCCAACGACCGTCTGACCCAAATAGTGAATGACCCGGGCGAGCTCGGCATGGAAGACCTCATCGATGATGAAGACATCGTGATCACGATGACCCAGGCCGGTTACGTGAAGTCGGTCGCCGCCGACGCGTTCCGGGTGCAGGGTCGCGGAGGACGAGGTGTCCAAGGCGCGAAGTTGCGTGACGAGGACTTCGTCCAGCAGATCGTGCACACGACCACGCACGCGTACCTCTTGCTCTTCTCGAACCTTGGGCGGGTCTTTCGACTTCGCGGCCACGAAATCCCGATGAAGGAGCGCACGGCCAAGGGCACCGCCATCGTCAACCTGTTGAACCTGCAGCCGAACGAATCGATCCAGGCGATCGTGACGACGGACGATTTTCCGAAGGACAAGTTCCTGGTGTTCGCTACGGCGAACGGAACGGTGAAGAAGACGGCTTTCAGTGAGTACGACAAGTCTCGCCGAGAGGGATGGATCGCTATCAACCTGCGCCAGGGCGACGAAGTCGTGCGCGTGGTCGCGACGAGTGGCGACGAGGACCTCATGGTCGTCACCTACCGCGGCATGGCGATTCGATTTCAAGAGGCCGAAGTGCGCGAGGTGGGTCGTGACTCGATGGGCGTTCGCGGCATCAAGTTGCGAGGCGACGACAAAGCGATCTCACTCGACGTGGTACGCGACGATGCCGACCTCTTCGTGGTCACCGACACGGGATTCGGCAAGCGCGTCAAGGTTGAGCGCTTCAACCGTCAAGGCCGTGGGGGACAGGGCGTTCGCGCGATCAAGTTGACCGCGGCGCGCGGTTTCTTGGTCGCTGCGTTCATGACGCGTCTCGACGACGAAGTGATGCTCGCCTCGACCGGCGGCGTGCTCATTCGAACACCGGTGCGCGAGGTCTCCTCCCAGGGCCGCGACGCCACGGGCGTGCGAGTGATGAACCTCGACGAGGGCCATTCCGTGGCAACGGCGGCCCTGGTGCCGACCGAAGACGAGGACTAAGCGGCTCGACGAGCCCAGGCTCGTTGCAATACGTCGAGGATCTGCTCAGAACCCTGGGCGCCGGTCACCATGAACTTCGAGTCGATCAAGAAACTTGGGACCCCAGTGATGCCGAGCTCTTGCGCCGCTACTTCATCGGCTCGCACCACGTCGGTGAATGCGTCGCTCTCCCACAGAGAGCCCACGTCGCTTACGCCGACTTCTCGCGCGAGTTCATTGAGTCGAGCGTGGTCGCTCACCAGATCACCCTCACTGAAGTAGGCGCGGAATAGCCGCTCGCTCGTCTCGTCGCCCAGTCCCTGCGATGACGCGAGGGCGATGACGCGGTGTGCGTCGAAGGTGTTGGTCGGTTGCGCCGTCTCGAGTGACCACGTCATGCCGAGTGACTGGGCGTCACGCTCCATGCGTTCGTGCATGGCGTGAGCTTGCGACACGGGGATGGCGTACTTCGCGGCGACCATTTCTGCGAGCGCTCGGTCGTCGGCGAGCTTGGCGCGCGGATCTAATTCGAAGGCACGATGGCGAAGAACGACGTCCTCGCGGTGCTCGAAGCGCTCAAGCGCCTCGCCCAGTTGACGAGTGCCGAGGTAACAAAACGGGCACACGACGTCGCTCCAGATGTCGATGACGAAGGTCTCACTCATTACCAAATCGTCGCACAGTGGGCCCCGTCATGCAGAATGGATTGGTGAAAGGACGCGAACTGAGTGTCGAAGAGGCCGCGGTGCTTGTTCGCCCTATCGACTCCATCTGATTCGGTATCATCACCGGCACGCCGGTCGGGACGAGCCTGTCACTCGAACACGCGTCGCTCATCTGCCTCCAATCGACCGCCGCGGTCGGCGGCGTTCTGAAGAGCCGTATCATTGGTGACATGACCGCGCATTCGACAGTGACTTCGCCACGCCAATTGGCCGGAGTCATCATCACCGAATACGGATCGGCCGACCTGCGTGGACGCACGGTGCGAGAACGCGCCGCCGCCCTCACGGCCATCGCTCATCCGCAGTTCCGAGACGAACTCACTGCAGCGGCTGAGTTGCTAGGGCGCTAAATGCTCATAGTTCGAGAATTAGGCATAGAGATCGGTGCTCGGCGCATCCTGAACCCCGTCTCGTTCACTGTCGGCAACGCCGAAAAGGTGGGCATCGTCGGGCGAAACGGCGCCGGCAAGTCGACGTTGATGTCAGTCCTGCTCGGCGAGCACCCCGAGCACTTGCGTATCGAGGGCTCGGTCACGCACCAAGGGACGATGAG
>PKYQ01000022.1 GCA_003133685.1 Acidimicrobiaceae bacterium
GCGCCATGAGGTCCGCGACCGCGTCGGCGAGCTCGTTGCCTCGTTCCCCGCAGCCCACGAAGACCACCACCTCGACGTCGGCCCACTTGACGATTTGCTGGAGGAGCATGGTCTTGCCCGTGCCGAAGCCTCCGGGCACGGCGGCGGTGGCGCCCTGGGCGACTGGGAAGAAGAGGTCCACCACGCGCTGTCCGGTGACGAGGGGCTCGTCGGTGCGAAGGCGCGCACGGGCCGGTCGGGCGCGACGGACGGGCCACAGTTCGAAGAGGGTGACGTCACGACCGTCGATGGTGGCGACGGGGTCGCTTTCTGCGACCTCGCACGCGCCGCTTAGCCAGGTGAGCTTCCCGCAGACGTCGGGCGGTACGAGCACCCGGTGCTGGACGTCGCCCTCGCTCTTGAGCGTGCCGATGAGGGTGCCCGATTCGAGACGCGTGCCCAGTTCGAGAGGTGTGGGGTTGAACGGCCACGACCTCGTCGATGGCCGGGCAACGAGGGAGCCCGGTTCGAGCCAGGTCGGCCCTCCCTCGAGAGGGCGCAGCAGGCCGTCGAACACGCCGCCGAGTAGGTGAGGGCCGAGGCGCGCCGAGAGGGCACGGTGCTGGGCGGTCGCTTCGTCGCCGACGCGCAGCCCACCCGTGTACTCGAAGGCCTCGGCAGTAAGGCGTCCCTCGTGTATGGCGACCACCTCCGCCGGAATGCGCAGGGGTCCGACCTCGATGACGTCGAGCGCTGCGACGCCGCTCAGGCCGCTCACCTCGACGAGCGGGCCGTTTACCCGCTCCACTCGACCGGTATCGACACGATTTGTCACGACCACAGCTCTTCGATCCGCGGTGCCATTTCCGCAAGCTCGCGTTCCACCAGTGCGTCGCAGCTGAGGTCGAGGCGTCGTCGACCCTGCGCGGCGATCACCCCGATGCCAGATTTCGAATCCTCCACGGTCGCCGTCGGACCCAGACGGCCGCGCGCCATCGTCTCCAAGCGAGCGTTGAGCTCCTTCGCCGCGGGTGCGCTGGCAAGCCGGTCGAGTTGGTCTTGGGCGAGGGAGCGAACTTGCTCGTAGACATCGCGCTGGGCATGCAGAATCCTCTCGCGAGATTCACGACGGGCGTCGGCGAGGACACGCGTCCCGCTGCGTCGAGCGGCCGCCGCTCCCTCCGCGCGCGCCGATTCGAGGATGGCCTCGCCGCGGCGCCGGGCGTCGGCGAGCGCGGTGGCCACCTGCTCGTCCGCCTCTTCAAGGACTTGTGAAGCGCGCTGCTCGGCGTTCTGAAACAGCCCCGCGCTCACGGCACGCAGCTGCACGTTGAGGGGAGTCTCGGGTCCGACGAATTCGGAGGTCACTGACGCTTCGGTCACGAGGTCATCCTCACGGCGAGCGGCTCGCGGGTGCGCGACAGGACCGCGCCACCGAGCGTCTCGGCGGCGAAGGGTGTCAGCACGACGAGCGTGACGGCGCCGTTGAGGGCGTCCCACGCGTGGAATACTTCGTCGGGAGTCTCGGCGACGATGGTCTTCGCCCCTGCGAGGGCGTAACCCTGCACCTGAACCGATTCACCGAGCACGACGACGAGGCCCATGAGATCAGACCTTGCCGATGAGGATGATCGCGACGACCAGGCCGTAGATGGCGATACCCTCGGCGAGTCCGACGAAGACCATGGCACGACCGAACAACTCGGGCCGCTCGCTGATCGCGGCGAGCGCAGCCGATCCGGTGTAGGCGACCGCAATCGCGGCGCCGATCGAGGAACCGGCGACCGAAATCGCCGCGCCCATCAGCGCTTGTCCGGCGTAGGAGGGGGTGGCTGACGCCACCACACCGGCGGCCGACGCGGGTGTGGTGGTCGCGGCGAGCACCACGAGAACGCCACCGCCGATCATCAGTGTGAGGTTCACCAGCTTGATCAGCAGAAGCCCGCCACGCGGATGTCGACGCAATTGTAAGGCGATTCCTCCGCTCACCAGTGCGAGCATGGGTAGGGCGATGAGCCAGGTAATCATGTGGCCTCCTTCATTGACGGACCTGAACGTGCCAGGGGTGGAACTCGCGGCCTTCGGTAGTGAAGACGCGCGAGAAGATTTCGTAGTACTCAAGACGGAGTGCCTGGACGCCCGCCACGAGCGCCTCGAGGGCGAAGGTGAGCGCGTTACCCAACGCGAACACGATGATCGCGACAACGACGTTGGGCACGCCACCGCGGTTCCAGAGGTCCGCGGTCCCGGTCCAGACGAGCGAGCTGAGTGCCGCGTGGGTCAGGCCGAAGGCCGCGAGACGGGCGAAGGAGACGGTGTTGGTGCCGAGGCGCAGCAGGCCGTCGAAGAGTTCTACACCCGCCTCGAGTGCGCCCGACGCCCGACCGCCCGCTTCGGCAAACAGACCGATGAAGCCGAGTGCGAGGGCGAGGATGGCGAGCGCCGTGCCTGAGAGGACTATTGACGTGCGGTGCCAGTACCAGCCTGAGCCGACGACAGCGAGGCCAAGGTAGAGCGCGGCGCCCGCGATGCCTGAGAGCGCGACAAGCGAGCGGGTGATACCACCTTCGCGAAATCGATTGACGGCGCCGAGCACGTAGGAGACGGCGAGGATAACCGCGCCGATAGCCACCGACACGGCGAGCAGGGTGGTGGCGTGGTCGAGCGGGCGCAGCCAGAGCGTCGGCACGAGTCCGGTCGGACCGAACGCCTCTCCGAAGGCGAATCCGAAGCCCATGCTCACGAGCCCCGCGCCAATCAGAAAGGGTGCCGCCCAGCGGAACCTTTGCAGCGAGGTCAACCTGCCCTTCGGTGCCCACGCGGCGAGGCAGCCAAGTACCAAGAGCAGGAAGCCGTGTCCGGCGTCGCCAAACATCATGCCGAACATCATCACGTAGGCGACGCCCGCCAACATCGAGGGGTTCAGGTCCGCGTAGGGCACGGTGCCGTATGTGTTGACGAGAGGCTGAAAGGCGACCGAAGCGGACGAGCCGTGCAGCATTGTGGGTGGTTGCACGCCGCGCGGAGGCTTGAGGCGAACTACTGCCGCTCCTTCGGGGGCGAGTGCCTGGGCGAGTGGGTCAAGTTCCGAGGACGGGGCCCAACCCGCAAGCGCCGCAGTCGAACCCTCACGGATCATGCTCGCTTCGACCCTTTGGAGCTGCACCTCGCCGGCGAGTGACGCGGCGTCGCCGACGCGCTCGAGCGCCGCGAGGTCGGGAGCTTCAGGCGAGAGCATTGGTGTTGTCGGTTCCCTGGAGCCCAGCGCTTGCAAGCGCTGAAGGACAGCCTCGGCCTCGGTGCCAGGGACGGTCAATAACTCCGGCTCCACACAGGCGCACGACGCGAGTGTGATCAGGACAGGGCGAAGCCGGTCCTGCGGCGCGACCACGGCGACGCGTTGCATGCGCGCAGGCTCGAGAGTCTCACGCCACGGCATCGAGTACCTCGATCCCGCGTCCGGCCCGGGCCGCGACCTCCAGGGCCGTCCGGACCCGCCAGGCATCGGCGAACTGGAGGGCGATGGCGGCGACCACCGTCTCGGGTCCAGCACCGCCTCGCCGAAGCTTTTCGAGCGCCTCGTTCCAGAGACGAGTGCGCCACTGAGCCTCGGCGAGCCACAGGTCGTCTGGGCCAGTCACGCCCTTAAGGATTGACGCGACGTCGCGAGGAAGGGCGTCGCGCAGTTCGCCAAGAGACGTCGTCGAAAGGGCCCTGGAGCCAAGGATCGCGCGAGCGTTCGCCGCGGAGGTCGAGTCCGTATCGAGCGGGCAATCCTCCTTGACGAGTCGGCTCAACACGAGGGCGGCGTAGGTCTGGGCCCACTGGCCCGCTTCTGGCACGTCGTCGACGATTCGACGAGCGAGGGTGAACTGCAGCGCGATGTTCACGCCCGTGGCGTCGAGGGCACCGGGGTCACCCCAAGGGGAGCGACGAAGGGCGTCGCGCAGTTCGCCGACCGTGAGCGGCGCGACGTGCCTCGAAACGCTCGCGAGCGAGCCAAGCTCGAAGGGTGCCGGACTCTCGTGTCCTTCGATACGGGCGAGGTCACCCTGTAGATTCATGAGTTCGAATACGCCGGCGAGCGCGTGAAGGCGCGAGGCGCCGAGCGCGGGACTCCATCCGGCGAGGACACGAAGGTTCCAGAGCACGCTGGCGAAGACCTCGTGCTCGCTCGCGGCGAGATTGAGGCCTGGGTGAAGACGCTCGCGGTAGCTCGAGGTGGCGAGGATCCCGAGAGCTTCGTCGAGCGATCCGGCGCTGGCGAGCTCGCGCGCTCCGGCGGGGCCGACGCAGTGGCTCGCGAGGCTTTGACTGCGGACCTGGGCCGCGACCCAGCCGGCGCTCACGGCGACGTCCTCGACGCGACACCTGACGAGAGAACCCGACGAACCAGCTCGTTCACGACGGGCGTGATCTTCATCGTCGCCTCGCGGCTGATTCGTTCGACTTCCTCGTCGGCCGAGTCTCGCAGTTCGCAGCCCGCCGCCGTTGCCTCGCTCTCCGCAGCCGCAGCGGCGACGGCACGCGCGGCGGGCTGAGCCTGCGAGGCTTCGTGGAGAATGTGCTGTGCTTCGAGGGCTGCGCGTGCCTTTCTACTTTCGCCCTCTGCCGTGGCTCGCGAGACGATGTCGCTCGTGCGACTTTCGGTCGCACGCAGCGCCGCGAATACGGGTGCCAGTTCTTCACGCAATACCGCCGCATGGTCAACCGGAACGCCAGCAATTCCGGCTTTGCCGGGGACGGCTATTAGTCGGAAACGACGGAGCAAGTCCCTCGGTCTCGCCACGAATCACCTCCATCGTGCAACTACGGGCCAATTCTAAGGACGACAACTCCGTGACAAGTAGGGGAGAACGTCACTTCGAGCTCTTACCGGGCGGCGAACCCAATTACCCGTACTTCGACTGCGAACGAACCAGCGGCCGGGTTCTCGTCGGTGACTTGGCGCTTTATGTCTGCGAGCCCGTCGTGGCGCTGGCGTTCTCGCAAGTGCTGACGGGCATCCCTAGGACTTATTGGAAGGATGGTTTGTTCTAGATACGCGGCCGCGCATCGAAGGATTTAGTTCTACCTCACCGAGGGCCTGTTCCGCTTTGGCCGTTCAGGTGACTCGCTGTCGTGGCGTGTACTTGAGGAACTCGCCGAGAACCACAATGACCTGAAACGCGTGCTTCGCCCGTACGTGAACGGTGCGTTACAGGACGCCATGAACGCCGAGCCGATTTCGCTGGAACAAGTCGACGAGTTACTACAGAATAAGACTAATGATGATCCGAATTAGTCGACGCAAAACCCCGAGAGAAAAAAGACACCGTGGTCGTGGCTGGAGCGGCTTGCGCGTGACCTCGGATCGATGGCCGATCCGATCGGCGTCGACGATTATTCCTTCGGTCCGACGCGCGCGTTATGGCGGATCTGGGCGACGCATCCAAGCGAGTTGGACTGGTGCTCGCGGCGACCGGCAACTTTCTCGGCGAAGGGTTCGATTGTCCGTCGCTCGATACGGTGTTTATGGCGTTTCCAATCGCCTTTCGACGAAGGGCTGTCCAGTATGTTGGCCGAATCTTGCGGCCCTTGGACGGAAAGTCATCCGTTGAGGTTCACGATTACGTCGACGTTCAGAGCCCGGTGCTTACCGGAATGCACCGTCGAAAGAGACTCGCAGGGTACGCCTCTCTCGATTTCGACATCGGGAAGGATCGCAAGAGCTGACGTGACACCAAGTAGCAACTCATCAGCGATCATCATCAGCTGAATGACCCTGCGCATCCTCATTGGTGCCGTTAGCTCTCAAGACGACGCTCGGAAGATGGGAACGCGGTGGTGTGTTTTCGATGGGCGCGTAGTTGTGCCAACCAGCAACCCGGTCCCGTCTCCTTTTCCTTCGCGTGACTGCGAAGCTAGATGCTGATCTCGGGATCTATTTGAAAATAGTGGCGGATCCCCAGGAGCACGAGGAAGAGCATCGCCAGGGCCAGAACGAAAGCCGCGATTGCCCCGTAGAAGGCGATCTGGCCCATGAAGCCAAAGGCGTAGGCGTTGAGCAACAGGCCGCGTAGCGTATCGCCGCGGAACACGAGCTCGACCTGGTTCGCAAGGGCCGTGTTGCTCGGGTCGCTCACGGACTCGTTGCTCAGCTGGGCGTAGGTCTTGCCTCCGGAGATCGCCGCGGTGTCCACGCCGATGATGTCGTTGGCAAAGATCTGCGCCTGGGTGCCGGTCAGCACCTCTTCGCCCGCGTATTGGGTCAGGTGAGCCTTAACAAGGTCCTGGTAGTCCCGCCCGCCAACCTTAGGGAAAAAGACCTTTTGCTCTTGGAGCTGCGAGCGAACTTGGGAAGAGGTGAAGCTATGGCCGATCACCAGGCCCACACCCGCGACGATGAGTACCACGGTGAGCACAGTGCCCACCCAGTTGAGTAGTAGGTCCAATGTCTTGCGGCGCATGGTTCTCTCCCGTATGGCTCGTCTTGTTTCCAAACAGCCTTCCACCACGAACACGACGAGCCATAGGGAAGTAAGTCCCTTTGACGCCCGTCGGCGATCTTTTCCGTGGCGGGGGCGGTGGGAGACGGCGCCCCGTGGGACCAGAAGGGTGCCAAGCCTGGCCCGGGGCAGCGCGTACGGTCCTCGCTTCGTGCCTGACTTTGCTCAGATGCGAAGTCAGAATAGAGTGCGGTGCAATGACGTTTCACGCTAAACGCGGCATCGCGTGCATCGCGGTAAGTGGCTTGCTATTGGCAGCCTGTGGCTCTACGGCGTCGCCCCAGGGCGCTCCAAGCAACCAACGTCAACTTGAAGCGACCGCGTGCAAACTCATCAGTGCCACGTCGATACCGCCGCCGGACCCCGGCAGTTTTGTGGCCATCTCAGTACAAACCTCAACCCTGCGCGCGCTACAAAAGACGGACGACGCGTCCCTGAAAGCGGTAGTTCGCGCCTACGACAAAGCAGCTAAAGCGCAGAACGCAGACGCGATGATACGGGCACTCAATAACGGAGTGAAAGTGTGCCACGGTCTGGGACTGAGGACGGCGACTTAGAAGGCACGTCGTCGTATCGCATCGCGCATCCGCGGTCTCGTTCGAATGAGCTGACGGTCCCTATTTCGCGCCAGTCGAATGGCGTTAGCGTCTCGTTATCGGAGAGCATTCAGACGCTTCGCGAGGCCACTTGTCATCTCTACGCTATGCGACACTAGAGGTTTATCTATATTGTGGGCCGCCTGGGTCTCGATCCCGGCACCTTGGGATTAAAAGGCCACCGAGTTCATCATTCTCTATTGATTAGATTCAGAGAACCCCATATTCATAGGGTTTTGCGTTCAGTGCGTTCAGTGCGTTGCGTGGCTATCGAGAAATGTTAGGGATGAAATTAGGGATGTTCCCACCCGATCCTGGCGTCCGCGATTCAACAACGGCCAGCGCGCGGCAGGGGATCAGAAGGAGCAGCTCCATAGCTATTCGGGGTGGCTTGTGATATTGACGATCGTGCCATCGGGGGCACGAACAAAGAATCTTCGCAGACCCCATGCCTCTTTCGTAAGCGGGTAGACGATCTCGTAACCACGCCGCTTGGCTTCCTCGTATGCCTCCTCCACGCCGGAGCCGACGTGAACCGAGATAGCCGAATCTTCGGAGGCCGTGGCATCACTGGTGACAAGTTGAAGATGGACTTTACCGTCGGGTGATTGGTAATGCGCAACCCACCCCATGTTGAATCCTTCGACGCTCAATCCGAGGTAATCGGTTTAGAAGTTACTGGCTGCTTCAATGTCAGCTACTGCAAGGTTCGCCACAATGCCGGATACTTGCATCTGTCCTTGTCTGGCAACGCTTAGTTAAGACGCCGCCGACCTTCGTAAGCAACTTCAACTCAGTGTTGTGTCGTCGGCCGGTCCCGCAATTGGCCGGTCGAATAGGTCGAGGTACCGGTTAAAGCGGTACACCCGACCGCGTGTTCGCCCGGTGATCTCCTGGAGGATAAGGAGTTGTTCCAACCGCCGAATGAATCCGCCCGCCGCGGGATGTGACACACCGATCGCCGATTCGATCCACTTGGAATTCACGATGGGCTGTTGGTAGAGGCGGTCGAGTAGTTGCAGTTCGCGCGCCGAACCGCCAGCCTCCTGGAGAGCGCTTCTGAGGTCCTCGCGCAAGGTGTGGACTTGCTGCGCAGTCCGGGATGCGTCAAGCGCCGTCTCGGCGATGCCCGCCAGGAAGAACTCCAGCCAACCCTCCCAGTCCCCGTCAAAGCGCACCGCGGTCAGCCGGGCGAAGTATTCGTCGCGGTGCTGGCGAAGGTAGGTGCTTAGATAGAGGACCGGACGCGCCAGGGCGCCGCTCTCACAGAGCAGCATCGTGATGAGGAGTCGCCCCATGCGACCGTTACCGTCGAGGAACGGGTGGATAGTCTCGAACTGGGCGTGAACGAGCCCGCAGCGTATCAAGAGCGGGAGTCGGCTGTCGCCCTGTGTCTGATGGATGAAGTGCTCGAGGGCCGCGAGGGCCTCACCCATTTCCTTGGCTGGCGGGGGGATGAACGAGGCCGTGGAGAGGGTCGCACCCGGCGGACCAATCCAGTTCTGGGAGCGGCGGAACTCTCCCGGTGACTTATCTGCGCCACGTCCCGAGCGCAAGAGCTGGGCGTGAACTTCACACAGGAGGCGACCGCTAATGGGGAGTGTGTCCAACCTCTGGATGGCGTAGTTGAATGCCGCAACGTAGTTAACGACCTCTTGGACGTCGACCTCGGCCACCGCCTTCGCGTCCGCTCCCATTTCGAAGGTGAAGATGTCGTCCAGGGTGCAGTCCGTCCCCTCAATCTGGGAACTGAGTAGGGCCTCGCGCCGGACATACATTCCGAGGAAGAGGTCAACGTCGGGGATGCGCGCCGCCGCGCCGTCCAGTCGTCCGAGCGCTTCGGCCGCCGTCGAGAGCGGCATCAGAAGCCGTGCGAGGTTAAGGGGAGGATTGTCGGGGGGCAGGTCAGAGGGGAGGTACGCGTCGTACCCCGCCGGTTGCCGCACATAGTGTCCAGACCTGTCACTGCCTGCCATTGATGTTCCTCCAAGGTAAGTAGAATAGCACTTTACTTTCCTAATGGTCCGGAAAGGAGCCCGCAAGGTAAGCGGGCTTACCTAAGGCGCCTAAAGGGGCCACCCTAGGTAAGGAGATGGATATTTCCTTACCTAGGGCAACTTAACGCAGGCTTGGCGTCCACCGAAGGGAGAGAAGACCATTTGGATTCTCGCCCCCATGGTCTACAAGCAAAACGACGAGAAGACTGACGAAGAGCAGAAGGTGATCAGAGGCTTCAAATGGGTACCAGTGTTCGACATCGCCTCCACGGACGGCGAGGATCTTCCGACTGTCTGTCACAAGCTCTCGGGTGACGATCCTGCTGGAATCTTCGCCCGCCTCATCGAGTTTGCATCCTCAATTGACTTTACGATTGAGGATGCAGAGCTTCCGGAATGCTTGGCGAGGATCGCGAAAGCGGCGGCCAACTGCGTTCCGATACCCCTCGAAGAGCCGTCGGGCTGCGATCGTTTACGACGAGGTCGAGCCGCTTGTAGGCGAGTTGCTCGAAGGTTGCCGACGTGCCGTCGTAACGCCCGTCCTCGGGCCTCAACGACCGGAGCGTTCATCTTCTGGCGAGCTTTCGTTTTGTTCCCGCGTACGGTCTTGCTCAACTGCCGATTTTTCCAGTGGCTGGATTACCAGCCATAAATCGGACCTCTCAGACGCCGAGACTCCTCTCTCGAGTAGTTCCGCTCACGGTTTCCAACTCATTTGAACTCTGAATCCGTTAGGGATTTTTTAGGGATACTCTCGACGGTTTTGGCTCAACTTCCTAAAACTCCTGATCAAATGGTGGGCCGCCCGGGTCTCGATCCCGGCGCCTTGGGATTAAAAGAGCCTTGCGAATGGTTGTGTGTTGTCGGTCTCGTTGCGCGCGTCGTTTGTTTTCAAGGAATCGTGTTGTCCCGTGTCGGTCTGGTCTCGTGGTGTTGCAGAAATATGAGGCCTAAAACGAGGCCTGTTGCGCTTCTATGGGCGACTCGATTCAAAGTTTGCTGATTGTCATTCAGGCTCAACGCATCAGGCCGATTGGTGCATCGACGTGGCATGACGGCCGGAACTCACGTATCCGCCTCAAGAGCGTGTGGTTCAGCAATCCAGTACCGGACGTCAATCACTATTGCTACGCCAGGGAGTCGTCCGGAGCAGCCGTCAGTGGTCCGCCGACGTCGCCGGTGTTCACCACGCCGATTGGCTCGATAAGAACGGCATGGACTTCACCATCGGTCACGGGGCAATGCTCGATGCCGCGAGGGACGACGAAGAGTTGCCCCGGTTCGAGCGTCACGTTGCCTTCGTGCATTTGTATGGTGAGCTGACCCTTGGTCACGAGGAACAGTTCGTCGGTGTCTTGGTGAGTATGCCAAGTGAACTCGCCCTTGAGTTTGACCACCTTGATCTCGTATTCGTTCAGCCGGGCCACGGTCTTAGGCGACCAGGGCTCGGAGAACAGCGACAACTTCTCGGCAATGTCAACTGGACTGTGTGTCATGGTCAAGTATCGCTCGTGATAGCAAGAGCAATTTGCGCTGCCTCACCGGAAGATCTCGACACGGGAATCCTGTTGGGCACCTGACTTCTGCGAACACCGCTCAATGCGAGCGTCCGCCGATTCCGGACAGCAGTGTCCGTGCTTCAGATAGTTACTTGGGTTCGGACTTCGTCGCTCGTACGTCGTGCTCGACGGTGAATGCGGTCCTGGGCGAACGCGACACCGACGAGAATGAGCAACGCGCCCACTGGCTCATTCCAGCTCAAGGATTCGCCGAGAAACGCGACTCCGACGACCACGGCGAAGACGGGAGTGAGGTACGTAACACTGCTAGCAATTGTTGCCGGAGCGTGGCGCACTATGTCGAAATTGAGAATGTAGGCGATTCCGGTGCCGAGGACCCCTAATGCACCTAGCGCTAGCAGTGATGACAACGAGCGATGAGCATGCACGTGGCCGAATGCGAGGGAGAATGGCAGTAATTGGAGTGTCCCGCACAAGATCTGACCCGTTGCCAGGGCGACTGGCTTGTCGGGGAGTCTGCTTAGGTGGCTTCGGGCGTACGAGAAGCCAAAGCCGTAACAGATGACCGCGCCGAGGCACGCGCCGACGCCCAGCAGTTGATTTGTGCCGAAACCGTTCCAGACTCCGATGACGACCATTATTCCGAGGAGGCCGATGCCCAGCCCTGCGATGATCATCGGGCGAAAGGACTCCTGGCGCACGATGAAGAGTACGACGATCAACGTGGTCAGCGGGGTGCACGCGTTGATCAGACCTGCCAGTACCGCAGAAATATGGGTCTCGCCGTAGGAGAAGAGGGTGAAGGGAGCGCTATTCAAGAGCGCCGAGAGAACGAACAGGTGTCCCCACGTCTGCCATTTCCGGGGCAACGGCGTGCGAGTGATGCTGGCGATCACAAGAAGGGTTGCCGCACCGGCGGCGAGTCGTGCGAAGGCAACGTCCACTGGCGACATCGCTCGCAGCCCGAGTTTGATCCACCAGAACGAACATCCCCAGATGGCTCCGAGCAGAACGAACCACGTCTGCCACGCGACGACGCGTCGCCCGGTCCTGACCGCCGTCATTGGTTCGCACGCTGATCTGGCCGGGCGCCCTCCACTTCGAGTAGCGCCTCCTTTGTCTCGAGTCCCCAGCGATATCCAGCCAAAGAGCCATCGGATCGCACGACCCGATGACACGGAATAACCAGGGCCACAGGATTACTGGCGCACGCTTTCGCCACGGCACGTATTGCCCTCGGCTCTCCAATCATGATTGCCACGTCGGCATAAGAGCGCGTCTCTCCAAGGGGAATAACTTGAAGTGCACTCCACACACGCGCCTGAAAAGTAGTCGCCGCGATATCAAGGGGAAGCTGTGGCAAGTTCGAGATGCCCAGCGTACCTGCCATAACGGTGCGCGACTCTGGAGCAAGCAATTCATCATCACGTCGAAAATCGGCCAACGGGAACTCAGCGCGCACTTCATCGATCATTTGCGCTTCTTCTCCAAAGCGCACAGCCACGAGACCAGTCTTGGTTGCCGCAATTAGAACGTTTCCGAGGTTCGACGCGAAAATCGTGTAAACGATTTCTTCGCCACGTCCGCCGTCTCGCCAACGGCGTGGAGTCATTCCCAGTCCCGACTTCGCTTGAACGTACGCAACACTGTTTGAATTGAACCCGGCGTCGAACACTGCCGACGTCACGTCAGGTCCACTCCGCAACTCCGCGCGTAGGCGTTCCAAGCGCCGGGCCTTACCGTACCGGTGAGGGCTAATTCCCATTTCCCGGGAAAAAATTCGCTGCACGTGAGACGGACTTAATCCGACGAGTTTGGCCAACTCAATGAGCGGGGGGACACTTCCGGGTTGTTCCAGTCGACGACACAGCGTCAAAACCCATTGGGACGTGCCACCGTCGCTCGAGTCAGGCGCGCATCGGCGACACGCCCGGTATCCGGCGTCGCGTGCTTTTTGTGGATCGTCAAAGAATTCGACGTTTTCGCGACGCGGCCGCCGCGCTGGACACGAGGGTCGACAATAGATCCCCGTGGTGCGCACCGCGAAGAAGAATCTGCCGTCGTGATCTCGAGATCGTTCTAGTACGGCGCGCCAATATTCCTCCTCGCCGTCGCTGAAAGACTTGCGAGCATTCAGGTCCATCAAAACACCTCGGCTAGCCGCGAGCCGTGGACCTCATCACCGAGGCCGTAGAAGCTGAGAAAACTCATGATCAACGGCCGCCAGCGATCGGGAGAAATGTGGTGTCGAGATTCCGCGTCAAGTAACTCCTCTTCGGCGTGTACTCGAATGATCTGCACTTCAATGCAGGCCGAGTAATCCTCCACCGCGCCAACTGAGTGAATTGCTTTTACTTTCGCCTCCAATTGGATTGGGCATTCCATCACGCGAGGCGGTCGCACCAGGTCCGAGGGGACCGCGGTCAGTCCCGCCTCATCAAACTTGTTTCTCACGTGGCGAAAATTCATCGCCAATTTATAGTCCGGAACGGGATCCGAACCCGTCGTCAGTGCGAGTCGATCTACCTCCGCAACTTGGTTAACCGAGGGGAGATTAAGGACGCAATCGCCATCTCGTTGCAGATTGGCAAATGTCTGACCTCGAGTACCAAGTCCCAAAACGCCAGTCTGGTCTAGCCACCAGGCCGAGGACATTGGGGCAAGATTCACAGAACCATCTCGATTCATTGTGCTGATCAAAACCACCGGTGTACCGAGATAGAGGATCTTTGGGGCTATGACTTTGTGCATACAGACGAAAATACATTGATAGACATTCAAGTTTCTTCCGGCATCGTGTGGTCAAAGTCTGGGAGAGTTCTGCCGGATAATCGGACAGGTTGATTTGCCCAAGTGATCGGGCGACGAGCCTTCCGACTACGACCCGCTTCTCGAGTTACGTTCCTGCAGCCATTCATCAAATTCTGTGGCAACAATTCGTTCATTATGCACGTCGCGCGCCTGAGGTGAAGCGAGCCAAACGATTGGGGGACCCATGACTCGCGCCTTTATTGGCTCAAACCCGGCTGGCAGTTCCGCTGCGGGTGGCAGCATGCCGGTTTCTGTCGGTCCGCCCGGCAGCAAGAGGTTTACCCGTACGGAGGAGTCCTGCAAGTCAGTCGCCATGATTCTTGATAGCGCTTCGGAGCCAGCGCGAGAAAGGCCATAGGGCACACCACCCTTTCGGGTCATGGTGCTTTGACTCACGGAAATGTTGACGATATGGCCGTTGTCGGCTTCGAGCATCCGGATGACCACTTCCTTGGCCACGAGGAAATAGCCGGTCTCGTCTTGTGGTGTTGCAGAAATATGAGGCCTAAAACGAGGCCTATTCTGCGCTCGCAATTCTCAAACTGGCTGGCGAGTTGCGAGATTGGATAGTTACAATTCGCGTGCGGGTTCACGTCGGGCCACCGCCCACGGGTCACGGGCGTTCAGCGGTAGAGTTTGGAACTAGAGCCAAGTCAAGTACTCAGCAGAGGCATCTTCCTGGAACAAGAGGAGATCAACAATGGCCGCAACGCTCAAACTGACGCATAAAGCAATCGGAGTCGAGGTCCGACGTGGCACGTACGACATCGTGGTTGACGGTCAGCGTGCCGGATCGCTCGAAATGAACGACACGATCGAGATACCAATCGAACCTGGACGTCACACCCTGCAAGTTCGCAATGGCCGAAACTCCAGCCGAACTCGGACCTTCGACGCCGCCGAGAATCAAACCATCGCCTTCCGATGCACCGGGAAGAGTTTTCTGCCGATCTTCCTCGCGTCCTTCGTCATCCCCAGCCTGGCGCTCCAGCTCCGCCGTACAGCCGATGATCGGTCTCTGTGACGACATCGTCCCAGGCCGAGATCAAGCAGGAACAAACGCAGGACTGATGCAAGTAAACCTGATTATGAGCCGACAATACGGCTGTCGCCCGGGGACGAACCTAACTCGCGATCGACCATTGTTCAATCCGCCAGTCGATTGTTGACGTCGGCCCTCCGACAGCAGTGAATCGCTACTGACCTACCATCGACCAGAGCATCCCAGTATCTAGGTGCTCATCGATGAGATCAGCCAACTGCTCGAAGGTCTCCTCCAGCAATGGCGGGGGTCGATACCCCACGAGAGCCTCAACGACAACTGGGTCTTCGAAGAGTCCGTGCACCGTGGTCGCGAGCGTTGCGCCGTCGGTCCAGAACAGCTCGTTCAGCGCCGCACCTTCATCGATCATCCGACCGTTGCGGATCTCGTAGCCCTCCACGACCAAACCGCTCCACGCTGCGAATGGTCCAGAGATTTGAGGCAATGTGATTCCTACGTGCCGGGTGATCTTGTCCGCTCCAAACTCGGTACGCAGTGTCAGGAGACCCAGGCCTTGGCTTGCCCCCTCAATACCATGGATGTCAGTGATGGCTTCACCGAGCATCATGCAGCCCCCGCACACGCCGATGATGCGTCCACCCTTGGCCGCTCGATCGCGCAGCGCGACGTCGAGCTCTTGGATTCGCAACCAGTTGAGATCGGCTGCAACGTTTTTGGACCCCGGAAGGATGATGACATCGCAATCCAGCATCTCGCGAGGATTCGCTATCCATCGAACGTGGGCACCGTGGGCCAGGAGTTGGAATTCATCCAAGTTGGAAGAGTAAGGGTAGCGAACGATCCCCACCACGGCGTCTGCTTCGGGTGCAGCGTGACGAATTGTGGCGCCTTCCTCGTCGGGCAGTTGATGCTGCACCATGGGGATCACGCCAGCCAATTTCAGACCGGTCATTTCGTGCAGCATCGCTGGGCCTGGCTCTAAGAGTGTCGCGTCGCCTCGGAACTTGTTGAGTATGTATCCGCCAAGTCGGGCTCGCGTGGTCTCGGGCACCAACGACCACGTGCCGAACAAGTGCGCGAAGGCGCCACCCTTATCGATGTCCACGACCAGCAGCGCAGCCGCGTCGGCGTAGTCCACAATTCGGTTATTGACGAGGTCGGGCAGATTGATCTCGGCCGGGCTGCCCGCACCCTCGATGAGTACCAGTTCGTGCTCGCGGCGGAGCGTGTCGAGGGCCCCGCTCATGGCGGGCCAGAGATACGGTCCTCGATCGCGCCAGGGCATCGTCGTCAGATCGTGACGGACCTGCCCATTCACCACAACCTGCGAGCGCGTGTCGGCTTCGGGTTTCAACAGCACCGGATTCATGAACATAGATGGTTCTTGGCGGGCGGCGATGGACTGGAGCCATTGGGCCACACCAATCTCGCCACCATCGACCACCCGAGCGTTGTTGGACATGTTCTGCGCTTTGAAGGGCGCCACGTCGACGCCCTGGCGAGCAAACCAACGACACAGTGCGGTCACCGTCAAACTCTTTCCAGCTGACGAAGTGCAGCCGAGTACCGCGAGCGGTCGAAGCGAAGCGCGCGAGGTAGTCATGACTCAAGACGCTAATCACCCTCGGTGCCACAACCTCCTCACTTTCTGATGAGTACCGGCCAGGGTAAGGGCAAGAGCTCCTCCAGCTTTGGCTTCATCGCGCGCAGCTGAGCCCTCGACTGGAAGGCCGTGGTAAATCAATTCTTGAAGAGCGAGAGGTGGAAGGCTGGCGAGCGCAAGTTTGGAGAGCATCTTGGTATCGAGTGGCAGAATTATGAGGCTTAAAATGAGGGACTACTCGGACGTAGCAGTTCGCAATCTTCTTGGCGAGTTTCAAGAACGGACTGTTTCGGTTGGCGTGCGGGTTCGCGTCGGACCAGTGACACCAGCGTCACGTTACGCGATGACTGTTTCTGCGGCGTCCAGATCGCGCTCGGCGTAACGACGGTGCTCCCACTCTTCGTTGAGGATTATAAGTAGGCACTTGCGCACGGGAAAACTCTGAGACGGCGGCCAACCTGGCGCCTCGACCGATTCGGTGTCACCGTCCAGGGAAGCGGCGGTAAGACCTTCGATGACCTGACGCACCGTGGCCATTCGGTCGCGGCGGAGCTCAAGCACAGTGTCGAGCGAAGGACGCGCGACGCGGTCGCGCGGGATAGCCGGGTCTTCGGGCATCTCGTCCCACGGGAGGCCCAAAGAGTTCCAGGGCGACGGTTCGCCAAGAATCGCGCGCCTGATCCATGAGTCGGTCGCGAACACCAGATGTCGCAGCGTTTCGATGAACGTCCATTCTCCGTCCACCGACACGTGAAGGAGTTCCGGCTGCAGGTGACGGGCCCGTTCGACGGTCTCGCCCCAGAGTCGCTCGACGATGCCCCAGGCTTCGTTGAAACCGGCGGGGTCGGTCGGTCGCATCTTGGATCGCAAGGGATATCGACTATCGAGTTCGGCGTCGATCAGGGGGCCAACGTCGACGTCGTTAATCGTAAGGTTGTCAATCTCGCCGTGGATCTCGACGTTGACCAAATCCACGTTTCGCATCACTGCTCCGCTCAGGTCAACGGCGCGGAACTGCGCGGCGCGGAGGTCGACGCGTTCGAACTGTGATCCACGAAGGTCGGCATCGATGAAGTCCGTCATGCGGGTAATCCTATTGTCACGTTCGTCGAGAAGTCTCAGGGTCGTTAATCGCCTCTCGCAGGAAGTCAGCGTGGCCGGCGTGGCGAACCGTGTTGTTGTGTGTCGGTCTGGTCGCGTGGTGTTGCAGAAATATGAGGCCTAAAATGAGGGACTCCTCGGGTTCCCGTG
>PKYQ01000006.1 GCA_003133685.1 Acidimicrobiaceae bacterium
GTCCTCGAGGAAGTCGAAGTGCACGACGAACTTCTCGAAGAACGCCTCGTCCATGACGGTGTCGAGGGCGCGCAGCAAGGTGAAGATCGAGATGCGACGCTTGCGCGCAATGCGCGCGCCGGCGTTCGCCGCCTTGTTCTTCTTCTCTTCCAGGTCGACCTGCAGCCACTCACCGCGACTCGGGTGAATCGTGCCTTCGAAGGCGACCTTCTCGTCCTTGCCGGGCTGGAATAACACACCCGGTGAACGAACGAGCTGACTGACCACGACACGCTCGGTGCCGTTGATGATGAACGTGCCCTGCTCGGTCATGATCGGGAAGTCGCCCATGAAGACGGTCTGCTCTTTGATCTCGCCGGTCTCGGAGTTGAGGAAACGCGCGCGAACGAAGATTGGCTGCGAGTACGTGGTGGCGCGCTGACGGCACTCTTCCACGGTGAACTTCGGCGGGGACTTCAGGTCCGCGTCGTCGGGGTCGAACTCCAGTTCGAGCGAGAGTCGACCGGTGAAGTCCGTGATCGGCGAGATGGCCTCGAAGGCCTCACGCAGACCCTGTTTCATGAACAGGTCGAAGCTGTCTCGCTGAATTTCGAGAAGGTTTGGCAAGGGGTGAGCTTCACCGAGTGCCGAGAAGTTAAATCGCTCTGGGCTAGTGGACCGAGACGTCAACGGTCTATCCTCCGTGTTGGTGGGTGGTTACTGCTGGCAAATGCCGGGAACACGTACAAAACGGCGTCAAGAGATGACAAAGTTAGGTGCAAGGACACGGTCTTTCAACTCTAGCGGGAAATTCAGGGTATGCGCAACTGGCGCTCCTCCCTTTGGAGACGCGCGGCCGCTAGAGCGGTTGCGGTAACCCTAGGCAGGTTCCGGGCCGGAATCAAGTACACCCGACCAAAGAAATTGCCCCGGCCGACTTCTCGGCCGGGGCAATACTTTAAAAGCCTTTAATTACTTTACTTCTACCGTCGCGCCGGCGGCCTCGAGCGAAGCCTTGGCCTTGTCGGCGTCGGCCTTGGAGACCTTCTCCAAGACGGGCTTGGGCGCACCGTCGACGAGGTCCTTCGCTTCCTTGAGTCCCAGGCTGGTGAGTGCGCGCACTTCCTTGATCACCTGGATCTTCTTTTCGCCACCCGAAGTCAAGATGACGTCGTAGTCGCTCTTCTCGTCCGCAGCCGGCGCGTCAGCGGCTCCGCCGCCCGCAGCGACCGGAGCCGCGGCCGCGGCCGGGGCCGCGGCGGTGACGCCGAACTTCTCTTCGAACTCCTTCAACAGCTCGCTCAGCTCGATAACGGAAAGCTCTGCGATGCCGTCAAGGATTTGCTCCTTGGTCAATGTTGCAGCCATGGTGATTCCTCTCTCTTTCGTACTTCGGTGACTTGGTTATTTGGCCGGTTCGGCCGCGGCGTCCTCAGTGGGCGCCTCGGTAGCTTCCGCTTCGGGCTCGGCCGCGGGGGCCTCGTCCTCGACGGGGGCTTCAGCCTCGAGCTCGGCCGCGGGGGCCTCGTCCTCGACTGCGACCTCCGCGACGGGTGTCGCGTCGTCGTCGCTCACTGCCGGAGCAGCTTCCTCGACCCCGGCCGGAGTCTCGGCGACCTCTTCGACCTTGTCCTCGGCCGGGGCGGGAGTACCGCCCTTGCTCTCGATCAAGGCCGANNGAGGCCAGGAGGCCCGCGATCTGAGCCAAGAGGACGTCGCGGCTCGGCAGGTCGGCCAACGCGCTGAGGTCCAGCATCGAGAGCGGCTTGCCGTTGACGACGCCGCCCTTCACGATCAACTTCGGCGTCTCACGGGCGAAGTCACGCAGGGCCTTGGCGACGGCCGAGACGTCACCGTCGACGAAGGCGATCGCCGTCGGGCCGACGAGGAACTCCGTGAGCGACTCGACGTCGGTGCCGGCGATGGCGCGGCGAACGAGCGTGTTCTTGAAGACCTTGTAGTCAGCACCGAGCGTGCGCAGTTGACGTCGAAGAGTCGAGATCTGGGCGACCGTGAGGCCCCGGTACTCGGTGACGACGGCGGTGGTCGAAGACGCGATGCGTGTCTTGACCTCGTCGATGGTGGCGACCTTGGCCGGCTGAACCTTGCTCATACTGCTCCTTCGCCGGATACCGCCCGGTTCGGGCCGGGACATCCAAGCGAACGAGTCTCAGCAGAGACTCGAACTCCTCGTCAGGCGGACCACTGGCCCTTATGGGTTTCCCCACCGGATGTCTTCGGCGTTCTTTCTAAATCGGTGGCACAAGTTTCGTGCGGATAGACATCGTACTAGCGAGGCCGCGCCTCGTCAAAACGCAACTCACGCCGGAACGGCGACCTCTTCGACGTCCTTCACCCGAGTCGGGTCGACCTTCACGCCGGGCCCCATGGTCGATGAGACCGTGATGCTCATGATGTAGCGGCCCTTGGCGCTCGCGGGCTTCACGCGGACCACTTCGTCGACGACGGCGCGCACGTTCTTGATGAGGTCGTCACGGCTGAAACTGACCTTGCCGACGCGCAGTTGCACGTTGCCGATTTTGTCGGTGCGGTACTCGACGCGGCCACCCTTGAACTCGGTGACGGCCTTGGCCACGTCCATCGTGACGGTTCCGGTCTTGGGATTCGGCATCAGACCGCGCGGTCCGAGTACTCGACCGAGTCCACCGACCTGACCCATCAGATCCGGGGTCGCGATCGCGACGTCGAAGTCGAGGAATCCCCCGGCGACCTTGGCGACGAGGTCCTCGGCACCGACTTCGTCGGCCCCGGCGTCTCGCGCGGCCTGGGCCGCTTCACCGGCGGCGAAGACCGCGACGCGGTTCGTCTTGCCGGTGCCCGCGGGAAGCGACAACGTGCCGCGCACGATCTGCTCGGCGCGTCGGGGGTCGATTCCTAGTCGGATGGCCAGTTCGACGGTCTCGTCGAACTTCGCGCTCGACAGGGCCTTCACCTTCTCGACGGCCTCAGTGACGCTGAGGAGTTCCTCGCGGTCCACCTGGGCCAGGGCGTTGCGGTAGTTCTTGCCGTGCTTCATGTCTCTCCTAGCTCGCGACCGAGATGCCCATCGAACGTGCGGTGCCAGCTACCTGGAGCTTCGCCATTTCGATGTCATCGGTGTTGAGGTCCTTCAGTTTGGTCTTGGCGATCTCTTCGATCTGGTCCATCGTCACCGAAGCCACGACTTCGCGGCCGGCGAGGTGCGCGCCCTTGGCGACGCCGGCGGCCTGGCGCAACAGCACCGGGGTCGGCGGGGTCTTCAAGATGAACGAGAAGGAACGGTCGTCGTAGATCGTGATGTCGACCGGGATGACCGTGCCCTTCATGGACTCGGTCGCCGAGTTGTACTGCTTGCAGAACTCCATCGTCTGGATGCCGTGGGGCCCCAGGGCCGTGCCGACCGGCGGGGCCGGCGTGGCGCCGCCCGCTTCGAGCTGGATCTTTACGACTGCGACAATCTTCTTAGCCATGAGTCTCTCCTTAGGCGATCTAGAGCTTGGTGACCTGGGTGAAGTCGAGCTCCACCGGGGTCTCTCGTCCGAATATGTCCACGAGCACCTTGACCTTCAGCTGGTCCTCGTTGATCTCGGCGACGTGGCCCGAGAACGTGGCGAAGGGACCGGTCTTGATCTGCACCGTGTCATTGACTTCGAATTCGTGCGTCGGCATGCGGCGCTTGGTCGGTGCCACTTCCACGCCTTCGACGAGGGGACGGATGATGTTGTCGACTTCGCGACGCGTCAACGCCGTCGGGCGGGTCTTCTCGGCGCCGACGAAGCCGGTGACGCCGGGCGTCGAGCCGATCACGTAGAAGATCTCGGGGTCCGGCTCGCAGCGGATCAGTAGGTAACTCGGGAACATGCGCTTGGAGACCGTGACCTTCTTGCCGGACTTGAACTCGGTCACGTCCTCTTCGGGCAGGTAGATCTCGTAGATCTGGTCNNGCACGATGTACCAACGACCGGGTCGGTCGAAGGCGCTCTCGGCGACGGGCTCTTCAAAGTCCTCTTCGAGGATCGTGATCTCCAAGATCTCGTCGTCGGGCACGGCCTCTTGTTCGGTGATTGGGGTCTCAATATCGCTCATGGTCGCCTTACTTCTGGAAGAGGAACGTGACGAACTTGGAAAAGCCGTAGCCGAGTCCGAAGATGAGTGAGGTCATGAAGACGAGGACGAAGAAGACGATCAGGGTGTAGTTGATGACCTCGGGCCGGGTGGGCCAGGAGACCTGGCGCATCTCTTCTCGGATCTCGCGGAAGAACTGGCGCGGACCGGTGCGCTGGCGACGGCGACGCTGGACGTCTTGCGTTGAGGTGCGACGCGGCGCGGGGGTGCCGTCGGCACCCACCTGACCCTGTCGCTGCATCATTCGCTTCTGTTCGCGGTTCATCTCACGTCTCTCGTTCGCACTTCATTTCCATCGAAGAAAATCTTCGCGCAGGGCAGGAGGGACTCGAACCCCCAACCACCGGTTTTGGAGACCGGTGCTCTACCAATTGAGCCACTGCCCTTCGTGACGCCAGTCACAACGTGACTGAGGCCGTAGGGAAGATGAATCTTACCACCCTCCCCGAGGGCTCTATCTAGCGCGTCTCTTTGTGCGTGGTGTGCTTGCGCTCCCACTGGCAGTACTTCTTCATCTCGATGCGCTCCCGGTCATTCACCTTGTTCTTCATCGTGATGTAATTACGGCGTTTGCAGTCCTCGCACGCCAAGGTGACCTGTATTCGCTTTTCGTTCTTCGCCATCGTTCTCTCCTCGTTGCACTGCTGTTCGGACTTGCGTCCTGCCTGGTAGCGGCGGCGGGAGTCGAACCCGCGACACCACGATTATGAGCCGTGTGCTCTAACCACCTGAGCTACGCCGCCTGGCGAGCCCTCTGTCGGGATTGAACCGACGACCCCTTCCTTACCATGGAAGTGCTCTACCACTGAGCTAAGAGGGCGCTCGCGTCCACTTTGGCGCGGAGCGAATTGTACTCCGAACAAGTCTATGGCTTCCAACTGGGCACTACTACCCTTGGACGCATGAGAACGCGCCTGGTCGAAGTGGAAGACGCCACGGCGGTCATGAACATCTACAACCCCGAAGTCACCGAGGCCTCGATCAGTTTCGATCTCGTCCCGCGCACGCTTCCCCAGCAAGAGGCCTGGATCCGCCGCCACCTCGCCACGCACCCCTGCATCGTCGCGGTGAACGAGGAGGACGAGGTCGGCGAACCGGGCGCCCGGGGCGAGCGGATCCTGGGCTTCGCGCTGGTGTCGCCCTTTCGCGACCGCCCGGCCTACGCCACGACCGTCGAGAACTCGGTCTACGTCGCTCGAGCGGCGCGCGGGCGCGGTGTTGGCGAGGATCTACTGCGACAGCTCATCGCGCTCGCCGGCGAGTCGGGATTCCACTCGTTGATCGCGCGCATCGTGGGTGAGAACGCCAGTTCCATCCGACTGCATGAGAAATGCGGCTTTACCCTGGTCGGGACCGAGATCGAAGTCGGTCGAAAGCAGGGCGTCTGGCTCGACGTGGTCGAATATCAGTACGTGATGCCTACTCGCTCGAGATAGGCATCGAAGTCGCGGGTTCCGACTCGTTCGTCGGCCACGACCACTGCGTCCAGCGCCCCATGGGCAGGATCAAAACGCCGCCCAAGATCGCGACCGCGACCGCGATGAGAAGCGGATTGGAATGCACGAGGTCGGCCAGCAACGCCCTCCCACCAGGCAGTCCGATGAATGGCCCGGTGATCGAGAGCGCCAGCAGCCAGAAGTGCTCGCGGCCCTTGTAACTCGCGGCGAGCAGGACCAGCCCCCACGCCAGATACCACGGCTGCACCACGGGCCCGAGTTCGACGAAGAGGATCAGCGAGAGCGCCAACGAGCGCACCCAGCCGCGCTCTTCGGCATGGAGCAACAGCCAGATCGTGAATCCGGCCGCCGCCAACAGACCAATCAATCTCGTAACCGAAATCACCGAACCGACCTCGATACCGTGAAACCCGACGGCGTGCAGCGTGTTGGTGAGCGCCAACCCGACCGCGGTCGCCGGCGCGGCCCAGGACCGCACTGTCCCGTTGGAGAGGAGGTTCTGGACCCACCCGAATCCGAACCCGGCGAGCCACGTCCATACGCCGAGCGTCGCGGCCGCGACGATGCCCGCGATACCAATAGGTCTCAAGCGATCTCTGATCGACGCCTTCGGACCCAGCCACGTCCAAGCGACGAAGGCCAAGCCGATGGCGGCCGGGGCTTTTATCGCCGCGGCGCAGGAACAGAAGAACAGCCCCCAGACTGGATGCTTCTTCACCGCGAGCGCGATGCCGACGACGAGGAACCCGGCCATGATCGCGTCGTTGTGCGCTCCGCCGATCAACGTGAGCAGGACCAACGGGTTCATCGCCGAGAGCACGAAGGCCTCGCCGGGGTCGCGGTTCATCCCACGGGCCAGCATGACGACGCCGTAGCCGATCATGGCGACGGCGAAGGTCTCGAGTAGGCGCAGGCCGACGACGGTCCAGAGTTCATGGTGCTGCGAGATCCAGTCGATCTTGCCGTCGAGGAAGAGGAAGAACGGTCCGTAGGGCGCCGGCGAGTTTTGCCAGAGAGGATCAACGGGGTTGACGTAGGCGCTCGACCCGAGGGTAAATGGCCCATACAAATACGGACTGATGTGGGCGAAGGTCATCTCGCCCTGGGCGGCGTAACTGAAGACGTCACGACTGAAGAGGGGCGGTGCGACGATCATGGGCGTCGCCCAGAGCAGCAGTATCCACCAGAGCGATTTCAGCTTGGCGCCGGGATGCAACTTCATGACCTCGGCCAGGCGCAGCCACACACGCATCAGCAACAAAAGTCCGCCGTAGACCAGGACGACCGAGAGGATGTACTTCGTCTCACTCGGCGTCACCGCGTACTTGGCCGATGGTTCGGCGTAGAACCACGTGTTCGGCATATCGAGTTTGAACGGCGAGTTCGTGAACGAGCACCCGGCCAAGATGAACGACATCGCAACGAATCCGAGCAACGCGGGCTGCCAGAGGAATTTCCAACCTTCGAAAGGTCCGGGAGTGAATCGGCCGAGCGGCGTGTAACGGCGTTCGAGCATCGAAACACCGGTTTCGAAGCGTTCGGCCACGCGCTCGTAGTTGCGGCGCACCAAGCTCGCCGTCGACCTAAGCCGGTTCACACCACTCCTCCCCTGCCCATTTCCACCTTATTTCTTTCGGGCCGTTTCGGGCGTGGCCAATCCAGTCGTGCTGGATTGGCCTTGGTGGGCCAGGAGGGATTTGAACCCCCGTAGGCTAAGCCGTCTGGTTTACAGCCAGATCCCATTGGCCACTCGGGCACTGACCCGTCGAGAATCCTACTTGGGTCGACGTGACGTATTCCAACCGGGTAGGTCTACGATTTGCCCATGCCCAGTTTCGACATCGTCTCTGAACTCGATCTACAAGAAGTGCGCAACGCCGTCGACCAAGCCAACCGCGAGGCCGGCACGCGTTTCGACTTCAAGAACACGAACCCCGTCATCGAATTCTCCGACAAGGAACTGCGCCTATCGGCCTCGACCGAGGACCGCCTGCGCGCGCTGTATCAACTCCTCGAAGAGAAGCTCGTGAAGCGATCAGTGTCGCTGAAGTCACTCGACGCGGGCAAGATCGAAGAAGCGAGCCAAGGCAGCGCCCGTCAGAAAGTCACCCTGAAGGCCGGCATCACCCAGGACGTCGGCAAGCAGATCAACAAGATGGTCAAAGAAATGGGTGTCAAGAACCTCAGTTCCTCGATCCAGGGAGATCAAGTTCGTGTGACGGGCAAGCAGCGCGACGATCTCCAAAAGGCGATTGCCTTCTTCAAGGAGTCCGACCTCGCGGTCCCCCTGCAGTTCACGAATTTTCGCGACTAACTCGGCGTCGACTCCTCGGCACTGAGGTGCTCGTCGATCTCCTCAATCGTGTCGACATGAAAAATGCGGTTGAAGACGATGAGCTTCAGCACCCAAAAGATCGCGAAGCTCGCCAGGTTCGCGAACGCGACCAGGCCGGTGTTGACGAGGTGACTCCATTGGTGCGCGCGCACCTCGTGGCGCGCCCACAGTGCACCGATCTGGGACACACCGATTCCCAAAAAAGTGAGCGCCCAAAAGGGCACGACCTCTCGACGAAAGCCACTCTTGCCGCGCTTACCCCAGGTCCAACGACGATTGAACTGATAGGCCGGCACTGACGCCACGAGGTTTCCCGCCAAGGTCGACCAGATGACGCTCGGGATGATCTTGAGTCCGTAGAAACCCGAGATGGCCGCGAACGAGATAATCGTCGAACTGCCGGAGACCAAGGTGTAGCGAATGAGTTTTCGGCCCTGGTGGCTCCTGGACCAGGCCCGCAGCGAGTGAAGACGAGTGAGCACTAGGAAAACCCTACTGTCGGCGCCCGAACGAATCTGGCTGGGGCCGCGTTCGCGGCGCCGCGTCTGTCGGCGTGGATCAGTCGGTCCAGATGGGGTCGGGCGACGGATCAATCGTCGACAGCTCTTCAGCGACCAGTTCTTCGTCGATCACCTTGAGTTTGTCGAAACGGAAGATCTTGTTGAACACGACCAACTTCAAGACCCAGAAGATCGCGAAGCACGCCAGATTCGTGAACGCGACCAGTGCGGTGTTGAGGAGGTGGCTCCAGTCATGCTCGCGCACGACGTCGCGCGCCGAGAAGGCACCAATTTGACTGAAGGCGATGCCGGCGAAGGCCAATGTCCAGTACGGGACGATCTCTTTGCGAAAGGCACTCGGACCGCGCTTGCCCCACGCCCAAAGTCGGTTCAAGTGATAGGACGGCAACGTCGCGACGACGTTGCCGGCGAGCGTCGACCAGATGACGCCGGGGATGATCTTGAGTCCGTAGAAGATCACGATGCACGTGAAAGAGACGCCGGTCGTGATGACGGAACTCGCGGTGTAGCGAATGAGCTTCTTGCCCTGGTGGGTCTTGGACCACGCCATGAACGAGTCGAATCGTTTGCGCATTGGGCACAGTCTAATTCCTCTCGGGTGTCGAGCCCCGAGGGGCGAAGGGTCGAGATGCAAGAATGGAGCATGTCCGAAGCCCTTGCGTTACTTGTCGATTTGCTCGACCTCGAACGAATCGAGGTCAATACTTTTCGCGGTCGACACCCCCCGGAAGAGCGCCAGCGCACCTTTGGCGGACAAGTGGCGGCCCAGGCCCTGATGGCGGCGGGACGAACCGTCGAGGTCGGCAGCGTGCACTCGCTCCACTCGTACTTCCTTCGACCGGGCGATCCGAGTATCCCGATCCTCTATGAAGTCGACCGAATCCGTGACGGACGGAGTTTCACCACTCGTCGCGTCGTCGCGATCCAACACGGCCGCGCGATCTACAACATGCAGGCGAGCTTTCACACCGAAGAGGTGAGCCTCGAACACCAGTTCGAGATGCCCAGTGTCGCGGGCCCCGAGACGATCGGTCGACTCGACGAACGGATTCAAGACGAGGGCGGCAACATCGACGAATGGTTCAAGCGCCAGCACCCCATCGACCAACGCTTCATCGGTGAGCTCCCCTGGAGTCCGAATCGGAGCAAGGAACCGCGACAACAGATCTGGATCAAGGCCGACGGCGAGTTGCCCGACGATCCGCTGTTGCACGCGTGCGTCATCACCTACGCCAGTGACATGAGTCTCTTCGACTCGATCCTCGCGCCGCACTCGATTCGCTGGGACAACGGTTCGTTCATGGGCGCGAGTCTGGACCACTGCATGTGGTTCCACCGCGAGGTCCGCGCCGATCAGTGGCTGCTCTTCGACACCGACTCGCCGATCGCCCACGGAGGCCGAGGCCTCGCGCGCGGCTTCCTCTGGAACCAGGCCGGCCAACTGATGATCTCGATGGTCCAAGAGGGACTGACTCGAATGGTCGATCCCAACAAGGTAAAGGAGCAGTCATGAGTCTCAGTGATGACGTCGCGGCCTACAGCATGGCCACCTCACAGTTCTTGCACGACGCGGCCATCGTCAACGACGACAACCTCGATCGCCACATCGAAGGTGGTTGGAGCGCGCGTCAGGTGATTCATCACATCGCGGACTCCGAAGCGCAGTCCTACGCGCGTCTTCGCCGCCTGCTCGCTGAACCGGCCGGCTCGGTCATCCAGGGTTACGACGAGGCGGCGTGGGCCGGGTGTCAGCAACTCGGCTACCAGGACCTGCCCGTCGTGCACTCGCTCGAAGTCTTCAAGGCCGTGCGCCTCGCGTCACTGGACGTGCTCGCGCGACTGCGTGAAGCCGACCTCGAGTGTTACGGCGAACACTCCGAATCAGGTCGCTACACGCTCGCGACGTGGCTCGCGGTCTACACCCAACATCCGCGCGCGCACGCCCAACAGTTGCTGGAAGCGGTGAACTCCTAAATCAAGTGCGCGCCGACATGGGCACGTACTTGCGCTCTTCGGCGCCGATGTAGAGCTGGCGCGGACGCGCGATCTTCAGGTCCTGAGCGAGCAACTCCTGATAGTGCGCGAGCCACCCCGACGTTCGCGGAATCGCGAACAACACAGTGAGCATCTCGAGTGGGAAGCCCATCGCCTGGTAGATCAGGCCGGAGTAGAAGTCCACGTTCGGATAGAGGCGACGCGAGATGAAGTAGTCGTCGGCGAGCGCGATCTCCTCGAGCTTCAAGGCGATATCCAACAATGGATTCTTGCCCGTCACCTGGAAGACGTCATCAGCCGTCTTCTTGATGATCGTGGCGCGCGGATCGAAGTTCTTGTAGACGCGGTGGCCGAATCCCTCGAGCAGGGCCTTGCCCTGCTTCACCGTTTCGATGTAGGCGGGGATGTTGTCGATGCTGCCGATCTTGGTCAGCATCTTCAGGACCGCTTCGTTCGCACCACCGTGACGCGGACCGTAGAGCGCGGCGGTGGCGGCGGCGGTCGCCGAGTACGGGTCACCGTGTGATGAGCCGACGATGCGCATCGCGGTCGTGCCGCAGTTCTGTTCGTGGTCAGCGTGCAGGATGAACAAGACGTCGAGCGCGTGCGCGAGCACCGGGTCCGGCTCGTAGCGCGGTTCGGCGACCTTCCACATCATCGACAGGAAGTTCTCCGTGTACCCAAGGTTGTTGTCGGGGTACACGAACGGCATACCGACCGAGAAGCGATGCGCCGCGGCGGCGAGCGTCGGCATCTTGGCGATAAGTCGCACTACTTGGCGGTGCAGGATCTCGGGGTCGTCGAGGATCTTGGCGTCCTTGTAGTACGTCGAAAGTGCGGCGATCGCCGAGACGAGCATGCCCATCGGGTGCGCGTCGTAGTTGAAACCTTCGAGGAATCGCTTGCGGACGTTCTCATGGATATACGTGTGGTGCGTGACCTCTTGTCTCCACGCCTCCGCCTGGACTTCGTTGGGCAACTCGCCGTAGTTGAGGAGGTAGGCGACTTCGAGGTACGTCGAGTGTTCGGCGAGTTGCTCGATCGGATAACCGCGATAGCGCAGTATGCCGAGGTCGCCGTCAACGAACGTGATGGCCGACTCGGCGGCCGCGGTGTAGAGGAACCCGGGGTCGTAGAACCACACGCCGGGCACGGCCTTGGAGAACTCCGAGGCGGCAACGCCACCTTTGTCGATGGGAATCTCTCGAGTTTCGCCAGTGCGGTTGTCAGTCACGGTAATGGACTCAGACACAATTCCTCAATTCATAACGGGGGCAGGTCCATCGTATGTCACCCCGCCGGTAAGGCTGCCAGACCGGGGGGTGACAACTCCACTCTGTATCTCTTCGAACGGGTCAGGCCCGCTGACGCCGGAGCGCCGGTGATCCGGATGTTCAAGGTCGCACGTTCTCCCGAGACGACCGCAATCACTTGGGGCGTGAAAGCGTAGGACTGGAGAGGTACCAACTCGACGTGAAAGGTCTGGCGTAGCGCGGGGAGCGGTCCGTTGGAGGGACTCATCGTCACTTCGAGCGTGACGCCTTGCGCCACGAAACCGGTGTTCACGATCGACACGCCGAGCGTGATCGTTGAAACCGGGGGCAGCAACAGCACGCCCCTCGTCGCGGGTAACGGCGCCGGCGACACCGAGACCGCGGCGATGCCGATGCCGCGCACGGCCGCGAGTGACGGCGATGACGTGAGTCCGGTGACGCCACTACTGGTGAACAACTTCGCGCTCGAGAGCGTCAGCGCGTCGAGTCGCGCGGTACCTGGTTCGTGTCGCAACGCGAATCGATCCTGGTTCCATTTCAGTGCCGTCACGTACAGCGAGTGAGCGGGGTCGCTCGACGGCGTGCCGACGGCGCTCGGTGATGGAGCGGGCAACTTAAGACTTCGCGCGATCGTGGCAAATATCTCCTCGTAGTCGTCGACCCTCGTGTCGGTCATGTCGGCGATCTTGTCGTTGATGTCGTGAGCGAGTTTGGGCCGGCGCAAGAGATCGGCGGACGTCGACCAGTACGACAACTGTTGATCGAGTTGGTTCAGGCGAGCGTCGAAGATCGGACGCGACAGTGTGGCCCCGCTTTGCAACAGTCGTGCCATTCGTGTATCGAAGTCGTTCTCTTGAACGAGAAGCGTGTTGGCGAGCCCCGCAAAGCTTCGATTCTCACTTCGTTGATTCGTGATTGCCCCGTGCGCCGAGCGCGCCACGTCCCTCGCGAAGACCAGTACGACGAGAGTGACGACCAACGCAATCGTAAGGAACAACGAATGTCGGCGACGCTGCGCGCGTGTACGGGCCACGAAGAAGAAACTTAGCCGCGTTGATTTTCCTACTCGTCGTCGAAGATGTCGAGTTCGAGGATCTCCGAGGCGCCCTCGGGGAGCGCGTTGTCGTCGTCGACCCCCCACTTCACATCATTCAACGGACTCGTCAGTCGATCGACCGACGCGAGTTCGGGCAAGTCCTTCGCGCGCTGGGCGCCGCCGAAGGAACGCAAGCTCTTCGCCGCGGGAATCAGTCGTCCTTCGATGGAACTCAACATTGCGTTGTACTCACGAACCACGGTGTCGAGTGACCGGCCCATCTTCCCGACCGGTTCCGCGACTTTGCGGATCCGATCGAACAGCCTGTTCGCGATGTTGGCGATCTGCTCGGCGTTCACGGCGATCTGTTGCTGTTGGACAATGAAGCCCACCGACCACAACAGCGAAAGAAGGTTCGTGGGGCCGACGATGACGACGCGCTCGTTCGCCGCGAAGGCGAGCAGGTCGGGATCGGCGTCGAGGGCGGACGACATCGCGAAGTCACTGGGGATGAAACACACGACGAACTCTGGCGCCGGTGACACGACCTCCCAGTAACTCTTTTCCCGGAGGGTCTTCACGTGACTGCGCAAGTCTCGCGCGTGCTTGGACTGCAACTCACGTCGCGCGTCACCGTCCTCTTCATCCAACGAACGTTCGAAGGCGTCGTAGGGGAACTTCGCGTCGACCGCGAGTTTGATGCCGTTGGGCAGGTTGACGACGCAGTCGGGGCGCAGCGATCGTCCATCCTCGTTCGTCGCGGTCACCTGCAGCTCGTAGTCGATGCCTTGGCGCAGTCTCGAGGCGTTCATCACGTTGGCGAGTTGGATCTCGCCCCACGCACCGCGCTGTGAGCTGCGCCCGAGAAGTTGATTGAGCCGGCGCGTCTCGTACTGCGTCTTCTGTTGGGCTTCGAGCAGTTCGGCCGCTTTACTCTTGACGTCCGAGAGCGCACCGGCATTCAGCGTGTTGAAATCGGCAAGATTCTTCTTGTACTCGCCCAGCAGTTCTTCAAGCGGCTTCAGCGTTGAATCCAACTTCGACTCGCGCAGTTTGTGGGTCTCCTCCTGAGATTTACTGAAACGCTGCACCGTTTCGTCGAGAGCTTCGGTCGAGAGGACCTTGAAGGTCTGTCCCATCTGCGTCATCGAATTCTCGTGGTCCGAACGCTGACGCTCGAGTCGTTCGTTCGACTCAGCGAGTTGCGAGTCGCGTACTTTGAGGTCCGCCTCGGCCCTCAACACGTCTTCGCGAAGCGACTGCCCGCGCTTCATCATGAGCGCCCACGTAAGGGCGACGCCCAGAGCGAGGCCGACGACCGCGCTGATAACACCAACCATTCGATCCCTTTCGTCCGGACACCTCCACCATAGATAGGTGCTGTAACGCGGCGGTAACCTTTGGTCATGAATCGGTTCTTTGGAAACCGCTCGAAGCCGGACGAAGAGACGCCGCTCGTCGCCACCGCTGACGAGGAAATGCGCCCGCAAATCGTGCAAATCTTCGCCTTGGTGGGTGAGGCGATGGCGGGCGCCACACACGCCCTGCTGTCGGGCGACCGCGAACTCGCGAAGAGCGTGGTCGACGAGGACATGGCCATCGACAGGCTGGTGAACTCGATCGTCAACGCGGTAGAACTTCAACTGGTCGAGAACGAATCGCTCAACATCGCTGACCGCCGACGACTGTTAACGCTGCTGCGCATCCTTCCCGAGGTCGAACGAAGCGGCGACTTGGCCGAGCACATTGCGCGCCGCGCCGCGCGCGGGCTCGGCGTCGAGATGTCACCGCGAAGCCGGGGACTGGTCGAACGAATGGGCGAAGTCGCCTCAACTATTTGGCGCGAGGCGACCGACGTCATCATCGACGGAAAGCTCGAGGCGGCCGGCGCCATCGAGGAAATCGACGACGAACTCGACGACCTGCACGTCTCGTTGACGGCGGAATTGACCTCCGGCTCGATGACCCTGCCCGTCGCCGTCGAACTGGCGTTGCTGGCGCGCTTCTACGAACGATTCGGTGACCACTGCGTCAACCTCGCTCGTCGACAGGTCGGGCGCAACGGCCCCGACTAACGAAGCGCGAGCAGTTCTTCGGCGATCTGCACGGCGTTGAGAGCAGCGCCCTTGCGCAGATTGTCATTGCTGATGAACATCGAGAGTCCATTAGCCACGGTCTCGGCGCGACGGATGCGGCCCACGTAACTGGGGTCTCTGCCGGCGGCCAAGCGCGGCATCGGAAGTTCACAGACCACGACGCCCGTAGCGGCCTCGAGAATCTCCGTCGCTTCCTCGGGCGAGAGCGGTCGCTCGAAACTGGCGGTGATGGCGAGTGAGTGGCCGGTGAACACCGGAACACGCACGCACGTCGCGTCAACGAGCAGTCCGGGGATCTCGAGGATCTTGCGACTCTCGTCGCGAAGCTTCTTCTCCTCGCCGGTTTCGAGTGAGCCGTCGTCGAGGATGGTCCCCGCCAAGGGAATCACGTTATGCGCGATCGTGGCCGGGAACTTGACGCCAGAGTCCAACGGGAACGCGGACCCGTCGAAGGTGAGCACTCGCACGTCGTTGCCTTGTGACTTCTCCAACTGATTCGAAAGTTCGTCGACGCCTTCGCGACCGGCTCCGCTCACGGCCTGATAGGTCGCCACACCGATCGAACGCAGTCCCGCCGCCACGTGCAGTGGCTTCAGCACCGGCATCGCGGCCATCGTCGTGCAATTCGGGTTGGCGACGATCCCCTTGGGAATGGTTCGCAGTGCGTGAGCGTTGACCTCCGAGACGACCAACGGAACGTGGGGATCCATGCGCCACGCCGATGAGTTGTCGATCACGATCACTCCGGCGGCGGCCATCTTCGGTGCCAATACCTTGGATGAGGTGGCGCCGGAAGACGTCAGCGCGATGTCGATTCCCGAGAAGTCGGCCGTGGCGGCGTCCTCCACTTCGATCTCGACGCCATTCCAGTCCAACGTCGAGCCCGCGGACCTCGCCGAGGCGAAGTAACGCATCTCTTCGACCGGGAACGAGCGCTCGCGAAGGATCTCGCGCATCACTGTGCCGACCTGGCCCGTGGCTCCCACGACCGCTATTCGCATGTCCGAAGTCTACGGGACGCCATATTCAGCGCTACGCCGCATCCAGTCCGAAGGCCGTGTGAAGGTGGCGCACCGCTTCGGCGACCTTCTCGGCGCGCATCACGCACGAGATTCGAATCGAACTGGTCGAGATCATCTCGATGTTGATCCCGTTCTCCGACAAGGTCTCGAACATCAACGCGGTGACACCAGGATTCGACTTCATGCCGGCGCCGATGATCGACACGCGACCGATGTTGTCGTCGCTCGTCACTTCGGTCGCACCGATCTCGTCCTTCACCCTGTCGCACGTTTCGCTTGCGGCGGCGAGGTCGGTCTTGGGGACGGTGAAGGAGATGTCGGTAATCCCCTTCGCGCTTATGTTCTGCACGATCATGTCGACATTGATGCCCCGGTCGGCGAGTTGGCGAAAGAGGCGCGCGGCGATACCCGGCCGGTCCGGCACTCCCCCCACGGTGATCTTCGCTTCAGACGTGTCATCGGTCACTGCCGATACGACGGCTTCTTCCATGGTGGGGTCCTCCTCCACAATCCAGGTACCTGGCTCCCAGGTAAAACTCGAGCGAACGTGCAGCGGCACACCGTGTCGACGCGCGAACTCAACGGATCGAAGCATCAAGACGCGACCGCCCGTCGCCGAGATCTCCATCATCTCGTCGAACGAGACCTTCGGAATGCGACGGGCCTTCACGACGACGCGAGGGTCGGCCGAGAAGACACCCGTCACGTCGGTGTAGATCTCACAGACGTCGGCCTTTAAGGCCGCCGCGAGCGCGACCGCCGTGACGTCAGAGCCGCCGCGGCCCAGGGTGGTGATGTCGCGCTCAGTGGAAACGCCTTGAAATCCGGCGACGACCGGCACGAGTCCGGCGTCCAACGCCTCACGAATCCGGTCCGGACGCATCTCGAGGATCTTGGCGCGAGTGTGATCGGTATCGGTGATGATGCCGGCCTGGCTGCCGGTGAAGGAGGCCGACTCCACGCCGCGAGCACCGAGCGCCATACTGACGAGCGCCATCGATATCCGCTCACCGGCGGTGAGCAGCATGTCGAGCTCGCGCGGCAGTCGAGTTGGCGAGACGTCATCGGCCAGTCGAATCAAATCATCGGTGAACTTACCCATGGCCGAGACCACGACGACGACGTCGTTACCCGCATCCTTCGTTCTCGCCACGTGATCGGCCACGGCCCTAATGCGATCTGCGTCGCCGACGGACGTGCCACCGAACTTTTGAACGATCAACGCCATGGAATCAACGTTACTTGAGGCATTCGGAGCACTTTAGATGGCCGAGTAAAGTCGCACCCATGGCAACTACCAAACGTGAACGTCAAAAGGCCGCGCGCCGAATCAAGATGGAAGCGATGCAAAAGCGCGCGAAGCGTCGCCAGAACACGCGTCGCGGCATCATTGTCGCCATTGTCGCGGTGCTCGTGCTCGGTACCGGAGCGCTCCTTTTCTCTGGCAAGACCACGACGACCACGACGACGACCTCTACGGCACCTGCGACAACGACCACCGTCGCAGCGGCGCCGATCTCCTTCTCGCCCGTCACCGACCCGTCACCAGTCGGCGTGTGGGGTAAAGCGCCAACGCTCGTCGTACCGCCAGGGGCCCCCCCGACCAAACCGGAGCTCGCCAACCTGATCACCGGTACCGGACCCGGAGCAGTGGACGGCGACACTTTCACGGCTCAGTATGTCCTCGCCGACTACGCGTCACGAAAGGTCCTTCAGTCGTCGTGGCCCACGCCCTTCACCAACACGCTCGAACCGGGCGCTTTGATCTCCGGATGGGTGGCGGGAATGCAGGGTATGAAGGTCGGCGGTCGCCGCGAGTTGATCCTGCCGCCGGTCGACGCCTACGGCGCCGCTGGACGCTCCGGTATCCCGAAGAACGACACGCTCGTCTTCATCATCGACCTCCTAAAGTTGAAGAAATAATGAGCGACCACATACCCAACCCCGACGGTTCAAGCGAGAAGCGCCAAAAATTCAGCGCCGCACCACCGATGATCATTGACACCGCAAAGAACTACTCCGCGACCATGGTGACCTCAAAGGGCACGTTGGAAATCGTCCTCGACGCGATCGGCGCGCCGACGACAGTGAACAGCTTCGTGTTCCTCGCACGGTGGCACTACTACGACGGCATCGTCTTTCACCGCGTCATTCCCGGATTCGTCCTGCAGGGCGGCGACCCCACGGGTACGGGCGCCGGTGGTCCGGGCTACAAGTTCAACGACGAGCTGCCGAAGGCCGGTCGCTACGAACTCGGTTCCCTCGCCATGGCGAACGCCGGTCCCCACACGAACGGCTCACAGTTCTTCGTCATCTCCGGACCGGACGGCATTCGCCTGCCGCCGCTCTACGCGCACTTCGGCCAGGTCGTGAAGGGCCTCGACGTCGTGGAGGCGATCAACGGCATTGGGACATCATCGGGCAAGCCCAAAGAGGACGTCGTCATCGAATCGGTGACGATCACCGAGTCTTAGAGTTCAACCGCGTCGTGGCCCCGCGTCACGACGATGTCTCCAGCGACGACTCTCCAACGTTCACCGTCATGGTGGACGATGCCGGTCGGTCCCAGCACCACCAGCGGCACGTCTCTCAAGAGCGAGCGCGTTCGCAACATCTGCTCGTCGCTCGACGCGAGACACAGCGCCGCTCCCTTTCGAAAGCCGAGACCGGTCGTCGGTGCGCCGCCGCGCGGATCAATCATCACCTCACCGAGTACTGACGAGACCGCGCCTATCGCGATGAGCATCGACGCGGCGTCGATAGCGTCGCCGAAGGCGTTCGCACGCCACACCGAGCGCGCGTGGAGAGGTGATCCGTCGCATAGCACCACAACGTCGGCGCTGGCGAGTCGATCGATGAGATACTGATCGTTCGTCGCGGCGCGGTCACTCACCATCAAGGCTTCGACGCGAACGTCGCACTCGTCGAATACTGCGCCGGTAAGCACCGCCGCCTCGGTGAATCCAGTGAACGCCGCGGCGGTGGGAACGACGGCGACGTCGGCGTGTTCACGCAACGTGAGCGGTCCATCGCGAAGCAAGGTGCGTAGTGCGTCGAGTGATCCGACGGCGAACGTCGAGGTCCCCATTCGTCGAGTCTCGCATCTAGGGCGTTTCCGGGCGCCAACTATGGTCTCTTCATGGTCTTCCAAAAAGTCGGCGTACTCGGTTCGGGAATCATGGGTAGTGGCATCGCCGAGGTCGCGGCCGCCACGGGCGCCGCGGTGATCGTACGTTCCCGGAGCCACGCGACCGTGGACGCGATGCTCGAAACAATGGCCAAGTCACTCGCCAAGCAGGTCGAGAGGGGCAAGCGCACAGCCGAGGACGCGGAGGCCATTATCGCGCGAGTCTCGGCGACCACGCATCTGACGGACCTGGCCGACTGCGACTTCGTGATCGAGTCAGTGGTGGAGGACCTCGAAGTCAAGCGCGGGGTCTTTCGTGAACTCAACGCCGTCGTGCACGCCGACGCGATCATCGCGACGAACACGTCGACACTCTCGGTCATCGAGCTGGCGATGGAGACGTCGCGGCCGGAGCGAGTCTGCGGGCTGCACTTCTTCAACCCCGCGCCGGCGATGTCGCTCGTCGAGGTCGTGCGACCGATCTGTGCCAGCGACGACACGATGAACAGGGTCACCGAATTCGTGCTCGCGTGCGGCAAAGAGCCGGTCAACGTGAAGGACCAGGCCGGCTTCGTCGTCAACGCCCTCCTCTTCCCGTATCTCAACAACGCCATCCGCCTATTCGAGCAAGGCGTGGCGACGAAGGAGGGCATCGACATCGCCATGAAGGGCGGCTGCGGTTTTCCGATGGGGCCGTTCGCGTTATTAGACCTCGTCGGGCTCGACACGTCGCTCGCGATCCTCGACGCCCTGTTCGCTGAGTTCGCCGAACCGAACTTCTCGCCGCGACCGCTGCTTCGACGAATGGTCTCGGCCGGTCAACTGGGTAGAAAATCCGGTTCCGGTTTCTACGACTACCGTCGCTAAAGAGATCGAAGAGGGAGAGATGGCCCAACGTTCCAAGCCCTGGGTGATGCGGACCTATTCGGGTCACTCCAGCGCCGTCGCGTCCAACGAGCTCTACCGCTCGAACCTCGCCAAGGGCCAGACCGGTCTCTCGATTGCCTTCGACCTACCGACCCAAACCGGCTACGACCCGGACGACCCGGCCGCCGCCGGAGAGGTCGGCAAGGTCGGTGTACCGATTGCGCACCTCGGTCACATGCGCCAACTCTTCGACGGCCTTCCCCTGGCCGAGATGAACACGTCGATGACCATCAACGCCACGGCCGCCTGGCTCTGGGCGCTGTATTTGGCGCTGGCCGAAGAAGAGGGCGTCGATCTCAATCAACTCCAGGGCACGACCCAGAACGACATCGTGAAGGAGTACCTCTCGAGGGGCACGTATATCTTCGCGCCCGAACCCTCCAAGCGGCTGATCGTTGACATGATCGCCTACGGACACGACCACGTCGCCAAATGGAATCCGATCAACGTCTGCAGTTATCACCTGCAAGAGGCCGGGGCCACCCCGGTCCAGGAGATCGCGTACTCGCTGGCGACCGCCATCGACGTCCTCGACGCCGTGCGCGACTCGGGCAAGATCGAACCACAGCAGATGCCCCACGTCGTTGGACAGATCTCATTCTTCGTGAACGCCGGGGTGCGCTTCATCGAAGAGATCGCCAAGATGCGCACGTTCACCGCCATGTGGGACGAGATCTGTCGCACTCGCTACGGCGTTGAGGACGCGACCCTGCGCCGCTTTCGCTACGGCGTGCAGGTCAACTCGCTCGGTCTCACCGAACAGCAACCGGAAAACAACGTGCAGCGAATCGTGCTCGAGATGCTGGGCGTCACGCTTTCGGCCGACGCGCGCGCTCGCGCGCTGCAACTCCCGGCCTGGAATGAAGCGCTCGGACTCCCACGCCCGTCGGATCAGCAGTGGAGCCTTCGGATGCAACAGGTACTCGCCTTCGAGAGCGACCTGCTCGAGTACCCGGACATCTTCGCTGGCTCCTCGGTGATGGAGGCCAAGGTCCACGAACTCACGAACGGTGCGCAAAACGAGCTCGACGAGGTGTTGGCGCTCGGCGGCGCCTTTTCGGCAATCGACGAACTGAAGAGTCGTCTCGTCGCCAGCCAGTCCCAGCGAGTGGCGCGCATCGAGTCGGGCGAGCAGGTGGTCGTGGGCGTCAACCGATTCACCGAAACGGCGGAATCACCCTTGACGAGCGACCGCGCGATTGAAACGATCATGACCGTGGACCCGGCGGTCGAGCGTCAGTTGATCGACGACGTCGTGCGTTGGCGCGCGACGCGCGACGACGGTGCGGTGCGCGCGGCGATTCAAGAACTCACTCGCGTCGCAAAGAGCAATGATCCGGCCGACAACATCATGGTGCCGACCATCGCACTCGCGAAGGCCGGGGGCACGACCGGTGAATGGTCGAACGCGTTGCGCGAAGTCTTTGGGGTCTATCGCGCACCGACCGGCGTTCGCGCAGGCGTCGGTGAACGCGGCGAGCTCTTCGCCACGCTCGTCGCTCGCTCGAAGGCGATCAAGGATGAACGCGGTCGGCCACCGAAGTTGCTGGTGGCCAAGCCGGGACTCGACGGCCACTCCAACGGCGCCGAACAGATCGCCGTGGCCGCGCGCGACGCCGGGTTCGAAGTCGTCTATCAGGGAATCCGACTCTCCCCCGAAGAGATCGTGGCGGCCGCGCGCGACGAAGACGTCGACGTCATCGGGTTGTCGATCCTCTCGGGTTCGCACCTGGCACTGGTGCCGCGAATCCTCGAGTGTCTTCGAGAGAGCGACCTCGATATCAAAGTTGTCGTCGGCGGTATCGTGCCGAATGAGGACGCAAAATCACTGCTCGACCAGGGCGTGATCGCGGTCTACACGCCCAAGGACTTTTCCCTTGGGGCGATCATGGGCGACCTCTTGGGAATCGTCGAATCCCTTAGCCCAGTCGGGGTCGACGATCAGAGAACGGACCGGCGTTGAACCAACGTCCCGAAAATCTCCAAATCGGTACTTGATCGACAACGGCGACGACGGCTTTTTCACTTCGCAATACTTCTTCGGCCGCCGCCACCAACGCCGCTAACTCGTCAGGTGGAAGTTCCGGCCTCGGCGTCAGGCCGTAGTTCACAGGGGAACGTTCCCGTGCTTGCGCTTCGGCAAGTCCTCGCGCTTGCCGCGCAGGAGTTCGAGGGAGCGACAGAGGATCCGCCGCGTCTCGGCCGGGTCGATGACGTCGTCGATGAAGCCGCGCTCCGCGGCGATGTACGGCGAGGCGTACTCCTCCTCGTACTCCTCGATCAGCTGCTTGCGCAACGTCTGGGGGTCGTCGGCGTTGATCAGGTCGCGACGGTGCACGATCTCGACGGCGCCGCCCGAACCCATGACCGCCAACTCGGCCGTCGGCCACGCGAAAGCGAGGTCGGCCCCGATTGACTTGGAGTTCATCACGACGTACGCGCCCCCGTAGGCCTTGCGTGTCACGACCGAGATTCGTGGCACCGTCGCCTCGCAGAACGCGTAGAGCAACTTGGCGCCGTGGCGGATGATGCCGCCGTACTCCTGGTCGGTGCCGGGCATGAACCCGGGGACGTCGACGAAGGTGACGATGGGGATGTTGAACGCGTCGCACGTGCGCACGAAGCGCGCCGCCTTCTCACTGGAATCGATGTCGAGCACGCCGGCGAGCACGTTGGGCTGGTTCGACACGATGCCCACGCTGTGGCCGTCGATGCGCGCGAAGCCACAGGTGATCTGCTGGGCGTAGGTGGCGTGCACCTCCATGTAGTCACCACCGTCGACGACCGAGGTGATCACCTTCTTCATGTCGTAGGGCAAGTTGGGTGACGCGGGCAGGATGTCGCGCAGGTCTTCGCAGAGACGGTTGGGGTCGTCGCCGGTCAGGATGCGCGGCGCCTCTTCCATATTGTTCGAGGGCATGAACGACAAGAGGTAGCGGACCTCGTCGAGCACGCTCTTCTCGTCGGGCATGACGAAGTTGGCGACGCCGGACTTCGTCGCGTGGGTCAACGCGCCGCCGAGTTCCTCCAACGTCACGTCTTCGCCGGTGACGGTCTTCACGACGTCGGGGCCGGTGATGAACATGTGGCTGGTGTCCTTCACCATGAAGATGAAGTCGGTGAGGGCCGGCGAGTAGACGCCACCCCCGGCGCACGGGCCAAGAATTACTGAGATCTGCGGGACGACTCCAGAGGCGCGGGCGTTGCGGATGAAGATTCCGCCGTAGGCGTGGAGGGCGGCGACGCCTTCTTGAATTCTCGCGCCCGCACCGTCGTTGAGTCCGATGATCGGCAGACCCATCGTGGTCGCCATGTCCATGATCTTGTGGATCTTCTCGCCGTGGGTTTCGCCGACGGCGCCGCCGAAAACCGTGAAGTCCTGGGAGAAGACACAGACTTTTCGACCGTCGATCTTGCCGTAGCCGGTGATCACCCCATCGGTGTAGGGACGGTTCTCTTCGAGACCCATGCCCGACGCGACGTGTCGATTCAACATGTCGAGCTCTTGGAACGTGTCCTCGTCGAGCAGGTATTCGATGCGCTCGCGCGCGGTCATCTTGCCCTTGGCCTGATGGCGCTCGATGGCCTTTTCACCGCCGGCCCCACGCGCCTCGGCCTTGCGAGCGTCGAGCTCGGCGAGGCGCTCAGCCATTGAATGCTCCATGAGGTGCAAGGCTACCCAAACGGCGCCGACGACGTTCCGTGGAGCACCGATCTCCTCGTGCGAGTCACCTTGACCCGCTCAACGAGTCTCTTCAACCAACTCGATAAGCGTGCCGAAGGATGCCTTTGGGTGTACGAAGGCGACGATCGTCCCTCGAGACCCCGGTCTCGGCGTTTGGTCGATCACCCGCGCGCCACTCGCCTTCACGGCTTCAAGCGTCGCCGCGCAGTTGTCGACCCGATAGGCGACGTGGTGCAGTCCCTCCCCGTTCTTCGCGAGGTACTTCGCGACCGGCGAGTCGTCGCGCGTCGGGGTGAGCAGTTGAATGTAAGAATCGGCGACCCTTATGAGGGCTTCGTCGACGCCGTCGGACTCGACGACTTCGCGATGCACCACCACGGCGCCGAAGACCGACTCGTACCAGGCGATCGCGGCGTCAATGTCGTTCACGGCGATCGCGACGTGGTCGATCTCGGTGAGTTGTGACGTCACGACGGCGCCTGATCGTGTCGACGGAAGATCGTCAGCCGTTCCTCGCCGACGCGCGAACGAAGCTCGGGGTTCGTGATGCCGAGACCCTCTTCGGACGCGACGCAGAGGATACCGATCTTGCCCTCGTGTCGATTGTGGTGCACTTCGTAGGCGGCTTCGCCGGTCTCCTCGAGTGGGAAGACCGCCGACAGCGGCGGCACGACCTTGCCGTCGATGATTGTTTGGTTGGCCGCCCAGGCCTCGCGATAGTTCGAGAAGTGCGAGCCCCTGATGGTCTTCAACTTCATCCAGAGGTGACGATTGTCGTACTCGATCATGTAACCACTGGTCGCCGCGCAGGTGACGATCGTGCCGCCTCGTTTGGCCACGAAGACGCTCGCGCCCATCGTTGAACGTCCGGGGTGCTCGAACACGATGTCGGGGTCGTCACCAACCAGGTCCCGAATGTCTTTGCCCAGTCGGCGCCACTCGCTCTCGTCCTGGGTGTGTTCGTCCTTCCAGAACCGGTAATCCTTCGCGCGCCGATCGATCACGTACGCACAGCCCAGTTCGTGCAGGGTCTCGACCTTGGCCTCGCTGGAGACGACGCCGATCGGCGTGCCGCCGGAGTTCAACACGTGTTGCACCGCGAAGGATCCGATTCCTCCCGACGCACCCCAGACGAGCACCACGTCGCCCTGGGTCACCGGCGCGCCGTTGTGCGAGACCAGCATCCGGTACGCCGTCGAATTACACAGCGCGTTGACGGCCGACTCTTCCCACGTGAGGTGCGTCGGCTTGGGCATCAACTGGTTCGCTTTGACGACCGCAATGTCGGCCAGTCCCCCGAAGTTGGTCTCGAATCCCCAGATCCGCTGGTTGCTCGAGAGCATCGAGTCGTCGTGACTCGACGGGTCCTGATCGTCCACGTAATTGCAGTGCACGGTGACTTCGTCGCCGACCTTCCAATTGCGCACGGCTGATCCGGCGCGCAAGACGACACCGGCGGCGTCGGAGCCGATGACGTGATAGTCGAGCGCGTGGCGCCGTCCCCAGAACGACTCCTTGGCCAATCGGTCGAGGAATCCGAAGGTGGACAGGGGCTCGAAGATGCTCGTCCACACCGAGTTGAAATTGATGGACGAGGCCATGACCGCGATAAAGACCTCGTCGGGAGCGAGTTCCGGGAGCGGCACCTCATCGACGTGCAGACTGCGACGGGGATCCTTGTCTCGACTGTTCATCCCGTCGAACATCGTCTGCTCACTGCGACGCACGACGACGGCGCGGGTCGACGCGGGCATCTCGGTCGACGTCAACTCCTCGGCCGAAGCGCCGGAGCGCACCGCGTCGAGAATCTCACTCATCCCGGCGAGGTTACTTGGCTCCGTGACGTTGTTGGTCCGAGAACTGTGAATACTGAAAGCGGCGTTGCGCTTTCATCGACCCAGTCGGAGTTCGAGGACCGGGCGTCTAAAGTCTCAGGGTTGCATTGGTTTGCACGAAGGAGTCTCCATGTCACGAAGCGTCATCGTCGCCGGCACTCGAACGGCCATTGGGAAACTGGCGGGCGCCTTCGCGTCGCTCAGCGCCCAGGACCTCGGGGGCGCAGCGATCAAGGGTGTGCTCGAACGCACCGGCGTCAATCCGTCCAGCGTCGACCTGGTGTTGATGGGCCAAGTCCTCCAGGCCGGTCAAGGTCAAATCACCGCTCGCCAGGCCTCGGTCAAGGGCGGCATTCCGATGACCGTCCCCGCCACCACTGTTAATAAGGTCTGCCTCTCGGGTCTGCAGACGATCTATCTCGCCGATCTCATGATCCGTTCCGGTGAGGCGGACGTCATCATCGCCGGCGGCATGGAATCGATGACCAACGCGCCGTATCTCCTGCCGGGCGCGAGGTCCGGTTATCGGCTCGGCGATCAGAAAGTCGTTGACTCGATGATGTTCGACGGATTGAGCTGCGCCTTCGACCAGTGCGCCATGGGACTCTCGACCGAGCGATACAACCAGGGACGAATCAGCCGCGAACGTCAGGACGAGTTCTCGGCGCGTAGTCACCAACTCGCCGCGGCGGCGATCGCGGCCGGGAAATTCGCCGAAGAGATCGTCGAGGTCGCGGTGCCCCAGCGCAAGGGTGATCCGATCATGGTGTCGATCGACGAAGGCGTTCGCGGTGAGACGAGCGCAGAGTCACTCGCCCAACTGCGTGGCGCGTTCGAGAAGGACGGCACGATCACGGCCGGCAACGCGTCCCAGATCTCCGACGGCGGCGCGGCGGTGCTCGTCATGTCCGCCGAGCGCTGCGAACAGCTCGGACTCACGCCACTGGGCGAACTCGTCAGCTACGGCCAGGTCGCCGGTCCCGACGCCTCGCTCCTCACCCAGCCCTCGCACGCGATCCTGCAGGCGGCGAAGAAGGCTCACCTCGACGTCAAGGGTCTGGATCTCTTCGAGATCAACGAAGCGTTCGCGGCGGTCGGCCTCGCGTCAGTTGACGACCTCGGCATCGACGAGGCCAAGGTCAACGTGAACGGCGGCGCCATCGCGCTCGGCCACCCCGTCGGCATGTCGGGCACTCGCCTCGCGCTCTCGGCTCTCACCGAACTTCGTCGACGCGGTGGTGGCGTGGCCGCCGTCGCGCTCTGTGGTGGCGGCGGACAGGGCGACGCCGCGATCCTTCGCAGTCTCTAAGCGGGAATGTAACTCGCGACGACCTCGTAGCGTTCCANNAGCGACGTCGTCACCGGGTCAATGGCGGCGAGATCGATCAGTAAGTCTTCGGCGCTGACGTCGCGACGGCCGTTGTAGATCAGCTCGCTGAATTCGCAACGCTCCACGAACGCCGTGCCGTGAAAGGCTCGTCGAAACGTCTCTCGGGTTCGAGCGGCCGAACTCACCAGGGCCGTCGTCGGCCCGTACTGGCCGAGCTCTTTGAGGTCACTCGCCCACTCACGAAGCCGTTCGCACTCCTCGCGTCCGCGTTTATTCAACGTGCGAGCGAAGTCTGACTCGCCGGGCTTGGCCGGTGAGGACTTCGCGTGTCGCACCACAGTCAGATACCGCATTCCAGAATTCTGGCCCAAATCCCTCACCAACACCACCACCGCGGTCGTTTAGCGTTGAGGGGTGCACGCGTCCTTGTCGTACTTCCAGGCGATCATCATGGGACTCACGCAGGGAATCACTGAACTGTTTCCCGTCTCGAGCCTCGGTCATAGCGTCTTGCTGCCCGGACTACTCGGCTGGCACAATCTGGTCAACTCCCAGTCGAAGTCAGAATCGTTCTTTCTCGCCTTCATCGTCGGACTCCACGTGGGCACGGCCCTCGGTCTGCTCGTCTACTACCGCACGACCTGGATTGCACTCTTTCGCGGACTGGGCCGTCAACTCGCGGCCGTTCCGCGCGCCGGCCTCTCGTCGCTCTGGCATCTCGATGAACCGGACACCGATCCGAACTACCGACTGCTGTTCGTTCTCGCCGTCGCCACGGTGCCGGTCGGGATCGCCGGGCTCTTGTTGGAGCACGAACTACGAGTCCTCTTCGCCAAGCCGCTCGCCGCGGCGATCTTCCTCACGATCAACGGCGTCATTTTGTTGGCCGGTGAGCGACTGCGTCGCAACAGCGGCCAACACGTCCGATTCAAGAAGCTCGAACGGCTCTCACCAAAGGGCGCCTTCGCCATCGGTTGCTCGCAGATCTTCGCGCTTTTGGCGGGGATCTCGCGAAGCGGAATCTCCATGGTGGCCAGCCTGATGGACGGACTCGACCACGAAGAGTCGGCGAATTTCGCGTTCTTGTTGGCGACGCCGGTCATCTTGCTCGCCGGTGTACTCAAACTGCCCGACTTGATGGGACCACTCGGCGACGGCGTTCGTTATCAGACGCTCGTCGGCGCGTTGTGTGCAATGGTGACGGCGCTGATCTCCGTGAGGTTCCTCACCAAGTGGTTCACCACGAAGACGCTGATCCCGTTCGGGTTCTACAGTCTCGTCGTCGGACTGCTCTGTGTGATTCGATTCGCTTAATCAGTTAAGACGCGACGGCCGTCGATCGCGCGACCGAGCGTGAGGTCATCAGCGAACTCCAAGTCCCCACCGACGGGTAGCCCACTCGCCGGCTGGGAGACGACCAGACCAGGCACTTGCAACAAGCGACCCAGATACATAGCCGTCGCGTCGCCTTCGACGTTGGAGTTGAAGCAGAGGATCACCTCTTTGACGGGGCCGCGAAGTCGGAGAATCAACTCTTGGATTCGCAACCGGTCCGGCGTTACGCCCTCGAGTGGATTCAAAACACCGTGGAGCACGTGATACGTGCCGTGGAACGCGCCCGAGCGCTCGACGGCGACGACGTCCGGAGGATTCTCCACGACACAGATCGTCGTTTGGTCACGTCGATCGTCGGCGCAGATCGGACAGAGCCCACCCGTTTCGGCGATGTTGCAACAACGTTCGCAAAACGAGAGCTTGGTCTTCATCTCTTCGATGGACAAGGCCAATCGAGCGACGTCCTCACTGGGCTGACGCATCAGCCAGAACGCAATGCGCTGGGCCGATTTCGGTCCGACGCCGGGAAAACGGCCCAGTTCATCGACGACGGCCTGCAAGGGCGGTGGGTAGCTCACGTGATCTCCGTCGCCCCAGGAAACATCTCCGTGATGAGGTGGTCACCGGCCGAGTCGACGACGATGACGGTCTCGTCCCCTGAGTAGGTCTCTTCAACTTCGCTCTCGCGCGTTCCGATCGGTCGAGCGCTCGTCGTGGGAACCCGCGCGCTGCTCGTCAACGTTGGATCAACGGCCCAGTTGATCTGAAGTGGTGACTTGAATTCGTGTTCCATGGCGCTCCGCAACCCTTGGGCGATCAGCTCGGTGTTCTGGCGCATCTCTTCGCTCGGCAGGGCGATCGTGAGATTCTGTCCATCGAGTGAGCGAACGAACGCCGATTTAAGTAATAATTGTGCTCCGCGTGAGGTCCTCGGGACGACGCGCTCGACAAACCGAGCGCGAACGTCGTCGATGTCGAGTCCGCCGTCAACGATCCGCGTCGGCATTTCTGGTTCAACGGCTTCGGCCGTTGATGCCGGGGCCGGCAACTTCGCGGGACGACTGGCCGGGGCCGGGGCCGCAGAACCAATCGGTCGAAGAACCGCTGGAGGCGGCGGCACCGTCGGCTCGACTCGAACGCCGTCACGCTCCAACTTCGTGAGCCGTTCGTCCAATGCGTCGATGGTGCTGTCCAACTCGGGCCTGATCAACCGGACCATGGCGACTTCGAGGATCACGATCTTCTCCGGCGCACTCTTCATCTCGCGCATGGCCCGCCCAACGGTCTCTAACACGCGAACCGTGCGCGGGAGTCCTAGTTGGTTTCCCCACTCGGTGAGTCGATCACGGTCACTGTCGACCGCGTCGGCGACTTCCGGCGCGACCTGGAGCAAGAAGACCTGACGAACCTCGGCGGCGAAGTTCTCGGCGAGTTGTTCGGGGTCCCATCCCTCCCTCGACAACTCCGCGAGTGATTTAAGTGCAGCGACCGCGTTGGCGTCGACCAAGGCGCGAAAGAGACCGTCAAACTCCGGTTGCGTTTCGATGATCGATCCGGTTGCGATGAGTTGGTCCAGTGCACTCAGTGCGTCACGCGCAGAACCGCGACCGAGTCGCACGGCTGCTTCGATCGTTGCTTCGTCGGCGCTCAGCCCGGCGGCGTGTTCGACCTCGTGCAACAAAGAACTCAGTGTCTCGCCGTTGAAGAGTCGGAACTCGAGGTGCTGGGTGCGCGATCGGATTGTCGGCATCACCTTGTGCGGATCAGTCGTCGCGAGCACGAACACGACGTGGGACGGCGGTTCTTCCAGCGTCTTCAAAAGCGCCGCCGACGCGGCCTTCGAGAGTTGGTGGACCTCGTCGAAGATGTAGACCTTCCAGCTTCCGGGCGTGCCGTGCCAAGCCCCGGCGGTGATGTCACGAATGTCGTCGACACCGTTGTTGGACGCGGCGTCGAGTTCGGTAACGTCGAGTGACGTTCCCTTGGTGATCGCCACGCAACTCGCGCACACGTTGCACGCGTCACCGTCGAGCGGATTCTCACAGTTCAGCGCCTTGGCGAGGATCCGTGCGGTCGTGGTCTTTCCCGTCCCGCGGGGCCCGGAGAAGAGATAGGCGTGCGAGACTCGTTGGTTCTTCACCGCCCCCTGAAGTGCGCGAACGACGTGGTCTTGACCGCGCAGTTCGACGAACCGACCGGGTCGAAAACGGCGATACAGAGAGGTGACGCCGTCAATAGAAGTAGGGGTTGTCGACGCTTCAGCCATGCACGCATGCTAATTGGGGCGTGTGAGACGCCGAGGTCCAAAGCAGTGGTCAGGCGATCCGTGGCACCCAACACGATTTGCTGAGAGCTGCTGGCTTCCACCCCTGACTCGGTTCACAAACGG
>PKYQ01000026.1 GCA_003133685.1 Acidimicrobiaceae bacterium
TCGGGATTGGTGGCCCGGCGCGAGCGCTCGAGCGCGCGTTGGGTGCGCCGACGCTGGCGAGCCACGAGCCGGCGTTGTTCAAGTTCTTCCGAGGTCGTTCGCACCAGCAACGCGTCAGTGAGTGTACCGTCGGGGCCGATGCCCACTGCCGCCAGGTTCGAGACTCCTAGGTCAACACCCACGACGCCGTCCGGGGCGCATCCGTATCGCGAAGGGTCGCGGTAAGACTCCTTCGCGCAAAGCAGGTGGGCTTCATAGACGAAGTGGTTACGTATTTCACGCCGGACGATCTTTATCTGTCGCCAGGCACCGGGATCGTCGAGGTACCAGCGCTCGCGCTGGTCGGAACCTCCTTGGGTCATGACCGGGATCACCAAGTGGCGTGCACGATCGCGCGATGGGTGCAGGTGGAGCGCAAAACCACCGTCCTCACTGGTCCGAAAAGAGAGGCCGGTCCACCAAGCACTTCGGGCCCTGGGAGGCGTTCTCCCCTTTACCGCTGCCTCCCTCATTTCCTCCTGCGTTGGCTCTGCGCGACCTGCGTAGCGGGTGTAACCCAATAGGACACGTTTGTCCCAAGGGCGCGGGACCTTCGGTCGACCGGCGCCCCGAAAAAGGTGCGCGGCGAACGACTCCCACACTTGCTTGGCGTGTACCAAAGCGCTCGAAGAAGGAACGTGCTCGCCGATCCAGCGCGAGTCGCGGCGCAGTTCCAAGATCCTCTTCGTGAAGTCGTACTCGCTGAGAGAGAACTCTCTTCGCAGAGCGTTTAGCGCCGCGTTGCGGGTGCGCCGAGCGGCTGCGTCGTTCACTTCGCCACTCGCCGAGAGCCCACTGGGCAAGGCGCATGCCTCACGCCAGCGGGTGGTATGTCGCATCGACTCGAGGTTGGTGAGGGCCCACCCGGTCAGGGCTCTTTCCAAGTGACCGGCGGCCACGAACGCCACGTCGAGGCGACGACGAGCGTTCTCGTCTGTCTTCAGGCGACAGCGCAGCACGCTGAAGCAGTCGGGTTCGTTCGCGGCCACGTCTGCGATCGTACGGAACGGGTGTGACCTGACATGCACGATGCCGAGAGTTTTCGCAGACGGTCTTATTGCGTTGGGGATTATAGTCCTGTAGTTTCCCAGTGTTTCAGGGCGAACCGCACTCAGCGGTGGAGGTCAAGGATCTTCTCGAGCGAAAGAGTTCGAGGAGATCAGGGTTCACTCTTCTGACTGCCAAATGGATCACGATTCTTCCTACGAGAACCCTTTGGTCCGTGTCTACGACAATGTGGCGCTTACCCGAAAAGACTGTGTAATGACATGCCTGTTACTCACAACTCAATCAAACACGGGGGATTTCCCACACGACTCCGGTTAGATGGATACCCCCATGCATCGTAAAGACTTTCTAAACTCCTTAAATTCACAAGACCGTTAACTAGGCTGGTTTTATGATTCGCGTGCGTCGTCGGGGCACGACTCGATCAACTCCCCTCGTTGTTCTGGCGATTTGCGTCGCCACATTAATCGTCACGCCCATAGCCGCCCACGCGGCGAGCATCACTCAGACCCAGGCCATGATCGAGGACCTGACCAATCGCCTCTCAAGACTGGAAAAGACCAGCGAAATCACGTCGAACCAGTACGACGCCGACCGGGTCAAACTGGCGACGATCACCGCGAACATCAAGAACCTCCAGGGCAAGGAGAAGAATAAACGCGCCGCAATCAAGGTGACGCAGAAGGCCCTCGTCAAAGACATCGTGCGCGCGTACGTCCTCGGGGCATCCGACGCGCAGATCCTCGCGCTCTTCAATGACAACCCGACGCAAATTGGCGCGCGCACCGTCTACGAGAACGAGGTCATCGGCAACCTCAATCAGTTGAAGCACACGTACCAGAAGGAGAGGACCTCCCTCGACACCACCATTCGACTCGTCAACGTTCAACGAGTAGACGCCGGTCAACAGACCTACGCGATGTCACGGTTGCTCTCGCTCAACATCTACAACACCAATACGACGCGCGACACGCTCAACAAGATGACGGTGGCACTGAAGGGTGAGCTCATCGCCTACGAGATTCAACAGGGCGTCATTGCCGCGAAGGAACACAACCTGGCCGCCGAAGAGACCGCGATCACGGCCGCCTCGGCCGTGGGAGGCCAAAAGGCCGCGAACACAGTGACCGAAGCCATCCAACAGGCCTCCCAGACGGTCACCCTCGTCAACGTCGGCAGCACTGCACAAGGCCTCGCGGCCGTGAAGGCCGCCGAATCTCAGATTGGCGTGCACTACGTCTGGGGCGGCGAGACACCGGGCGTCGGTTTCGACTGTTCCGGCCTGGTCCAGTGGGCTTGGGCCCAAGCGGGCATCCAGATTCCGCGCACCACCGAATCGCAGTACCCGGCCATGGTCCACGTGACGCTCAACGATCTCGAGCCCGGTGACCTGCTCTTTTACTACAACCTCGACGGGGACAACGCGATCGACCACGTCGTCATGTACGTCGGCAGCGGACCGTGGGGCACGAGTACTGTCATCGCGGCGCCCTACACGGGCACCGACGTTGAGCTCGCGCCGGTCTTCACGGCCGGCCTGTATGGCGAAGCTCGGCCCTAGGTCGCATTAGCTGTCGCGTACGGCGTTGGACTTCGCCGAGAGAGGGCTCGAACCGTCCTTGAGTAACGCTCCGAACGCCGCAGATGTTGAGAAACGCACTCAGTCGCGACGCGGCAGAAGCCAGTCGGCCACCAACTCCGGTGCCCGATCACCCCACTCTTCAGCGGTAATGGCGTATCGGGCGTGGTCTTCCCAGGCGCCGTCGATCTCGAGGTAGCGCTCGGCGATCCCTTCGAAGCGAACGCCCAACTTCTCGACGACACGCCGTGATGGAGCGTTGCGAGGAATGATGTTCACCTCGATGCGATGCAATTTCAACGATTCGAATGCGTACTGCAAGAGCACGATGACCGCTTCGGGCATCAAGCCCTGACCGGCGACGGCCTCGTCGATCCAGTACCCGACGAAGGCCGACTGCAGCGGACCGCGCTGAATTGACGACAGCGTGATCTCGCCGAGGAATCGACCGTCCTGGAAGATGCCGAAGCCGAAGCCCGTACCGAGTTGGCGTTCGCGCTCTCGAATGGCGCAGCGGCTCACGAAGCTCCGTTGGTCGTCGGCCAGGTGCGACGAGTGCGCCGACCTCGGCTCCCACTTCAAGAGCCAATCACGGCACCGGCTGCGCACTTCGTACCAGCCGTCGTAATCCTGCTCGGTCATCGTGCGCAGCACTATTCGCCGGCCGTGCAGGGAGATGGGCGAATAGATAGCTGTTCGTGTGCTCACCGTGATCGAGTCCTCACCCACCCATCGTTACAGGTTGCGCGTCTCAGCGCATTTCAAGGGTCGAGCAACGAATCCGTGATGCCGTCGAGGATGTCGTTCTCCGAAGTGAGTAGTTCACTCGCCCCGAGGCGCGTCATGACCGCGACGAGGATGTAGAGACCGGCGTGAAGGACGTCTTCGCGTCCCTTCGCCATGCCCGGCCGGGCCAGTCGATCCTCCGGCGACTCGGCCGCCAGCCGGTCGCGCCAGAGTTCGACCGTCGACAACGAGAGAGTGCGATGGTGCACGGCGTCGCGGTCGTACGTGTCGAGCCCGGCGTCGAGTTGGGCCAGCGTCGAGACCGAGCCGGCCAGTCCCACGAGACGGACGTTCCCAACGAGCTGGGCGAAGTCCGGTACCTCGCTCCAGGCGCGATCGAGTTCGGTTTCGATCATTGCGCGAGCGGCGCGGTCACTCGCGGCACTCACGACACCTTTGCCGAGTGCTCGCTCAGTCACTCGTACGCACCCCAACTGCATCGAATAGCTCTCCAGGACGCCGGCGATCTCGACCGCCAGCTCGGTTGAACCTCCGCCGACGTCCACGATCACTGTCGATCGATCGTCCGGGGGAAGTCCTGACGTCGCACCGACGTAGGAAAACGTCGCCTCTTCGTTGCCGTCGAGAATGCGCACGTCGACGCGCGTTCGTCGACGCGCCTCATCAAGAAACTCGCCGCCGTTGACGGCGTCGCGAACGGCCGAGGTCGCGACGAGCAGTCCGCGATCGACACCGGCCTCGTCCATGAACGAGCGGTACTCGCTCAAGACGTCGTAGGAACGCTGCAGCGCTTCGGGCAACAGCGTCCTCGTCGCGTCGACTCCTTGGCTAAGACGCGTGATCCGCGCCTCTCGACGAAGTGTCTCGTTGCGCTCGTTCACGATCAACAGTCGGGTTGAGTTGCTGCCACAGTCCAGCGCCGCGACGGATTCAGGCACGGACATCTTCAATCGACAATTCGGGCAGGTCCACTTCGTGCGCCACGAGTTCACCAACGGCATCACTCGCACCGACGAGATAGTTGGCGAGGTGAGCGTGCAGGCACTTCACGCCTTCGCGCGTGCCACCGACGCCCCCGCTGGCCCGTGCACCATCGGTGCGCACGGTGGCGAGGCGTCGCCGCTCGGCGTACTCCTCGTGAGTTTTTCTCAGCGCGTCGCTGTCGACGAGGTCTTCGAATCGGTGGACTCCCCCGTTTCCTTCAATTCGACTCACGGCGTCGTGGAGATCCGGATCGACCAGCCAGAAGAGCGTCGGCATCGGCGTTCCGTCGCGAAGGTGCGGCTCGTTTTCGATGACCACTGGTCGACCGTCGAGTCGTCGCACGACGACGGCGCACCGCCCCGAGAGTGGCCGACCAAGGTACTGCTCGACGACGGTGATATCGGCGAGCGACGCGTCGCGAAAACTCAACGCCAGAACTCAACGGTGCGCACGAGGCGCGAGAGAAATGCTTTCACCGACGAGTGGTGCTTCGACGTCGTCGGAGAATTCGCGGCCACCAGCGACGAGACCGACGACGGTGAGACGAGCGGCTGCAGTCCGGGGTCGCCAGTACTTTGATCGACGCTGCCCGGCCCCATACCCGGCAGCACCTGGATCAGGCTCTGACCCGGCGAGACGAGTTGATACTGCTCTCGAGCGAGCAGTATCGCCGCCGATTTCGAGTCGATGGACTTCGCCTGGAGCGTGAGGGCGCGCTGTTGACTCTTGATCGCGTTGATCTGCGCGATCGTCGTGTTGAGTTCGCTCTGCTGGTGCCAGATCGAAGTCAACGGGAACCAACCGACGAGCATCACGATCGCCGTCACGACGGCGAGGGGCACCATCCAGTGGTTGCGATCACGAGTTACGAAGCTATTTGAAGCTGACACCTGCCGCCCCCGACAAAGACGTTGCACCAAGAAAACGGGCCTGATCCCCGAGTTGTTCCTCAAGTCTCAGCAACTGATTGTACTTGGCTACTCGCTCCGTACGTGCCGGTGCACCACTTTTTATCTGTCCGGCGTTTGTCGCGACGGCGAAGTCAGCGATGGTGGTGTCTTCGGTTTCGCCGGAACGGTGCGAAATCACAACGCTGTAACGATTTTCGATTGCTAAACGCACGGTGTCGAACGTTTCACTCAACGTTCCGATCTGATTCAACTTGATGAGAATCGAGTTGGCCACGCCGAGATCGATTCCCTTCTGGAGCAGCGTCGTGTTCGTCACGAAGTTGTCGTCACCGACGAGCTGTAGCTTTTCACCAAGTCGCTTGGTCAACGAGACCCAGCCGTCCCAGTCCTCTTCGGCCATGCCGTCTTCGAGCGAGACGATCGGATAACGATCCACGAGGTCGGCCCAATAGTCGACCATCTCTTCACTGGAGAGGACGCGACCTTCGCCGTCGAGGTGATAGGCGCCGTCGCGGTAGAACTCTGACGCCGCCGGGTCGAGTGCGATGGCGATGTCGCGTCCCGGCGTGCGACCGGTCGATTCGATCGCTTCGACGAGCACCTTCACCGCGGTCTCGTTGTCCGGGAGGTCGGGTCCGAAGCCGCCTTCGTCACCGACGAGCGTCGAGAGTCCGCGCTTGGCGAGGAGGCTCTTCAACGCGTGGTAGGTCTCGGCGCCCCACTGCAGGGCTTCGGAGAACGTCGCCGCGCCGATCGGCATGACCATGTACTCCTGGAAGTCGATGGAGTTCTTCGCGTGCGCGCCGCCGTTCACCACGTTCATCATCGGCACCGGCAGGACGTGGGCGTTCACGCCACCGAGGTACTGGAAGAGTGGTCGGTCGCTCTCCATCGCGGCCGCCTTCGCGGTCGCCAATGACACAGCGAGGATCGCGTTCGCGCCGAGACGGGCCTTATTCGGCGTGCCGTCGAGGTCGATCATGGCGAAGTCCACCGCGCGCTGGTCGTGGGCGTCGAAGCCTTCGAGCAGGTCGCTGATCTCGCCGTTCACGTAATCAACGGCGTTCTGCACGCCCTTGCCGCCCCACGCCTCGCCGCCGTCTCGCAGTTCCACGGCCTCGTGAATCCCGGTCGAGGCGCCCGACGGTGAGACGGCGCGTCCCGACGCGCCCGATTCGAGATGGACGTCGACTTCGACGGTCGGATTGCCTCTCGAGTCAAGGATTTGGCGTCCCAGAACAATTTCGATCGCGCTCATTGCGTTTCTCCTCTTGGTTTTGACATACAGGTTACTATGCGACCGATTTCACTCTGGAGGAAGCGCCTCGACGTTGCGTATCTCGTCACGCAACCGTCGCGCACGTTCACGAAGTACTCCTTCGAGGTCGACGCCGGCCCACTGCGCCAACTCCACGAGCGCCACGATCGCGTCACCCCACGATCTATCGACGTTCGAAGAGGACTGCGCGTCCTCCGCGACGTCGCGGCCCAACGACAGCGACCGCACCGCGTCGAGTGCGCTCGCGCGCGAGTCTTCGCCCTCGCGACGAAGTTCGACTAGCGAGGCCTTGCGGAGCAGTTTCGTATAGAGAACCAGCGCCGGTAGCTGCCACGCGATGCCGTCGGTGACGCTCTCGCGACCCTTTTCGTCGCGTTTCAGAATCTCCCAGCGCGCCGCGACGTCATTCGAATCGTTCACGTGCACGTCACCGAAGACGTGTGGGTGTCGACCGATCAACTTGTCGCGCACCGCGTCGGCGATGGTGGCGAGAGTGAAGATCTCCTCTTCGTCACCGAGCTCGGCGTGAAAGACGATTTGAAATAACAAATCGCCGAGCTCTTCTTCGACGTGGGCGGCCTCGTCGCCGTCGGCGCTGTCCTCGACGCGCACGAACGCTTCCAGAGCGTCCAGCGTCTCATACGACTCTTCCAGCAAGTGTCGCGTCAGTGACGCGTGGGTCTGCTCCTGGTCCCACGGACACTCGGCCCGCAATCGACGCATGAGGGCCACGAGGTCGTCCATGGCCCCACCGGCGGTTCGGAGGCTTTCGATCCAGAGTGACGTCAAATGGTCGACGTCCCCAAAGGAGACCAACTCCCCCGCCGACAGTTCGACTATTGCTTCGTCGCTCAACCCGACGTGATGCAACACCGTGACGACGGTGGACTTCGGGAGTCGATCGGCCACGCTCGCCAAGATCTCCGTTGAGTACGTTTGCAAGACCAGCAAGGGTCCGGGCCCCCGAAGCGGTTCGACGTTGGCGAGGGCGTCGATAACGCGCAGGCCACTCGCCATCGGATCTCGGCCGAGCGCGGCGCACGCGACGTCGATGACCGACACCGCCGGTTCGAGCACGGTCGTGACGTGCGGTGTGGCCACTAAGAGTTCAACGGTTCGCTCCGCCACGACCGGCGACCCGGGCACGGCGTAGACGACTTCGCCACCCGGAGCGTTTCGCGCCAGTTCGATGAGGTCGGCCACGATGGCCGCGTAGAGCTCTTCGAACGACGCCGCGCGGTAATAAAAATCGTCGTAACTCGCGACGTCGAGAAATGCCGCCGCCGCTGGGTGGACGCGGGTTCTGAGTCGAACGACGGGCGCTTCACGCAACAAATCGAAGGTTCGGCGAGTTATGAGATCGGCGTCACCGGGACCCAGTCCAACGACTCGAACGACCGGCTTCACTTATAAGTTGACGCGCCAGCGCCCAGCGCCGTGATCGTCGCTGCACCGACGACGCCGCTCGAAGGCGTGGCCGGCGCGAAGACATCCGGGCCAGTCGTGGCGAGTCCCCAACGGCCAATCGAGGGGTCGATCGCGACTGCCGAGTACGCGTAGTCGAGGATGCTCTCCTTCTCGGTGTTGGCCGCCGTGGCGTTCGCGTTCTCGAGATCACTCAAGACAGCACTCTCGGCTTGCGCGAACGGCGTCGGCGTGCGCTTGGTGGGCGCGACGAACAAGGCGGCTTCAGCATTGTTGTACGTGGTCTGCTCGGGCGTCGTGGGGAAGGTGTTGAGTGGCGTCGACGCCGTTGCGCTGCGCACACCACTGTAGGAATTGCTCGACGGTCCAAAGCAGCCGTACGCCCCGCCCTTCGCGCCCGACGGGTCGGCCGAGAACTTCTTCGCGAGTGCCGCGACGCTCATCCCCTGCACCTCGGCCTCGTCGAACGCCGTCACTTGCGTCGGATCGACCCAGGCGACCCTCACACAGATCGTGTCGTAGTTCTGCGTGTGCGTGGTGTAGTACTGCTTCATCGACGCCAACGTCAGCGGGACCGTCGTGTCGAGCTTCGTGACGATGTCAAGCGACGCCGCTTGGGACGCAATCTCGAAGCTGCGCATCTCGGCCGGCATTTCGGCAAGCACCTGCGCTGAAGTCCCGGTGCACGGCGTGCTCTGGCTGGCCCCCGCGGCGCTCAACTCACTCTCGAGCGACCCTTGGGCCTTGGCCAGGGTCGCCGCGTCGGGATGAAACTTCAACGAATGCTTGGCGTACTGATCAAGGGCCAGGCCCTCGACGCGCAGATTGGCCCAGGCCGCGGCACCACTGGCGTTCATCGACGAACCGCCCGCTCCGGGAGCGAAACCGGCCGTGTCCAACGCCGTGACGTAACACTTCAGCGTCGCGTTCGAAGAGATCGCCGCCAGTTCGTTTCGAAAGGTCGAACTCGAGACTGTCGATCCGTTGACCGAGATGCCCGACGAGTTGTTGCTCAGGCCGTAGAGCGTGGCCCCGAGTAGAGCGATGACCAACAGAGCTACGAGACGGCGCACTGATTCAGCCTACTGAATCAGGCGTTGGCCTCTTCGGCCACCGCGACCAGGGAACGCAGCATCTCGAGCAGCGCGTGTGGCGTGGATCCCTCGTTCGACACCTCCACGCGCAGCTCTTTGGTCCCTTCGTCGTAGGCCCGTGATCCCAGGGTTCGACGAACCCGCATCTGTTGGCTGAGCGACAGTTCGAGCGGCGAGATCTTGACGACGGGCTTGGTGCGGACGCCGACCCGAGCGGGCAGCACGACGACCGAACGAACGCCGTGTTCGATGCACTCGAGGCGCAATTCGCCCAGTTCGAGCAGACCCTTCGCCGGTGCGGGCAGTGGCCCGTAGCGGTCGAGCCACTCGTCGCGAAGGTCGTGTAGTTCGTCCATCGTGGCCACGCCCACCAATCGACGATAGGCCTCGAGGCGCGCGTCGTCGGCCTCGACGTAGTTCTTGGGCAGGTGGGCTTCACCGGGCACGTCGAGAGTGATCTGCACGACCTCGGGCACGACGAATCCCTTCGCGTCGGCCACCGCCTCGGCGACCAACTGCACGTAGAGGTCGTAGCCCACGGCCGCGACCGGACCCGACTGGTCGTGGCCGAGCAGGTTGCCGGCGCCGCGGATCTCGAGGTCGCGCATGGCGATCTTGAAGCCACTGCCCAGCGCGGTGTTGTCGCCGATCGTTCGGAGTCGCTCGTACGCGGTCTCGGAGAGGACTTGATCGGCCGGGTGGAAGAGATAGGCGTAGGCGCGCTGGCCACTGCGACCGACGCGCCCGCGCAACTGGTGTAACTGTCCGAGGCCGAGTCGTTCGGCGCGGTCCACGATGAGCGTATTCACTGACGGCAGGTCGATTCCCGATTCGACGATCGTGGTGCATACGAGCACGTCGAAACGACCCTGCCAGAAGTCGATCATCACCCGCTCGAGCGTGCCCTCGTCCATCTGTCCGTGGGCGATCGCGATGCGCGCGTCGGGCACGAGCTGGCCCAGTCGTCGCGCCACCTGGTCGATGTCCGAGACGCGGTTATGGACGAAAAAGACCTGGCCTTCGCGCAACAGCTCGCGTCGCATCGCCTCGACCACGGCCGCCTCGTTGAACTCACCAACGTGCGTGAGGATCGGTCGTCGATCGGCCGGCGGCGTCGTGATCATCGACAGGTCGCGAATTCCGACGAAGGCCATCTCGAGGGTTCGCGGTATTGGGCTGGCGCTCAAGGTCAGGACGTCGACGCCGATGGAACGGGACTTGATCGCCTCCTTGTGCGTCACGCCGAATCGCTGCTCCTCGTCGACGACCAGCAGACCGAGGTCCTTGAATCCGACGTTCTGGGACAACAGTCGGTGCGTGCCGATGACGACGTCCACGCTGCCGTCCCTCAGCCCGGCCATCGTCTCCTTGCTCTCGGCGTCGTCGACGAAGCGACTGAGCATGGCCACCTTCACGGGGAATCCGGCGAAGCGGTCACTGAACGTCGCGAAGTGTTGGCTGGCGAGCAACGTCGTCGGGACCAGCAACGCCGCCTGTTTGCCGTCCTGGACCGCTTTGAAGACCGCGCGAATCGCGACCTCGGTCTTGCCGAAGCCCACGTCGGCGCAGACCAGTCGGTCCATCGGGCGAGGCAGTTCCATGTCGGCCTTGACGTCCTCGATCGCCTGGGCTTGATCGGCCGTGAGCGTGAAGGGAAAGAGGTCCTCCATCTCGCGCTGCCATTCGGTGTCAGCACCGAACGCGTGGCCCACGGCGACGGTGCGCTGTCGATAGAGATCGACCAACTCTTGGGCCACCAGGAACGCCGCGGCCCTCGCCTTGGCGCGGGTCTTTTGCCACTCGGCACCGCCCATGCGCGAGAGCGCGGGATGCTCGCCACCGGAGTACGGCGTCAAAGCGTCGATCATCTCGGTCGGCCAGTAACTGCGCCCGTCCTTGAACTCCAGGATCAAATAGTCACGCGTCGTGCCGTTGATCGCCCTCGTCGTCGTTCCGGAGAACCGCGCGACACCGTGTTGACGATGCACCACCAGACTGCCGACGGCGAGGTCGTCGAAGAATCCGTCGACGTTGCGCGTGCGCGTTCGCGCGACGCGGTGGACGCTCCGCCGCCCGGTGAGGTCACTCTCGCTCCACACCACGATCTCGGGGTCGTCGATGCTGAAGCCCGACGCCAACGAGCTCTCGAGCACGCTGATCCGCACGTCGAGCACCTTGGTGGCGTCGGTCGAGACTTCCAAACCTTCGCCGCGAAGTTGATCGGCCATTCGCTCAACGGCGGCGGCGTTGGACGTGAGTACGACGCCGCGCCGCGTCGTCGACCACCCGCGAACGTGCGCGGCGATGCGCGCGGCGTCGCCCTGGACGATGGGCGGTGAGGTGAGATTGAGCGAACCAGCTGATCCGGCGAGCGACGCGTCCAACGCGACGTCGATACGGCCTTCGAGAACCCTTGACCAATCGCGATGCAACAGTGGAATCTGCGACGTCGCTTGCCAGGTGGCGGCGACCGCGTCGGTCAACTCGCGTTCTTCATCGAGCAGGTCGGCCAGTCGACTCTGCACTCGATCGGGTTCGACCACGAGTACCGTCGCTCCCGCTACTTCGTCAAGCAGCGTGCGCGGCTCGTCAATGAAGAGCGGCATCCAGCCCTCCATGCCGTCGAAGAGTTGGCCGGTCGCGAGTCGGTCGAACGTGGCCCGACCCCACGGCATACCGTCGATCATGCGCTCGGCGTTGCGACGCGCTGGTTCACTCAAGAGCCATTCGCGCGCCGGTGCCACGACGGCCTCGTCGAGGTCGTGCTGCGAGCGTTGGTTGGCGATGTCGAAGGACGTCAGTCGCTCGACTTCGTCACCGAAGAAGTCGAGCCGAATCGGCTCGTGTCCCTGCGCCGGCCAGAGGTCGACGATGCCGCCGCGAACGGCGAATTCGGCGCGGTGCTCGACCAGGCTCTCACGGCGATAACCGCATCGCGCGAGCGACGCAATGAACTCGTCACGGTCAAGTTCGCTCCCCCGTCGAACGATCAGTGGCGCGATGACGTCTCCCGGCGAAAGGACCTGCGCGATCGAACGGGCCGACGCGATGATGATCTTCGGCGCGTTGCCCTCCGCGATACGCCAGCGCAACAAAGCCCTGGTCGCCATCGTCTGATTGTCCGGACTGACGCGCTCGAGCGGGTGCGTATCCCAGCCCGGCCACAGGGCGACTTCTTCTTCGGGACCGAGGAGCGCGGCGACGGAATCTCGCAAGGCTTCGGCCTCATTCGACGTCGCCGTGACACAAATCGTGAAGCCGTTCTCGAGCGCGTAGGCGGCGACGGAGAGCGGCGTCGCGAAGGAACTCGGCGAGAAGGTGCCGCGCGCATTGTCCGCTCGAATCGCTGGCGCCACTCGCTCGAGGACCCGACGCAGGCCCGTCGCCTCAGTCACGAGCGGTTGACGCGTTGTTGGGCATCCTCGAATTCAAAATCCAGCAGCGTCTCGATGGCGTCCGCGGCCGCCGCGACGAACTCGGCCATCGCGAGCTTCCTCGCGCCCGTCGGGCGCTGCAGTACGTAGTCGGCACCCTGCTCCTTCGTCGGCGGCTTGCCGATCCCGATTCGCAGTCGCGAGAAGTCGTTGGTGCCCAGCGTCTTGGCGATCGAGCGCAGTCCATTGTGTCCCGCGAGTCCGCCGCCGAACTTGAGTTGCAGTCGCCCCGGTTCGAGGTCCAACTCGTCGTGCGCGACGATAAGTCGCGCGAGGTCCTCGAGTGACGTTCGCTTCAGCAACGGCGCTAACGCGGCACCGGACTCGTTCATGAACGTGGTCGGCACGGCCAGGGTGACCGGTCCGCGTGGCGTGGGAACCGTGGCACTCAGGGCGCGCTGGCGACTTTCGTGAACGAGTCGCACGCCACGGCGCTCGGCCACGACGCGTACGGCGTCACCGCCGACGTTGTGTCGCGACCCTTCGTACTCAGAACCGGGATTGGCCAGTCCGAGAATGACCAGAGTGCTCGCACTCCCGCGTCGGTCGTGTTCGCGAAAGCGCCGGAGCGCCACGACGAACTATTCCGCGATTTCGGTCTCCGCGGCCACCTTCACGGGTGCCGTGGTGCGACCGGGACGAGACGTCACGACCGAAACGCTCGGGTCGCCCGCGGGCTCGACGCCCTTGGGCAACGCGAGCTCCTCGACACGGATCGTGCCGCCGACCTTGAGTTCGGAGATGTCGACGTCGACGTGCGTGGGGATCTGGTCGGGACGGCTGCGCACTTCAATGGAGAACATCTGCTGGTCGACTTCCCAGTCGGCGTGTCGCACTTCGACGGCGTCGCCGATCATGTGCAGCGGAACCTCGACCACGACGGGCTGGTTCGGGTCGACGACCTGGAAGTCCACGTGAGCCACGGTCCCGCGCACGGGGTGGCGCTGGATGTCACGGGCCATGACGAGGAACTTCTTCCCGTCGGCGTCGAGTTCAATCAGGGAGTTGATGCCCTGATCGCCCGAGACCGCGGTGCGAAACGACTTGGCCTCGACCGCGATCGGCAGCGGCTCCACGCCCTCGCCGTAGACGACGGCCGGAATCGAGCCGGCCAGGCGCAGACGACGGGCGTTGCGAGAGCCCTTCCCCCGGACAGCGGTCGCGTTCAAAGTGGCGTGTGGCATCGAAACTCCTATCGAGTGGCTGGCGCAAAGGCGGCGCGCACAGGATAGATAGTCTAGCGGACCTCGCTCGAGGTCCCCTGGGTCAGAGCAGGTTCTCGCCGCCGAAGATGTCCGACACCGAGGCGTCCTCGAAAATCGCCGATATCGCGTTGGCGACGATGGTCGCGATGGAGAGGATCTCTAAGTTCTCGAATCGCCGCTCGGGACCGAGGGGCAGCGTGTCGGTGACGATGACGCGACTGATCGGGGCGTTGAAGAGGCGGTCAACGGCCGGCGGGGAGAAGACCGCGTGGGTCGCCATCACCCAGATCTCCTCGGCGCCGTGGGCCTTCAAGAGATCACAGGCCGCAACAATCGTGCCGGCGGTGTCGATCATGTCGTCGATCAGCACGCAGTGGCGGCCGTTCACGTCACCGACGATGTGGCGCGCTTCGGCGATATTCGCCTGTCCGCGCGGGCGCGTCTTATGGACCAGCGCGAGGTCACAGCCCAGGTGCTGGGCGTAGCGCTCGGCGACCTTGACGCGACCGGCGTCCGGGGCCACGACGACCAGGTCGTGCGGGTTCTCGGCGTTGGCCTTGAGGTACTCCTCGAAGACCGGCGCGGCGACCAGGTGGTCGACCGGGATGTTGAAGAATCCCTGGATCTGACCGGAATGGAAGTCGACCGAGAGCACTCGACTGGCGCCGGCGGCCTGGAGCATGTCGGCGATCAGCTTGGCCGTGATCGGTTCGCGCCCGGCCGACTTGCGGTCCTGACGGGCGTAGCCGTAGTTCGGGATGACCGCGGTAATGCTTTTCGCCGAGGCGCGCTTGGCGGCGTCGATCATGATGAGTTGCTCCATGACGGCGTCATTGACCGGGGTCGCGTGCGTCTGGACGATGAACACGTGCGCGCCGCGGATCGACTCGTCGAAGCGGCAGTGGATCTCGCCGTCGGCGAACTCGCGCAGATTGGCCTCGGTGAGTGAGATGCCCAGCTTGTCGGCGATGTCCATCGCGAGGGCCGGATGACAGCGCCCCGTCACCATCACGAGGCGGCGTTTGGCGAGTGTCTCCACGGCGCCAGCGTACAGGTTTGAGAGCGGTCGTTTAAGGGGTGCGGTAGGAGAAAGGCGTCACGACCTCACCAGAGGCGATGACGGCCCCGGGCGCGAGCACGACGAATGAATCGACACGAGCCTCGGCGCCAATACGCGCATTGGTGGCCTCGACCGTCGCCACCTGGGCGCCTTCCCCGACGAAGACGTCGTTCAAGATGGCGTTGGGACCGATACGTGCACCACGTTCGATGACGCAGTGACCCTTCAAGACCGTGCCGGGCAGTAGGGAAACCTCGGGGGCCAACTCCACTTCGGCGTCGACGTAGGTGTTGAGCGGACTCCAGATCACGACGCCGCGGTGAAGCCACTTCTCGTTGATCCGTCCGCGCAGCACCGACTCGGCTCCGGCCAGCTGCACCAGGTCGTTCACGCCGGCCGCCTCGCTGGAGTCCTCCAACAGAAGCGCCTGGGTGACGTGACCGGTTTCGTGCAATACGGCGATCAGGTCGGTCAGGTAGTACTCGTTCTTCGCGTTCTGTCGACCGACGCGGCGAAGCGCCGGACCGAGGAGGCTCGCGCGCACCACCATGATCGACGTGTTGATCTCGGTGATCGAGCGCTCATCGGCGTTGGCGTCGCGCTCTTCGACGATGCGAGCGATCGCACCGTTCTTCGCGTGCACGATGCGCCCGTAGCCCGACGGGTCCTCGACTTCAGCCGTCAAGACGGTCAACGCCGCTTGTGACTCGCGGTGCACGTCGAGCAGCCGAGCGATCGTGCTCGGACGAAGGAGTGGCGTGTCGCCGGGCAGGATCAGGACGTCGCCGTCGCTGGTGCCCAGTTCGTCGTCGATGGTCGGCAGCGCGACCGAGACCGCGTGACCGGTGCCCAGTTGTTCGCTCTGCTCGACGAACACCAGATTCGCGTCGGCGCGGGCGCGTTCGGTCAACGCCTTTTCGACCCACGTGGCGCCGTGCCCGACGACGACGACCGTCGCACGCACGTCTTCCTGGGCTGCGGCGTCGAGCACGTAGAGGACCATTGGACGACCGCAGAGGTGATGGAGCGGCTTGGGACGCGTTGACTTCATCCTCGTGCCTTCGCCCGCGGCGAGGACGACGACACAGGTTGGGCGGCTCACCCCCCTATCTTTGTCGGTTTCCTTCTACGATTCCAACCATGAGCGATTCTTCGTACGACGAGTTCTCCTACTTCCACGAGAACATGGACGAATGGAATATTGAATCGACGGTGCCGATCGTTCGACGATTCTTCGTGGCCGTCGACGGACTTCGCCAACTCAGCGGTCTGCGTTGGGGTGACGGAGAACCGGAGTTGACGTTGCTGCACGGCGGCGCACAGAACGCCCACACCTACGACACGGTCGCCCTCGCCCTCTCGCCGCACTCACTGCTCGCTCTCGATCTGCCCGGTCACGGACATTCCGATCCCTCGATCTACCCGGCCTCGGCGATCGCGAGTCACGCCCTCGACGTGGCGCGCGCCCTCGAACAACTCATCACGCCGCCGCGTCCGCTCGTCGGGATGTCGCTCGGTGGCCTGACGGCGTTGCTCGTGGCGCACGATCGACCGGACCTCGTCAGCGCGTTGGTCCTCATCGACATCACGCCGGGCGTCAACGCCGACAAGGCGCGTCACATCACCGACTTCGTGAACGGCCCGACGTCCTTCGACGACTTCGACGCGTTGCTGGAGCGAACGAAGCAGCACAATCCGACGCGCTCCGAGTCGTCGCTGCGTCGCGGCATCATGCACAACGCGCTGCAGCGCGCCGACGGTTCGTGGGTGTGGCGACACCAGCAACACGGAAAGTCCGAACTCCAAGCGCCCGCGGTGGGCGACCTCTGGGAGAAACTCTCGGAGTTGTCGATGCCGGTGACGTTGATACGCGCGATGGGACCGGGCTCGGTGGTCGACGATGACGACGAAGCCGAGTTCCTACGACGCCAACCCAGCGCGACGATCGTGCACGTCGCCGATTCCGGTCATTCGGTCCAGGGTGATCAGCCACTGGTCCTGGCCGCACTCCTCGAGCATCACGCACTGGGGGTGATTTAGCTGGCGGGGGAGGGCTCGAACCTCCAACCTACGGATTCAAAGTCCGTCGTTCTGCCGATTGAACTACCCGCCAATACTGATGCCCGGACAATCTTCGGAGATTCTTAGCGAATGTCTGAAGACGCTTAACACCAACCAGCAACACTAGAGCCTGTACTACCGATCTGAGAAAGCCGCGTGGTGACCACCGCCCCATCATCGAACTCCTACATCGCGATCGTCGACGACGACGCAGCGATTCGTAGTGCCCTCGGACGGGCCCTGCGCATGGAGAACTACGACGTCGAACTGTTCGAGGACGGCGTGAGTGCCCTCAAATCGATTCAACTACGCGCGCCCGACGCCATCGTGCTCGACCTGCAACTCCCCGACATCGACGGGCTTGAGATCTGTCGTCGTATTCGTCGCTCCGGTGACTCGACGCCGATTCTGATGCTGACGGCGCGCGACGCCGTGAACGACCGCGTGGCCGGGCTTGACGTCGGCGCCGACGACTACCTCGTCAAGCCCTTCGACCTGGCCGAACTGCTGGCCCGTCTTCGCGCCCTGCTGCGCCGTCACAATCTGATTGAGGGCGACGGCGCGATGTTGCGCTTCGAGGACCTATCGCTCAATCCCCAGACCCGCGAGGTGCACCGCGGCGCGAGGTCGGTCGAACTCACCAAGATCGAGTTCGACCTGTTGGAACTGTTCTTGCACCACCCGCGCCAAGTCCTGACCCGTGATCAAATCCTGGACCTTGTCTGGGGCTACACCTTCGACTCCGGGACCAACTCCCTCGCGGTCTACATTGGCTATCTTCGCCGCAAGCTCGAAGAGGCCAACGAAGTGCGCCTCATCCAGACGGTGCGCGGCGTGGGTTACGCGCTTCGCACCACGTGACCTTTCGATCGCGCGTCATCACCGCGACGGTCGCGGCCGCGGCCATCGCCGTCATCCTCGCCTGCTTCGCCTCCTTCTTGACGACACGCAATTCGTTGATCAACTCGGTCGATGTGTCTCTCAACGGCGAGGCGGCTCAGATGGGCGGCGGCCACGACGTGCTCTTCGGTGCGTTCCTCGTGCGGCCGAGCGGTCAGACGATTCCCTCGTCGACGGGTCTCATCGACCCGACGGTCCTCGCCGTCGCCCAGGGCAAGAGCAAACAGGTCTATCGCACCGTCGCCATCGGGTCGCACAACTACCGCGAGCTCATCGTGCCCATCGCGGCCAATTCAATCGAGGCGTGCGCCGGCGGAAACGAGTGTCTGATCAAGACGACGTCGGCCGAACTGTTCATCACGGACATCGACGGTCAAGTCAATGAGTTGCGCAACCTCATTCGCACCCTCACCTTCGTCGCGATTGGCGGACTCTTGCTCGCCCTCGGACTCGGTCTGTTCCTCGCGCGAACCGCGCTTCGACCACTCGAGGAGGTCACGAACGAGATCGAGACGGTCGCCGAGACGAACGACCTCGGGTATCGCCTCACCGAGGGCGACGAGGACGAACTCGGTCGACTTCGACGCGTGTTCAACCGATTGCTCTCGTCCGTGGAAAGTAGTCAGATCCTGCAACGCCAGTTGGTCCTGGACGCCAGTCACGAATTGCGCACTCCCCTCACCTCGTTGCGCACCAACGCGCAGGTCCTGAGTCGCGCCCAGGAGTTGAATCCCGACGATCTTCGTCAACTGACCGACGACATGGTCACGCAGGTTGACGAACTGGCCGCTCTGGTGACCGACCTCGGCGAACTCTCACGCGGCGAGCGTAGTGAGGGCCCGGTCGAAACTTTGCGACTGGACGACTGCCTCGATGAGTGCGTCGACACGGCTCGGACCTACGCGCGAATCAAGGAGATCACGATCGACGTCAACGTCGAGCAATCGAACGTTCTCGGACGGCGCGATCGTCTCGAGCGCGCGATCTCGAATCTGCTCACCAACGCCATCAAATTCACACCGCGCGGCGGACGCATCGTGGTCGAATCGCGCGACGGCACGATCTCGGTGAGCGATAACGGTCCGGGAATCGCCGAGGCCGACCAGCCGTTCATCTTCGATCGCTTCTGGCGTTCGGCGTCGGCGCGCGCCCTTCCCGGATCGGGTCTCGGTCTGTCGATCGTCGCCCAGGTCGTCGCCGAACTCCAGGGCACGGTTTCGGTGGATCGTGATCCGACGCTGGGTGGTGCTCGATTCACCATTACGTTGCCGATTGATGACAATCCGTAGAACCGGCCCAACATTGCGTCAAATTTACGGCGCTTCTTAGGGTTTCACTTTCATCTTCTTACGCAAAGGTGGGAGAATTTAAGACGAAGGAGATCGATGACCCCCTCGAAGCGCACCCCCCAACAACGCGACCGACGCTTCGCGCGCGTACGGCACGTCACGCAGGCGATCTTCCTGGGATCGTGCGCGACCTCGGCGCTCTTCGTCGGCTACGCGGCCAGCGCCGCCCACTCGACGACGACCGTGCCGGTGACGACGCCCCCCACGACGAGTGGGGCGACCACGACGACGGATGGGACAACGACCACCACCGTTCGCCACGAGACGGCGACGACGACCGTTCCGAAGACGACGCCCACGACCGCCGCGCGAACGATTCCCACGCCCCCCACCACGCTGAAGAAGGTCGCGCCGACGACGGTCTACACCCCTCCGACGACCGCGCCGGTCACGACGACGACGGTCTGCTCGTCGACGCCGTCCGGTCGGGTGATCTGTTACTAGGACGATGATGAAGTTCGAGATCTGGGGTCTCACGGGAACGCTCAGCACCGAGCACGACGCGCAGATGGACGACGCCACGAAGCGACTCTGGTACTGGTTGGACGCCGTGGACGCGTCGTGCAATCGCTTCCGCGACGACTCCGAACTCTCGCGGCTCAACGACAGCCACGGCGCGACGGTGGCGATCAGTTCCACTTTGGAGTTGGCGCTCGAGGCGGCACTACGCGCCGCCGACGTCACCGGCGCCTTGGTGGACCCGACGGTCCTGCCGGCGTTGCTCGCCCTCGGCTACGACCGGGACTTCGACGAACTCGCCACTGGTGATCCAATTCACCCGCACGCTGCGGTGCCCTCGATGGGACCGGCGTCAATCCATCTCGACCTCGACGAGCACACCGTCTCGCTGGACCCGCCATGTCAGCTCGATCTCGGAGCGAGCGCCAAGGCGCTCGTCGTGGACCTGGTCGCCGATGACGTCGCGCACTCCGGTGGCGTGGTCGTCGAACTCGGCGGCGACGTCGCCGTTCGCGGCGAAGGACCGCAGGGGCCCTGGGCGATCGCCGTGAGCGACGCGCTCGTTCTCCACGGGAGCGAGCCACGCATCACCCTTCGCCACGGCGGAATCGCGACGTCGTCGACGGCGTCGCGGACCTGGCGTGTTGGTGAGCGCACCGTCAACCACATCGTCGATCCGCGCACGGGGCGTTGCGCTCAGGGTCTCTACACCACGGCGACGGTGAGTGCGAGTGACTGCGTGCTCGCCAACTCATTTGCCACGGCGGCCCTGCTCTGGAACGAAGACGCCAGTTATCACATCGCTCAGGCCGGCTGGTCGGCGCGTCTCGTTCGCCGTGACGGTTCGCTCGAATTCGTCGGCGGCTGGCCCCACGACGAGGCGCGATGATCGCTCTCACCTCGCCCTACCTCTGGTACACGACGAGGGCCACCGGTCTCGTCGCTCTGGTCCTCTTCACGGTCGTCGTCTGTCTGGGCGCCTTCGTCTCCAATCGCGTGGGCGGGACCAACGTCGGTCGTTTCGAACTCAATGAACTGCACCGATCGGTGTCGATGGTGGCGGTGGCCTTCCTCGTTCTGCACATCCTCACCACGGTCCTCGACAGCTATGTGCCCACGGGTTGGCTGTCGGCCGTCATCCCCATGACCTCGTCGTATAAGCGTCTCGACGTCGCCCTTGGGGCGGTGGCCTTCGACCTGATCCTGGCGGTGTGGGCGTCGAGTCTGATGAAGGCCGTATCGCCAACGGATCGTGGCGATTCATCCATTGGTTCAGCTGGTTGGCCGTCGTGGCGGCGATCGTGCACGGTTTCCTCACTGGCACCGACGCTCGCTCGGGCATCGGACTCGCCGTCGTCATCAGTTGCGCGAGCGTCGTAGTGGCCACCGCACTGTGGCGCTATCTGAAGCGGCCGACGCGATCATTGGGTCGAACGGCGCTGTCGCCACTCGCGCCCCACGAGCCGCCGCAGCCTTCTGCGCCGAAGAGGTCCCCTGGTGAACCGAATCGTCGAAGTCGAGTACCACGATGACGATGGACGCACCGCCGCGCGTGATGTCGGGCGCCTCGGGCCGGCCGCTCACCCTTCGCGAACACGAAGTGACGTTCGGTACCGCGACGGTTGGTGCCGCACTCGTCGGCGAACTCGAGGCGTCCGGACTGATGGGCCGCGGCGGCGCCGGTTTCGCGACGTCGAAGAAGGTGGAGCTCTTGCGCCACCAGCGCGGCCATCACAAAGTAGTGGTCGTGAACGCGATGGAGGGCGAACCGGTCGGTCACAAGGATCGGACGCTTCTTTCCGCCAACCCCCACCTCGTCCTCGACGGTGCCCAGTGCGTAGCGAATTTGATTGGCGCGCGCCGCGTGGCGGTGTGCGTCTCGCGTAAAGACTCCGCAATCGTGAACCACGTGCAACGGGCCCTGCACGAACGCGAACGACGCGGCACGGGCCCCGAGTTCATCCTGGACACACCGCCGTGGCGCTACGTCGCGGGCGAGGAGTCGGCGCTCGTGCACTGGCTGAACGACAACGAGACGATGCCGCAGTACCGGCCGCAACGTCCGAACGTTCTTCACGTCGGACGCTCCCCCGCGCTGGTGGTGAACGCCGAGACCTGTGCCCACGTCGGACTGATCAATCGATTCGGCGCGCTCTGGTTCCGCGAACTCGGAACCCCTTCGAGCCCCGGCAGCACGTTGGTGTCCGTGACGGGCGCGGTACATCGACCCACGGTCCTCGAGGTCGCTCTCGGGACGCCCCTTCGTTCGATACTGCGCGCGGCCGGCGCCGATCCCGACCCGCTCGCGCTGCTCACCGGCGGCTACGGCGGCGCGTGGCTCTCCGGCGAGCACCTCGACGTCGCGTACTGCAACGAGGACCTGAGGTCACTCGGGGCCACGGTCGGGGCCGGCATCCTCGTCGTGGTGCCCAAGGGTGCGTGCGGGCTCGCCGAGACGCATCGCGTCGTGCAATGGATGGCGAATGAGAGTTCACGCCAGTGCGGTCCCTGCGCCTTCGGGCTGCCCGCGCTCGCCGAGGACCTGCGAACGCTGCTGCACGATGCACGCGATCCCCACGGAGTCCTCGTCCGATTGAAGGAGCGATGTGACGTCATCCAAGGACGCGGCGCCTGTCGCCACCCCGACGGCGTCGTGCGACTCGTGGATTCGGCCCTGCGGGTCTTCGCTGGTCACATCGACGAGCACGTGAACGGTTTTCCCTGTGCGGCGTTGACGACGACGCGCCGCTGGGTGACCGTGCCCGCCCTCGAGCACGAGTCGGATCTGGTGTGGGAATGAACCGCAAACCCGATCACTTCGTGTTGCGCGTGGATCCAATCCTGTGTGACGGATTCGGGCACTGCCACGAACTCGCGCCGGAACTGGTCCAAGTCGATGAGTGGGGCTATCCCATCATTCACGAAGAGCTCACGTCCATGACCGAGCTGACTCTGCTCAAATCGGCTCGCCTGGCCGTACGCGGTTGCCCCCGTCAGGCGCTGCGAATCGAGCGCACGAACGGCCCCGCGTAGTCTCCACTTCGACCGAGGGCTTCTGGTCGCCCACGCAAAACCGACTAAGTTAGTTCGAGCCATGGGATCACTAATCAAGAAGCGCCGTAAGCGCATGCGCAAAAAGAAGCACAAGAAGATGCTGAAGCGAACCCGCTTTCAGCGTCGCGCCGCCGGTAAATAGCTTCTTCAACGCCTAACGGGGCGTCGTAGTGAGTGTGGACAACTGGAGAGGGCCCTCGGGACCGGTCATGTCCCAAAGACCCTCGCTCGAGGCCAAGTGACCCTCGACGAACATCGACGAGCCTGATCCGGCCAGTCGCACCTGGGGTCCGATCTCGGCACGCAACCACGCCAAGGTCGTCGCCAGTCGTGGTTCGACCAGTCCGGCCGGCGCTTCCAGATGATTGTTCCCCTTGGGACTCCAGCCGTCGGCGCGCATTTCGTCGTAGGCGCGGTAGCACGCGGCCGTCGAGACGCCGAAGTCCGGGACGATGAGCGTAAGGTTTCGTTCTTCGTAGGGCAAGGTGCTCAAACGTTCACCCACCCCTTCGACGAGGGCGCGTCCTCCGAGCTGACAGAACGGCACGTCGCCACCGAGGGTGACGGCGACGTCGTTGGACACCCCCCCGGCCCAGCGAAGGATGGCCGCCGCGTCGGCACTGCCGCCGCCGAGGCCGCCGCCGACCGGGATGGACTTCTCCACGCGCACGCCGGCCCGGCGTCCCACCAGGCGCAGGGCCCGTACGATCAAATTGTTCTCGTCGGTGGCCACCTCGGTGGCGAAGGGATTCAGGATCTCTAAGTGATCGGTGGTGTCGTCGACGAAGAGCACATCATGCAGCCCGACGGTCGTCATCTCGCTTCGCAGTTCGTGAAAGCCGTCCTCGCGCCGACCGATGATCTCGAGGTTCCACGTGAGCTTGGCGTGAGCGAGTAGTTCGATCATTTGGCGGCCGCCAATCTCGCGAACTCTTCGATCGTCAACTCCTCCGGCCGTCTCGTCTCGGCGACGTCGGCGCGCTCGAAGACCCCGTCGCTCGACCACCCGGCGAGCGATCGGCGCAGCATCTTTCGTCGTTGGCCGAAAGAGGTTCTGATGACTTCGAAGAGATCGGCCTCGCTCACGATCGTTGGATCGACGCGCACTTCGGGCCGACGGACGATCGATACCAGTGCCGATTCGACGTTGGGCTTGGGCAAGAAGACGTTCGGGCTGACCTTGCCCACCACGCGTGCGTCAGCGAAGTACTGGACGCGTAGCGACGCCGCGCCGTACGCCTCGTCCCCGGCGTGTGCGGCGAAGCGCTCGCCCACCTCCTTTTGCACCATGACGAGCATCCGGCGGATCAGCGGCTCGCTCTCCAAGAGGTGCAGCACCAGTGGCGTAGCGACGTTGTAGGGCAGATTGGCCACGACGACGACTTCGCGCCCGTTGAGGATCTCCGTGTAGTCCGCACTGAGCGCGTCGGCGTGATGCACGGTGACGCCCTTCGGCTCGACGACCGAGCGCAGTGGCTCAAGGAGGTAACGGTCGACTTCCATCGCGTGCACTTCAGCACCGGTTTCGACGAGGGCCAGCGTGAGAGATCCAAGCCCGGCACCGATCTCGAGCACGAGGTCCCCGTCGCCCACGTCGGCGAGACGCGCGATTCGTCGAACCGTGTTGGGGTCGACGACGAAGTTCTGACCCAGGGCGCGCGAGGGTTTGAGACCGTGTTCGTCAAGCAGCGCCCGGAGTTCGGTGCGGGTATGGGTCACCAACTGACTTTAACGAAGACGACCCCTTTGGACAGTGGGGCCAGTTCGGCGAACTGTTGCGTGTCGAGGTCGACCACCCGGTTGCCGTGGGCCCCTTCGCGGTCCGACGCGATGCAGTGGATGACCCGGCCGGTCGCGAGATCTCGGATCGTGACTCGCGTGCCGCGCGGCAGGTACCAGGTGGCGCAGTGTCCCGCGATATAGCGATACCACGTCGCGTCGCCGATGCGGTACCTGACCCGCTTCTTCTTCGTGGGCTTCAGCGTCGTCGTGGTGACGGGCTTGCAAATCGTGGTCGTCGTCGTGGGCGCCGGAGTCGTCGTCGTGGGCGTCGGAGTCGTCGTCGTGGGCGCCGCTCCCGGCACGGTCGTCGAGGTCGGTTCGGACGTAGTGGTGGTCGCCACCGTCGTCGTGGTCGGGGTGCACGTCGGCTTGGGTTTCTTCTTCAGCGTGGTCGTCGTCACGGGTTTTTGAACCGGCTTCTTGTGCTGCGGCCGTCGGGTACTGACGATGAGCGTGATCGTCGCGTGCCACTTCACCCGGGTCCCGGCGGCCGGCGACTGGCGCAGGACGACGATCCATTTTCGGTCCGAACTCCCTGGTCCGCGCGTATTAAAGAACAGTTGCACCCGATTCATGACGGCAAACGTCCGCGCTCTCGACAGTCCGACGAGCCGAGGGACCCGGCGCGCACCGTGCCGGTTCGCGGTGGACACCCGGATCCTCGCCTGGAAGTGCCAGGGCACCACGGTGCCGGGCTTGGGCGACTGTCCGACGGCCTCTCGCCAGGTACCGTTCGCACTCCCCGGTCCGGTCGTCACGAAATAGAGCGCGTCGGCGCGCATGACGGCGTAGACCTGAGCTCGACTGCGGCCGATGAGATCGGGCATGTGCCGACGGGCGTGCGATGCGGCGTCAGCCGTGACGGACGTGACGAGCACCGCGGACGCCACGAGTGCGCCGATCATCATCAGTACCGACAACGGACGCCACGGCGCCCGCGGGTTTGATGCCCTCAGATCTCCACCCTCCGCCACAACACTGGGGTATAGGCAATCCCCCCGGCCCACAACGCTACGAGAGGGAGAGTCCCGAGGCAACTCACCGCGAAGAAATCATTGAACCACCTGATTGGAGGTAATTTACCTTGGCGGCAACCGGAAAAGTCGGGCCGTATTCGCACTCGTGGCCTCACGAACCTCGACGAAGTTCTCGCCGCGCAGTTCGGCCACGAATTCGCCCACGACGGTCACGAAGGCCGGCTCGTTGGCCCTCCCTCGATACGGCACGGGCGCCAAAAACGGACTGTCGGTCTCGACGTGGAGCCGGTCCAACGGCACGCCGCGCACCGCCTCGCGAAGCAGATCAGCGTTCTTGAAGGTGACGACCCCGGAGATCGAGATGTCACAGCCCAGCGTGAGACAGGCCTGCGCGTCATCGGGCGTGCCGGTGAAACAGTGCACGACGGTGCGTTCGGGCACGCCCTCACTCCGTAGCAATTCAAAGAGGTCGTCGAAGGCGTCGCGCGCGTGGATGACGAGCGCCAGGTCCAGTTCGTGCGCGAGGGCGATCTGGCGGGCGAAGGCCCGGCGCTGGTCGGCGCGTGGTGAGTGCTCGTAGAAGTAATCGAGGCCACATTCGCCGATTCCCACCAGTTTCGGGTGGCCTTTTCGGGCTAGTTCGAGGACCGGATCGATGTCCTGGGCGGCGTCGTGGGGGTGCAGTCCGACCGTGGCGTAGATAGCAACGGGGCTTTCGAAGCCAGTGATCTCGAGGGCCTGGGCCGAGGTCGTGGCGTCGGTGCCGATCACCACGACGCGGTCGACGCCGCCTTCGTAGGCGCGGGCCAGGGTGTCAGAGAGCTTCGCCGCGGTCTCTTCGTCGCCGAGGAATTGCTCTTGGAGGTGACAGTGCGCGTCGCTCCAGTGACTCACGCGTCGCTCTTCATTCGCGGGAAGAGCGGCTCGCTCTTTTGGATCGTCGCACCGCTGCGGTACTGACCCCAGATGGCACTTACCGAAAATACCTCGTCGCTCGGCGCGCCGCTCAGGCCGATGCGTCGCCAAATCTCTTCACAGACCTTGGGCATCGCGGGCGTGGAGAGAATGGCGACGAGTCGAATCGCTTCGAGGGCGTCGCCCATCACGGCGTTCAACTCCGCTCCCGGTTCCATCTTCCACGGGGCGAGCTGTTCGAGGTAGGCGTTGGTCGCACCGATGAGTCCCCACGTCGCTTCGAGCGCGCTCTGGGGCGCGAACCCGTTCCACGCCTTGGCGCTCTCTTCGATCGCGAGTTCGGCCGGCGCGCGTAGTGGTGAGTCCCCACGCGGCGCCGTCGCCACGCCGTCGCACTTGGTGGCGACCACGGTCGTCACGCGCGCGACGAGGTTGCCCAGGTTGTTGGCGAGGTCGGTGTTGTAGCGCGCGAGGATTCCCTCGTGCGAGAAGTCGCCGTCGTTGCCGAGGGCCGTTTCGCGCAACAGGTAGTAGCGAATCGGATCGACGCCGAATTCGTTGGTCAGTTCGATCGGTGCGATGTCGGTGAGTCGAACGGCCCCTTCCGAGGCCATGGTCTTGGAGAGTTTCTGACCGCCCAAGAGGAGCCACCCGTGCACCTGCACGTGCGAGACCGGGCCGATGCCGGCGGCCATGCACATCGCGGGCCACCAGACACAGTGGAAGCGGATGATCTCTTTGCCGATCAGGTGGTGCGAACACGGCCACCACTTGGCGACCTCGTCGTCGTCGCGGCCGTAGCCGATCGCCGTCAGGTAGTTGATCAGCGCGTCGTACCAAACGTAGAAGACGTGCGCGTCGTCCCACGGCACCGGCACGCCCCACGAGATTGACGTGCGGGTGATCGAGATGTCGCGCAGGCCGCCGTTGATGAAGGACAACGCCTCGTTGCGCTTGGTCTCGGGCGTCACGAAACCGGGGTGGGCGGCGTAGTGCTCCTTCAACTGTTCCTCGAAGGCGCTCAGTCGAAAGAACCAGTTCTCCTCTTCCATCTCGATGAGGTCGCGACCATGGATCGGGCACTTGCCCTCGACACTGGTCTCAATCGTGTAGTAGTCCTCGCAGCTGACGCAGTACAGACCCTTATAGGTGTCCTTGTAGATGTAGCCGTTGTCGTAGATCGCCGTGAGGAACTTCTGCACGCTCTCGTAGTGGCGCGGTTCCGTCGTGCGAATGAAGTCGTCGTACTGGATGTCGAGGGCCGCCCAGGCATCGCGAAACTGCTGGGATTTGAGGTCGGTCCACTCCTGGGGCGACTGCCCATTCTTCGCCGCAGCGTCGGCGACCTTTTGACCGTGCTCGTCGGTGCCGGTGAGGAACTTCGTCTCGTCGCCGATCAAGCGGTGCCAGCGCGCCAGGGCGTCGGCGTTCACGGTCGTGTAGGCGGTCCCGACGTGGGGTGCATCGTTCGCGTAGTAAATCGGCGTCGTGAGATAGAAGCGAGGCATCGCTCAAGGATAATGAATCAGAGGGCGTCGTCGGCTCGAAGCGCCAGCGCCATCTGATAGACGACGCGGTGCGCCACGCCGAGTGATTCGGCGACAAAGGAGACCGCGTCGCGCGTACTCGCCCCCGCGTCGACCTGATCGCGCAGGGCCGCGCGAATCAACTCGTCGTCGATGACCTCCACCTCCGTGTTGCCTTCGAGCACGACGACGATCTCTCCGAGGACCTCGCGGGCGTTCACGAGGTTGGCGATCTCAGCGACGGTGCCGCGAAGGACCTCCTCGTGGAGTTTGGTGATCTCGCGCGCCACGCACGCGCGACGCGCGCCGAATGGTGCGGCCATTTCATTCAGCGTGGCGGCGAGGCGCTGGGGCGATTCGTAGAAGACGATCGTTCGGGGCTCGTGCATCCACTGCGCGTACAACGCCTCGCGCTCGCCCGCCTTTCGCGGCATGAAGCCCTCCATCGCGAAGCGCTCGCTCGAGAGTCCACTGATCGTGAGGGCCGCCACGACCGCCGACGGTCCGGGCGCGGTCGTCACGACCAGACCGGCCGCGGCGACCGCCGCCACGACGCGAGACCCGGGATCACTGATGCCCGGCGTGCCGGCGTCACTGATCACCACGACGGTCGCACCACCCGCGACCTGGGCGACGATCAGATCGCACAACGACGCTTCGTTGTGTTCGTGCAGCGCGCGCAGACGTCCGTTGACCGCGATGGCGTGCGCACTGAAGAGCGTGCTCGAGCGACGCGTGTCCTCGCAGTAGATGACGTCGGCGATCTCGAGTAATTCGAGGGCCCGTCGTGAGATGTCGCCGAGATTGCCGAGTGGCGTCGCGACGAGCACGAGTTGGCCAACGGTGTTCTCACTGTTCTGCACCATCGCCTCCTCGTTTGGCTCACCGGGCCCCGTATCAACTAACATTGTCACCTATGTCAAAGCGAACCGTGAAGCGCAAGATGCGCGCGAAGAAGAAGGCCAATCACGGTAAGAAGCCGAACTGCGGTCGCGGCTAAGGCCGTTTTACAAGACCCCGTCCCAGGCGCAGTCCCGCTCCCGTAGGACCTGGACCAGTCGCGTCGGTCGGTCGCTGATCAGCCCGTCCACGCCGACGTCCAGCAGTTCGTTCATCACAGCGGCGTCATTGATCGTCCACACGTGGACCGCGATACCCGCTTTGTGGGCCGTCTCGACGAAGCGCTCGTCGACCACTTTGACGTCGCCGTAGACGGCGGGCACCTGAAAGGCGCACACCGGCGGCACGCTCGCCACGCCCTCGAGCATCGAGAAATAAAACGTCGCCGCCTCCCCCGTCGCGGCCGAGGTCGCGACTTCGGGAGCGAGTGAACGGAACCGCTGCACCGCGACGTCATGGAACGAGCTGACGATGACCGATGACAAGCGGTCCAAACGGCGTAGCTCGTTCGCGAGCAACTCTTCGTAAGGCTCGACGTCGGGGTCGGTGCGCTTCAAATCCAGGTTCAACAACACGCCGGGAAAGCGTTCCACGACCTCCTCGAGTGTCACGATCCCGAAGTCTCGATTCGCGGGTGCCTTCCCCCGTTGGACGTATTCGGATGGTTCCCTCTCGGGCGTCACCGTCTCACCGGCGATCCACCAGTAGGCGTTGTCCATGTCGCGCAACTGCGCCAGCGTCAGCTCGGCGATGGCCCCGTGATGGTTCGTCGTGCGATCGACCGTCTCATCGTGACAGACAACGATCTGTCGATCCGCGCTCGCGTGGACGTCCAGTTCGATCGCGCTCGCACCCTCGGCGAGCGCGGCGCCAATTGCGGCCAACGTTGAGGACGGTCCTTCGTGGGACCCGCCCTGGTGCGCGAAGGCGATCACGCGCCGTTCCAGCCAGGGACTGCTCATTTCGCGGGCAGTCCCTCGGGATAGAGCCGCAGTCGCAACCGGTACTCGAGGTAGAACGCGACACCGGGCAAGAATCCGGCGATCAACATCAGTAGGAGCAACGCGAACGGCAGGCGAAACTTCAGCACCATGTTGAAGCTCGCGATCATGTAGAGCGGGTACATCACGGCGCCGTGCCCGATGCCGTCAATTCTTACGAAGATCGACAGATGCTTCCAGAGCGTGGAATCGACGTAATGGAGCAGCAGCGTCGCGAACAGCGTGAGCAGCGTCGAACCCGTGACGAAGGACATGATCCGGTACCGCCGGAATGCGATTTCCATCAGTGTCCCCAGAGCCTCTTCTTCGGACGCGACGCGATCTCGGCGAGGTGGTCGTTGTAGGCCGCGAGCACGGGATCCTCTTCCTCTTCGACGTGGCGCGCCAACTGCGCTTCGGCGCGCATCTTCTCCTCGTACTCCTTGCGGGTCTTTTCTTGGTGCTCGGTGATCTTTTCTCGGTTCAAGAGGGCGTACCAACCGAACACCCCGAGCACGGCGAAGGCCGGCCATTCGACGGCGTAGAGGTAACTAAGTGAGTTGCCCCCGATCGCGGCGTTGACCTGCCACCACCCCGCGGCAAGGCAAATCGCGATCCACACGACGAGGGCGACGTGGATGCCGAGCGCTCGGCGCGAGAGATACTTCGATTTCACCCCGACATTCTAACGGGCGACTTTTCGTGTCCGGAGTCGACCTTAGAATTGCCTGGTGCCCGCAATGTCGTCGTCGCGCCCCCAGTTTTCCTGGCACGACTGGAATCAGTGGCACTTAGGCGTGCTGCCACTCCTCATGCTCTTCGTGGCGTTGCTCCTCTACATGATCGCGGTGCAACGCGTGGGTACTTGGTCCGCCAAGCGAACCGTGGCCTTTCTCGCGGGACTCATTGTCACCTTCATCGCGACCCAGTCCGTCATCGGTGTCTTCGACATGGAGTACTTCAGTGACCACATGATCCAACACCTCTTGTTGATCATGGTCGCCGCTCCGCTCTTCGCACTGAGTGCACCACTCGACCTCGCCTATGACGCCGGTCCCGAGGGTCTGCGCCGTTACCTCGACGGCCGCTTCATGACGCTCGTCACGCAGCCACTCTTCGGTTTCGCGGCGTACTTCGTCTTCATTCCCCTCACGCACTTGACCGGACTGTTCAATCTGATGATGGAACACCAGTGGGTCCACCACCTCGAACAGATCGGCTTCGTGGTCGTCGGTTACCTCTTCTTTCGCGTGGCCTTCGGCTTGGAGCGCGGCACCACGATCCACCGCGGACTACGACTCGTCTTCGTCATGGCGGCCGTGCCCGTCGATACCTTCACCGGTCTCGCGCTGGCGATGTCGTCCCATACGCCCTTTCCGGCCTACGCCGCGATGGCCCCCCGTGGATCGACGAGGGCCGGGATCCTGTCCAACATCCACTTGGGTGGCGCGATCATGTGGATCGGCGGCGACGCGTTGATGTTGCTCGCGTGCATTCCCATTGCGATCGCGTGGGTGAAGTGGGAGACGATTCACACTCGAGAGCTCGACGCGATCCTCGACGCCCAAGGGATCTAGTTACAGGAGTCCGGCTTCAATGGCCAGTTCTTCGAGATCGTTCTCCGGACGGGCCCCGAGGTGCGAGATGATCTCCCCGGCGCAGAGCGATCCGAGTTCGGCCGATTCGACGGGATCGGCGCCCAGCGCGAGACCGTAGAGGAAACCGGAGGCGAACATGTCGCCCGCACCGTTTTGATCGATCACGTGCTCGACCTCGTGGGCCGGCACGCTCACGACACCGGTGACGGTGAGGACGTCGGCGCCGACGGGACCACGCGTGACGACCGCGAGGATGCCCAGTTCTTCGAGGGCGTTGAAGGCCCTATCCAATGTCGGCACTTGAAACAGCGAACAGATCTCGGTCTCGTTGCAGAGCAGTACGTCGACGTCGTTGGTAACGAGTTCGAGAAAGTCGCGACGATGTCGATCGACGCAGAACATGTCCGACAACGACAGCGCGACCATGGAGTCGTGGTCGTGGGCGAAGTTGACGACCTTGCGAATCGCTTCCTTGGCCGGAGGAAGATCGAACAGGTAACCCTCGACGTAGGTGATCTCCGAACGCGCGATCAGTTTCTCGTTGATGTCCGAGACTCGTAGTTGATTCGACGCGCCGAGGTACGTCGCCATCGTGCGCTGCGCGTCGTCGGTAATGAACACGTGGCACCGTCCGGTCGCGCCCTCGTCCGCCGCGGCGATCGCCAGGTCCACCTCGACGCCCATTGACGTGAGGTCGTGCGTGAAACGCCTGCCGAAATCATCGTCGGCCACCTTGCCGATGTACCCACACGTGCCACCGAGAGCCGCCACGCCCGCGATGGAGTTCGCGACCGAGCCGCCGGACATCTGGATCGTCGGACCCATGGCGTTGAAGTAGGTCTCGAGCTGGTCCTCTTGGATCAGTGACATCGCCGCTTTCACGAGGCCGAGTTGGCGGTACACCTCGGACGAATCTTGCGAAATAATGTCGAGCATCGCGTTGCCGATACCGGTGACCGCGAGGCGATTCGGACCGGGTTTCACGCGCAGTGAAACCGGCGTTGGGCTATCTGTCACTTAGCGAGGATAGAACGTTTCGAAGTACGGTTGTTCCATATGACCAATGAAAAAAACCCCTATCGTCTCGGCCGAACGATCGTCCCTTCGGCCTATCGAATCTTCATCACCCCGGATTTGGAGAACGCCTCCTTCGCCGGTCGCGTCGAGATCGACGTCGACATCACGGAGTCGACCAAGGAAGTGAAGTTGAACGCCATCGAACTCGATCTCGGCGCGGCGACGCTCACCGCCGGTGGCACCGCCCACCGCTCGATCGACCTCCACCTCGACGAACAGTACGAAGTCGCCACGTATAGCTTTGACAGCGCGTTGCCCGCCGGTCCCGCCGTCCTCGAGATCGGCTTCAACGGCATCTTGAACGACCAGCTCCACGGTTTCTACCGCTCGACGTTCACGGACCCGTCGGGCGTCAAACACACCATCGCCACGACGCAGTTCGAGAACACCGACGCGCGTCGGGCCTTTCCCTGCTGGGACGAGCCGGCCTTCAAGGCGACGTATCAGGTGAATTTGACGGTACCGAGCCACCTCGCCGCCTATTCCAACTCGCCGGTTTCATCGAACACCGACCTCGGCAACGGCCAGCGCACCGTGAGCTTCACGCCGACGATGAAGATGTCGACGTACCTCGTGGCCTTCATCGTCGGACCCTTCGAAGAGACCGAGGCGCTGGACGTCGACGGTGTGCCCCTGCGCATCGTCTTTCCGATCGGCAACGCGCACCTCACGGGGCACGCCCTCGAAGCCGGCGCCTTCGCGCTGCGCTGCTTCTCGAACTACTTCGACATCCCGTATCCCGGCGACAAGTTGGACATGGTGGCGATTCCGGACTTCATGCAGGGCGCGATGGAGAACCTCGGGTGCATCACCTACCGCATGCCCGACCTGTTGATCGACCCGGCCAAGGCGTCGCTCGCCGAGATGAAGCGCGTCGCCAAGGTCGTGATGCACGAGATCGCTCACATGTGGTTCGGCGACCTGGTCACCATGGAGTGGTGGGAGGGCATCTGGCTGAACGAGGCCTTCGCGACGTTCATGGAGGTCATGTGCCAAGACGCCTTCCGTCCGCAGTGGCAGGTCTGGGTCACCTTCGGCGCCGAGCGCGACCTGGCCCTTCAGATTGACGGCCTGCACGCGACGCGACCAATCGAATTCGAAGTCATCTCGCCCGATGACACGCAGGGTATGTTCGGCCGTCTGACGTACGAAAAAGGCGCGGGCGTCTTGCGCATGCTCGAGCAGTACCTCGGGGCCGAGACCTACCGCGACGGCATTCGCCACTACCTGCGCAAGCACAGCTACGCCAATACCCGAACCACCGACCTCTGGGACGCCATTGAAGAGGTCTCCGGCGCACCGGTGCGCGAGGTCATGAACACGTGGATCCTCCAAGGTGGCTACCCGCTCGTGACGTTGAGCGACGGATTCATCTCCCAGCAACCCTTCGCCTACGGTCCGACGACCGGCGCGAGTGCGATTGGCTCGTCGTGGAAGGTCCCCGTGTGGACGAGGTCACTCAAGGGTGGCGAGAGCAGCGTCCGTCTGCTCGAAGACGAGCCCGTGGCGATCACTGATGAAGCGCCGGTCGTGCTCAACGCGGGCGGCTCGGGCTACTACCGCGCGCGCTACGGCGCGACCGAGACCAAGGCCCTGGCCGATCACGTCGATGAACTCGATGCCTCGGAGCGCGCCGCGTTGCTGTCGGACAGTTGGGCCCTGTTGTTCTCGAGCCAGATCAGCGCCGAGCAGTTCTTGACGATCGCGGCCGGTCTCGGGGACCTCGATGAACCGACACCGTGGGGCACGCTCGCCGCAGCCGTGTCTTTCATCGACCGCGCGTTGCCGAAAGAGCAACTACCGCGATTCGCCGCGAAGGTTCGCGAGATCTTCGAACCCCAGTTCGAACGCCTCGGTTGGGACGCCACCGAGGGCGAGAGCGAGCTCACGCCACAGTTGCGTGCACTGGTACTTTCGACGCTCGGCACGACGGGCGCGAACGAGTCAATCAAGGCCGAAGCCGTGAAGCGATTCGAAACCAACGACATCAACGGCGACCTCGCGAACGCGATCTTGCGCGTCGTGGCATCCCAAGATCGACCCGGCGACTACGAAACGTTCTACGAGCGCTACCGCGGTGCCGCGAGTCCCCAAGACGAGCAGCGCTATCTGCGCGGACTCAGCGGCTTCAGCGAGGAGCGCGTCGCCCTCGACGCCGCCGACAAGTGCTTCGGCGAGATTCGAAATCAGGACGCGTCGGCCGTGTTGGGACTCCTCTCGATGAACGCCACAACCGGTCCGAGCGTGTGGCGGCTTATCGCGTCGCGCTGGGACGAGGCGCTCGCGAAGTTCCCGCCGAACACGCTGTCCTACATGACGCTCGGCATTCGCACGTTCATCAATGACGCGGCCCTCGCCGACGAGGTCGAGGCGTTCCACACTTCGCACCAACTCAGCGGTGAGCAGAGGACGGTCCAGCAGAACATCGAACTGATGCGCGTTGGTCTCACGTTCGCCGCGGCAATGCGCGAACAGTTCTAATGACGACATGACCGTAGGGGCGTTCTTGGGCATCGTTGCCCTGATGTTCGTCCTTGAGTTGCCCGACAAGACGTTCTTGGCGACGGTGATCATGGCCACGAGGGCGCGACCGCTGATGGTCGTGATTGGCGGGTCACTGGCGTTGACCATTCAGATGGGACTCGCCGTCGGAGCCGGAACGCTGCTCACGTTCTTCCCGGTGCACTGGAAGGATCTGATCGTCGGCGTGCTCTTTCTCGGAGGTGCGGCGTATCTGCTCTTCGTGCCCGAGTCAGCCGAAGAAGAGAAGGGTCGGCGAGAGGCCGATATTGAGAATGCCGTGACGCGATGGAAGGAAATCACGACGGCGTTCATCGTGATCTTTATCGGCGAGTTCGGCGACCTCACGCAGATCCAGGCCGCGAACTTCGAGGCCAAGCTCCATCAGCCCCTTGAAGTCTTCGTCGCGTCGAGCCTCGCCCTCATCGCCGTCACCTTCCTCGGCGCGTACAGCGGTCGCGCGCTCCAGCGCGTCATTCCACTCAAGCGGATTCGATTTGGCGGCGGGCTGATCTTCGCGGGACTCGGTATCTGGACGATCGTGTCATTGGTCGTGGCGATTTCATGAGTCGCCGCGACGAACTCCTCGACTACGCCGGCACGGTGAAGGGCTTCATGCCGCGTGACGAGGGCCTCGCGCTGTTCGAATTCGCGCTGGCTCACGGGGAGCGCTCGCATCGCGGCACCTGGCTCGAGATCGGCGCGTGGTGCGGCAAGTCGGCGGTGTATCTCGGCGCCGCGGCCGAGGCGACCAACTCGGTCCTCTACTCCCTCGACCACCACCGCGGCAGCGAAGAGAATCAGGCCGGGTGGGAACACTTCGACGCCTCGCTCGTCGATCCAAGCGACGGGCGTCTCAACACGCTGCCTTCGTGGCAGCGCACGATTGCGGAGGCACGACTGGAATCCACGGTGATCGGACTCGTCGGGCCGTCGGTCGTGGTCGCCACCCACTTCAACCAACCACTCGACATCCTCTTCATCGACGGCGGTCACGGCCGTGACGTCGCGTGGGCCGACTACGAAGCGTGGACGCCCAAAATCGTCGTCGGTGGATTACTGCTCATCCACGACGTCTTCGCCAATCCCGACGACGGTGGTCGCCCGCCGTATGAGATCTACCGCGCCGCGCTCGAGAGCGGCGCGTTCATCGAACGCGCCGAGTGCGGATCGCTGCGCGCGCTAACGCGCGTCCACTAGCGACAGCGGACAGCCCGGTTCGGCGAGGTCGATCGGCCGGGGCAGGGAGTCGTGTCGAAAGAGCCCGGCGGCGGCCGACGATGACGTCAGGGCGTCAGCGGCGAGGATGATCGCCGCGGCGGTATAGGACGTTATCTCGCGGTCCGGAAAGGTGACCTCACCGGGATAGGCGATGCCCGTCCAGTACGCGCCGTCACTTCGACGATGCCGGCGAGTGTAACTGAACAGGTCGAGCGCCTTATTGGTCAAACCGAGAGCGTCGAGTGCCAAGACGCACTCGGCCGTCTCGGCGGCCGTCACCCAGTCGCTGGTCGACACGCAGCGCACGCCGAGGCCGTCCATGACGTGTCGATCCCAGCCGTCGTCGATTCGTTTCAGTCCGGGCGCGCCGTAGAGCGCGCCCGAGAAGATCGGGTAGTACCAGTCCATCGCGAACTCGTTCTTCGGCGCGAATGCTCCGGGGTGATGCGCCACGGCGTGTCCGAGACGACCAGCCGCCAACTCCCAGGCCGGCTTGGCGACGTCGAGTCGTTCGGCGAGTGCGACCGCGCAGCGCAGCGAGTGAAAGATCGACGACGAACCGGTCAATAGCGCGTAGCTCTCGCGTCGGCCGATCGAGTCGAGCGACCAGGCAATCGTGCCGTCGGCGTGCTGGAAGCGCAGTACGAAATCGATGGCTCGCTCTATGGTGGGCCACAACTCAACACAAAAGTCGATGTCCTCAGTCGCGACGAGGTAGTGATACAAACCGGCCGCGCCGTACGCGCAGACGTTCGTGTCGAGTCGTGCGTCCTTCACCTGGTCACCGAGGTAGTAGTTGAACCAACTGCCGTCGCCGAGTTGGGTGTCGGCGAGCCACCGGTAGGCCGCCCTCGCGTGATCCACGTAGCCCGTGACCGTCAGGGCCATCGCGGCTTCCACGTGATTCCACGGGTCGCAGTGCCCGCCGACGAACCAAGGGATCGCGCCGCTGCGCAGTTGCAACGACGCGAGACTCTCGGCGCTCTGGGCGATCTCGGCGTCACTCAAGAGACCGGGGACGCCCGCGACGGTGTTGATCGTCGTGGTCACGAAGCCGGCTTCACCAGGTAGACGACGATCGACTTGCCCATCAAGGGCGCCATGATCCGTTCGGCCAGTCGCGTCGGCCAGGGCGCCTTCATGATGTCCCACACGAGGAGTCGGTGGTAGAGCTTCACGAATTTGTTGGTGTCATTGGTCGTGCCGACGAGACACTTCAGCCACCAGTAGGGACTGTGGAGACCGTGGGCGTAGTGGTGACCGGTGTCGGTCAGTCCGACCGAACGCAGTCGCTCGGTGAGGATTCGACGACGGTAGATGCGGATGTGACCGCCGGGCACGTTGTGGTAGTCATCGGACAGCGCCCAGTTGATCAACTCCGGTCCGAACCGCGGCACCGTGATGGCCATCGTGCCGCCCGGTTTCAGTACGCGGGCCAACTCGCCCATGGCCCCGAGGTCGTCGGGGATGTGCTCGAGGACCTCAGAACAGATCACCCGATCGAAGGTCGCGTCGGGGAACGGGAGGTGCAGCGCGTCACCCTGCACCGCGGCGGTGTGCAAGGTCTCGGCGTCGAGTTCCCCGGCGGCGACCATCGCGGCGAACATGTTCTTCACGCCCTCCACCTCGTCGCGACCGGCGTCGAGGGCGATCACGTCGGCCCCACGGCGCGCCGCTTCGAAGGCGTGGCGACCGAAACCACACCCGAGATCGAGAATCTTGTCGCCTCGCTCGAGACCCAACTGGTCGTAACGAGCGGTCAGCATCAGTCGTACTCCATCGAGTCCGGCAGGGCCTTACCCGTGAGGATCGCGTCGTAACAGGCGGCGGTGCCGCGCGCGGTCACTTCCCACGTGAAGCGTTCCATCACGCGTGTGCGACCGGCCGCGCCGAGTCGCGCCCGAAGTTCGGCGTCGTCAAGTAGTCGTCCGATCGCGACCACCAGTGCCTCGGGGTTGTTCGGCTCCACGAGTAGGCCGGTCTCTTCGCTCACGCCGACGACCTCGGGCAGCGCGCCGCCGGTGGTCGCCACGACCGGTACGCCGCAACTCATGGCTTCGATCGCCGGCAGGGAGAAGCCCTCGTAGAGGCTGGGCACGATCGCGACTTCGGCCTCACCGTAGAGGCGCGCCAGCTCTTCGTCACTGACGCCCGAGATCGTGGTCACGATGTCGGTGAGACCGAGTCGGTCCAGTGCCGAAGCGACGCGGCCCTTCGGCTGGGGCTTGCCGATGACGATGAGATCGATGTCGCGCTCGGCGCGCAGCTTGGCGATCGCCTCTAAGAGCGGCACGAGGCCCTTCATCGGCACGTCGCTCGAAGAGGTGACCATCAGGCGACCCTTTTTCTTGACGACGTCGTCGTAGGGGCGAAAGACGGTGTGGTCGACGCCGACCGGCACGACCGTGAGCCGCGCCAGCGGCACTTGCATCTGGGCGTTGATATCGATCTTAGAGTTGTGCGAGACCGTGAGGACCGCGGGCAGCTGCTTGACCGTGCGCACCTGCATGCGCAAGAACCCGAACCAACGTCGCGTCGTGTAGCGCTTCCAGGCCGTCTCGGCGTGATCGAGTGCGATCGAACGATCGACCGTGATCGGGTGGTGCAGCGTCTCGAGCAACGGCCAACCTTCGCGGCGCAGCTTCAAGATCCCCGGACCCATGCACTGGTTGTCGTGGATGATGTCGAAGTCACCGCGTCGGTGCTTAAGGATCTTCTCGATACGCAGCGAATACGCGAGCGGTTCGCCGAATCCGCCGCTCATCATGACGCCGAACTCCGAAAGGTCCGCGAGGGACGTGAACTCACGAAGCGCCGGAATCCGAAACGGGTCGGGGTCGCGGTACAGATCGAGGCCGCGAACAGCGGTGAAGCCGACGCCCTCATCGAGTTCGGGCCACGGCGGTCCGGAAAAGACCTCGACGCTGTGGCCGAGATTGACCAATTCTCGCGTCAGGTGTCGGGTGTAGACGCCCTGTCCCCCGCAGCGCGGATTACCCCGGTAGATCAGGAACGCCACGCGGTACTTGCCCGGCTCGGGCGGCCGAGTTGGGACATGCGCCGGCGTGACGATGGTCTTGGAACGGGCCCAGGACGCCTTGGTCTCGTCAATGGTCTGGCGCAGGGTACGGGACAAGGGGCAACTTTCGATAAGGCGGGTCCTCTATTCTCGCCGAATTCGCCAGAGGGCCACAAATGTCAGAGAACCAAAGGGCTGAAGCATTAGTAGTTTGTTCGCATGGACCTCAATTACCCGGCCGAGACTGAACCATTCCGCAAAGAAGTGCACGCGTGGTTGGAAGAGAACCTGCCCGACGGCTGGTTCGATCCTGAATTCTCGATGAGTGCCGAAGAGCGACGAGCCTTCAACGAGAGCTGGAACGAGAAGCTCTTCGCCGGTGGATGGATCTGTGCCGGATGGCCCGTCGAGTACGGCGGCAAGGGTCTGACGTTGTTGCAGCAGGTCGTCTTGAACGAAGAGTTCGCCAAGGCCGGTGCGCCGATGCGCGCCGACTTCTTCGGCGACACGTTGGTCGGTCCGACGATCCTGCAGTGGGGCACGGACGACCAGAAGCGCGAGTTCATCCCCGGCATCCTGCAAGGAAAGATCGCGTGGTGTCAGGGTTTCTCGGAACCGGACGCCGGCTCGGACTTAGCGAGTCTTAAGACCAGCGCGATACTCGACGGCGACGAATGGGTGATCAACGGCCAGAAGGTCTGGACGTCCCAGGCCCAACACGCCGACTACGTCTTCTTGATGGTGCGCACGGACCCCGACGCGCCCCAGCACGCCGGCATCAGCTACCTCCTCGTGCCGATGCATCAAGAGGGCATCGAAGTTCGTCCGATCATCCAAGTCGACGGCTCGGGCGACTTCAATGAGGTCTTCTTCACCAACGCGCGTTGTTCAAAGAACAACGCCGTGGGCGGCGTGAACAACGGCTGGAAGGTCGCGATGACGACGCTCGGCTTCGAACGCGGTTCGAGTTCCACCACCGGCTACCGTCGATTCCTCAAAGAATGGGAGGAGATCGTCAAGGAAGCGACGCGTCTGGGCAAGAACGACGACCGCTTGGTTCGTGACGGTCTCGTGAAGGCGTGGGAGAAGGTCAAGATCATGGAGATCAATGGCTACCGTTCCTTGACTGACTCACTGAATGGCACGCACAACACGGCGTTGCTCGGCGCCTGCAACAAGATGTTCTGGTCCGAGACTCATCGCGCGACCATGGAACTCGCGTTAGACGTCCTCGGCATGGAGGCTCAGATCCTCACGGGTAAGGGCCCGAGCGACGGAACCGTGACGGGTAGTCGCCGCGGGCGCGCCGACTACCCGGTCTCGGAATTGCAAGGGTCGTTCTTCTTCTCGCGCTCCGAGACGATTTGGGGCGGCACCGCGGAGATTCAGCGCAACATCATCGGTGAGCGTGCGCTCGGACTGCCGAAGGAGCCGAAGCCGCAAAAGGTGTGAGTCGATCGATGCCTCAAGGCATTCACTCGACCGACGTCGCGACACCCAACGTGGTCGCGAGTGCTTCGACACGTGTGCGAATTTCATCACGGATGGCTCGAACAGTACTGAGGTCCTTGCCAGCCGGATCAGCGAGGTCCCAGTCGACGTAACTCTTACCCGGATAGATAGGGCAGACGTCGCCACAACCCATTGCGATCACGATATCCACGGCCCGAACGATCTCGTCGGTCCACGGCTTTGGAAATTCTTCATGGATATCGATTCCACTTTCCGCCATGACCTCAACGACCACCGGATTCAACTCGGCGCCGGGTTCTGAGCCTCCCGTGTACACGTTCACCTGATCGCCCGCCATGGCACGGAGCCATCCCGCGGCCATCTGACTTCGCCCCGCATTGTGAACGCAGAGGAACAACACACTCGGCGTTCCCGGCTCGGAACTCTCGATCTTTGCCATGGCTTGCAGGCGCTGTCGAGCAAAGCGTTCGGACAACACTCCTATGAGAGTTTTCACTTTGGCCTTTTCGGCGAGCCGCTCGTAGGAATCCACGACGAAGTGTTCGATGGTCTCGTCATCGAAGGTTCCGTGGAATTCACGTTGGAGTTCTTCGACGGCCCTCCGTATCAATCGTTGTTCATCTGGTGGCAAGTCGTGCAACATTCGTGTGTCAGTCATTGCTTCCCTTTCTGTTCGGCAGTGAACTTAAGAAGATCGTCGAAGAGGCCTCGAACTCGCCGTTCGATATCGTCACGGATCTGACGAACCACTTCGACATCCATACCGGCCGGATCCGTCAGGTCCCAGTCCAAATACCGCTTGCCCGGGTACACGGGACACGCGTCGCCACAACCCATAGTGACAATGACGTCGGCGCGGAGTCCCATCTCGTTGGTCAGCTTTCGCGGCGCTTCATTAGAAATGTCAATGCCCTTTTCCCTCATCACTTCGACGACCGCAGGATTCAGCATTTCGCCTGGTGCCGAGCCGGCGGAGTGGACAACGACGTGATCACCTCCCAACTCACGGGCGAACCCCGCCGCCATCTGCGACCTCCCGGCGTTGTGCACGCACAGGAAAAGGACTTCTGGACGGTCGGTCATGGGGCTCCTTCAACGGTGGCGAGTTGGTCGAAGAATCGACGTTTCGCCCACAACGACACGTACACCAGGGCAACGAGTACCGGCACCTCGATGAGGGGGCCGACGACGCCGGCGAGAGCTTCGCCACTCGTCACGCCAAAGACACCGATACACACCGCGATCGCCAGCTCGAAGTTGTTACCGGCGGCGGTGAAGGCGAGCGTGGCGGTTCGATCGTAAGGAAGTCCGAGTGAACGACCGAGAGCGAACGACCCAAACCACATGATGGCGAAGTAGCAAAGCAGCGGCAGGGCGATGCGAGCGACGTCGCTCGGCCGAGAGGTGATCGTGTGCCCCTGCAGCGCGAAGAGGATGACGATGGTATAGAGAAGTCCGTAGAGAGCGAAGGGGCCGAGCCGAGGTAATAATCTGGTCTCGTACCACTCTCGACTACGTAGGCGTTCGCCAATCGTTCGCGTGAGGTAGCCAGCGAGGAGCGGTATCCCGAGAAATATGGCGACGGTCTCGGCGATCTTCCATACCGATAGATGAAGACCCTGCGTGCTCAGCCCGAGCCATTTGGGAAGTAGTTCCAGGTAGAAATATCCGAGCAACGCAAACGCAACGATCTGGAACAGGGAGTTGAGCGCCACGAGCACCGCCGCCGCTTCGCGATGGCCTCCCGAAAGATCGTTCCAGATCAGCACCATCGCGATGCAGCGCGCCAAGCCCACGATGATGAGCCCAGTGCGATAGGTGGGCAGATCGGGCAGTAAGAGCCAGGCGAGAGTGAACATCACCGCCGGTCCAACGAGCCAATTGAGGACGAGCGACGCGACCAACAGCCTGCGGTCACGGGTAACGGTGCCGAGTCGGTCGTAGCGCACTTTTGCCAACACGGGATACATCATGACGAGGAGTCCAATGAAGATGGGCAACGACGTTCCCGACGTGACCTGCACGGCATTGAGGTGCGTGTTGAGGCTGGGAATGGCTCGCCCGAGGCCGATGCCAATGGCCATCGCCAAGACGATCCACACCGGCAGGAACCGGTCGAGGAACGAAAGTCGCTTGATGACGGGGGCCGCCAGGTCGCCCTCGGACAACTCTGAGACGACGTCGCTCATGAGTGTCCCGTGACTCTGGTTCGCCGCAGTCTCAACAGCACGGGGCGGCGTCGGACATCACGAGTGACTCGCTCTCGCAGCAGGTCTCGTCGCCGACCACCGACGAAGAGTCGCTCGCGTCGGCGAGTACGGTATAGACCTCCCACCGCGAGGAATCAGGACCGTCGACCCACACCTTGTCTTGAACCGCGAAGCAACACGTCGTCTTTTCCTCGATGTCGGTCACGAATCCCTGTTCGGCGAGGTACCGAGTGGCGTCTTGCACTTCATCGGTCGTAAAGACTTCGACCCCGAGGTGATTAATCGTGCCCGGCACGCCAGAGTTCTCGAAGAGCACCAATTTGAGGGGGGGTTCAGTGATGGCAAAGTTGGCGTATCCGGGAAGCAATTTTGTTGGCGCGGTCTTGAAGAATTTGGAGTAGAAATCCACCGCCTCATCGAGGTTCGACACATTAAGAGCGAGTTGCAGTCTGGACACCTTGATCTCCTTTAAATTGACATCTGTCAATGAGAAGAGTAGTTGTCGAATTGATGTTTGTCAATAGTATAATGAAAACAATGTCCCATCCAAAGACCATCACCATTGACGAGAACGTCGTAAGTTGCTGTAGCCCGTTGACGGCTATTGCCATGTCCGAAGTTGAGGCCGGTGACATCGCTCAGATCTTTGGAGCCCTGAGTGATCCAGTTCGTCTGCGCATGCTTTCACTCGTGGCCGCCGAAGATGAAGTGTGCAGTTGCGCCCTAGAAGAACCATTAGGCAAGAGCCAGCCCACTATCTCGCACCACACCAGGATTCTCGCGGAGGCCGGACTCATCATCGGCGAAAAGCGAGGCCGGTGGATGTGGTGGCGAATTGTTCCGGAGCGACTCGGAGAAGTCTCGAGGATTCTGTCTTCTTGAGCACGCGAAGTTACTAAGCGTTCGACGACGCGGGTGCCAAAGAGTTGCGCTTAGGTTCGCTTCGTCGAGACCACTAGGGACCTATGCCTCTGATCGCGGCCGAGCCGCCAGTTGGAGACTGGTGACGCTTAGGCCGATACCGAGGAGAGCGACATGACTGACCTTGTTGGACTACTGCGCTCGCGCCGTTCGGCGAGGGTGCCCTTCGACCCCGCGCGCCCCATCGCCCCCGGTGACCTCGATCTGATTCTGGAAGCTGCTCGATGGGCGCCGACTCCGCACAATATGCAGAACTTCGAGATCGTCGTCGTCGACGATGCCGCCCTGCTCGAATCGCTCGGGGAGATCCCCACCACGGTCTCGCCGGAGTTCCTGCGCGAGAACTACGCGCAGCTCTCCTTTTCCGAAGAGGAGCTCGCGCGTCGAAAGGTCGGCATCCTCGGCGCTGGTTTTCCGCCGTCCTGGCTGGACCCGGCGGCCTGGGAGTCGCCGCTGGCTGGCACCGAACGCACGCGCAAGCTGCAAAGCTCGTTGCTCGGCTGCCCGATGCTCCTGGTCGTGTTGTACGACACCGGACGGCGTGCGCCGGCCTCCCAGGGAGACGCGCTCGGACTGATTGGCCTGGGATGCGTCCTGGAGAATATGTGGCTCGCCGCGCAGTCGCGCGGTATCAGCCTCCAGGTGCTGGCCACCCTCGCCGGGGGCGATCTCGGACCAGTGCTGGCGAAGCTCTTGAACACCCCGGACCGCATGCGCGTGGCGTTCGGCTGTCGGCTTGGTTACCCGCTGGCGGACAGTGTCGAGGGCCCGCGCGTTCGACGCGATACTGGCGGTTTCGCCTTTCACAACGTCTACGGCAACGCGGACTTCTCCGGCTCGCCCGACACGAGGTGAGCTCGTATCGATCGTGCTTTCATCAAGGACTGACGTAGGAGCACGGGTCAGAATCAACTTGTAATGAGTCACTGTGGGAATGAATTCCATATATCCCTCATGTGGCGAGCGATGTGGGGATCAGGAGAGCCTTCGTGCGGTATTACCTGGCGCAAGTGGTGACAGAAAATGTTCAGAATGGATACTGACCCATGCTCCTAGTTCGAAACCCGTCGGAAATTCGTCACCTCCTTTCGAGCTCGAGATTATTTCGGCCGGTGAAGTACCATCCGCCGTCAACAATTTCCCCTCAATTCCACGTCGTTGGGTTCGACACGCGGGCGGCCCTTCTTGAAGACATCGGCCACGTGCTGTCCCCGCGCCGTCGTGAGACGAACCCAACCGCGCGTCGTATTGAACGAATGGGAAGTGAATGTCCCTACTGACCGCGGAGCGACTTCTTGATCCTGGTCAACAGGTTCGGCTTCATGTAGTACTTCTCGCGCTCTTCTTCAGTCATGGAGTCGTAACGAGAATCTTGTTTTGAGACGATCTCGTCGACTGTCTCCTGTTGGAGTGCCGCACTGTCCATCTGTTGTTCGGGACGGAGCGTCTCCGAGCTACGCCGGTTACGTCCTCCGAAAAAGCCGAAGATCCTCAAAGTGCTCCCTACAGTTGTCGGTACCGTGGCACGTAGCCGCCGACGCCCAGTGACATCGAGTCCTCGGGGTCGATCGAGTCATCCACTCCACCGACGACGTCAGTGACCCACGCCAATCGGTCCTTCAGAATCCTCGTGACGCCACCTTGCAACGTGTCGGACGAAATCGCGCAACTCGAGCACGCGCCCTGAAGCTGCACTTCGACGACGCCGGCCTCGACGTCAGCACGAATGAGCACCAGGTCCCCGCCGTCAGCCTGCACCGACGGACGCATCAGGTCGAGGAGCGCGTTCAATGCCTTCAATCGCGTCGCGCGCTCCTGGTCGGTGAGTTCTTCCACGAGACCAGTCTGCCGTGAATCTAAGGGCGCGTGACGTCGGACTCGAATGGATACGATTTTCCTCATGGAACCACACCAGACCTGGACCGTCGATTCGATCAACCTTTCGGACATGGAGTTCTGGCGTCGACCGTGGGCCGAGCGTGAGGCCGCGTTCGCGACACTGCGCCGAGAGAGCCCAATCACCCACTACGACCAACCAGTGATCGAGGGCACCGCGATCGAATTCCCCGTGGGCAACGGTTTCTACGCGCTCACGAAGTATCGCGACGTGCAAACAGCGTCGCGCCACCCGGAGACTTTCCTCTCGGGACCCGGTGCGGTATCAGAGATGGACCTTCCGAGCGAGATGGTCGAGTACTTCTCGGGCATGATCTCGACCGACAATCCCAAGCACGCCCGACTGCGCCGAATCGTGTCGAACGCGTTCAATCCTCGCAACATCCGCGCGGTGGAGGTTTCAATTGAACGAAAGGCCGATGAGATCATCGAACGTGCGCGAACGAGTGGCACGGGCGATTTCATCACCGACATCGCGGCGCCGTTTCCGCTCGAGATCATCTGCGACATGATGGGCGTACCTCCGAGTGAGTACGCCACTGTCCTGCATCATTCGAACATCATCCTCTCCAACGGTGACCCCGAGTTCATTCCCGAAGGTCAGGACCCCGTATTGGCAATCCTCGAATCAGGCGCCGCACTCACTTCGATCATGGAAGAATTGGGGAAGTACCGAATCGACAATCCCATCGATGACATCACGAGCGCACTCGTGAACGCTGAGATCGAAACCGAGAAACTCACGCAACAAGAGTTGGCGTCCTTTTTCGTGCTGCTCGTGACGGCCGGCAACGAGACGACGCGCACGGCGATCGCGCACGGACTTCACTCGCTCACCGAACACCCCGATCAGAAGGCCCGACTGCTCACCGACTACGAGGGCCTCGCCAAGACCGCCACCGATGAAATCGTTCGCTGGGCGTCGCCGGTTATCTGGATGCGCCGCACGCTGGCTGAGAACTACACCCTTTCGAACTTCGAACTCACCAAGGGCGACAAGGTCCTGTTGTTCTACAGTTCGGCCAATCGCGACGAAGACATCTTTGAGAACCCCGATGTCTTCGACGTCGGACGCACGCCCAATGACCACTACGGATTCGGCGCGCCGGGCCCGCACTTTTGTCTCGGCGCCCACCTCGCGCGACGCGAAATCACAGTGATTTTTCGGGAATTATTGCGTCGACACCCTGATATCCACTCCACTGGGACGCCGTCCCAGTTGGCGTCGCGCTTCATCAACGGCATCACGCACTTGCGGTACAGCCTCTAGGATTACTGGCGTAGACCGTGGGCTGAGCGCGAGAGCGCCTTAACCACATTGCGACGCGAACGACCAATCTCGCATGAGAGGAGCCGGTGATCGAGGGCATTTCAATCGAGTTCCCCGAGGGCAATGGTTCCCATCTGAGCGACGCTCGTAGTCAAGGGTCATCGTGGCGCCGCGACGCGGCTTCGTGGGTAGTGATGGCTGAGAGCGCTCGCAATGGCGAACGCTAAGCGACTCCCTCAACACGTGGGCATCATTCCCGATGGCAATCGGCGTTGGGCTCAAGACCAAGGTTTCGAGAAACAGGACGGCTATCACTTCGGACTGCAGCCGGGTCTGGAGTTGTACAGCGAGTGCCTAGCGTTAGGTATCCCCGAGATCACCTTCTACGGCTTCACCGTCGACAATACGAAACGTCCCGGAGCTCAGATTGAAGCATTTCGCAATGCGTGCGTGGAAGCGGTGGCCGAGTTGGAGAAAAGGGACGCGGATCTGCTCGTCGTGGGCAACACCCAGTCGGTGTTCTTTCCCAAGGAACTCATGCGCTACACGCAACGGACCCGAATCGGCGAGGGCCGCATCAAAGTTAACTTCCTCGTGAACTACGGCTGGAATTGGGACCTTAACCACTCGCTCAAGAACGGTGACGCGAGTACGCGTTCCAACGTCGCTGACAGCATCGCGTCCGCCGATATTTCAAGGATCGACCTCATCGTGCGCTGGGGCGGCGGTCGGCGACTCAGTGGTTTTTTGCCCGTTCAGTCGATTTACGCCGACTTTTACGTGGTCGACGAACTGTGGCCGGACTTTTCAATTGACCAGTTTCACGAAGCACTGGCGTGGTACCAAGATCAAGACGTCACGCTCGGTGGTTAGGGAGTGGGATACGCACAGCTAATTTTTCCCGGCGCTGGACTGGTCAATGTCGTATGCATCCCCTCTCGTTTCAACCGTCGGGCGAGGGATTGAATCGGCTTCGTGTCTTTGAATTCGGTCGCACGCCCAACGACTACTTCGGCATCGGCGCGCCGGGGCCACATCTTGCGCCACGCGAGTTACTCCGTCGCTATCCGGATATCCGCTCCACGAGTACTCCGCCACAACTGCAGTCGAGCTTCATCAACGGCATCTAACACTGGCGCTTCCACCATTAAGCTTTCCGCGCGGCCACCGCCTCGTCATACGCGTGCAGCGCTCTTGGACCCCACACCGTGCCTGGTCCACCGTTCAGTGCGATCAACACGCCCATGGCTTCAGCGATTTGTTGACGCGTGGCGCCCTCGCGAAGTGCGCCCCTCGCGTGAGAGACAATGCAGCCGTCGCACTCCCGAGTGGCCGCTATCACCAATGCGAGAAGTTCCTTCGTGAGCCGAGACAATTCGCCCTCGGCGAACGACGCGTGCGAGAGCGCGCCGAAAGCCTTCATCACGTCGGGAATCATCTCTCGCAAATCCTGAGCCGGCTGACGAAGCTCTTCGCGAATCTCATCCATGCTGTCCATAACCACCTCCGCGTCGAGCGTACTGACTTTCGAATTCACTCTTTCGACACCACGATTCATCGGCCGTCGCGGGTCACTCAATGCGTAAGCGACGCACGAGCCTCGCGAAGGGCGTAGTAGAGAATCACGTAGCCCGTCACGGGATCGGCCCACCACCATCCGACGAAGGTATTCAATACGAGGCCCGCCAGTACCGCGGTGGCGAGTATTCCGTCAATCATCGTGACGCGGCCCTCGGCCACCAGCACTGGATTATTCAGGATCGCTCCAACCCTGGCTTTCCCCGAAGCGAGCGCGAACATCGCGACGGCGGTCAACGCAGTCCAGGCGATGCCGATTGGACTGTGATGTGGACGAAAGCCCACGACCAGGACGATCGTACTTTGTGTGCCTAAGTAAATAGCCAACGCGACAAAGGCGGAACCGATGATCCGCATCGCCCGGCGTTGTCGAGTTCGTGCGACGTCAGCGAGTTCCCAGAGCACCACCGTGGACGCTCCGATCTCTATCACGCTGTCCAACCCGAAGCCCGCCAGAGCAACCGACCGAGCGGCAACTGCGGCGAAGGCGAGAATGAACACGCCAACCACATTCCAGCCCAGCGTCATCACCTCAAGCTGGCGTCCCCGCCTCAGAGCCGACAAACCTGCGTCTTCCTCGGAGTGGTGGGACACCATCACAACTTAGGACTCTCGATTTCGAATTCGACGTGACATCTTCGAAACGATGTGGTTGCCGCTGGTTCCTCCACCTTGCGCGTGCTTCCTACAATTGTCCGATGAGCGTGATCGATGAACTCGTAGCCCACAACCGCGCCTACGTCGATCGACACGGACATCGCGACATGCCAACATCACCGCAACTCCACTTGGCGGTGCTGACGTGCATGGACTCGCGCCTCGACCTCTTCGGCGCCCTCGGGCTGAACCTCGGCGAAGCCCACCTCATCCGCAACGCCGGCGGTTTGGCCAGCGACGACGCCATCCGCTCGTTGCTGCTCAGCCAACGACTGCTCGGTACCCGCGACGTGATGGTGGTCCACCACACGCGCTGCGGCTTGGAGGCGTTCGAAGAACTGGCGCTCGCCGACGAGGTCGAGGTGAGCGTCGGCGTGCGACCAACGTTCCGGTTGGGCGCCTACCACGACGTCGACGAGGACGTGCGCTCGACCGTGTCGACGCTTCGGATGAGTCCCTTCGTCGACACGACGGAAATCCGAGGCTTCGTCTTCAACGTCGACGACGGTGACCTGCGCGAGGTCGTTTAGAAGAACTTCTTGAAGCCCTGACTGGTCTGGCCGTAGCCGTGGGCGAGATAGAACCGGTAGGCATCCTCGCGGACGTTCCGACTGGTCAATTGAATCCGGTAGCAGCCGCGGCCCTGCGCGAGTTCCTCGGCCGCGAGCAACATCTGCGCGCCAATGCCGCGGTTGCGCATGTCGCTTCGCACGTGGACGCTCTCGATCTCGCAACACCAGCCGCCCGCGTGCTGAAAGTGCTGAAAGACGACGACCTGACAGACCCCGACGACTTCTGAGTCCATTTCGGCGACCACCACGTCGCCGCGTTGACGTCGGGTCTCCTCGACGGCGGACCAGTAGTCGTCAACTTTCGTCGCGTCTTCGAACTCCGGCATCAATGAACCACCCTTGAGCAACTCGATGGCCGCCGCGACGTCGTCGTATTCGATTGGGCGAACGAGCGCCATCGTCAGTTACTCCCGAGGATCAATCGGAGTCAGGACGCCGACGGAGTTTTCGATCGCCTGGGCCGCGTCGAGACAGAGGTCCTCGCGAAACAGCGTCCCCATGACCTGAACGCCGGTGGGTAGGCCGTTGGCGACGCCAGTCGGCACGCAGGCGGCGGGAAGACCCATCAAGTTGGCCGGCATGATGAAGCGGAAGAGCTCGACGACCTTCATGGCGGTGTCGACGTCGATGATGTCGTAGCCGTGCTCGAACGGTGGTTGTGTCCACACCGGTCCGACGACGAGCGGATACGTCGTCATGAACTCGCGCCACGCCTTCTCGACCTTGTAGCGGCTCTCGTGCATCAGCGCCATCGACTCGGGCGTCGCCGGCGGATACTCGATCGTCGTGAGCTCCAAGAAGCGCTGTGCGTCGGTCCCGAGTATCGCCACGAGCAACGGTCGTGCCACGGCGAGGCTGGTCATCATCAGCTCGGACCACGCGAGGTATGACTCGAATACCATGGGCGGTTCGATCTCCTCGACCTCGTAGCCGGCTGCTTCTAAGGCTCGGCCCGCGATACGAACGCCCTCGGCGACGTCGGCGTCGGTCTCGCCACCGAAGGGCTCGGGCACCAAGGCCACGCGTTTGTCGATTGCCGGTCCACCGAGCGGCGCGTCAATGCTCTGCGGGTCGCGATGGTGAGCACCCATGACCGCACCCAGTCCGAGGCGCACGTCGCCCACGGTTCTGGCCAACACGCCGTTCACCAACATGATTTGTGCGTTGATGGGCATGTCCAGCACCGACGAAGGATTGCCCTGGGCCACGCGACCGCGCGACGGCTTGATCGACGCAATCCCGCAGGCGTAGGCCGGATTACGCAGCGATCCCCCGATGTCGTTGCCGAGTCCGATCGGGCTCATACCCGAGGCAATGGCCGCCGCTTCCCCACCCGACGAGCCGCCGGCCGTACGGCCGCGCTTCCAGGGATTGTGCGTCACGCCGTAGAGCGAGGACTCGGTGTTGATTCGCAGCCCGAGGTCCGGCATGTTGGTGCGCGCGAGTGCGACTGCCCCGGCGCGACGCATGAGCTCGACCGGTGGTGAGTCATCGGAGGCCATGAAATCCTTCAAGGTCACGCAGCCCTCATTGGTGCTGTAGCCCTGGACGTCGAGGTTGATTTTGATCGTGAAGGGTACACCGTGCAACACGCCGAGTGTTCCACCGGATTTTTGAATCGCGTCGGCGGCGTCGGCTTCGGCGCGCACCTCGTCAGGACGCACTTCGACCACGGCGTTGACGGCACCGTTGACTGCCTCGATCCTCGCCAAGTGGGCTTCCACGACCTCGCGCGACGACGTAGCGCCGCTTCGAATCAAGTCAGCCAGCGACGACGCCGACTCCTGCCACAGTTCTTTTGCCACGAGACCCCCCGTCGAAAACTCTGTGGATAGTCTGGCACGCGCGCGAACGGGTGATTCAACCGAAGCGACCCTCGATGTAGTCGAGGGTCCGCTCATCGGACGGATCGGTAAAAATCTTCGCGGTCGGACCGAACTCGATCAGCTCACCGGCCCGATCTTCGCCCATCAACAAGAACGCACAGTCGTCGGAGACTCGCAGCGCCTGTTGCATGTTGTGGGTCACGATGATGATCGTCACCCGATTCTTCAACTCTCCCATGAGCGCTTCGATCGCTTGGGTGGAGATCGGGTCGAGCGATGACGTCGGCTCGTCCATCAACAAGATTTCAGGCTCCACGGCCAACGCTCGGGCGATGCACAGGCGTTGTTGCTCGCCTCCCGAAAGGGTGACGGCGTGAGCCTTCATTCGACTCGAGACACTGTCCCACAGCGAGGCCGCCACCAGCGACGACTCCGCGGCTTCGTCGAGTAGCGACTTCTTTCGGATGCCGTTGAAACGAAGCCCCGACACCACGTTGTCGTAGATCGACATCGTCGGGAAGGGGTTCGGGCGCTGAAACACCATCCCGATGCGACTGCGCAAGAGCGTGGTCGGGAGATTGCCGTGGTAGACCGAAAGATCGCCCAAACGGATCTCGCCGGTGACGACGGCCCCCTTCGTGAGATCGTGGAGTCGATTGAGCGCTCGCAGCAGCGTCGTCTTGCCCGAGCCCGACGGACCGATCAGCGAGGTCACCCGATTCGCCGTCACGTCAAAGGTCACGTCACGCACCGCGACTCGACCGTTAAACGAGACGGCCACGTCCGCCAGGCTCATCGCCACCCGTTGGTCAAGCGCCGTCGTGGTCGAAACCGATTGCATGACCTTCATATCCTCCGTTGCATCCATCAACTGTGACGTTCCCTTCTCATTCTGGCCGAAATCAGCCGACTCGACGTCGTCAGGATGACGACGAGGGCGACGAGGGTCAGCGCGACGCCCCACGCGGCCGCCCGTTGACTGGGATATTGAGAGTTCGCGTACCCAAAGATCAGCATGGGCATGGGTGTCATCGGCTTGAGGGGATTCCAATTCCAGAGGTTGGAGATGGTGGGACCCACGACCAAGAGGACCGGCGCGGTCTCACCCACGGCGCGAGCCAGGGCCAGCAGGACCCCGGTCAAGACGCCGGGCAGCGCGGAGGGGAAAACGACCTGACGGGCCACGCGCGACTCGCGCGCCCCCAGAGCGAGCGCCGCTTCTCGCAGCGAGCTCGGGACCGCCATAAAGGCGAGTTCAGCGGCCTTGGCGATGACCGGCACCATCAACATGCTGAGTGCGATGACGGCGGCGATACCCGAGTACGACTTCATCGTGACCACGAAGTACTCGTACGCGAAGACGCCGAGAAGGATTGAAGGCATGCCCGTCATGATCTCGACCACGGTGCGCAAGAAGTTCGCCGGTCGCGACGAGCCTTGAGACAGATAGAGACCGACCACTACGCCGATCGGCACGGCCACCAATCCGGCCAGGGCGTCGATAACGAGGGTGGCGGCCACGGCGTTGCCAATACCCCCGATGTCATTGAGGCTGGCCAGGCTCGGCAACTGCGGAAGGGCGGTCAAGAAGCTCCAGCCGAGGAATCGAACGCCTTTGTCAATCAGCGCCAAAACGACCGAGCCCAACGGGATCAACGCGATGACCAAACCCACCCAGAGCAGGCCAGTGACCACGCGCGAGACCATCGTTCGCCGCGCGATGGTCTGGGACGCCCGCAACTGGATGAGCTCTCGTCGCTCGAGGATGGGGTCCGGAGGGAGTCCGTTGATCGTCGAGGACATCAGCGAGTTGCCGCCCGTCGCGTCAGCGCTCGAGCGCCCCAGTTGACGAGTCCGGTGATCACCATCAAGATCAAGGCGAGTGCCGCCAAGGCACTACCTTCTGACCCGACCGAGTTGCCGAACTCCACGGCGATGATGGACGCGAGCGTGGCGCCCGATGAGAACAAGGAGTGCGGCAACTGGGCGTTGGAGCCGATGACCATCGCAACCGCGATGGTCTCACCGAGCGCTCGACCCGTGCCCAGCACGATCGCGCCGAGCAGTCCGGTTCGGGCGGTCGGAATAATTACTTTGGAGAAGACCTGTCCGCGTGTCGCGCCCAGCGAGAGGGCACCCTCGACGACTTCGATCGGAACAGTCGCGATGACGTCGCGTGAGACGGCGACAATCGTAGGCAGAATCATGATCGACAGCACTATCCCCGCGAGGAGAATGCTAAAGCCGTCCTGGGGACCATTGAACGGCCACGAGCTACCGGTCAAATGGCTGAGGAACGGCTCGAGGGTGTTGATGAAGAACGGCACCATGACCGCAATGCCCCACAACCCGTAGACGACCGAGGGCACCGCGGCGAGTAACTCGACGAGCGACGCCAAGGGACCCCGTAGGCGTTGAGGCACCTGGAATTGCAGCGCCATGGCCGACGCCAAGCCCACGGGAACGGCGAAGATCAACGCAATCGCCGTCGTCGAAAGCGTGTCGATGATCAGTGGGAGCGCCCCGTAGGGACCCGAGCCCGCAATCCACGTCCGCCCGATGATGAGATTGATGCCGTTCGACGTGATGGCCGGCCACGCCGTCTTGACGATGCTCCATACGAAGAGCACAATGACCGCGCCGAAGAGTGCCGCCGTCGCGCGTAGGACATACCGGAAGGGACGATCCGACGTCGCTGAGCGGCGAATCCGCTCAGCGACGTCGGACTTCAACGGACGCTCAGAGACGGGTGAGGGGATCGTCATCGCTCCATCACCCGTCCCGTACCGTCATTGCCTAACTAAGTCCGAGTGACGCCTTGTTGTACGTCATTGACGCAATCTGCTGCTCGGCGAGCGAAGTCACGTACGACGGCAGCGGCACGTAGCCGTTGGCCTTGGCCACCTGCTGACCGCCCTTCGTCTGGACGCTCCAGTCCAGGAACTTGGCCACCATCTTCTCGGCGTTGAGTGACGCGCTGACCGAGCCATTCGTGCCGAGGCCATTCCAGTCCTGGCGCACGATGGCCCAGCTGTAACCCGCGATGGGGTACGAGCCCGACGTGGTGCCGTTCACGATTGAGAAGCTCGACACCGTTCCGTCGCTGCCTTCTTTGGGCGGCGTTGCGGAGAAGGCGGCGGCGTCAGTCGCGACGCTCGTGGGTGAGATCGCCACACGCTGGCCCTTAGCGTTGATCACCAATGCCGAAGACACCGAAGAGCCGGTCGCCTTGGCAATCAGAACGTAGGCGTACTCAACGTAACCGATCGTTCCGGTCTTGGAGGTGACGTCCGACGCGACGCCGGGGTTGCCGTAGCCACCAATGGCGTTCGCGGGAAGCTGACCCTGGTTGAAGGTCGTGTTCGGGTACACCTCGGTGCCACCGGGGGTCTTGTAGTTGGCGCCCTGGGTCGTGTGCAGGTAGTCCGAGAAGATGTACGACGTTCCCGAGCCATCGGATCGGAACACCGGCGTGATCGAGAGGTTCGGCAGAGCGCACTTGCGTGAGATGACGCGATGCTTCTTGTTCTTCTTGATGATCGCGATCGTGGGGTTGAGTTGACAGATCTTCGCGTCGTTCCACTTCGTGACCTTGCCGTCGTAGATGTCGGCGATGAGGGCCGACGACAGCGTGACCGGTGTCTTGTACTTCGTCAGCATCGGAAGGTTGTACATCATCGCTTCGCCACCGAGGACTACGGGGATCTGCACGTACGAGTTCAGCGTGTGAGCAGCATCCGCGCCCGTCAGCAATGAGGAGTCGAGGTTCACTCCGTTACTCACGGTGCCCATGGGCACGTCCGAAGCACCCACGGCGTACGTCTCGGCGATGACGCCCTTCTTACCTGCGGTGGAACCGACCGCACCGTAACTGGGAATCTGGGTTGGAGCGTTCGCGCCCGATACGTTCGCCGCCTGGGTCTCGAAGGTCTGGATGGCTTGTGAGAAGAACGGGAAGTCAAATGTGGAACCGCCAATCGCCGGAGTCAGTGCCGCCGCGCCGTCTGATGCTGTGAAGTTCAAGTCCCCGTTCAGCGTCGCTGAGGCGCCCGCGGTACCGGCGATCGCAGTAGAGAGGAGTCCCAGCGTGGCTATCGCCACACCGAACTTGCCTCGAAAGGTCTTCGTCATTGTGGTCTTTCCTCCTAAAGAAAGTGGTGCGTATGACGAAAGGACTCGAGTTGAGCACGCTTCGCCATGGAGGACTTTAAGAGGAATAGGTAAACGCAGTGTGACGACGTAGGTCGGGTTAAGTGAACTTAAATGAAACTCAAGAAGTTCACAGAAAGGCGGTGAATCGCCCCTATCGCGCGAACATCAGTCACAACAACTGTCGCGCCAGCCGCACGACGTGCACTTGAAGTGCGCGTGCTCGGGACTCAGCGACCCGCCGCAGTGGGGGCATTCGGAAAAGATGGCGAACCGGTTGGCGCACTCCAGTACGGAGGTCGCCGCTTCGTCGCTGGTGTTGAGCGTGTCGGACATTGCACCATTGTGGTTTCTCACCCACGCTGACGCGGTGATTTCCATCACAATTCAGTCGAGATTGGGCTCCCAGTAGGTAACCGGCTCCATTCCACGAGTGTTGCGCGCCGTGGTCAGCACCTCGGCTACGAAGGCAGCCTTCAGGGCGACGTAGCGCTCGACATCTCCCTGAGAGAGAACCGCGTTCTCGCGCTTGATAATTGCGTAGCGATCAACCAAAACGGGGTCCTCGGTCAACATGTCTCGCAACAGCCAGTGGTCACAGTGCGCCCGATTGTTCTCCACGACCAAATAGAGGTGATGTGTCGGCAGACCCGGCGCCTCGGGCGCCTCAAAGGCCTCGCGGCCCGCAACGTCCAAGTCGCCCACCCACCGGTAGCCGGCCGATTCAATACGGCGCAGCACCTCGGGCAGCTGCTCTTCGTTCGCCACGACCACGTCAATATCGATGATGGGTTTGGCGGCGAGGCCCGGAATCGATGTCGAGCCCACGTGCTCAATGCGTACGACGTGGGGTTCGACGAACGGTGCGAGGTACGCGGCGATCGCTTGGAACTGACTCGGCCACTCGGGGTCGGCGTCTACGACCACGATGCGGTCCATTGAGACCTCGGCGCGAAGTTGGCCCGAACGGTAGTGCGTGCGACAGAGCACCTGGTAGTGCACGACGCCCTCGTTGACGTCACCAGTGAAGAGCTGATTCCCCTCGCGCGCGACGACGCCGTCGACGACTCTCGCGTTACACCGTCCCTTTTGTCCGCACCAGCACGTCGATGTGAGTGGCAGTTCGTGGGCCCAGTCCGAAATGGCGAACAGGCGCGCCGAACCGGGGAAGAGATTGAGCAAGAAGTCCGCCGAGAGTCCAAAGGCGTGGACGTCAATCCCGAGATCATCGACGATCTGCGCGAGGGCGTCGACCTGTTCGACGCTCGCAAACTGGGCCTCATCGATCACCAGGATATTGATGCCGTCGCGACGGAGCCGTTCTATATGTGGCGAGAGATCACTGCCTGGTACCACGGCCTCGGCACTGGCCTCAATGCCAATTCGACTCGTCACCATGCCGGCGTCACTGCGGTCGCCGAAGGTCCACAAGGCGACGTCGCTTCGGCCCTGGCGCAGTTGCCAGCACAGTTGCAACGCCAGTGTCGACTTCCCGGCCGCCATGGTTCCGTAAGTAAAGGTCAGTTCTGGCATGGGCCTCTCGTCGTTGACTCGAACGACCAACGTTACCCTCCGCGTTATCGAAGTTATTGAGTTCGACGTCAACACAAATTGCATTTTCACCACTACTAGATTGATGATGTGGACTACACCGTTCGACCAATCGCCTACATCCGCAACGAGCGCAGCGAGGCCCTCGACGACAATTGGGACGAGATCGTCAGCACCGTCGAGCTCGCCCAGGACGTCCCCGACGAGGCCCTTCGCGGACTCGAGGATTTCTCGCACGTGGAGATCGTCTTCTTCGCCGACTGGGCCGAGGACGTGCCGCCGGGACCGTGGCATCGACGTCCGCGCGGCAATGCGAAGTGGCCCGACATCGGCGTATTCGCGCAGCGCAACAAGGACCGTCCGAATCGGTTGCTGCTCTCGACCGTCGAAATCGACGAACTCTCGGAACGTTCCTTCACCGCGCGTGGTCTCGACGGCATCGACGGCACGCCCGTGCTCGACATCAAGCCGGTCTTTCGTTGGAGCGTGCCGAAGGGCGAGCTCCGTGTGGCGTCGTGGAGCGAAGAGCTCGGCGAGGACTACTTCTAGTTCGCGATAATAAATCCGTTCAAGACTCGCGCCAACTCCGCGCCGTTCTCTTCCTGCAGAAAGTGAGCACTGCCCGGAATCGTCGTATGCGCCTGACCCTGAGCGCCGGGAACCTCGCGAATGAACTTCGCGTCCGCGCCTCGGGTGATGGCGTCGCCACTGAAGCAACAGAGAAATGGCCGCGTGAACGAAGCCAGCACCGCCCACGCCGCGACGTTGGCGTCGTGGGCCGGGTCCTCGGGGGACGTCGGCACCAACGTCGGGAACTGTCGCGCACCTTCTTTATAGGACTCGTCGGGGAACGGCGCGTCGTAGGCCGCGACCACCTCCGGACCGAGACGTTCAGAGCAGCCCCCGGAGACGATGTTGCCGATGTGCAGTTCGGGCGTCGTCTGACTGAAGTCCTGCCACGCCTTGAAGGCCTCGCTCATCCGCTCGTCGCCGGTGGGCAGTCCCCCGTTACCGATGGCCACTCGCGCAAATCGTTCCGAGTGTTCCCCCACGAGCCGCAACCCAATCAGGCTGCCCCAGTCCTGGGCAAAGAGGGTGACGTCACGAAGTTCCAAATGGTCGAAGAGCAGTTCGCGGACCCACTCGACGTGTCGCGCGTAGGTGTACTCCTCGCGGTCCCTCGGCTTGTCCGATCGTCCGAAGCCCACGAGGTCCGGAGCGACGACGCGACGTCCCCTAGCCACGAGCCCGGGAATCATGAATCGGTACAGGTACGACCACGATGGCTCGCCGTGCAACAGCACCACGATCGGTCCATCGCGTGGCCCCTCGTCCAGGTGGGCCATTCGAAGTGGCTCGCCGCCCGTCGGATCGGCGACGTCGGCGTAATGCGGTTCGAAGTCGAAATCGCTTAGTTCTTCGAAGTTCTTGTCGGGCGTGCGCAGTCGTTCCATATATCTATTGACGGGCCATGCCCTCGCGAGCGGCCGCTTCCTTTTCGTCGTTGCTGTCCCGAGAAATCAGTTGGATATCCACCCGCTCGATTCGCCCGTCGAAGGCGAAGTCATCGACGTAGCGCTTGGAGACCGGCGAACCGTGATCACGGCCGATGCCCATCGCGATCGTGGAGAAGATCCTCATCACGAACGGGAGATGGAGCGAACCGACGTCTCGACCGTCAATCGTCAGTGTGACGTCGGCGTCGCGTCGAGCCCGTCGAAAACGCGCGCCGAGCACCGAGGGGCCGTCGGGCACCTCCTCCGTTGATTCCAAGACGTGATGCTCCATGAAGATGTTGTAGTCGAAGACCAATCGGTTGTCCTGTACGAACAGAGCGACCCCCGCGTTCTCGGTACCCATCGCGAGGATCACGCCGCCCCTATCGCGCGCGCGATCGACGCGCGCCTCCAAATCCCAGCTCCGCCCCCCGATGCCGGCGGCGGCTGACGGCGGAATCGGATTGAGTGGGGGTAAGTAGGTGTAGTGACGAGAGGTCGGATGCGGCGAGTAGTCATGCGACCTCGACGCGAACAGCGCCAGTCCGCGGTCGTCCAGGGGCAAGACGCCATATTCCTCGGCCTCGTGCCACCACAGTTCGACTAACTCTTTAAGTTTCTCGGGTTTCGCCTCGGCGAGGTCTCGGCACTCCGACGGGTCCGCAGCGACGTGATAGAGCTCCCAGCGATCGTCGTCGAACGCGACGCCCAAGACGTGGCGCGTGACCGCCTTCCACCCTTCGTGGTACATCGCGCGGTGTCCGCCCATCTCGAAGTACTGCGTGATCTTGTGACTCGGCTCGTCGGCCTGATCAAAGGCGTAGGCCATCGAGGCGCCGGCCATCGGCATCTGTTCCAAGCCGCGGTACGACTCGGGCATGGTGACACCCGCGACCTCGAGAACCGTCGGCGCGATGTCAGTGACGTAGTGGAACTGGCTCCTCACCTCGCCGCGCGCGGCGATGCCGTCGGGCCAGTGAACGACGAGCGGCACGTGCACACCACCCTCGTGCGTGTTCTGCTTGTACCACTTGAATGGCGTGTTCCCGGCCTGGGCCCAGCCCCAGGGGTAGTTCGAGTGACTGCTCGGTCCGCCGATGTCCTCGAGATGCATCACGGCCTCATCGGGACTCTCCATCACCATGTTGAAGTACTTCATCTCGTGCAACACGCCAAAGGGTCCGCCCTCTTGGCTCGCGCCATTGTCGCTCATCAAGAGGATCAACGTGTTATCGAGTTCGCCGATCGTCTTCAGATCCGTGACGAGACGCCCGATCTGGGCGTCGGTGTGCTCTAAGAAGGCGGCGTAGGCCTCCTGCAGACGTGCGGCGAGCTTCTTCTGATTCTCCGGCAGTTCGTCCCACGGCTCCACGCCGTCGTTTCGCGGCGCGAGCTCGGTGAACTCCGGGACGATACCCAACTCCATTTGTCGCGCGAACCACTTCGAGCGCGCGACGTCCCATCCTTCGTCGTAACGGCCGCGGTGACGCTCGAGGTATTCCGGCGGCGCCTGATGCGGCGCGTGCGTCGCGCCGAAGGCGAGATAGGTGAAGAAGGGTCGGTCGGGACGGACGGATTTGGCGTCGTGGATGAAACCGATCGCGTGGTCGACGAGGTCCTCACTCAGGTGGTACCCGTCGGCCACACTCTTGGGTCGCTCGACTCGATGGTTGTCGTACGTGAGGTCCGGCGCGAACTGGTCGGTCTCGCCGTCGAGGAATCCGTAGTACCGGTCGAAGCCTCGTTGCAGGGGCCACTGGTCGAAGGGACCGGCCGAGGACGAGTTCTCCATCGACACGAGATGCCACTTGCCTACGGCGAAGGTCGTGTAGCCATCTTCACGCAAGACTTCGGCCATCGTGGCGGCGTGGTTCGAGATCTGTCCGCGCATGCTGGGAAAGCCGGTGCTCCAGTTCGAGAGACCGCGCATGCCCACACTGTGATGATTTCTTCCCGTCAGTAACGCCGCGCGAGTCGGTGAACAAAGTGGCGTGACGTGAAAGTTCGAAAAACGAAGTCCGTCGGCGGCGAGCTCGTCAATGTTCGGGGTGACGAGGTCCGACCCGAAACAGTTGAAGTGAGAGAACCCGAGGTCGTCGATGAGGATTACGACGATGTTCGGTGCGTTCTCTTTGGGGTGCGTCGGCGTGGGCCACCACGGTTCCGACTCGGCGACCGTGTTGCCGATCGTTCCCTCAAATCGCTCGTACTGCTTCACCACTCTCCCCTCGAACACCGTTCACGCTAGGCCACCTCACGGCGTGACCAATTACGAGTGCTGAATCATCGCCGAGACCACGTCGCGATCGGGACACGACGCCGGACCGAGGACCGAGATGGCGATGGCCGACGCCGCGTTCCCTCGTCGTGCCGCTTCGATGACGTCGGTACCCAGCGCCAATTCGGCGAGAAAGACACCGGAGTGCGTGTCGCCCGCGCCGTTCGTATCGACGACGGTGACCTTGAAACCGTCCACGTGCACGGGTTCATCGCCCTTCGTCAACACGGTGCAGCCACTTTCGCCGTGGCGCACGACGACGCCGGCGCGACCGGTCTGTTCGGCAAGCGCCACGACGGACTCCTTCAACGAGTCCTCACCGGTCAGCGACGAGGCTTCGGTGTCATTGCACAGCGTCCAGTCGGCACGTTCCAGAACGGCCCGTAGGTTTATTCTCGGAATGTCCATCACTCGGTTGCTCGGATCGAAGGCGACCACCACATCCTCGCTCAGGCCCTCCAACCACTCGAGAACGATCTCGCCCGAACCTGGATACATCACGTTGTAGCCAGAGACGAGCACGTAGTCAGCACTACGGACGTCAAGTGATGACAAGTCAGAGGATCGAAGCGAACCTTCGGCTCCAGGCGACGTGATGAACGTGCGCTCGCCGTCATCGTCGATCAACGCCACGCAAAATCCGGCGTCGCGCGTCTCGTCAGCTTCAATGGACTCAATCACGTTGTCTTGATCTAGGGACGAACGCGCGATTGAAGAGAATGGTCCGCGACCGAGTCGTCCGGCGTACACCGCCGAGACGCCCTGTCGTGCGGCGGCGCTCATGGCGTTGTACCCACCACCAGTCGCAGTCAGGTGTTCGCTCGCCAGGACGTCGGAGCCGCTCGCGGGAACATGAGCGATGCGCAGGACGATGTCGATCATGACCGTGTCGAGACAGAACAGTCGGGCCGAAGGACTCACGAGTTCACCCTAATGAGTGCCTCGATCGCCCTCGAAAGCACGTGGATAATTTGGCTACGACAACACGCACGACGTGCGTAAAATCGACGCAAGCGACGCGCGGTGTCGCGAAAGGGGTGCTGTGAGCGAAGTCTCAGAAGTAGTCGGTGCTGGCAACGCCGGTGCGTTGCGTATTGAAGAGAACGGCATCAACGTCATCACCGAAGGCGAGCGCAAGGGCGAGCCCCGACAGCTTTTTTGGCCGTGGTTCGGGGCCAACGTGTCGGTCCTAGGACTGAGTTACGGCGCGTACATCTTGGGATTTGGCATCTCCTTCTGGCAGGCGCTGATCGTCGGCATCGTCGGCATCGTCGTCAGCTTCGTACTGTGCGGCATCATCGCGACCGCGGGAAAGCGCGGTTCGGCGCCCACGATGGTGCTCAGTCGAGCCGCGTACGGCGTTCGGGGAAACCGTCTTCCGTCCTTCATCTCGTGGCTGCTCTGCGTTGGGTGGGAGACCGTCCTCATGGTCATCGCCGTGCTCGCGACCTCGACGGTCTTCACACGCCTCGGTTGGGGCGGCGGCGACGGTGTCAAGGCCGTGGCCATGGTCGTCATCGCGGCATTGATCATCGGCGGCGGCGTCATGGGCTTTGACTTGATCATGCGGATGCAGGCTGCGATCACCGTTATCACCGGCATCCTCACGGTCTTTTTCATCGTGCTCACGTTCAAACACGTCAGTTGGCACGTCGTGTCGCACGTGCACAGTGGTACGACACAAAGTCTCATCGGTGCCCTCGTCTTCGTGATGACGGGCTTCGGCCTGGGATGGGTCAACGCGGCGGCTGACTATTCGCGCTACTTGCCACGCAAGGCGTCGACCAGCGGCGTTGTCTGGTGGACGACGTTCGGTTCGTCGATTGCGCCCGTCATCCTCGTCTTCTTCGGTCTCCTCTTGGCCGGTTCCTCGTCGACGCTCAGTTCAGCAATTGGCAACGACCCCGTCGGAGCGTTGGCCACGCTCTTGCCGACGTGGTTCCTCGTCCCCTTCGTGATCGTCGCGGTCCTCGGACTGGTTGGCGGCGCCGTGCTCGATATCTACTCCTCCGGCCTCTCGCTACTTTCGGCCGGTATCAAAATCCCGCGTTACGCCGCGGCCGGTGTTGATGGCGTGGTGATGGTTATCGGATCGATCTACATCGTCTTCTTTGCGCATAACTTTCTCCCGCAGTTCGAAGGATTCTTGATCACGGTCGGCGTCCTCATCGCGGCGTGGTGTGGCGTGTTCCTCGGCGACATGGCCTTACGTCGGAAGGACTATTCCGACACCGACCTCTTCAGTAACTCCGGGCGTTACGGTGACGTACGACTCATTCCAGTCATGACGACAATCGTCACCAGTGCCATCGGATGGGGACTGGTGACGAACACCGGTGCCTCGTGGCTGACGTGGCAGGGTTACCTGCTCGGACCGTTACACCTTGGCGGCAAGACCGGAAATTGGGCGTACGCGAATCTCGGGGTCTTCGCCGCGCTGGTGTTGAGCTTCCTCGCAACCGTCGTCTTGACGAGCGGCCAGGTTCGCCAGCAAGAAGAAATCGACACGACGCCAGTTCCGGTGTCCTGACCACCGACAATTCAAAGGCATCGTGCACAAAGAGTGTGAGCTCGTTTACGACGGACGGCCTATGAGAATTCACTCAAGCAATACGACGAAAGTCCTCAAAATCACTGCGTAGACTTGAGGCGGTTGGGTTCAGAGGAGTTGCATTGCGTATCGGTGTTCTTACGGCGGGTGGCGACGCGCCCGGCCTCAACGCGGCTATTCGGGCCATTGGCCAGATGGCCCTTCGAGACGGTCACGAAATCATCGGTATCGCCAACGGCTGGGCCGGACTGGCCAGCGAATACGCCGGTCGTCCGCTCCATGCCAGCGACCTCCAGGGCGTCATCGCCCAAGGCGGAACGTTGCTCGGTACCGCGCGCTACAACCTCGACAGCCCGGCGGGCGGTCGAGAACGGGTGCTGGCCGCCATCGATGAGCATCTCGACGCGTTGATCTCAATTGGCGGCGACGGTACGCACCGAATTTCGACGTGGCTGGCCGATCACGGGGCGCCCATCGTCGGCGTGCCCAAGACCCTCGACAACGACTTACTGGGCACCGACTACTGCATTGGCTTCGACACCGCGATCAGCATCGTGTGTGAATCGATCGACCGGCTCTACACGACGGCGGCGTCGCACCACCGCGTCATGGTCGTCGAGACGATGGGACGCTTGACGGGCTGGGTCGCCGCGATGGGCGGACTCGCCGGCGGTGCGGACATGATCGTGATTCCCGAGTTCCCGGTCACGATGGACGACATCATGCGCCACCTCGGGCGCCGGGTGGACGCCGGTTTGGCGTTCTCGATCGTCGTGGTCGCCGAAGGCGTGAACCTCTCGACGCTCGGCGGCCACGAAAAGGGCGAACTTTCAACCGAAGGCGTCGGTGGCGTGCGCTTGGCGACGCGTGGCGTCGGACAGTTCGTCGCCTCCAAGATTGAAGAGCTCACGGACATTGAAGTGCGCACCACGGTCCTCGGTCACCTGCAGCGCGGCGGCAGCCCGACCGCGCACGACCGTATCTGGGCGACACGCGTCGGGGCCGGCGCCTACGACGCCGTCACCTCGGGCAAGTTCGGAACAATCCCAGTCGTGCGCGACAACACCGTGGTGCTCAGTCCCCTCTCATCGGTAATCGGCGGCCAGCGCCAGGTGCCGCGCGAGATCTACGAGCTCTGCTCGGTCTTTTTCTAACTCAGGAACTCTTCGAGTTCTTGGCTCGTGGGACCGGTGGCGGGACCGTGTTTCGTGACTGAGAGCGCCGCGGCGGCGTTAGCCCAGCGCGCCGCTTCCACTGGGGGGCGTCCAAGCGCCAGTTGCGCGGCGAACGCGCCCACGTGACAGTCGCCAGCGCCATTGGTATCAACGCTCACCACGGCAAAGCCCGGCACCACTTCGCTGTAACGCTCCGACTCGGCCACGACACAACCATCGCCACCGATTCGCACGATTGCGCCTCCGCGATTCATCCGAGCGCGAAGGCCGCGCGCCGCTTCTGCAGGATCGGCGGAGTCCGCAAGCAGAAACGCCTCGCGCTGGTTGCACGAGAACCAGTCGACGCGCTCGAAGACCGCGTCCAGCATTGAGGCGGAAATCTCACTCACGATCGGGCCGGGATCAAAGAGAAAGCACGTCGCTGCGGGAATCTGGGTAAGAAACCCGAGCAGCGCCCGGGCGTTGCTCTCGTGCAAGAGCGCGTAGCCGGAGAAGTAGACGAAGTCGCTCTCGGTCACGTCGAGTTCGTCGAGTTGGCTCGTCGAGAGCGTCGCCTCGGCGCCCACGCTCGTGAGAAACGTCCGCTCGCCGCCGTCTTCGACGATGGCCACGACGAATCCGGTGTCGACGTCGTCAATCGGTGGCGTCGCGACGACGATGTCTTCGAGACGCATCGCCTCCTGGGCGATCGTGGCGAAGGGTCCGAGTCCGACGACCCCGCCGTACACCGAGGCGAGTCCGAGTCTCGAGGCGGCCGCCATGACGTTGAACCCTCCCCCGGCGAAGGAGTCACTGCGTTCCACCAAAGTGTCCGAGCCCCGTTCCGGCAGCGCGTCGACGTTCAATACGACGTCCACGACGACGCTGTCGACGAGGATCAGGCGTGGCGCGACGCTCACGCGGCGCTTTGCTCGGAACCGTTTCGCAGTTGCAACAGGCGTCGCGCCATCTCGTCGAGTTCCAGACCGTTCACTTGCGCCACGGTCTCTCGCGCCGCGACGGGAAACACGTTGAGGCCGCAGCGCGAACCGACGATGGCGCCCGTCATCGCCGCGATGGTGTCACTGTCACCACCGAGCGACGCCGCCACTCGACACGCCAACCACGGCTCGTCCCGGAAGGCGCTCGCGACGGCGAAGGCCGCCGGCACTGACTCCCACGTCGCCAAACTGGTTCCGACCAGAACCGGCAAGAGGTCCACGACGCCCTCGGCGTCGAGTCCGTGAACGAGATCGATCGCCCAGCGGATACGTACCGCGACGTCCGCTCCGGCGATCCAGTGACCGCGCCGTGATCCGCGCACCGCCGCGTCACACGCGGTGTCAATCATCACGTCGAAGGTGAGTCCCTCGACGCCGGCACTTACCGCTCCGGCGACCGCGGCGGCGCCCGCGAGTGCCACACTCGTGTTGTGCGTCAAGCGACTCGCCTGCGCCACGCGCGTCACCAACTCATCGAGGTCCAGGGATCGAACCGCGATCGCCACCGGTGTGATTCGCATTGCCGCACCATTGGTGTCACCTCGGCGACCGACCTCTTCGGGATCGCCGCCCGCCATGAGTGCGTTAATCGCGCGCTTGGTCGAAGGTCCGAGCAGGTCCAGTGAACCCTTGGCCTTCATCGACTCTTCCCACGCAATGAGTGCGTCGGCCCAACTCTGAATGTTGACTTCACCGTCACCGTCGATGAGTTCGTTGGCCAACAGCACGGCTTGTTCGGTGTCGTCGGTGATTCGTCCGGCGGTCATGCCTTCGGCGATGGGGTGGTCGGTCGGCGCCGGTTCAAAGTCGACGAGGACCGTGCCGAAGATGCTGACGACTTCGTCTCTCGACATCATCTGGGTAGGCATACCGAGCGCGTCACCAATCGCGAGCCCGTACAAGGCGCCAGCGGCGCGGTCGAACTGCGTTACTTGCTCCACCCCTTCAGCCTACGAAAGCGCGCCCGTGATTGCGTACCATTGTCCGGCTCGACGCCGAAGAAATCACTTGCCTTAGTGTGGACTTCGTATGGAACCGTGGCCGCCACCTCGTCGTCGCTTGATCGAGTCCAACTCGTGATCCCGATACTCTCCGCGACCCAGATGCGCGAGGCCGACGCCCTCGCCGTTCAGGTCCGCGGCAGCGACGCCCTGGTCGCCGCGGCCGGCACCGCCGTGGCGCTCGAAGCCCAGTCGATGCTGGGCTCGTGTTACGGGTCTCGGATAGCTGTGCTGGTAGGACCGGGCCTCAATGGGGCCGACGGACGCGTCGCGGCCGCGTGGCTCCGATCTCGCGGGGCCAAGGTTGACGTCATCGAGGTCGCTTCCCAGCCCAAGGAGTTGCGGGGCTTCGCACTGGTCATCGACGCGGCCTTCGGGCTCGGTTGTTCGCGTCCCTACGTAGCGCCGAGCGTCCACGGCGAGACGTTGGTCCTCGCCGTCGACCTGCCGTCAGGCGTCGACTCCGACAACGGCGAATTACTGGGCTCTCCGATGCCGGCCGACGTGACCATGGCCGTCGGCGCGTTGAAACCGGCGCACGTCACTGGTCCGGCGGCCACGCTCTGTGGGCAGCTTCGCTTCACCGGTCTGGGCATCGTCCAGCATTTCGATGACGGTCTCATCGACGACGGCGACCTCGCAACGCTCATCCAACGCAAAGTAAGTGACCATAAATGGACGCACGCGATCCAGGTGCTCGCCGGATCGACGTTGATGCCCGGCGCCGCCGACCTCGTCGTACGCGGGGCGCTGGCGGCCGGCGCGTCGATGATCCGTCTTTCGAGCCGAGGCGACGTCGCGGAACTTGTTGACCTGCCGGCGGAAGTCGTGCGCAGTGAAGAAGCCACAATTGAGAAACGCAGCCGCTGCGTCGTGGCGGGCCCGGGCCTCGGCGCCGACGGCGTTGACTGGCTGCGCGAGCGTCTGATCGACGTGTCAGTACCGGTCGTGCTCGACGCCGACGGACTGAATCGATCGTTGATCGGCTCGAAGACCTCGAACGAGCACCGGTGGGTCCTGACGCCGCACGAGGGCGAGTTCGAGCGACTGACCGGTGAACCACTTCCGGCCAATCGCCTCGAGGCGGTGCGTTCGCTCGCGCGCGACACCAACTGCGTGGTGCTGCTCAAGGGTGCGACGACATTGATCGCTGATCGCGACGGTCGAGTCCGCGTGGTGCGTTCGGGCACGCCCACGCTCGCCACGGCCGGCAGCGGCGACGTCCTTTCGGGGGTCATCGGCGCGACGATTGCCCGCGGCCACGATCCTCTCGAAGCCGCCGCGCTCGCAGCCCACCTGCACGGTCGCGCCGGCGCGGCCCTGCCGGTCTACGCCAGTGCCTCGGACATCCCGATGGCCATCGAAGACATCATCGCCGCGCTCTAGGCGCCGCTCGGATTCGTCGCGAATTTCCACCTTTTGAACGGTCCACTACGGCGGTCGGCCACCGAGTGGTCGAGAGTACGGTTAAAAGGGAGGTAGTCATGAAGAAGTCGCCGGAGACGGTGCTCGAGGACGAAGAGGAAGGCCGAGGCCTCCTCGCTCCGATGACGGTATCGATTGATGACGACGGTCTCGACGCCAACGATCCCCGTCGCGTGGCGATTCGTGAATGGATTTCCTCGCACCCCAACCCGACGCCCGTGCAACTCGCCGAGGCGGGCCTCGTCGCGCCGCACTTGCCCAAGCCCTGGGGTCTCGGCGCCGACGCGAACCACCAACTCCTCATCGACGACGAATTAAAGCGCGCGAACGTGCGACTGCCCATCAACCCGATTGGCATCGGGTGGGCCGGACCGACAATTCTCTACGCGGGTACCACGGAGCAGCAGCAGCGCTGGCTGCCCAAGCTTCTGAGTGGCGAAGAGTTCTGGTGCCAGCTCTTCAGCGAGCCCAACGCCGGTAGCGACCTCGCCTCGCTCACGACGCGCGCCGAGCGCGACGGTGATGAATGGATCATCACCGGTCAAAAAGTGTGGACCAGCTACGCGCACCTCGCGACGTGGGGCATCCTTCTCGCGCGAACGTCCAACGAGGGCGCAGCGCAAAAGGGAATCAGCTATTTCATCTGTCCGATGAACGCACCGGGTGTCACGATTCGTCCGATCATCGACATCACGGGCGACCACGCCTTCAATGAGGTCTTCCTCGACGAGGTTCGACTTCCCGCCGACTACCTCATTGGCGAGGTGAACGACGGATGGCGTCTCGCCAAGGTCACCCTCGGCAACGAACGGGTCTCGCTTTCCGGTGAGGGCGTGCTCTGGGGCCGCGGACCGACGGCCGCGGACTTAGTTGAACTGGTGCGAACATCCCAAGTACCGCACAACGAGCTCGAACGAGACGAACTCGTGCGGTGTTGGTCGCACGGGGAGATCCTGCGGCTGCTGCGACTACGACTCGTCGCCGCGGCCCAGGCCGGACGAGAGCCCGGCGCCGAAGCCAGCGTGCGCAAGGCGCTGGCCGACGACCACGGCCAGGAGGTCATGAACCTCGCCAATCGTCTCGCCGGTTCGGCGGGGATGCTCGAAGGACGCGGACCGGGGGGAATCGACGGCGCCGACGGGAGTGCGTGGGCCTTCGGATTCCTCTACTCCCAGGCACTGACGATCGGCGGCGGCACGTCAGCCGTGCAGCGCAATATCATCGGCGAGCGAGTACTCGGTCTCCCCAAAGAGCCGGTGCGCTAGACACTCGTCAATGACCGATGATGAGGATCAAGGCTTCGCGCGCCAACCCTCGATCCTCGACGCGACGACATCGCGTTTGATAAGAATCGAGGAATGATTCGACCCCGAATTCACTCGGTCACGACGAAGGAGACACCATGAAGGGATTCAAGAATTTCTTGATGCAAGGCGAGCTGATCGTGATCGCCGTGGGTCTGGTGGTCGCCCTGGCGTTCAACACGCTCATCAAGGCGTTCTCCGACAACATCATCACACCCGTGATCAACTCCTTCGCCGGCGGTGGCTCCTCCGGCAAGGGTCTCGGGTGGACGTTGAACGGTCAACGCATCAACATGGGCGCCTTCATCTCGGCAATCGTCTACTTCGTGGTCTTCATGGCCGTCGTCTATTTCGTCATCGTCGTGCCCTACCGCACCTACATGCAGCGCCGCGGCACGACGGTCTTCGGCTCACCTCCGCCGACCAAGACCTGTCCGAGCTGCTTGTCGGGCGGCCTGCCCTTGGCCGCGACGAAGTGCAAGTTCTGTTCGAGCGACGTTCCCGTCGAATAACGAACGTCCCCGCGGGCCTAGTTCTCTCGGACCAACTTCTCTAACGCCGGCATCGCCAACTCCAAGCGGTTCCGCTCGGCGGGTGTGAGTTGTTCAAGACGCGAGCTCAGCCCGATCGTGCGTTCACACCAGAGCGCGGCGAACACGTCGCGACCGTGATCCGAGAGTTCGACCAGCGACGCCCGCTTGTCTTCGGGGTCATCGGTTCGCTTCAACAGATCGAGGTCCTCGAGGCTGGCGACGATTCTCGTCGCCACCGGCGCGCCCACCGACTCGAACGCCGCGAGGGCGCTGATGCGAAGCGGGCCGAACTCATCGACGCTCGCGAGCGCGGAGACCTGCGATGGCGACAACGCCGTATTGCCCTGGTGTCGAAGGGCTCGGGCCAAGCGAAACATCACGAGTCGCAGACGCGCGGCCGTTTCGACCGATCGTTCGGATTCAACCACGACGGACTTCATTGCACCACTTCGCTCTCTAGGGCAATCTCCCCCGGCACGGCGCTCGACGTCGCGGCCGCGTCACCGAGGTGTTCGCGCATCGACTGGTCCTCGTAAACGTACCGTTTGCCACGAAGGGCCGAGGCCAGAGCGCCGATGATCGACATCACGACCGCCGCGCCGAACACGATTACCAGGCCGTGGTGGAACGAACTCTCGATGAGGTCGGGGAAGAAATGCTTGCCCGTGAGGATCAGCCACTGCGCGTGATTCACGTGGGACGTCGCTTGCGAGCCGAGCAGGTTCTTCAGCGGGTTCTTCCCGAGGAACGCGGAGAACAGACTGCCCACCGGCGGGAGGTTCGCGATGGCGTGGGCCTGGGTCACTCCGACACCGTGGGCGCTGAGCCCCTTGAACATCGCCTTAGGGAGCGTGTTCGTGAGACCCACGATCATCAACGAGAAGAAAACGCCGATGGAAAGGACGAAGCCGGTATTCATGAACGCCGCCTGAATCCCGGCCGCGCCGCCTCGCTCTTCGGCCGGCACGCTGTTCATGATCGCCGCTTGGTTCGGCGCGGAGAACATCCCACCACCGACGCCATTGAAGAACACCATGACGGCGAAGACCCAGTAACTGAAGTTGGTGGGCACGAGCAGCAACCCGACGAAGCTCACACCGAACACCAACATGCCCGCCGTTGAGAGGATTCGAGCACCGTGGCGATCCGACAGGTAGCCCGAGATAGGTCCGGCGAAGAGGAATCCGCACGTCAAGGGCAAGAGGTAAATACCGGCCCACAGCGGCGTCGCGGAGTACGCGTATCCGTGCAGCGGCAACCAGATTCCCTGGAGCCAGATGATGAGCATGAACTGCAAACCGCCGCGCGAGATCGCCGCCAAGAAGCCGGCCGTGCTGCCGGTGGAGAAGGCCCGCATCTTGAAGAGTCGCAGGTTGAACATCGGTGACTCCACGCGGTTCTCGATGATGAAGAACGCGACGAGGAAGACGACGCCGATGAGAAAGGCGGTGAGAACGCGCGGCGACGTCCACCCCATGGAATGCTGCAGGTACGGCTGGATCCCGTAGACGATGCCGACGAGGATCGACGTGAGTCCGACCGCGAAGGTGAGGTTGCCCCACCAGTCGATCTTGGCGGACGCGCGCTTGCCATTATCGCGAAGGCTGTGATAGCCCCAGATCGTCCCAATGATGCCGAAGGGCACCGAGACCCAAAAGACGAGACGCCAGTCGACGACCGATAAGAGTCCGCCGGCGATCAGACCGATGAAGGATCCGCCGATCGCCGCAACTTGGTTGATGCCCATCGCCATCCCTCGTTGGTCCGACGGGAATGCGTCAACCAGAATCGCGCTCGAGTTCGCGAAGAGCATCGCCCCGCCAACCCCCTGCACGAGGCGCCAGAGAACGAGCCACATCGCACCGGTGCCCCCGTGATAGGGATCCAACGCGAGAAACACCGAGGCGAAGGAGAAGACCGCGAAGCCGAGGTTGTAGATACGAACGCGACCCATGATGTCGCCGAGACGGCCGAGGCTGATCACGAGCACCGCGGTCACCAAGAGGTATCCCTGCAAGAGCCACAAGAGGTAACCGACGTTGCCCGCCGACAGAGGATTGATGCCGATGCCACGAAAGATCGCCGGCAGCGAGATCAGGATGATCGACGAATTGATGGTCGCCATGAAGACGCCGAGGGTCGTATTGGTGAGGGCTATCCATTTGTAACGGTCGGGGTGCACTGCGTCGAGGGTTTTGGCTGCCATCCGTCCACTTCTGTATTTAGTTGCTTGACTGCAAGCAAGTATAACTGGACCCTCCCCCGTCGACGACGCCATTTTCCGATTCTCTGGGCCGGGCACGTCAAGAGACCGAACGACCTAAGTTGGCTACCAGAACCTGAACGAGAAGGGCATCAAATGGCACACGCCAAACTCACCGGACATCACCTGGTGACGGCCGAGAAGATCCTCAATCATCCCGCGAGTCACAACATCGAGTGGCACGACGCGGCCGCTCTCCTGGTCGAGATTGGCTCGATCACCGAAGGGAGTAACGGTCGCTACACCGTGACGCTCGGCGACGAGACTCAGATCTTCGACCGACCCCGCGGCAAAGACCTCGACACTCAGCAGATCGTCGACCTTCGAAAAATGCTCAAAGCCGCGGGCTTCTCCCTCGAAAGCATCCACGAATAATCGTTGCCTCAGGGCGTTCGTCGTTGTTCATGATTCATCTTCTCCACAGAGGCGAGCGATCGCGTCGCGAACCTCATCGCGCATCGACACACGGTCACCGAATTCACTGCCCACGGGCATCACGGGTTCGCCAATGGCGACGTGTACGGCACCGCGGTGGGGTCGGAAGCTTCCGGGCCGCAGCACTTCGCGCGATCCGCGAATACCGACGGGAACTACGGGGCAGTTCGACGAGGCGGCCGTTTCAAACGCCCCCAGATGAAAGACCCGTAGTCCCGGGCGAGGGCTGATCGAACCCTCGGGGAAGATGAGGACGTGGTGCCCACTTCGAATCGTGCTCTTCAATATCTCAACCGAAGCGGCGCTTCGCTGCGCCCGACCACGATCGACGAACACGCATCCGTAACCCCTCAAAATGCGACCCAACAGAAATTGGTGCTCCATGTCGGTGCTGACAACGAAGGTCAGCGGTTGATCCAGGAACACGTACAGCACGAGACCGTCAACGAAACTCGAATGGTTCGCCGCAATGACGCACGGGTGGTCGGTGCCCGGCAACTCACCTTCGACCTCGACCGAAAGTCCCAAGGCGCGACACGTGAAACGAGCGACCGCACGGCTGGCGTCGCGACGACCGGCCCGCGACAGTGGGAGCACCGCGAGCAGCCAGATGGAAACGGCGAACGGTACGAGGAGCAACCACGCGTAAAGGGCGTGGAGCGATGAGCCGACGGGAACCGGCGGTCGCGGCGACGCACCCGGACTTGCCCGCGTGCTACGCGCGCGTCGCGCCGCGTTAAGGAACGACCGAACCCCCTTCGAAGCCGCGGGGGAACGCGCACTGAGCGAATGCGGAACTTGGGTTGCCGGCTCGTCAATTCGGTTGGTGTCGCGCGGTGCCGATGAAGCGGCTCGAGCGGTGACGACGGCATCTAACCCTCAATCCACCGCGACGGTGA
>PKYQ01000021.1 GCA_003133685.1 Acidimicrobiaceae bacterium
TCTTGACCGATGTGATCATGCCACAGATGCTCGGTAAAGAAGTTGCAGCCAGGATCCAAGAGTTTCGCCCCGGACTGCCGGTGCTCTATATGTCGGGCTACGCGCGGCCGGTGCTCGGTCCGACCTTGGGCGAGGAGATCGCGCTTCTCGAAAAGCCGTTCTCGGAGCAACTCCTTCTCATCAAGGTTCGTGACGTCCTTGACAATGTTCGGTAAGACGCCACAATCGATGGACCATCATCTGAACTGAGTCGATGAAGTCGACTGCCGACTTCATCGCTGTGTTGCCTCTCGCAGAGCCCATCGTCATCGACATCCCTCATATTTGTCCCTTTCCCTGCGTCGAGAGGGTGAGACGATCACCGGGGGGCGTTCCGGTCTATGAATGCTCAGCAACGGGAGTTCTTGATCTCCAAGCATGCTTGAGCGTCGCGATGAGATGACCATGAATGCACTGACCACCGCCAAGGAGAATCGACGAATCCCGCTGAACGCGTCTCATCAAGCACTCCTCACCGCCAAAAGTTGCATGTCTCGAAGATGGGCCTTCTGGTATCGTTCTGCGGCACGCAGACATGATGCAGACCTTCCGACCCGCCCCGCCACGAGGAGTCGTTCTGCCTCAGGTGCGGGCAGCGCATGCGACCATAAGTACCCCTGTCCGAGATCGCAGCCCAATTCCGTGGCCAGTCGTGCTTGGTGTCCGGTCTCGATCCCTTCGGCGACGATCGTCGAACCCTTCTCATGACATATGTCCACAACCACGCGAAGAAATCCTTGTCCAAGTTTGGTAGAAATCACCGACGTGAGGCTTCGGTCAATCTTGACGATGTCAAAATCCAGCGATCGGAGTCGGGAAAACGTCGCGAAGGACATACCAAAGTCGTCAAGAGCCACCCGAACGCCGAGATCGTGAAGCGCGGCAACGCTCCGGGCTGACGCGTGAGGCTCGCCCTGCTGACTTTCGGTGATTTCGACTACGAGCCCGGCTGGATTGGCCCCGGTGGCCGCGATGGCTTTCTGGAGTCGGGAACCGAGAGTGCTTCCATTGGCCGTCGATCCGGAAATATTGATCGCAAGATCGAAGTCCAGTCCGACAAGTTCATCAGCCTGCCAGACCGCCAGTTGCTCACATGCCGTCGAGAGCACCCAGTGGTCAAGAGCCCGAATCAGCCCGCACTTCTCTGCGAGAGGAACGAAGTCGGCTGCGGGAATGACGCCCAAGGTGGGATGGGAGAGCCTGACGAGTGCCTCGAATCCTCGAAGTCTCTCGCTCTCCAGATCCACGAGAGGCTGGTAGTAGAGCTCCAGCCCTCGGTGTTCGATTGCCATTTTCAACTCGTCGCGCGTCACGGCAACTGATTCATCTTGCGGGGAGGACATCGTCCGGTTCGTCATAGGTCGATTTTCCTCGCAACGACCGGTCGGTGCTAGATGACGGTGGACCATATCCGAGTAGGGCAGATGAACCAGAGGCGACGAGCTCCGGGGCCAACAAGGCGGCAGTAAGGCGCTTCACGATCGATTCCGCGGACACTCGAGCTCGATGTCGCGTTTGGCTAACCGGAGCCCAGTCGACGGCCCCGGAGTCACTTCCCGTTCTCGAATGTGTTCGGCCGAGTTGGAGACAATTTGGTCTCCCGCAAACCGGTCGCGATTCACTGGCCACGATCTTGTGAAGGAGTCGTAGCATGCCGTGTGTGAATATCATCGTGACCTCATTGAAGGGCGGTGTCGGGAAGTCGACGTCCTCGATTTACTTGTGCGCCGCTGCAGTAGAGCGGGGATACGACCCCGTAACGCTCATCGACGCCGACCCGCAGGCGTCGTCAGCCGAGTGGCTTGAAACGTGGCCCCTTCCTGGCATAACTGTCGTCGAGGCCCCGTCGGAACGTACCGCGACACGGGCTATGGGGCGAGTCGAGGGCCTGGCAATCGTCGACACGCCACCGGGTAACGAGCGGATCACTCAGTCGGTAGTCGCCCTAGCCGACGCCGTAGTCGTCCCGACACGCGCGGGAGGCGTTGAGTACTCGCGCGTTCTCGCCACGCTCGAGCTCATCCCCACTCGAATACCGCGAGGTATCGTGATCTGCGCCGCGCGACTGGGCACGAACGACCTCGAAGCAGCGATCGCTTGGTGGAAGGAACAGAAAGTGGAGCTTTGGGGAGTGATTCCCGAGCGCGTCGGCATTGCCGCNNGGTTACGACGCGGTGCTGCGTCGAGCGCTGCGCGGGTGGCACTAATACACCAAACGTGAGGGAACGCAAACCAGCCTCTCGACTCGTACGAGTCAAGGGGCTGGTAGGACAGGAACGACGTTGCCGCTTAAGTGTTCGAATGCACTTATCCAACTGCAGAAAGTGTTTCATCGAACATTGCTCACGGAATTGCCGAGTGCACGAATGGATTCGCAATGTAAGGGCGTTTCAACCGTCCTATTTTCTATCTCGACCAAGCGTGGCGTACGAACCCCGCATCCCGACTGCGGGTCACCACCGGATGCCAAGCGAACTTCGCCGGTCAGTTGGTTGCTGATCCGTTTCCAGCTCAGCGAGAGACTGGTGTCACGGGGGATCACTCATTCATGGCGCGAGGATGCTCACGATGCGTGGAGTTCTCATCCGCGGCGAGAGCCAAAAAGCTCTCGTTAACGGCGAAACTCCGTGGTAAATTATTGATTGATCCATACGGGAGCTCGGATGCACCGGGCTGAGAGGGTGGCTGGCCAGCACTGGCCGTAGCGCCACCGACCGTTTGAACTTGACCGGGTAATGCCGGCGTAAGGAGATAGTCATGCCAGCCACGCCAGATGCAGAGTCGTTCACCATCGTCGTGGGCGACAAGCACTCCGAAGTCCCGTTGACCCTTAACGAGCCAGTTCCCCAGGCGCTTGGCCTCTTCGACCAGTTCGGGCTGTGGGGCAACCTCGGCGTGAGCCTGCTCGGCTTTACCGGAGCCATCTTCGTGCTGCAGCCCAATGGGACCGGCACACCAGAGCTGGCGCTCGCCGCGGGGATTACGGCAATCGTGCTCGGCACGATACTGGGCACGCTCGCGGTCGCGTTGACCGGGGTCGCGGGAACGCGCACCGGGGCGCCGGCGATGGTGCTGCTGCGCAGCCTGTTCGGCACCGAACTCTCCTACCTGCCGACGCTGCTCAACGTGCTGCAGTGTCTCGGGTGGGGCGTTTTCGAGCTGGTCACGATCGCGACGGCCGCCCGCACCGTGGCACCAGCGTTGCCGCGCTGGAGCTACATCCTCCTCGCGGGAGTGATCACCGGGCTTCTGACGCTGCGACCACTCGGCGCGATCCGCATCCTGCGGCGCTTCGCTACGCCGGCCGTGGCCGCCATCCTCGTCTATCTGTTCGTCGAACTCGTGCGCCACCGGTTGCCCGTCTTCGACCACGGCACGTGGTCGGGCTACTGGGCCGCAATGGATACCGTCGTCGCGGCGGCCATCTCATTCGCCCCGATGGCGGCGGACTACACCCGCCACTCGCGCTCGGAGCAAACAGCGTTCTGGGGGATCTTCGCTGGCTACAGCGCCACCCAAATTCTTTGCTACGTCATCGGGCTGATTACGCTCGTGACGGTCGCGCGTAATCCGTCCGATATCTACGGCGCCTTCATCGCCGTGCCGCTGGGGTCGCTCTGTTTCGCGGTGCTGGCGGCGCGCGAGCTCGACCAGTCCTTCGCCAACGTGTACTCGACGGCGGTGTCGGTCCAGAACCTGCGCCCGTGGTGGGACCGCCGCGTGCTGGCCCTGGGCATCGCCTCGCTGGCGACGGTGCTCGCGCTGTGGATCAACATCGCCGACTACGAGAACTTCCTCGACCTGCTCGGTTCGGTCTTCATTCCGATGTCCGCCGTCTTCATCGTGGATTTTTACGTGTTCTCGCGAGGCCGCTGGGATCCGTCGGATCACGCGCGTCGGCGCTTCGCCATGTTCGCTCCCTGGGCCCTCGGCTTCGTTGCCTACCAGCTGATCAATCCCGGCTACATCGCGTGGTGGGTCTCGATGTGGATGCACCTCGGACGACTCGTTGACTTCCGGGCGCCGAGTTGGATGTCCGCGTCGATCTGCTCGTTCGCCGTCGCCGCGCTCGCCACACTCGCGGGCGGCGGCGCCACACGAGCCGGCCGGCGGCTCCGGATCCGGCGGATACCGCCCGTAGAGAGCATCGTCCCGTGACCGGCGAGGCGACGACGGCGAGCCCGACGAGCGGGCTCGTGCACGGGATGGGCCAGGAGCTCTGCGAAGCCGACTGGCCCGCGCTCACCGATGACGAAGTGCGCGCGGTGCTCGGTCACTTCGAGCAACGCGTGGGGTCGGAGGCGAGCCGGGACGCGGTCGTATCGTGGCACAGCCCGCGGCCGATGTCCGCCGCGGCCCTCGTGCGCGTGGCGAACCGTGAGGTCTTCGTAAAGCGCCACCACGCGGCGGTGCGTACTCCCCAGCGCCTGCACGTCGAGCACACCTTTGCGAATTACCTGCGAGCACGGGGCCAGCCACTCCCCGAAGTCCTGCGAAACGCGAATGGCGACACGGTCGTACGGGAGGGCCACTTCATCTACGAGGTCCACGAGAGGGCTACGGGCGTGGACCTCTACCGCGACGTGCCGTCGTGGCATCCCTTCACCGGTCTCGACCACGCCCGGGCGGCGGGTCGCGCGCTGGCGCGCTTCCATCGGGCCGCTAGAGATTTCCCGTGGCCGGCGTCCGAACCGAGCGTCCTGATGAACTCGACCGCGATCGTCGCCTCTGGTGACCCGCTCGGCGCGCTCGCGCGGCTCATTGCCGCGCGTCCGGGTCTCGCTCGCGCCGTTTTGCATCGCTCCCTTCTCGAGGACTTCGCCCGCTACCACCTGCCCATCATCGAGAAAGCCGCGCCGCTACTGGGAGCACTCGTGCCGCAGTGGGGCCACGGGGACTGGCACGCCTCGAACCTCACCTGGAGTTCAACGGGTTCAGAGGCCGTCGTGGCCGGCGTGCTCGACCTCGGACTCGCGAACCGCACCTTTGCGATCCACGACCTCGCGGTGGCGCTCGAGCGCAGCACCGTCGACTGGCTCGATCTAGCGGGGACCGGAGGCGCTGTCGCGGACCTCGAAGCCGTCGACGCGCTGCTGGATGGGTACCAGGAGGTGCAACCGCTCGACGAGGTTGAACTGGCGGCGCTCGTCGCGGTACTGCCGGTGGTCCACCTTGAGTACGCGCTCTCTGAAGTTGAGTATTTCGCTGAGGTCGTACGATCGCGGGCCAACGCGGAACTCGCCTACGACGGCTACTTCATTGGTCATACTCGCTGGTACGGAGAGGCGGCCGGGTCAGTGTTGCTCGAGCATCTGCAACGACGAGTTCGTCGGTGTTGAGAACACACGCACGGTGGCAAAATAATCAATCCGACTTTTCCCGTTGAAGTTAGGGGACAGCTGTCGCCAACTTTGAGATAACCCCAAGGACTGTGCTGGCGCTCGGGGTTGCGGAAGTTCTTAACGTAATCCGCGATGACGACCGAGAGCCCGACGTTAGTGACCGCTTTTGGGGATTGAGCAACTCGGTCTGCGTCAACCCCCGAGAGAACTCCATCAGCACTTTGGCCAGTCGTAGCAGGGGTCAGACTCCGGTCGACTGACTATCCCATTTTGCTTCCAGACGGAGTGATCAAAGCGGTTCTTCATCCATGAGCGTTAGGTGCGGACAAGCGCTTGATTACCTGGAACGCGTATGCAAATATACAGCTGGTACCCATTGGAGGAGGAGTATGGACAATATAGGGAATGATTCAGAGAAGGCAGCGCCGGACGAAACGACCGACGTGATGGGAAAGTCGGATCGTATCGACGCTGACGTCATGGGGCGCGCTGATCGTATCGACGCCGATGACATGGGAGGCCCCGATAAGACCGATTCGGAGATTCTTGGGACTGAAAATTGATTCACTGAACTCTTTGCTGTTTCTTGAGTTATTGCCATGCGTGCACTTCAAGGGCGTCGGTTTTCACGATCACTCCATCAGTAATGAGCGCTTCTGTGTTGGTACAAGGTGGCGCGCATGAACTACTCGAAGAATGTGAAGGAGGAGTTGGGTGTATCGCCCGAGTGGCCTTGCGCGCTGCCGATCGCCGTCGGATGGCCCGATGGCGAAACCCCGCCGACCTCCCGGCGCCCGGTGCAGATCATGGCCTGGAAATGAGCCCGTCTACGAAGCCCCGCAAGGCGAGTCGGGCCGGCACTACCCGTTCGAACGGCCCGTCGCAAATGGTGGCGCTTCCACTCTCCGAGGTTTATCAACTCCTTGAACCGGGACCCGTCGTCCTGTTGACCACGGCCGAGGGCGGCCGGTCCAATGTGATGACGATGTCCTGGCACATGATGGTCGAGTTCGTGCCGCCCCTGGTGGCCTGCGTTGTGAGCAGCGCGGACTACAGCTTTGCGGCATTGACGGCCGAGCACGAGTGCGTCATCGCCATTCCCGCCGTGGAATTGGCGCCCGTCGTCGTCAAGGTGGGGAATTCATCGGGCCGCACGGTGGAGAAGTTCAAGAAGTTCGGGCTCACGCCGCGGCCAGCCGAACTCGTGGCGCCGCCCCTCATCGCCGAGTGCTTCGCTAACTTCGAATGCCGGGTCGTGGACACGAGTCTGGTGGATAAGTACAACCTCTTTGTCCTCGAAGTGGTCAAAGCCTGGATCGATCCCAAGCAGAAGCGACCGAAGACTATCCACCATCACGGGTACGGCAACTTCGTGGTCGATGGCAAGACCATTACCCTGAAGTCGAAGATGCCTTAGACCACTTGTCGGCTTAACCGATCGCGTCAAGCCGAGTGGCCTTGTTATTGGTGGCCGACCGCCAGCATCTTCAGCAACGCCGCCGCCGCCTCGGCGGACGACGCCGGATTCTGGCCGGTAATAAGCGTGCCATCGACGACCACGTACGGCTGGAAGTCCACCGCGCCCTTTGAATAGTGGGCGCGACGTTCAATCAACACGTCTTCCAGGAGTTCGGGCACCACGTCGGTGAGTCCAACCGCGGACTCTTCGGAATTCGAGAATCCCGTGACATTTCGACCATCGAGAAAGTATCCTCCGGCGTCGGTCATGAGGTTCTTGAGCGCGATCGGTGCATGGCAGACCGCGGCGATCGGCTTGCCCTCGGCGTCAAAATCGCGTAGCAACGCCAACGAATCCTGGTCGTCCACAAGGTCCCACAACGGGCCGTGACCACCCGGGTAGAACACGGCACTGAACGAGCTGGCGTTGACCTCGCTGAGCCGCTCAGTGTGTGCCAGCAACTTCTGCGTTTCGGGGTCTGCGTGGTAGCGCGCGGTGGCGTTGGTCTGGGCAGCGGCCTCGTCACTGGTCGGATCGATGGGAACTTGGCCGCCTTTCGGCGAGGCGAGCACCACCGTGGCGCCGGCATCAATGAGCTCGTAATACGGCGCAGCGAATTCCTCCAGCCAGAGTCCCGTCTTCTTCCCGCTGGCGCCGAGTTGGTCGTGCGAGGTAAGTACCATCAAAATATTCATTGCCCTCTCCTTGTAAAAGTGTGAGCGAACCATTCGCTCGATGTGTGAATCGTCGCGCGAGTACGCAAGTCCCGTCGGCATCGTGAAGCAATGACTTCGACCCGGCCAGAGCCGCCTTGCGTGCTTCGTAGTCGTCGGTCTCGATCCCGCTCTCGGCGAGCCGACAAGCCAGAATCGGCAAGGATTCGAGCGACAAAGTCCCGCTCGGGCCCGTCGCCGTGCCCGGGGCCATGGCGGTCTTCATTCGGCCCGCGGCCCGGGTGCTCGTCGTGTCCGCGGTGCCTTTGGTCGCCGTAATGCGAGGAGCAGGCACCGTGTTGCGACTCCTGGTGGTAACTGCATTCGCAGTGGTAACCAGGGTGGTCGTGCCCGTCAGTACTCGGACAACAACTTTTGTGACAGGACACAGCAAGCCTTCCGTCTCGAGGAGGTGTCGTGCCCGAACGGGCGACAGTCGTCTAAATCGTCCGACCAGAACCCGGCGTCTCGAAGTGATGAATCACCCCTCGTCGCCAACGTACCATTTCTCTTAAAGGAGCAAGCACTCGGTTTGCTGATCTCTATGAGCACATGAGCAACGTCCCGCTCATTAAGAGCAAAGGCGGATGGGGGCTCAGGCGTTAAGTAACTCCGGAAACTGCATCAAGCATCACCCGAAATTATTTCGACAAGTGTCCGCCGAATGTTCACATTTACTGGTGGGCCCCATGGGCCTCGATCCCGGCGCCTTGGGATTGAAAGGAACCTTCCATCGGTTGTTCTGTGTCGGTCTCGTTGCGCATGTCCATTGTTTTCAAGGAATCGTGTCGTTTTGAGTCGATCTCGTCTCATGGTGTTGCGGAAATATGAGGCCTGTTCAGGGCCGGGGTGTCGCGCTCGATACTCGAATACGTCTGACGGAGTTGGAGATAATTTGGTCTCCCGCGAACCCGTCGCGATTCACTTCACAGACCGAGCATTCCCGGCTCTAACCGTCACGGTGCTCGTTGTGCGGTCGACATCGCGTCACGTCGTCGTCTGCGACCAGCTGGTGAGTCGTCGCAACAGCGCCGTCTTCTTGTGCTGGTAGCTATCCATTCGGCCAAGAATGTCATCGAGTGCAGTGACCGCTTCACCGATGTGGGGTCCCTTGTTCAACATCACGCACTCTGCTCGGCCGGCCATAAACGCATCAGAAATCTCAGCTCGAGATGGCCGACCTGTGCGTGCCAACTGGTCGAGAACCTGCGTCGCCCAGATCGTCGGAATATGAGCCGCCTCACAGAGCCACAGAATCTCCTCTTGCACCTCGGCGAGACGTTCGAATCCGCACTCGACGGCGAGGTCGCCGCGCGCCACCATGACGCCGACCCGCTCCGATGCCATCGCCGCCAGGAGCATCTCCGGCAGTCGATCGAATCCGCGGACCGTCTCGATCTTCAATACGATGCCGAGTCCGGCGCCGCCGATCGTCTTGAGGTGGCCCTGCAGTGCGGTGATGTCGTCGGGGCGTTGCGCGAAGGAAAGGCCCACCAGGTCGGCGCACTCCGCAATGACGGGCAGGAGACGCAGGTCCTCGGGCCCGAGCGCCACGTCGTCAAGGTCGGTGTCGGGCAGACTGATGCCCTTCTCGGCGCGCAGCTTGGTTCCCCGAGGCGCGGCGCTGACGATCGAGACGTCGATCTCTCCGCAACGCACGTCGACGACGAGACCACCGATCTTGCCGTCGTCGAAGAGTACTCGCTGACCGGTGCGAGTTGCCGCCAGCGCGTCGGGGAGGGTGCAACCAATGCGCAGCTCGCGAGGATCGACTGGCGAGAGGTCTTGGGTGAGGGTGAGCACGTCGCCGGGATGAAGGACGATGCTCTGCTCAAGGGTCGGAAGCAGTCCCACGCGTGTCTCGCGACCTCCCGGCGCGATGAGTCGAATCCCGGTCGCGACATACGTCGTGTCCGCGAATGCAACCGTCGCGTGGGTGTCGCTCACGCTCGTGACAGTGGCCACGCGGTGGGCATCGCGGGTGTCGTTCAACGTCACACGGTCCTCGGGGCGAAGCAGCGTGAGCCATTCGCGGTCGACGGGGATGAAGGTCGCACCCTCGAGCTCGTGCGGCGTCGCACGCCGGTCGAAATCATCGGAGCAGAATACGGCTGTTGCCGGCGCGATGGGCCGACCCATCTGATCACGTTTGGGGCGCAGCCGGATCACTCGGGGTCCGGGCTGGATCGGGCCCGTTCGCAACTTGGGTCCGGGCAGGTCCATGAGCACGAGACACGTTCGTCCAAACGCCTGGGCGGCCCGGCGGACATTCTCGACCATGCAGCGCCATTGATCGGGATTGTCGTGCGCACAATTGATGCGTGCGCAGTCCATACCACGAGCCACGAGGTCGGCGACGAGACTGTAGTCGGTGGCAGCCTCGGTTGGCATGGTGACGAGGATCCGTGCCGGACGGTCGGGCCGATTTGGGCCGAGCAGGGCCAAGCTGTTCGCCGCCAGGATTTGCTGACCTTCTTGGAAGCTGACCGCCGATTCGGTCCGGCGTCCGTGTTCGTCCCCGGCGAGGGCGTGAAGGTTGTCGATCACACGTTCGAGCGTCGTGATGACGTGCTCTTCGGCACGCCCGAGGGAGGACAGGCCGAGTTGCGCCAACGACTCTTGGATCTCGCGCAACTCGAAGTTGCGGAGAGTCAGGTAGTCAATCAGGTTCGCGGCGCTGAGCCGATGGGAAGGAAGGACCCGCTCGAGGGCGTCGGCCGCGTCGACGTAGCGCTGGCGCATCTCCTCATGGAGTATCTCCAGTTGTTCGACGAGTTTGTGAATTGACGCGGCGTCCCTCGTCACTGGGCCACACTCATTGGGCACCATGATTGTCGCGAGAAGCCTCGGCGTGTTCGAGGAGCGTGCGTCGAATGGATTGATATTGCGAGAAGTGAACTAGTCTCCGATTTTTGCGGACCACGGCGCGAGCCCACTGGCGCCCTCTCGAAGCCGAAAGAATAGTTCGTCATTGAAGCCCAATCTATTGCGCTTGTCACAACGTCTCTTCGAACCCGGCGACAACGCGACCTGCGCTCTCCAATCCGGTGACCGACATGTGAGCGACGCGTGACACGCCGTTCACACGCGAGATGAACGGGGCTGCTGGCGTTTCATTTGTCAAACTGTCAACTCAATCGACGCCAGACCCGACAATCTCATTTCCGAGACGGCATCGTCGCTCGTCATTATGGGGAAAGGATCAACTCTCCGTTGACCCCGTGAACGGTCTGGCCCATCCAGTAACGGGTTGCGTGGCGTGACGCGCGAGGCGTGCGGTCGCGCACTCAGCGCAGCGACGGGCGCTCGTGGCGGACGAATCGGGACGCTCGCTTCATGATCCGACGATTGAGGCGCTGGGAGTCAGTCGTGGCGGTGACCGCGAGACGCGACGATTGGGATTGGAAGAACCAGTGCTTGGCAACTTCGACCAGCACGAGGTACACGACGACCATGCCGAATAAGAGGAGGAAGAACTTCGTAGGCAGCACGGAGAAGCCGAAGAGGTGGGCCAACCCCGTGTAGGGGAGCAGGGCGCCCACGAGCGCCGCACCGGTCGGCACGAGGATCATGGCCACGCTCGGACGGCTCTTGAAGAACGGTACCCGCCGGGTACGGATGACGTAGACCACCAAGGTCTGGGTAGCGATGGACTCGACGAACCATCCGGTGCGGAACTCCACGTGGCCGGCGTGAAGCAGCGAGAGCATCACGTAGAAGGTGACGAAGTCGAAGATCGAACTAATCGGGCCGAAGACCGACATGAAGCGACGGATGTAGCGCAGGTCCCAGGCGGCGGGTCGCGCAAGCGCCTCCACGTCGACGCGGTCGGTGGGGATCGCGAGCTGTCCGGCGTTGTACAGCAGGTTGTTGAGCAGAATCTGCGAGGGCAGCATCGGGAGGAAGGAGAGGAACGCCGAGGCTCCGGCGGCACTGAACATGTTGCCGAAGTTCGACGACGTGGCCATCAGGACGTACTTCATCGTGTTGGCGAAGATCCGTCGGCCTTCCATCACGCCCTCGGCCAAGACGCCGAGGTCCTTGTCCAGTAGCACGACGTCAGCGGCGTCCTTGGCGACGTCGGTTCCCGAGTCGACTGAGATTCCGACGTCCGCGTGATGCAGCGCCACGGCGTCGTTGACGCCGTCGCCCAGGAAGGCGACGTCTCGTCCGGTGCGTCGTGCCACTTTGATGATTCGTGACTTCTGGTCCGGGCCGATACGGGCAAAAACGGTGGTCGTGGGTATCGCCGCCTCGAGTTCGTCGTCGCTCATGGCCTCCACCTCGGTGCCGCTCACGACGCCCGCGCAGGCGAGACCGATATCACGACACACCTTGGCCGCCACTTGCCCGTTGTCGCCCGTGATGATCTTCACCTCGACACCGAGCTGTTGGAGTTTCTCGAGCGACGCGCCCGCGTCGCTCTTGGGCTTGTCAGCGAAGGTGAGGAAACCCTCCAGCGTGAGCTCGACCTCGTCGTCCACGCCCACGGTCATCACCGCACCGCGATCTCGACTCGCCACGGCGATCACCCGCTCGCCGTCGGCGAATAGTGAGTCCAGGACGGCGCGAACCGAGTCGTCGACGTCGACGCATTGTTCGAGCACCACCTCGGGGGCCCCTTTGGTCACGAGCTTGAGGGCTCCATCGGCGCTGCGAACCAGTACCGAGCACATCTGGCGCTCGTGGTCGAACGGGAGCTCGGCGATTCGGACAAAAGTCGAGGTCTCCTGAACCAGGTCGTCATGTCGAGCAGCGGCCGCGAACCAGAGGGCTTGGTCGAGCGAGTTGCCGCCAACCGGGCCGTGTTCGGACATCGTCGACTCGTTGCAGATCAGCCCCAGCAGCAACGGCCGATCGGCGTTCTCCCCGTCGACGTTCAAGGCTCGCTCGAACGTGATTACGCCTTCGGTCAGGGTTCCCGTCTTGTCCGTGAACAGCAGTTCGATGTTGCCCAGGTCCTCAATCGCCACGAGCCGCTTCACCAAGACCTTCTTCGCGGCGAGTGCGCGCGATCCCGAAGAGAGGCTCACCGTCACGATGGCGGGCATCATCTCCGGTGCGATACCTACGGCGATGGCGAGTGAGAAGAGGAGGGCCTCGATTAGCGGCCGCGACAGGATGATGTTCACGGCGAAGATGAAGATCGTCAGTAGTGCAGCAACGAGGAAGAGGAAGCGCGAGAATTTAGTCAAGCCGACCTCGAAGGCGCTCTGGCCCTGGTAGTCGGTGACTCCCGTGGCGATCCGTCCGAAGGCGGTGCGGGTACCTGTCTGGACGACGACGGCGAGGGCGGATCCCTGGTGGACGATCGTTCCCATATACGCGCAGTCTGAGAGGCTCGATGCATCAGATTCGGTGACGGCGATCTCGGATTTTGGCGCAGGCATGGACTCACCGGTCAGGACTGCTTCGTCACACTCGAACTCATCGACACTCAGTAGTCGCACGTCGGCCGGGACCAGTGTGCCCAGGTTGAGCGTGACGATATCGCCCGGCACCAGTTCGGTGACCGGTATCTGCGCGACGGTGCCGTCACGATGCACGGTGGCGTTCTGACTGATCTTAGAGCGGAGCGTCGACATGGCCACGGCCGCGCGAAATTCGTTGACGAACCCGAGCCCGACGCTCAGTAGGACGATCACGGCGATGATGATCGCGTTGGTCCCGCCGCCGGTGAAGCCCGAAACCAACGCAGCGCCGAGCAGGAGGATCAGAATCGGATTCTTCAACTGGCGCCACAGGACGACGCTCGCCCTCACCCGGTGGACCGCGAGCACGTTCGCACCGAATTCGCGAACACGTTGATCGGCCTCAGTTCCGCTCAGTCCCTCTGAGCGGCTGGCGAGGCGTGCGAGCACTTCGAGGGGGGCCAGCGTGGCGGCCTCGGTCAGCTCGAGAGCGGTGAACGACCCTGGCTGGGATTGCTTCTCCTTCATCTGTTCTCAAGAGTAACCACGCGACGTGCCCGATCTATAGCGTCACGAATGATGACCCAATCGTTACATCCTGCCTCTTCGACCCCACCGGGTAGTCAATCGGGGAGCGTCACCAGGAATCGTTTGCTGGCAGAATTATCACCGTCCACTTCGTTCTCGAGTTGCGTGAACACGGCATCGTGGCGTGCTCCCAGTTTGGATCAGGCCGTGATAACGGCGAGACCGATTCATTTCTGAGACAGAGTTGTCAATCGTCAGTCAGACTATCGACGGGTTGCGAAAGAGGGAGGCTTGAAATGGGGCCAACAGTGATGCGCGACCTCACTTACGATGACAAATCGATCTCGCTGAGCCATTGTGTCGAAAACAAAACACTTCGACTTCCTTGAGAACTACCGCGACCGTCGTAATCCACGATCGCAAAGCGTTCACCTACTATCTATGGGCCGCCCGGGTCTGGATTCCGGCACCTTGGGATTCAGAGGAAACTTCCGCCGGTTGGTGCTCATCGCTCTGGTCGCGGATGTCATGGATTTCAGGGAAGCGCGTTGTCGCGTGTCGGTCGCGACGATGCCGTGATCGACGAGACGATCGAACGCGCTGGTGGCCGCGTTGTGATCGGGGAACCGACCGTTTTCTTTAGAGGGCGAGTGCGAGACAATGCCGAGGGTCCCATGTTCGCAGGTGGCGGCCAGAGCGCGAAAGAGCTGTTGCGCCGGGTGTCGTCCAACGGAGCAAGGCCATCGTCATCGCGCTATGCAGAAACCGGCCGACAGCATTCTCGAGAAAGTACGTCGAAGTCCCGTGGCCGGGAGGCACTCACAAACTAAGAATGAATCACTGCAGTAGATCCGAAACCAGTCGTTGCCTCACGGGAGTCGCTCAGACGTTCTCTGGACTGGACGGGCGGGAGCTCTCGTTCGCGTGGCGTTCGGACGCCGCGGGCACGACGAGGACCGGGCACGTGGAGAATTCGATGACCTGCTCGGTTACGCTGCCGACGTAGTTCGAGCGGATGCGGCGTTCGTCCGAAACAGCCATGACGATCATGTCGGCGGCCCAGGACCGCGCTTCATCGAGGATCAAGTGGAAGGGCTCGCCCATGGCCTGTTTCACCTCCACCCTGGAAGGTTCGACACCCTCGGCGCAGATCCGGCGACGAACGAACTCGAGCAGGTTGGTTGCCGCCTGGCGCCGCCGCTCGAGCGATTGGGGACCGGTCGCGCGGTCGAGTTCCTCGCCGACTTGGTCGTCTTCGATCACGGTCAGCACCCGCACCTCGGCGTGCAAGTCGACACAGAGGCGCGCCGCAGTCGCCGCCGCGCGGAGACTCTCGGTCGTGTCGTCCACGGTGACGAGCATCCGGTGGGTCATGGGTGGCCTCCTTGCACCTGTCGTTGCGCGGCCCAACGTGTGACGAGTCGCTCTTCACGTTCGACTTCGTCGAGTCGCAGTTCCAGGGAGTGCAATTCTTCATGGAGCGCGGGAAGACGGTGGTGCTCGATTGCGCGAAGGCGTCGGTGAGCCGTGGTGAGGTCCGCCTCGATGGCGCGCAGCGCGCTTTCGACGACGGCGTGGCGCGCGGCCGCCTCGAGGGCTCGCACGTGAGCGTCGCGTGACGGCCCGACGGCGGAATTGAGTACAGCCCGGTCCATGGCGGGGAAGTCGGGCGAACTGACGCGTGCCTGGTCGGGGTGAAGCACGCCCATGGTGTTGCGCCACGAGATCGTGACGTCCGCGTCACCCTCGTACGGTGCTCCCGCGAGCCTGGTCGCGGAGGTCCCCGAGAGGATATCGGTACGGCTCGACCAGAGGTCCGCCTCTTCACAGGCTCGAGCCCACTCCTTCTCGGTGTCTTCTCGGTGGTGCAGAAGACGACGTTGCTCTCGAGAGAGCAGCTGCTGCTTCTGGCGAAGCAACTCCAGGCCGTGGGTCGCGGTGGCGATGCGCTCGATCAACCAAGGGCGACCCGCGCGCCCGGGTGGCGCCTGGCTAGCCACGGTGCGCTGCGCTCTCGCTCGTGGCGTCGCGCTCGAGAGCGTCAGCGTGGCCGTTGTCCGCGCGCAGGTTGCCGCGGTAGTTGGTCGCGACACTCGCGGAGGGCATCATTGTCAACTCGCGTTCGGGCAGCACCGAGACGACCCGCCAGGCCCGCTCGAAAGTGTCGTCCATTGAACGGACCTCGTCGGGGCGTTGGTCGACCAGGTCACGGTAGAAGGCGTCCTCGAAGTCGAGGTAGATCCGGTCGGTCTCGGTGAGGGCCTCGGCACCAATCAGGTCGGCGAGCTCCCTCGCGGAACGCGCCCGCGCCAGTGATGCGATGATCTGGGCGGCGAGGGCCATGTGGTCGCCTCGAGTGCGCCCTTCACCGACCCCTTTGCGCATGAGTCGCGAGAGTGTGGAGAGCACGTCGATGGGCGGGTAGACGCCGGTCGCGTGTACGTTCGCCGAGAGTACGATCTGTCCCTCGGTGATGTAGCCGGTCAGGTCGGGAACCGGATGAGTGATGTCGTTGCCCGGCATTGTGAGCACGGGTACCAGGGTGACCGAGCCGGACTTACCTTTGATGCGTCCACATCGTTCGTAGAGCGAGGCGAGGTCGCTGTAGAGGTAACCCGGGTAGGCGCGCCGTCCTGGGATCTCGCCGCGCGCCGCCGATACCTCGCGCACCGCCTCGCAGTAGCTGGTCACATCGGCGAGCACGACCAGCACGTGTTGGCCGCGCTCGAACGCGAGGTACTCGGCGATGGTCAGCGCAACTCTCGGCGTGAGGACCCGCTGGACGACCGGGTCATCGGCCGAGTCGAGCACGAGCACGAGATCGCCCGACGCCGAGCGCGACTCGAGCACTTCTCGCATCGCCGCGGCGTCGGCGTGGGTGAGGCCCATTCCGGCGACGACGACCTTGAAATTCTCTCCCGCGACGTTGGCCTGCGCCGCGATCTGGGCCGCGAGCTCGAGGTGGGGCAGTCCCGCCGAGGAGAAGACGGGAAGCTTCTGGCCGCGAACGAGTGTCGCGAGCGCGTCGATCACCGAGATCCCGGTAAAGACCGGATTGCTCGGGACGTCGCGTTGACTCGGGTTGAGCGGCGAGCCGCTCACGGGGCGACGTTCGCCGGCGAGCATCGGCGGTCCTCCGTCGAGGGGCTCACCCATCCCGTTCCAGACCCGGCCGAGCCAGCCGTCGCCGACCGGTACGTCGAAGGGGCGCCCCTCAAAGGCGACGCTCACCAGCTCGGGATCGATGCCACCCGTGCCCTGGAGGACTTCGACGATCGCGATGTCGCCGCTCACCTCGAGGACGAGGCCGTGACGAAGTTCGCCCGACGGCAGTCGCACCGCAGCGATTTCGTCCCAGCCGACGCCCTCGACCCCGCGTATCGCGAGCAGGGGACCTCCGACCCGGGTGGCGCCGGAATACTCGATCGGGGCGTCGACGTCGTGCGCTGTGACGGGGACGCCAGCGTCGCTCACGACGTCCCCATTCGCGCGAGCACGTCGTCGCGAAGGCGGGCCACGCCGGCGTCATCGTCGGGTCCGGTCTCATCGCGCGCGCGGATCACCGCGGTTAGGTCGATCTCTTCGATCGCCGAAGTGGGTAAGCCGCCCTCGACGAGGGCAAGGCAGCGGTCGTGGACGGCGAGCACCATGTCGAGCAGCGCCGACTGCTTCTTCGGACTGCAGTAGGCGTCGTTCTCGCTCATCGCGCTCTGCTGGAGAACGCCCTCGCGCAGCAGGCGTCCGCTGAGCATCACGACGCGCTCTCGCGAGGGCAGCGCTCCGATGCCCACGAGTTCGACGACCGACGCGAGGCGGTCGGCCTCGGCGAGCAGGGCGAGCGCCCTCGCGCGCGACCCGCTCCACCCGACGCGTCCCTGGGCGGCGTGCCAGTTCGCGATGAGGGTGTCGTCGAGGCTGAAGGAGTGTCGCCACGTCACCGCCGGGTAGTGGCGCGCGTAGGCGAGGTCGCGGTCGAGCGACCAGAGACTGCGCACGTAGCGAACGGTCTGGGACGTCACGGGTTCGGTCATGTCGCCTCCGGCGGGCGAGACCGCACCGATGAGGGTCACCGATCCTTCGCCCCCGCCGAGAGTGGTGACGCGCGCTGCGCGCTCGTAGAAAGCGGCGAGCGACGAGGAGAGGCTCGCGGGGTAGCCCTCCTCGGCGGGCAGTTCGCCGCTGCGCGAGGAGAACTCGCGCAGCGCCTCGGCCCAGCGCGA
>PKYQ01000018.1 GCA_003133685.1 Acidimicrobiaceae bacterium
GTGACGCCGGTGACGCCGGTGATCGTAACGGCAAAGACGACGAAGAGTACGTCGTCAGTCGGCAACAGCTTCTCGAGCGTGACCACGTCGACCGCGAAGCCTGTCGCGCCGATCTCGAACGCGAACGCGATGAGCGGCGAACTGTCCGGAACGCTCAACCCCGGCTTCGAATCCGTCGACGTGCCGCTCCTCGGACCAGGAAACTGGACATTTTCGGCGAGCGGGTCAACAAACCAATCACTCAACTGCGGGGCCGACACCAGTCCGGTCGAGCGTCAGGTCGTCGTGGGCTCCAACCAGAGCTGTCAGCTGGAGATCGCTTCTACCTCGGTCGGGACGTCGCTCACGTGGCAGCTAACTCCCAACACTTAAAGCGTTTCGTTGCACCCCTCCAGGGCACGGCTTTGGCCATCTATTTCGTGTTGTTGCCCTACGTGGTCCTCACGAAGTGGCACCGCACGCAACGACAGAACGACGGGACGTTGGTGCGCGCCTTGCTCGTCGCCCTCGCACTGTTCTGGTGCGCCTTCCTCTTGCAGGTTGTGCGCGAGATGTGGCGCCTTCGCCGGGGTGGACCGGCAGGTTCGGGCGGCAGTGCGTGGCTCGCCGGCGGTCTGGTCACACTCTTGTCGTTTCTCATACCCACGTCGGCGGGCGCGCTCGCGCCGATCACGGCAACGCCGTCTTCGAGCGTCACGAGTTCGCTCGCGATGTCACCGTCACGCCACGCGCCCCTTAAGACACCGCGGCGAATGCCGGTTCCGTGGTCGTCCGGTGAGGGCATCATGCCCCTCGCCCTGATGGCAAAGCGTCGGAGCGACTTAATTCGCCAACATCAGTTCACCGATGACAAGTACGACGTAGATGAGTCCATCGAACTCCTGCGAGCCCTCAACCCGACGCTGCTGAGCCAATTGCGTGAGATGATCGGCGAGCGGCGTGACGGCGTCGTCGACGTCCCAAACTCCATCGAGACATCGGCAACGGCGACGCAGTGCGTCGACGCGTACGTCGCGTGCGCGCTCGCACCATCGCCGTTCGGCACGCTGGTCAGTTTTGCTCGCGAAGGCGGCACCCTGGCGATCCTCCCTACATGGAGCAGTCGCGACGTCATGGAAGCGACGGTGACGCTCCACTCCGGGAAACTGGTGTTCGCGGACAATGAGCCGGAGCTGCTGCGAGCGCTCGCAACACGAAGCGTCCGCAACACCGTCGTTGTCTACCTCGGGGACCGCGGCGAACTCGACGATGAATTGATCGCCTGTTCGATCACCCTGGCGCCGTACAGCGAGCAGCCCCGGAGGCTCCCGACATCAGCGTGGTCGACCATCGCACCAATCCCACGTCACGGCGGCATTCGCGTCGAACTCCTTCGCGCCGAGCCGAACATTGTTGGACTCGTCGAGCCGCTTACGCCGACACTTCGACGTCGCGGCGTGGAGATGCTCGCCTATTTGGCCATGCACCGTCATGAACCCATCACCGGTGAACGCCTTCGCACTCGGGTTTTGACGCACGCCGACGTCGACGCGTCCCTTCGAACCCTCGCGAACACCGCGAGCGTGGTTCGACGAAGCGCGGGGTCCGATGACCAGGGGCCGCGTCTTCACGCCGTCACTTCGTCGGGTCTCTACGTGACCCACGGCATCACCAGCGACGTTGAAGTGTTCACGACCCTCATCTCTCGGGCCCGTCAGCTCACCAACGCCGAAGCCGCTCCCCTCGCCCACCAGGCCCTCGCGATGGTGAAGGGCGAGCCGCTCGCCAGTGCGCTTCGCGGATTCGAGTGGTTTCTCGCGGAGGGATACGGCGCGCGCCTCGCGCGTGACGGTGAGTGGGCCGCGCTCGCACTGCACCACGACGCGCTCACGAACGGCCGCTACGAAATGGCATTCTGGGCGCTGCAGCAGGGATTGCTCATCGATCCCTACAGTGACGTGCTGTTAGACGCGACTGCGCGCGTGCCGCGCTTACGCGAGTTTGGACGCGATGGAAGTGGCCTTGCGCAAGACCTGGCCGTCGGCCCCGGCCGCGCTGTAGCGATGAGCTGGTCGTTGTACGGCTTCAGCAATCAAGTCACGAAGTAATTCGCCAAAGGCGAGCGGCGGGTCGACGAAGAGGTGCTTGGCGAGAGATCCTGGGATCGTGTTGATCTCGTTGACGTACAGTTCGTCGTCACCACTGAGAAAGTCCACGCGCGCCACGCCGCGAACTGAGGCCACCTCAGCGATCTGCGCCGTGTAATGCCGGACTGCGTCGGCTTGGGCTTCGGGCATCACCGCGGGCAGCTCACGCGGCGCCGACACCATCCCTTCGCCACCCACGTACTTGTCGCGGTAATCCAGGATCTCGGACCGGTCGGTGCGTCGAAGCGGCCGTTCGATCGCCGAGAGGGTGAGCGCGGGATAGGTACGCACGGCGATCTGGATATCCGCCAAGTCCGAGCGGTACGGCTCAACGACGCATCCGAGGACGAGGTGCGGATTCGATGAGAGCCGAGCTCGGGCCGTCGTCACGTCCGCCACGACATCGATACCGATCGAAGACCCGCCAAATCGCGGCTTCAATATGTACGGGCCGTCGAAGGGCAGTGTCGTGGTCGAGGCGTCGAGTAATACGCGCGGCAACGTGGGGATGCCCACCGATCCCACGACCACGCCAAAGGACCATTTGTCCATCCCGAGCGCCGCGCCGGCGACCGTCGGTCCGGTGTAACAAATACCTGCGAGGTCGAGCGCGGCTTGCAGCGAGCCGTCCTCGCCCGGCCCGCCGTGAGTAGCGAGGACCACGGCCTCCAGATCAACCGCGCGATCCTTACCCATCCGGGCACTCGCGAAGAAGCCGCCCCGATCACCGAGGCGCAGACTGAGTTCACTCGAACCCTTGGGCAGACCGTCCAGGAACGCCTCGGCCTCGACGCCGCGCGGCACGCTATAGAACGCACCCGTTTTGGTCCAGTAGATGCCGATCGCGTCGGAGCCGGATCGCTCCAATTCGTGGAGGGCCAGAAGTCCCGTGAGTATCGAGATGTCGTGCTCCGGCGTCGGTCCACCGAACAGGACGCCTACGCTCATCGGGATTCTCGCAGCCAAGTCATGTGAGCATCAAGGGTAGTGGTCGGGCAGGTCATTGAGATACAACACGCCGTCACCGCGCACCAGCGCCGATCGAACCCACGTGACGGCTTCGTCACGAGTGTTGAACCGGCGAACCGGCCCTTCGAACCCGGCCATGAGCGGCACGGCATTCGTGCGATTGACGATTACGAGTTCGGACCCGTTGAACGCGATCTTTCTCGCGAGGGCGAGGTTCTCCCCGTACTGTTCGCGACCGAGCTCGACGAGGCCGGGCGTGACGACGACGCGCCGACCGGTGAGCGTCAGATTCTTAAGTACCTTGAGCGCCGACGCGGCACTCGCCGGATTGGCGTTGAAGGTGTCGTCGATGACCTCAACGCCGGATGCGGCGGTGACGACGTTCGAACGATTCTCGATGGCGCTCACTCGACGGACTCGATCGAACAGTCCACCCTTATCGACGTCGAGTTCGAGGGCGGCGGCTAACGCGCAGGCCAGGTTGGTCGGCTGCACACCCACGATCGCCGGCCCCACGCCGATGACGGCGCCGTCGATGCTCACGGTCCAGTTCGCTCCCTCGACACTCACGCGCACCGACGCCGATTCATTCGTCGAACCAGCCGTGCGCACGCGCTTGCCGGACTCGGCGAGCTTCTGGGGCCAACGCGCCAACACCAGGTCGTCGACGTTGACGATCACGACGGAGGCGTGCTCGGTTATCTCGTATTTCGCACCCTCGATGACCTCCAGGCGCTTCATGCGTTCCAGGTGGACCGGTCCGATCGCCGTCACTATGGCGATCTCGGGTACGCACCACGAACAGAGCGACCGTATCTCGCCGGGGCCGTACGTCCCCATTTCCGCGACGAACACCCTCGTGCCGTCGGCCAGGTTCTCGTTGATGGCCCGCGAGAGACCGGCGCGGTTGTTGAAACTACGAGGCGTGACGACGACGCCGTCCTCGCCCATGAGTTGGGCGAGGTGGTTCTTGGTCGAGGTCTTGCCGTAAGAGCCGGTGATGGCGACGACGCGCGGATGCACCTGGTGCAGCCGCGCGACGGCCTGGTCGACGAACCTCTTTGATTGGTGCTCTTCGTAGGGCTTGAGGACACGCGTCGTGAGGTCGAGGATGACGGGGACGGCCCACACCACAACGGCGGCCGGGAACCACGGCCGCGACGCGACCAGTCCGACGAACGCGATGGCGAGTGACACGACCGTGGCCACGAGCGCGGTGGTCGTCGCTCTTCGCGTCCACACCAGTGGGCCCGTTCGACCTTTGATCGAGAGTCCCCACGGACAGAACAGTCCGTAAACCACGGCGACCGCGACGAGCGCGATTTCATTCTTGAAAAAGACCGAAACGACGAAAGCGAAAATCAGAACGTGCGACAAGGTAATCGGACGACGCGCTCCACGTTCGAGCTTCGGCCTCAGTCGATCCTGTTCGTAGCGGGGTGCGCCCTGAAAGTCGTCGCGCGGCGCCGTTCGCACCGCGACGTCGAGTTGAGCGATCCGAACTTTCGGCTTTGGGATCGTCGCGATCTGCGGCGAGGACCAGCGACCGACGAAGCGGGCCATCGCGCTCGGCTCGTAGTGTTCGCGCTGCAGGACCCGCAACCAACGAAGTATCTGTACGGCGTACGCGGCACTGAGCGTGACGACGAAGAGAAGATCGAGCGCGACGTGCACTAGACCAACGCCCCCACGACGTTCGCCAATTCTCCAGGCGCCTCGGTCGGGAGGAGGTGGCCAACACCGGGAAGTGACTTCACAGTGTGGGTGCTAGTCAAGAGTGAGCTGGCTCGCGTGGCAACGCCGAGGGGAACTTCGCGATCCTCTTCGCCCCACAGAAAGGTCACGGGAACATCGAGACGGGCGAGCTCCACTTCGTAACTCTCATTGACGCTCGCCACCAATACGTCACGCATCACCCCGCTCGCATTGCGGTAGTCACGCGAACCGTATTTCTGGCGAGCCTCCTCCATGCGTTTTGCACTCACGAGCCCGCGAGCATGGAGCCAGCGCAGCATTCGGTACGCCACCGGCGAAGGACGTGACGACGGACGGCGCAGGAGCGGCGCACCGGTCAGCACTAGTGAGCGCACGCATTCGGGATGATTTGCCGCCACCACGCACGCCACGGTCCCACCGAAGGAGTGTCCGACCAACACGAACGGTCCCCCGCCGATTTCCTTTAGCGCGGGCATCACGAGTTCGGCGTACAGGCGGGCCCCGCCCGCGGCGGCGGGCGCCGGCGAGGCGCCGAAACCCGGGAGGTCGAGAGCGACCGAAGCGACGCCGCGTCGCGCCAGTTCGGTCGCGGCCGCGGCGAAATCCTGACCTCGACGAGCCCACCCGTGCAGCCAGATAATCCGCACCGGACCTTGGCCGTACGGCTCACCGAAAATATTTCCGTCGCCGTAGGCACGCAGCACGTACATCAGGTTACAAAAGACCGGTCAACGTACGAACCACTGCCCAATCCCGGGCGGCGTTACCCCCACCCCTTCCACTACCTACGCCAACGGTGACGACTCCTGTGCGGGCGGCGTCGTTCTGCTCTGGTCACGGTCTCCGCGTCCCCGCCTTGGTGGTTCGGCCTCACGGTCCCTCGGATAAGCGTTGCGCGTCTCGGGTCGGTGCCCGTGTCAATGGTTCATTCGAAATCGCCGTCGCTACTGCCATGGTGCGCGGCTCTCGGCCACGTCACGCCCTCCCGGTAGCGTCGTGGTGACCATGGATGAAACCACCTTTACGCGCGACTTGCTCGTCGGGCTAACGCCCGAACAGCGCGAGGCCGTCATGTCGTCGTCGCGCCGTCTGCTCGTTCGCGCGACCGCCGGTTCCGGCAAGACGCACGTCCTCGGACTTCGCATTCAACGTCGGATCGCCGACGACGAAATCAGCGCCGACCAAGTCCTCGCGATGACCTTCACGCGAAAGGCCGGCGACGAACTGCGCAAGCGACTCTTTCGCGCCGGAATTCGCGACGTGCGCGCCGGCACCTTCCACAAGATGGCGCTCAATATCGTGACGCAGTACCGCGAGGACCATCACCTCAAGCCGTTCACCCTGGAGCCGAGTCGGCGACGTTTGGTGGCGGCCCTCGCGGTGCAGTTGCGCGACGGCGGCGACCTGAGACTCGATGAGTGGCAGCTCCCCCGGGTTGAGCAAGAGATCGGTTGGGCGCTCTCTCAGGGCTTCACCGGTGCGCAGTACGTCAAGAACGTGCGCAAGTTGCGACGCGAGGCACCACTGGCCCCGTCGCAGTTCGCTGAAGTGCTCGACCGATACGTCGGACTCTGTCGCTCGCGCGGGGTCCTCGACTTTGACCTTTTGCTCTCCGAAGCGATAGCGCTCTTGACCGACGAGGCGAACGTCCTCGCGTCGTTTCGACACCGCACCAAGTCGCTCTACGTGGACGAAGCCCAGGACATGAACCCACTGCAGTTTTCGTTGCTCCGACAGATGGCCGGCGACGACCCCGATCTGTTCTGTGTCGGCGACCCGAATCAATCCATCTACGGATTCAACGGCGCCAATCCCCAACTCCTCCAGGAGATCGTGCGCACCTGGCCCGACACCGTGGTGCTCGACCTCACGCGAAACCATCGTTCGACCGCTCACATCATCGAGGTGGCGAGCACGTTGCTCGAAGACGGGGCCGCCCGCATCGTGCCCGCGAAGGACGACGGTGACGTGCCGATGGTGCGCGCCTACAACACCGACGCCGAAGAGGCCGAGCACGTGGCCACGTGGCTGTCCGCCAATCATCAGTCCGGTACGACGTGGCGTTCGATGGCGGTTCTCTCGCGCACGAACGCCCAGCTCGAAGTCGTGGCCGGCTACCTCGACACCGCGGGCATTCCCAACGAGCGTCGAGGTCCCGAGCATTCACCGGCCTCCGATCTCTTCGTGGCGCCTGATACCTCGGCGCGTCGAACCGACGACGAGCAGCACGACGCCGTCGCCTTGTCGACGATTCACCGCGCAAAGGGACTCGAGTTCAAACACGTCGCGGCGATCGGGTGGGGCGAAGGGCAGTTGCCGAATTACAACGCGACCACGCCAGTCGAACTGGCCGAGGAACAACGACTCGCCTACGTGGCGCTCAGTCGCGCCGAGGACTCCGTACTCATTACTTGGAGTCGAGGTCGTAACGATCCGCGCTATCCCGATCGCGCTCCGTCAAGGTTCCTCGCGCCGATTGAAAAGGCCATCGCCGCAATCGAAGCCCGCAATGCGCCACTCACCGGCGAGGCGCGCCGGGCCCGGCTGGCCGCGATTCGTGCCGAGTTGGAGTCGTCCGACGCCCTCGCGCCCATCGATCAACCGAGGACGTTGCGATAAAAGACCACGGATATAGTTCGCTCGAGGGACTATTCGGAGGCAGCGCATGACGGACGTGGCGAATCGATTCACTGAAAACCAAGAACAACTCGTCTTCAACGTTCCGCCGACCTTTGCGACGATCGAAGCCGAGCGCCGTCACCGCAAGGAGCGTCTCGCCGGAGCCCTTCGCATATTCGGCAAGTTGGGCTTCTCCGAGGGCGTCGCCGGGCACATCACGGCCCGTGACCCCGAACTGCTCGACCACTTCTGGGTCAATCCCTTCGGCATGAACTTTCGCCACATCCGGGTTTCGGACTTGATCCTCGTCAACCACGAAGGTCAAGTCGTCGAGGGTAAACGCCCGGTCAATCGAGCGGCGTTCGTGATCCACGCGGCCGTGCACGCCGCGCGGCCTGACGTCATCGCCGCGGCGCACGCCCATTCGGTCTACGGCAAGGCGTTCTCCTCACTCGGTCGAGAGCTCGACCCGATCACCCAAGACGCCTGCATCTTCTTCGAGGACCACGTGCTCGTCACTGAAGGGGGCGGACGTATCGTGCTCGATGAGGAGAGCGGACGCATTCTCGCCAAGGGCCTCGGTGACAAAAAGGCCGCCATTCACCAGAATCACGGACTGTTCACGGTTGGTCAAACGGTTGACGAAGCGGCGTGGTGGTTCATCACGATGGAGCGCACGTGTCAAGCGCAGCTGTTGGCCGAGGCGGCCGGCACTCCGAAACTCGTGAACGCCGACGACGCCCGCTACACGTGTGAGCAGACCGGCTATCCCCTCGCGGGCTGGTTCTCGTTTCAACCACTGTGGGACGACATCGTTAAGACCGACCCCGAACTGTTCGACTAGTCCGTGGCCGCGTACACGCGCCGCGAGCATCGAGCGATGACGTCGGTCAATGGGACCCACGCGCTCTTCGCCACGCTGAAGGCGCACGGCATCACGACGTACTTTTCTAATCCGGGCATCTGACGGGAGGGTCCGTTGGGATAGGACTCCCTCAGGCCCTCGGCGCGGCCGACGAACTCGTGACGGCGTTATCGAGTTCCTACGCGACGCCCGGTCCAACGTTCATCGAAGCGATCCCGGCGAAGGGACTCAGCTAGATCGAGAACTCGCCGATGACGGGCGCGTGGTCCGACGGCTTCTCGCCCTTGCGCTCGTCGCGGTCAACGTAACTGGCCGTTGCCTTGGCGAGCAGCGCCTGGTCGACGAAGAGCAGGTCAATCCGCAATCCCCAGCCGCGGTGAAACGAGCCGTTGCGGTAGTCCCACCACGAGTAGCTCGGTTCGTCGGGGTGGAGCGCTCGCGTGAGATCGGTCAGTCCCGTCGCTTCGAGGGCGCGCAGCGCTTCGCGCTCCGGCTCACTCACGTGGGTCGCGGCGATGAACAGCGATGGGTCGTAACAGTCGAAGTCGGTCGGCGTCACGTTGAAATCGCCACCCACGACGATGGACCGACCGGCGTCGCGCGTCGCCAGCAGGTCACGCAACTTCTCGAGCCATTGGAGCTTGTACACGTAGTGCGGATTGTCGAGCGCTCGTCCGTTGGGCACGTAGCACGACACCACTCGCAGGCCGGCGCAGGTCGCGGCGATGATGCGCGCTTCGGGATCGTCATCACCAAAACCGCGTGCCACGTCATCGAGGCCGAGCTTGGAGAGAATGGCGACGCCGTTCCACTGACCCTGGCCGTAGTGGGCACTCTCGTAGCCGAGGTCGGCGAGTTCTTTGGTCGGGAACTTCACGTCGTTCTGTTTCGTCTCTTGGATGAGGACGACGTCGGGACTTCGAGTGACCAGCCACGCTTCGACGCGCCCAAAGCGCGCCGTCAACGAGTTCACGTTCCACGTCGCAATTTTCATCACACGTCGGCCAGGATGAAGAGCAAATCGGCCTCGACCGCGGTCTTACCCTTGACGCTCGCGCGACCGTGGCCCTTGCCACCACGAGCCGAGAGTTGCGTCATCTCGCACTCGAGCAAGACGACGTCACCGGGCACGACCTGACGACGGAATCGTGCGTGTTCGACACCGCCGAAGAGGGGAAGCCTCCCGGTGTACTTGGGATCCGCGAGCACCGCCACGCCGCCGCACTGCGCGAGCGACTCGAGCAACAAGACACCCGGCGTCGTGGGACGCCCAGGAAAATGTCCGGGAAAGAACCACTCGTCGCCACGCAGGCTCCAGAGACCACTCGCGCGCTCGCCGGGTTCGATGGTGAGCATCTCATCCAGGAGGAGAAACGGCGGGCGGTGCGGTAGCCAGTCACTCGGTATCAACGACAGTTCGCTCATAGCAGCGCCAGCTCCGCGATACGGCGTTCGGCGTCGACCGTGACGAGTCGAAAGGTGCGTCGATCGCCGCGCTTCAACACGTCGCGCGCCCGCGCCGGCGCTGGAGTCCCAAGCGACGTCGTCGGCGCGTAGCACTCGATCGATTGGCCGTTCTTCAACACGACTTTGATGACGGCCCCGTGCGAGGTGAAGGCGGTCACCTCTCCTTCGACGCGCGATCCGATTCGATGGGCGCTGCGAAAGAGGGCGAAGTCCGCTTCGGGATTGACGGGATTACGGCCCCGTCGAAGCGCGACCGCGGGCGGTGGCGACGCGGGGGCCTCGACCGACTTCGTTGCCTTTTTTGGCTTCGGCGGCGCCTTCGCTACTTTGACCGGTGACTTCTTCGTCGCCTTCGCGGGCTTCTTCTCCGCTTCGACGACTTTCAGCGACTTCTTCGCTTTCCTCGGAACCTTCGCGACCTTGGTTGGGACCTTGGCCGGCACCTTCTTCGCTTTGGCCGCCTTGACCGGCGTCAACGTCGTGCCGATCGACGGCTTCGCGCCGTCGGACAACGTCACCGACAGTTTCTTCACCGGTCGCGAGGTCTTGGTGTTTCGCACCGGTAATCGGGGTGTGAAGACCCATCCCACGCCCTTGACCGGCTTGCCGCCGATGAGGCGACCCTCGTCGAAGAGCCACGGGTATTCGTCGTGAAACTCCTGGAACGAATCGTTGCTCAACACGACGCCCTTGATGCGATCAGCGATCTTCAAGATGAACGCGTCGCCGCGACCGATTGCTCCGGCCGGCGGTGTGACAATCTCGCCAGCCAGTTCGGCCCCCTTGAAGTGCGCGCGCTCGTTCGGCGCCACGCGATGTTCGAAACTCGCGTCGGCGACCACGATCACTTCGGCGCTCGGATGCTCATCGATGAAGGCGCGCACCGCTTCGTCCAACTGCGCCAGGCTCGGCGTGACGCGACCCTCGGTCGCGAAGTTCGAACCGTCGACGACCACGCGTAGGCGCGACGATCGAATAGGACTCACCCGAGTGCTCGCGCCACGAGGTCGGCCTGTTCGGCGCTGTGAATGAGGCCGCTGCCGGTTGCCGGGCTCGCCGACTCCGCACGCGCCACGTGGCCTACGGTCATGCCGCGGAACTGCGAATGCATCTGCAAGTGCACAAAGGGCCACGCCCCCATGTTCTCGGGCTCTTCTTGCAACCAGAAGATCTCTTGGAGATTCGGGTATCGCGCCAACGTTTCATCGATCGCGACCCGCGGCCACGGGTACAGCTGCTCGACGCGAACGACCGCCACGGACGTCGTCACCGTTTCGTTTCGACGAGCGATTACCTCGTGGGCGATTTTCCCGGACGCGAGTAACGCTCGAGTGACCAGCGACGCGTCTTCGAGCGTGTCGTCGAGCACGCTGCGGAACGAACCACGCTCGAACTCCACGAGCGGTGAGCGCGTTTGGACGGCGCGCAACATGGATTTCGGCGTGAAGACGATGAGCGGCGTCGGGCGCGAGCGAAGGACCTGTGAGCGCAGGAGGTGGAAGTACTGCGCCGCCGTTGTCGGTTGGGCGACGCGAATGTTGTTGCGTGCTGAGAGCGTCAGGAATCGCTCCAACCTCGCGCTCGAGTGTTCGGGGCCTTGTCCCTCATAACCGTGGGGCAAGAGCATCACCAGGCTGGCCAATTGACCCCACTTGTCTTCGGCCGCGACCAAGAAGTTGTCGATGATGATCTCGGCGCCATTCATGAAGTCGCCGAACTGCGCCTCCCAGGCGACCAGGGTGTTCTGGGCTTCGACCGAGTAGCCGTATTCGAAACCCAGCGCCGCGAACTCGCTCAAGAACGAGTCGCGAACCGTGAAGAATCCTTTGGAGTCGAGGCTGGCGAGCGGCACGAACTGCGCGCCATTGTCGTAGTCGATCAGAGCGGCGTGGCGCTGTGAGAACGTCCCGCGACGAGAGTCCTGGCCGATCAGGCGCACGTTCGCTCCAGATTGCACCAGCGATCCGATGGCCAGCGCTTCGCCCAGCGACCAATCGACCTCGCCATCATCGAACAGCGCACGACGTTGGACGAACTGACGCTCGAGTTTGGGGTGAATCGTAAAGCCCTCGGGCGCGCGCATGACGGCCGCCGCGATCTCGACCAGCGCGGCGCGCTCGACACCGGTCTCGGGCGCCGGCGCGTCAATCGGCACTTCGACGAAGGGTATGCCGCGTAACTCGGGAACCGGGACCGTTCGCACTTCGTCGAGCACGCTCTGCAGGCGTTCGTTGAAGTCGTTCAGCGCAGCTTCGGCTTCCTCGATCGAGATATCGCCGCGACGAACCAGCGTCTCGGTGTAGATCTTTCGCACCGACCGCATCTGGTCGATGATCTTGTACATCTGCGGTTGGGTGTAACTCGGGTCGTCGCCCTCGTTGTGGCCGTAGCGCCGGTAACACACGATGTCGAGCACGACGTCGCGTTTGAACGTTCGGCGGTAGTCGTAGGCCAGCCGCGCCGCACGCATGCAGGCCTCGGGGTCATCGCCGTTCACGTGGAAGATCGGCGCCTGGATCATCTTGGCGACGTCCGTCGGATAGAAACTCGATCGAGCTGACTCCGGCGCTGTCGTGAAGCCAACCTGATTGTTGATCACGATGTGAATCGCGCCGCCGATGTGGTATCCCGAAAGCTGACTCATGTTGAGGGTCTCGGCGACGACGCCTTGACCAGCGAAGGCGGCGTCACCGTGAATCAGAATCGCGAGGTACGGATAGAACTCGATCTCCGATTCGACGTTGGTCCCGTCGCTCGGTCGAATGATCAGGTCCTGTTTGGCGCGCACAATACCCTCGACGACGGGCGAGACCGCTTCGAGGTGCGAAGGGTTCGACGCCATCGAGACGTCAATCGTGGCGCCGCGCGGGTTCTTGAACTCACCGCGCGCACCCTTGTGGTACTTGACGTCCCCGCTTCCCTGGACACTCTCGGGATCCAAGTTCCCCTCGAACTCCGAGAAGATGTCGTTATAGGACTTGCCGACGACGTTGGCGAGTACGTTCAAGCGCCCGCGGTGCGCCATTCCGATGACCGCTTCTTTGGTTCCCTCGTCGGCCGCGACGTCGAGGATCGTTTGCAGGGCCACGATGGTCGACTCCCCGCCCTCGAGTCCGAATCGCTTCTGGCCGACGTAGCGCGAATGCAGGAAGCGTTCGAAGACCTCGGCTTCGTTCAGGGCCTCGAGTACACGATGTTGCTCGTCGACGCTCAGCGACGAACTCACGCCTTCGACGCGCTGTTGGATCCACCGCTTCTGTTCGGGGTCCATGATGTGGCCGTATTCGATGCCCGTCGTGCGACAGTAGGCCTCACGAAGAATCGACAGGATCTCTTCGAGGGTCGCCTCGCTGCGTCCCGCGAGACCGTCGACGACGAAGGAGCGCTGAAGGTCCCACATCGTCAGTCCGTAGTTCGCGATGTCGAGTTCGGCGTGCAAAGCCGGTGGTTCGCTGTGCAAAGGATCGAGGTGCGCGTTCAGATGGCCGCGCACTCGGTACATATTGATGAGCCCTTGGACGCGAATCTGCTTCAGAATCCGCTCGGCGTCACCGTCGTTCAGCGACGGGTTTCTGTCCGGGGCCCAGCGCGCCGGTTCGTACGGGATGCCGAGGGCCGAGAATACCTCGTCATAAAAGTCGTGTTGGCCCGTGAGACACTCCGCGACGTACTTCAAGAACAAACCGGACTCGGCTCCTTGAATGATTCGATGATCGTAGGTCGACGTGAGCGTCATCACTTTGCCCACACCCAGTTCGGCGAGCGCGCGCGGGTCGGCCGCTTCGAAACCGGCCGGCCACCCCAACGCGCCGACACCAAAGATCGCGCCCTGACCGGCCATGAGTCGTGGCACCGACTGCACGGTGCCGAGGGTTCCGGGGTTTGTGAGCGACACTGTCGCGCCCACGAAGTCGTCGGCACCGAAACTCGACGAGTGGACCTTGCGCACGAGGTCCTCGTAAGCCAGAAGAAACGCGCGAAAGTCCATCGTGTCCGCGTCACGAATTACCGGTACCAAGAGATTGCGTGAGCCGTCGGGACGCTCGACGTCGACGGCCAGTCCGAGTCCAACGTGCTCGTGACGTCGTATCCCGGGCGTACCTTTTTTGTCGACGGCCTCAACAAACGAAGCGTTCATTGAAGGGATCTGGGCCAAACCCTTGACGATGGCGAAGGCGATGAAATGCGTGAATGAGACCTTGGCGCCGCTCGAACGCGACAGCGATTCATTAAGCGCGGCTCGATTGATCTCCAAGAGCCTCGCCGACACCGTGCGCACACTGGTCGCCGTGGGAACCGCGAGGCTGGCCTCCATATTGGCGACGATGCGCGCGGCGGCCCCGCGAAGCGGCGTCGCCTCCGCGTCGATGTCGGGCGTGACGACCACCACGGCCGATGGTGGTGCGGACGTCGCGACGCTCGGTACGGTAGAGCGCTGGTAGTCGGCGAAGAACTCACGCCAACTTTCGGCGACCGAGTTCGGATCGGCCAGAAAACGGTCGTACATGTCGTCGACCAGCCACGCGTTAGGTCCGAACGAGCCCTTGCGCGAATGAGACGACGATGATTCGGGGGGCGCAGTCACGACTCCCAGCCTAGAGGTCGAGCGGCTTTATTCCGTTGGTTCATCACCCTCAAACGAAGGGTAGGTTCGCTTGGTGAGTTCCACTCCCACGCCCCACGGACTGCACTTCGTCGCTGAGTCGCCGATACCGGGTCTCGCGGTCGCCGAACGTCGCGTCGAGCATCCCGAAGCCACGATCATCTGCATCCACGGCGGGCTGGACCGCGGCGGCTCCTTCGCTCGACTCGCGCGACGGACCAATCGATTCGATCTCGTCACGTATGACCGTCGCGGGTATCAGGGTTCGCGTGACCTGGGTCCGCTCGAACTCGAGCGCCACGCCAGCGACCTCACCGCCCTCGCCCGCCACGAGGGCGGAGACCGAGCGATCATCTTCTTCGGCCACAGTTACGGCGGAGTCGTAGCCATCGGCGCCGCGATCGCCGACGAATCTCTGGCGCGACTCGTCATAACCTACGAGGCGCCGCTACGGTGGATCCTTCGCCGCGACGAAACTCGGGAACCACTCGGCGACGATCCGCAACTCGAAGCCGAGAAGTTCTTTCGCCGCATCGTCTCAGACAGTGCGTGGGAGCGATTAAGTGAACTCGAACAAGACTCGCGTCGAAGAGACGGACCGGCGTTGGTGAACGATCTTTCTAGTCTCCGCGCGATGACGCCGCCCTTCGACGTCGCTTCACTGAAAGTGCCGACCGTCTACGTGTACGGCGACAGCCGCGCGCCGGACTTCTATCGCCCACTCAGCGCCGAACTGGCGTCCATCAATCCGCTCATCCGAAGTCGACAGGTCACGAACGCCGCTCACGGCGCGCACCTTTCGATTCCCGATCAACTCGCCGCACTGATTGGCGAACTGTGGGACGAGACGTGCGCGTCGGCGTAACCGGTTCTTCGGGCTTCATCGGCACGGCGCTGGTGAGGGCACTCGTCGAGCGCGGCGACGACGTCGTGCGCTTCGTGCGACCAGACTCGCCCGGCAACGGCGAGTCGATTCGTTGGGATCCTCCACGGGGTCTCGTCGACGAGAGCGACGTGCGACGCGTCGGCGCCTTCGACGCGGTGGTCAACCTCGCCGGCGCGGGCATCGCCGATCGACGGTGGACGACCGCACGCAAAGAGGAGATACGACGCTCACGAAGCGAATCGACCGCACTGCTGGTTCGGATCCTCAGTGAATCGTCCGGCACGGAGTTTCTCGCGAGCGGCTCGGCGATCGGCGTCTACGGATCTCGCGGCGCCGAGGCGCTCGATGAGTCATCGAGAATCGGTGATGACTTCCTCGCTCGCGTCTGCGCGGAGTGGGAACACACGACGTCACCGCTGGAACGTTCCGGAACGAACGTGGCGCACCTGCGCACCGGCATCGTCATGTCATCGCGGGGCGGCGCTTTGAAGAAACAGCTGCCACTCTTTCGACTCGGACTCGGCGGGGTCTTGGGCCCCGGAGAGCAGTGGATGAGTCCGATCTCTCTGCGTGACGAAGTGCGCGCCATCCTGTGGCTGCTCGACACGCGCCCGAGCGGTCCGTTCAACCTCGTCGCCCCGGCGGCCCTCACGAATCGCGAATTCACGAGCGCTTTGGCTCGTCAATTGCATCGCCCCGCACGACTCAGTATTCCCTCGACGGTGTTGCGCGTCGCGCTTGGTGCAGATCTCGTCAACGCCGCGGTCCTCGCCAGTCAGCGCGTCGTGCCCGCCGCCTTGACCGAGAGAGGGTTCAATTTCGAGAGTCCGAACATCGAATCGATCCTGTCATCGTCTTTCACCTGACGACTTGGCCCGAAAGTCCGGCCAGTAACATAGCGATGACCCGCTTGTTGCGGGTGCCGTATCTATGGCCATCTTGGTGGCACGGGCTGAAACCTCTATGAACTTCGGACACTCCCTACGCCTCGCCATTGCCACGATCCTGGTGTTGAGCGTGGCCGTCATCGGCCCGTCCGCGTTCGCCACGGTCACCGCCGGTCCGTCAGGAACAATTGCGTACGCTGAGGCCCCGGGTGCTAATCCGAACTTCATATTTCCCTACTTGGGTTGCGCCTACTCCTCGGTCAACAACATCAATCAGTTCCAAATGTTGATGTTTCGACCGCTGTACTGGTTCGGTTTAGGCGGATCGGCCAAATTCGTACCGTCGCTGTCACCCGCCAATCGACCGGTCTTCACCCACGACGACCGAACCGTTACCATCACAATGAAGGGCTGGCGCTTCTCCGACGGACAGGTGGTTGACGCGCGCTCGGTCATGTTCTTTCTCAACATGTACAAGGCCGACCCGACCGCTTACTGCGGCTACAACGCCGGTTACGGAATACCAGGTCAGGTGAAGAGCGCCGCGGGGCACGACAACACAGTTCGCATCAACTTCACGACCTCAGTCAATCCCAACTGGTTGCTCGGCACCTACCTCTCGGAAATCACTCCGATGCCCGATAGCTGGGACCGTTCCTCGGGCTCGCAGGCTTCGACGTGCGCGAGCGGAGCGTACGGCGCCGCGAGGACCGACTCCGCGTGCAACGCCGTGGTGACGTACCTCACGAAGGAAGGATCGACGACCTCCACGTTCACCGGAGCCCTCTGGCAGGGCGGTGTCGACGGCCCGTGGCGCCTCACCAGTTTCGACTCCGCCGGCGACGCCACCTTCCAACCCAACACCAAATACCGAGGTCCCCAAAAGGCTCAGGTCCGTTTCGTGAAGGAAGTCGCGTACACGACGATCCAGGGAGAGGAGAGCGCTCTGCTCAACAACGGCCTCTCTATCGGTTACATCGACCCCAGCGTTCTCACGAGCTCGGCTCCGGCTCCCGGTATGGTCGGACCGAATTGGGTTCCCCTGGCGTCGCACTATTCGATCGTCACCGGTTCAGCGTGGAGTTTCAACTACGCCGCTTACAATTTCACCTCGTCGGACCCGAACGGTGCCGCGGTTGATCAGCTCTATATCCGCCAAGCGCTTCAGTACGCCGTCGACCAGCCCAGCATCATCGAGAGCGCGGACAAGGGGTACGGTTCGGCGATTGACAGCCCACTCCCCCCCAGTACGCCGAGCACCCTGAGCAAACCCATCGCCAATCCCTACCCGTTCAACTTCGCGGCCGCTCGCACGTTGCTCAGCGCGCACGGTTGGACGTTGGTGAACAACGTGCAAACTTGCACAGACCCGGGTACCGGCAATGGACAGTGCGGCGCGAACATCGCCCAGGGCTACCAACTCAGTTTCAACGTCGTTTGGCCCGCGGGCTCGACCTCACTTGACCAGACGCTCTCGTCCGAGATCGCCAACTGGCAGTCGCTCGGAATCCTGATCACGCACAGCACGGACAGCTTCAACAACGTCATCAGCGACTGCACCGGTGCCAAGCCCTTCGAGATATGCGATTGGGGCTACGGATGGTCCTACGTACCGAGCGGCTACCCGTCGGGAGAGTCATTGTTCTTGCCCGGTGGGGACTTCAACGTGGGCACGTACGCCAATGGCGAAATGTCGTCGCTGATCAAAGGGACGATCTACGGGAAGTCGAATCTGAGCGCCTACGCGACGTTCGCCACCGAACAACTGCCGGTGCTCTACCAGCCTCAGGCCGACTCAATCGTCGAGGTGGCCCGGACGCTCAAGAGCTCGGTTGGATTCACGCCGAATCCATTGGGTGACTTCATGCCCGAATACTTCCACTATTAGCGACCTGCCGATAGCGCGGAGGTCCTCACCGAATCCATCGACCGTTGACCTACGACGTCCGTGAACCGTGGCGGTCCACTTCATGGCCTGAAGCCGGGACTCCGCCATCTTCGTACGGGCCCATACGACCATCAATCAGAAGTTTCGACGAAAAATCTCCAGATCGCGCCAAATTCGCCGTATTAGCGGGGTGAGAACTCCTCAGAAATTGTCATTTTTCACTCAAGGTGCACATTCTCCGCCTCATTTTTGCGGATACAGTTGCCACTAATCCATCTGTGATGGAAAGACAAATTAAGTGTGACCACTTCGGTGGTACGGGAGGCAATATGTTTCGAAAATATAAGATTCGGGCGGCATTGACAGTTGGAGTGGCTCTGGCGGCTGCGGCCGTCGGGCTCATTGTGCCGTCGATCAGCAGCGCGTCGTCAACCCCGAACGTTATAACGATCGCGGAACCTGCGAATGGGACGCCAAATTACATTTTGCCCTTCTACCCACCGGCGAACTGTACGGTCGCCAATACCTCGCAATTCCAGGAATTGATGTTTCGGCCGCTGTACTTCTACGGCGTCGGCGGCAGTGCCGCCGTCCAGCCCTCCGTGTCAACGGGAAAACCTCCGGTGTACTCGAACGGCAACAAGACGGTGACGATCACCATGAAGGGATGGAAGTTCTCCGACGGCCAGACCATTAACGCTGAGTCAGTCATGTTCTTCTTGAACATGTACGACGCCGTGCCCGCGGGCTTCTGCACCTACACCAAGGGCCTAGGGATTCCCAACCAGGTGGCAAGCGCCACTGGTACGGGTAACACCGTGGTCATCCACCTGAAGAGCCCGGTGAGCCCTCTGTGGTTCACCAGCAACGAATTGGCCACCATCACGCCTATGGCCAACTCCTGGGACGTGACGAGTGCCACCAAGAAGAGTCACTGCGCTTCTGGTAAGTACGGGGCCGCATCGACGCTCGCTGCCTGCAAGGCAGTCCAGGCCTACTTGACCAAGCAAGGTTTAAACACTTCGACCTTCACGGGCAAACTGTGGCAGAGCGGCGTGAGCGGGCCCTGGACCTTGATCAAGATGGACAACTTGGGCAACGCGGAGTTTCAGGCGAACTCTAAGTACTCCGGTCCTCAGAAGGCGCAGGTCAAGTACGTCAAGCTCGTTGCGTTCACGTCCACGACCGCCGAGCAAAACCAGTTGCAGGCCGGCAACATCGACTTCGGCTACGTTGACCCTTCGGTGTTGACGTCGCCCGCCCCAGCACCTGGAAAAGTTGGAGCAAACTTTGCACCTCTGGCGTCAAAGTTCAATCTCACCACCACCATTCCGTACTCCAACAACTACATGAACCTCAACTTCGGCAAGAACGCCGGCACGGTGTTCCTTGACCAGTTGTACGTTCGCCAAGCGATGGAGTCATCGATCAACCAGTCCGCCATCGTCAAGAATGCGTTCAAGAACTACGGGTTTGCTACGTACTCGGCGGTGCCGCTAGGCACGCCGTCGACGGAAATCGGTAAAGTGAAGCAGCCATACCCCTACGACATGACGGCGGCAGCGGCGGACTTCTCGAAGAACGGATGGACCCTCACCGGTGGAAAACTCGCTTGCACGAGCCCCGGTACCGCAAGCGGTCAATGTGGCACGGGAATCACCAAGGGCGAGAACCTGACCCTGAACGTTGAGTACTACAGCGGCGTTCCTGCGCTAACAACAGAGATGAATGCCGTCATCGCGAACTGGACAAGCCTTGGCATGGTAATCAAGCAAACCACAGGAACGTTTAACGACACTGCTGGTACATGCCCATCGGCGTACAACGCCGCGACGACGTTCGACATCTGCAACTGGGGTGGTGGCTGGCTCTACGCGCCGGACTACTACCCATCGGGCGAGCCTCTCTATCTGACCGGCGCCGGATCGAACAGTGGACAGTACTCGAACGCGACGATGGACTCACTCATCAAGGCAACGCTGTCGACGAACGTGAAGTTGACGGCCTTCGCACAGTTCTCGGCGGAAAACTTGCCCGTGCTGTGGGACCCGGTCGCCACCGCCACGAATGAAAGTTCCAAGTCGCTGAAGAGCAGCAGCGGTGGTGTGTTCGAGGGCCCATTGGAGACATGGACGCCCGAGTATTGGAGCTTCAAATAGTTGTCGTAGTTGCATAACTGAACACTGAAGCAATACCGAGAGGAGGGGTCTGAAAGGACCCCTCCTCTCGGTAACGACTTGATTGGATGGTACCCTTACTCCGTGTTTTCGTACATTTTGAGACGATTAGGACAATCGGTGATCGTCCTACTGATCGTCATTGTTATTACGTTTTCACTCCCCTACTTCCAACCACACGGGATTCTCGCGCCAGCGTATTCAGTACTAGGAAGTCGCAGCACTCCGTACAACGTGCACGTGTGGGCATCCCAACACGGTCTTCTGGCGTCGTACTGGACGCGGCTGTATCAGTACATTTTCCAACTGGTATTCCATTTCAATCTTGGCTACTCCTATAAGCAGGAGCTTTCTGTTCGCACGATCATTGCCCTGTTCCTGCCTCGCACCGTCTGGCTCGCCCTGAGCGCCCTCATCCTTACCGTCATCATTGCGGTGCCCCTAGGGATCTTCCAAGCGTCACGCCGCAATACGGCGGTTGACTACGCCGCCACGGGCACCGCCTTCGTGCTCTACGCAATCCCCACTTTCTTACTGTGCCTCCTGGCGATTGAGATCTTCGGTTTTCACACCCTCCATCTTCCGATATCGCCGCCCGAGGGCATAGCGCCCTGGGCTATCTTCACGGATCCCACGGCGTTCATTCTGCCGGTTGGTTGCCTCACTCTTCTCTCCGTGGCGGGAATCAGTCGTTTCATGCGCGGCACGGTACTTGAAGTGCTGGTCCAGGACTACGTGCGAACTGCTCGAGCCAAGGGATGTAGCCCTCTTCGGGTGTTATGGCATCACTCGTTACGGAATGCCCTTGGACCAATCGTGACGATTCTTGGTCTCTCGATTCCGGCCCTCTTCGGCGGAGCCCTCATCGTCGAGTACGTCTTTAATTACGCGGGTCTCGGTCTCCAAACGTTGAACGCGGCGCTCGAGTTCGACGTTCCTATCGTGCTCGGCATTACGATTCTCGTGTCAATCTTCACCTTGTTGGGTAATCTTGCGGCGGACGTCGCGCTCGGCATCATCGATCCGCGGCTTCGCATCCAGGGGAACAAGTGACGATTCCGGACGCTGTTGCTGCATTCAGCGACGAAGACGTCCCCATACCGTTATGGCGCCAACGTCTCAAGATCTTCAAGGCCAACAAGCTCGCCGTTGTGTCGTGCGTTTACATCATCGTCCTCGCCATCGCTTGTTTTCTCATACCGCATCTGCACCCCACAAATCAGACCAATCAGTCGATTGCCTTCAACACCCCTCAAAACGAGCCACCGTCAAGTGCTCACTGGCTCGGCACCGACAGCAATGGTTTCGACGAGCTCGGCCGTCTCTTCTTCGGCGGTGAGTACTCACTCACCCTGGGTTTCCTGGCCGGATTCATCACCATCGTCGTTGGGACGATTTATGGAATGATCGCCGGGTTTGTCGGCGGCATCGTCGACTCGGTGATGATGCGACTGCTCGATGCGTTCCTTTCGATTCCGTACATCTTCCTCTTGATCACGCTCATCACAGTCTTTGGACGATCGACAGTTTTCTTGATTTGCATCATTGGTTTCACTGGCTGGTGGGGCAATGCACGTATCATTCGAGGTGACGCGCTTCTTATTCGCAACCTGGACTACGCCAAAGCCTCGACGTCGATGGGCGCATCAAAGTTGCACGTGATTAAAAGCCACGTCTTCCCCAACTCGATTAGCAACATTGTCACGGTGGCCACTTTTTCCGTCGCCGACGCCATCCTCTTTCTCTCGGCTCTCGGTTTCCTCGGCCTCGGCATTCAACCTCCCCAAACAGACTGGGGCACCATGCTGCAGGCAGGATCAGATCAGATCCAAAACGGTTTCTGGTGGGAAGTGTGGCCCCTCGCAGTCATCTTCATCCTGGTCGTAGTGGCAATCAATTACATCGGCGACGCTCTGCGGGACGCTTTTGAGGTCCGTCTACTCGAGCGGTCATAGTCAGTCAAAAGTACCCGTTCGGCGTTTGGTGGAGTTTTGAGTTGATTTCGGCTACTGCCGCTGCCGTTTCGTTGATTTAAGGAAGAACGGCTTGGTCAAGGTTGGTGACGCAACGCAGCTCGTGGCGGGTACTCGCCCGAACGGACACTAAATGTCCCTATAAGGCACCTTTGAGCAACTAAATCAACTCAAAACTCCACCAAACGCCGAACGGGTCAAAGCAAATTATTCGACCGCGCGCGTTCGCTGAACACTGGCACATCTGGTGGCAAGCATGGCGCACCTAGAGGTGGTCAGGAAGATATTTCGACCCGAGTCCGCAATGGAAAATGGCACGCGGCCTGATGCCGGTCGCCATAACTCTCCAACTCTGGCTCCACGTCGACGCACACCGCCTCGGCACGCGGACACCGAGTTCGAAAGCGGCAACCGGACGGAGGGTTGATCGGCGAGGGCAACTCACCACGCACCTGAAATCCCCGCTTCTTTCGTGCTTCGGCGGGATCGGGCACGGGCACCGCATCCAAGAGTCCCTGTGTGTACGGGTGCACTGGCCGACGGAACACCGATTCGGCGTCACCAATCTCCACAATCTTGCCCAAATACATCACCGCTATTGAGTCCGCCATGTAATACACGACTGCAAGGTCGTGGCTCACAAAGACGTAGGAGAGATTTTTCTCCCTCTGCAGATTTTTCATCAAGTTGAGAATCTGAGCTTGCACCGAAACGTCGAGCGCTGAAACGGGCTCATCGGCAACAATGAGACGGGGATTAAGCGCTAAAGCTCGAGCCAGTCCAATGCGCTGACGCTGGCCACCTGAGAACTCGTGGGGGTAACGATTGGCCGCAAGATGATTGAGACCCACTACGTCAAGCAATTCATATATTCGACGTTGCCGTTCGACTTTGGTTCCCTCTCTTTGAACGAACAGGGGCTCGCCGATGATGTCATTGACACTCATGCGCGGGTTCAGCGACGAATAGGGGTCCTGGAACATCATTTGGCGTTGAACATGATCCTCGCGGGACATCTTGTGATTCTTGTCGGTCACCAACCGGTCATTGAAGTAAATCTGACCAGACGTGAGAGTTTCAATACCGACCAGCATTCGCCCGATCGTGGTCTTGCCGCAACCCGATTCTCCCACGAGACCGAAGGTCTCGCCCTCGTTGACCGTGAAGCTCACGTCGGAAACCGCGTGCACCGCACCCACCTTGTGCTGGATCAGTCCGGCCTTGATGGGGAACTCCTTCACCATGTGCTCAACGCGCGCGAGTTCCTTGTGCGGCGCGGCTTCCACCGCTTCCGCAGTGACGGGCGCCGTGACGATCGTCGTGAGCGGTCCTGCGACGGGATGAAAGCAGGCGAACTGGTGCCGCGTGTCCCCGGTGAGCTGCGGGTCCTCCTGGCGGCACTGGTCAGTAGCGTAGGCGCAGCGCGGCGCGAAGCGACACGCGACAATCACCTTCGTGAGGTCCGGCGGCATGCCGGCGATCGAAACCAACTGCTGCTTCGAGGCCGTTTCGAGGCTCGGCATCGAGGCGAGCAGCGCCTGGGTGTAGGGGTGTCGCATCGACTTGAACAGTTCGTCGGTGGGTGACTCCTCGGCCTTTTTGCCGCCGTACATGACGACGACGCGGTCAGTACGCCCGGCGATCACACCCATGTCGTGAGTGATGAGCAATACCGCCATGCTCAGTTCCTTGCGCAGCCTGTCGAGAATGTCGAGGATCTGAGCCTGTATCGTGACGTCGAGGGCGGTCGTGGGTTCGTCCGCGATCAGCAGTTTGGGCGAACAGACCAGTCCCATCGCGATGATGACACGTTGACGAAGACCACCGGAGAGTTCGAAGGGATACTGATCGAGCCGTTCGGCGGGCCGAGGCATGTCGACCATCTCCAATACCTCGAGGGCACGCTTGCGGGCCTCGTCGTTGCTCGCGCCCCGATGGATCCGCAATCCTTCACCGATCTGTCGACCGATCTTCGTCGTGGGGTTGAGCGAACTCATCGGGTCCTGGGGAATGAGGGCGACCTCATTTCCGCGCTGGGACTGCATTTCCTTTTCCGAGAGCGACGCCAGGTCGACCCCGTCGAGCTCGACACTGCCCCCCGCGATCCGACCGTTCCCGGGCAGGAGGCGCATGATGGCGAGACCTGTCGTCGTCTTGCCACAGCCCGATTCACCGACGAGACCGACGCATTCGCCCGGGGCGATGTTCAGTGAAAAATCGTCAACCGCGCTAGCGAATGTATTGCTGGTGGTGAACTGAACCTTCAGATTTTTTACCGTGAGCAGCGACGACATAGATACGCAATCCTACTCTTTTCCAGGGTTTTCATTGTTCCGCGTAGCCCTCGCGGCCCGTCAGATCACGGCTCTTTACGAGGTCAAGCGCCACGACATTCGGTGATGACAACACGGGCCCTCGTCGACGAGTGCGGCCAAGTGTCGGGGCACGCCGTAGCCCTTGTTGGCGTCCCAGTCGTACACCCGAAACTCGTCGGAGGGACGCACCATCGCTCGATCACGCTGGACCTTCGCGAGAACCGCGGCTGCCGTGACGTACTCTGAGAGCCCATCTGACGGATTATTTGGCGGTCATCTCCGGTAGTCGCCACGAATGACGGTGGTGGACCGTCTGACCCAATCGCCGGATCGCCTCCATGTGCCGCTCGACCCCGTAGCCCTTGTTGCTCGACCATCCGTAGTCAGCGAAGTGGCGATCCAGATCGACCATCAATCGGTCCCGAGCAACCTTGGCGAGCACGGACGCGGCCGCGATCGACGCGCAGCGCTGGTCGCCCTTCACGAACGTGGTGACGCTCATTGTTCGGTACACGAGTTCCGGCGGCGCTTCGACACCGAAGCTGACGTCCGTAGGGGCGCGCAGCAGATTGAACGATCCGTCAATCAGCGCGACGCTCGGTCGCACACGAAGCGCGTCGAGCGCTCGAGTTGCGGCGACGGCCAACGCGAGCCGCAGTCCCCAGGCGTCGATCTCGCTCGCACTCACTGAACCCAAGGACCAGTCGGCGGCCCACTGCATGAGCGGCTCTTCCAACGCCTCGCGCTGAAGTGCCGTCAAGAGTTTCGAGTCATTCAGAGTTTCCGGCGGCGCTGACGCACCGGTCAGTACCACCGCACCGAGGACCATCGGACCGGCCAGCGCACCACGTCCGACCTCGTCGATACCGACGACAATCTCGCCTCGGTCCAACCACGCTCGCTCGTGGACGAGCAAGTCCGAGTGCACCATGGTCACGTTTCAAGAGTACCGAAGGTCGCTTCACGTAGTATGCAACTCGTGGCTGACGCGTTCGTGATTCCGCTGAAACGCTTCGACCTCGCCAAGGAACGACTACGCGTGAACAACGCCGCGTCGGTGACCGAACTCGCACAACAACTCGCGACACGAGTGATCGAAGCCTGTGCGCCGCGACACACGATCGTGCTCAGTGAAAGCGACGCCATCTCTGAATTCGCCTCTGCGCTCGGCTGCGACTTTCTGCGCTCTGACGCAACTGGACTCAATGACGCCGTGCAACGGGCGTACGGAGCCCTCCAGAGCCGATTTGAACGCCTCATCATCGTGCACGGCGACCTACGAGACCCCGAGGGCCTCGGTTCCTTCGAACCCGGTGCCGGGATAACGATCGTCACGGATCACCACGGACTCGGTACCAACGTGATGGCGGTGCCGACCGGACTGGACTTCCACTTCGCCTACGGCGCGAACTCCGCGTCGCTGCACCGACAAGAGGCCGAACGCATCGGTTGTCCGCTCACCGTCGTCACCGACAGCCCCTGGCGCTTCGACGTGGACGAGCCCGAAGATTTAGTCCGATAACGGCGTTCGAGGGGGGCCAAAGGCCCCCCTCGAACCACAAATCCCTGGTGGGACTTGACTACTTCTTAGCGGCAGCCCTCTTTGCGGGACGCTTCGCGGCCTTCTTTGCAGGACGCTTGGCGGCCTTCTTCGCAGCAGGACGCTTCTTAGCGGCGGCCTTCTTTGCAGGGGCCTTCTTCTTTGCAGCAGGACGCTTCGCGGCCTTCTTCGCTGCGGGGCGCTTCTTAGCGGCGGCCTTCTTTGCAGGGGCCTTCTTCTTTGCAGCAGGACGCTTCGCGGCCTTCTTCGCTGGAGCCTTTTTGGCTACAGCCTTCTTCTTCGCGGCTGGTGCCACTTTCCCTCCTTGGGACTCAACGTTGAATCAATTTGGGACCTCGAGCGCACCACCGTGGTGTTCTCGAAATCGGTACCGCATTGATAAACGTGTACTCGCTCATGTGCCACCCAGCTTCGCAGCTGTACGGCGACTGATCGCAGTGCACGGTCCATCGCGGAAAAGCGCTTCGTGAAAACGTCACACGGACGTTTCACTCAACGTTCACCTCCTCCGCAGAAGGACATTTAAAAGTTCACTCGCTTTACAGACCAATGTCAAGTATTTCGACGTTTTTCTGCGACAGATGTTTTTCGTGCACAACGACGTCGGCATCTATTTAGGTCGCGGTGCACGAGGTGATGCAACGAGTGGAGACGAACGTTCAACACTCGTGCTCGGTCCAAGTCGCAGCGGAAAAACATCATCGATTGTTGTTCCGAATCTCCTGATCACAAATCGTTCTTGCGTCGTGACGTCGACGAAGAATGATGTCGTGTCGTTGATGTCGCGTAGCGGTCGCGATGGTGCAACGTTGCTCTTCGATCCGTCGGGAACGGTGCGCACACCACCCGGAGTGCATCGAATTGGTTACTCACCGATACGACAAAGTTTTTCTTGGGACGGCGCAATTCTTGCTTCGAGAAGCCTTATCGACATCGCGCGACGCGGTCGCGGTGATCGAAGTGACGATCACTGGACCGAACGTGCGGGCGCACTCGTCGCCCCTTTGTTACACGCGACAGCGCTTCGCAACGAATCTTTGGGACAACTCGCGTCACGCGTCGACGAACGAAGATGCGATGACATCGTGCATGAACTCACTGAACGGCACGGCGAACATCACCCATCGGTCTCGTTACTTCGCGGTGTGCTCGCGACCGAAGAGCGGGAACGATCCAGTATTTGGTCGACGACCTCAGGACTGTTCGCGGGTGTTCGCACCGAAGCGGCGAGGGCCTCATCGCGCGAGGCTCCGCTCGACCTCGATGCATTCTTGAGCGGTCCGCACCAGCTCCATATCGTGGCCCCCAGTCGCCACCAGGCGGTCACGATCCCCTTGGTCGTGGGGCTGATCGAAGAGCTCGTTCACGCCACCTACGACCGTCACGAGGAGGGTGCCCGGCTCCTGCTGGCACTGGACGAACTGGCCAACGTCGCACCGTTACCCCGCCTGGCGAGCATCGTCTCGGAGGGCGGCGGCCAGGGCGTTCTCACCATGGCGTGTCTCCAGGACCTCAGTCAGGCCCGGAGTCGGTGGGGCACTCCGGCCGAGGGCTTCCTCTCGCTCTTCCCGACCACCGTGGTGCTGCCCGGTATCGCCGATCGACCGACCCTCGAGCTGTTGCGGAGCCTCGCCGGTCGCGCGCTCTATCAAACGCCAACACTGCAGTTCGGACCGAAGGGCAAACGAGCCGGTCGCTCGACCAGTTGGGTGGAACGCGATCGCGCCTCAATGAGCGAACTCGCCCACGGACGTCCCGGCTACGCCATGGGACTTGACGCCAGCAAGCAGATGAGGTGGATCGAACTGACGCCGGCCCACTCGCACCCGCGCTTTCGAAGTTACCGAGACCGCTCGGAACGCGAACGCGACTCGTCGCGTGAGCGCTGACGCCACCGCTCGAGATCGGGCGTCTCGAGCGGTCTCGCACCGCGGTCGCGAACCCGGGCGGTCATCCTCGCCTCTCGAACGCTGATCGAAGGTTCTCGTACTCCTCTCGCTCCGGCCAGTTCTGGATAGAGAGAATCGACGGCGCGCGTCACCGCCACCGGGCTCTGACCAAATCGCGCGGCGTTACTCCACGCCGTGATCACGTGACGTCGCGCAACGTCGTTACGCCCCTCGAGCGCGCCGGCGAAGCCGTGTTCGTCGAGCGTCGTTCGGTGACGTGTCGGCGGATCGATGATGCCCATTGAATCGAATCGGACGCGGTCGTCGTCCCACCGTTCGATTGCGTCGCGGCGACGCCAGCGCAACTTCTCACCCCGGTCCGTGTGGTGACCGCCCCAGAGCGCCCGGTATCCCTCATCGAGTCCGACGACGTGCTCGACTCCTTCGAAGGATCGCCACGCCGTCCACGGCGTGCGCTCACTGAGCTCGTGACGAAGTGACGATCGATAGAGCGCGTCGGCCGCGACGAGGTGCGCGAAGAGACCGCGACTGTCCAGCACGGAGCGAGATCCGTCGGGGAGCGCACCGACCAGTACATGGTCGTGCAAGTGAGGCTCGCCGTGTCGATTCACGCCGTGCGTGAAACCAACGGCCCGGCTCCAGCGACCAGCCCGATCACGATCCTCTCCCCCGCGACGGTCTCGCACCACGAGCGCGTGCTCCTCGAGGTAGTCAATTGCCGCGCCCACCGACGCGCGATGCGCCGCCACGACGCCCGATCCGTGTTCCGGGTCGACCGCCAGGAGTATTGAGGTCGGTCGCGGCGCGGCGACCACGATGTCGTAGCCGAGGACCGATGAGCGTTCCGATGTCCGCAGGACTTCACTGACGCTGCGTGGATCTCGCGCGTCGCCCGCGCCGCGCAGCCACCAACCCGGTTCGCCTTCGCGCAGGCCCTCGATCTCGAGGGCCCGGTCATTGGTGAAGTAACTGACATCGTTCGAACGGCGCGACCAGACTCGGATCATTGGACACCCCGGTGTCCAACGGTCGCTAGAGCGAGGCGGCGATCTTCTTGGCCAGTTCGTGCCCGGCCTTGGCGAACTTCGGCGTGGCGACGACCGCACCCTCACCAGCGCGAAGCATCAGTTGGTCGAGGAACGGTTGATTGCTGACGCGGAACTTAACGGCGTGTCGCCCGTCATCGAGGGTCAACCACTGAGCGTTCGGCAATGGCTCGAAGAGCCAGCGGAGCCACGCCTCGATGACCACGACGACCTCGTCGCCCTCTTCCCCGACCTGGGTGAGCCAGTTGACGACGGTGTCGGGCGCACGCTCTTCGGTGGCGTCAGAAGTTGCGACGACCGCGTTGATTCGGTCAACCCGGAAGGTTCTCCACGATTCGCGGGTCGTGCAGTAGGCCCGCACGTAGGTGTGGCCGTTGAGGACCTTGATTTCTCGCGGTTCGATCGAGCGACTCCGCGCTTCGTCGGCCGTAGCGGCGGTGTAAAGGATCTTGATTTGCTGATGACCCTCGACGGCGCCCGAGACGGCGTCGAGCGTGGTTTCATTTGTCGCCATCTCGACCTGGACGTAGGAACTGGTGGCGCCCTCGATCTTCTCGATGGCCGACAGAATCGCCGGGTCGTGGTAGACGCGCGAGGCTTCGCGCAGGGCGATGTTCAACTCGAACAGATCTCGCCACATGAACGGCGAAGGCTCGTCGGCCCCTTCCGGCAGGTCACTGAAGTCGGCTCGGTACGTCGAATCATCGTGAGCCTCGCCGTCCCAGTCGTCGCACTCCTTGAGGACGTGGGCCGGGAAGGCACCGGTCCCGTCGGTCGAGCCGGCCATCGGTTCGAGCGCCACGAGGCGGTCCATTATCAAGCGAACGTGGTCCACGTCGAGGGAGAAACGCTTCGCCAATTCGCTGATGCGAAGCCCGTCCTCGGCGACGTAGACGGCGTGAAGGAGTTGCAGCGTCTGGCCGAGGACGTCATTGGTCGCCGGACCCGTGAATTTCATCTCCTCGAGCGACGGAGCTTTGCCTCGGTTGACGTCCTTCAGCCAGTCGGCCAAATCGGCTTTCAACGACTTGGGCGACTGGAGGCGAATCCGGTCGGCGCCCTCCACGACGAATCGCAGCGCGGCACGAGGACTATCGAAGCTCAGTCCAACCTCGACCTTGCCGTCCTTCTTGTTTGCGGCGAGCGAACCCGAATATTGCCGGACCAACAGATCGGCGTAGTTCTCATTGGTCGTGACGACGACGTCTATCGGCGTCGGCGACCTCGAGAACTCCGGCCGCCAAGCCCGCGCGACGTCAACGGCGTCGTCGTCGTGGACGAACGCGTCGGGCAGGACGACGGGCATCGAAGTGATCCGACTGAAGCGGTAGCCCTTTATCTCCTCCGTGCCCTTCACTCGGGCAATGAGATAGGTGACGCCGTTCAACACGTCGATGAGCAGCGGCTCGACCAGGCGCGGCTTGTTCGCGCCCGACTGGTAGTCAAAGGCCAGCGCGCGGTGGAGCTTGAGGGCGCGCATGACCGGCGTGTAGTACATCGAGGATTCCAATCCCCCGTCGCTGGCCGGGACCTCATTGAAGACACTGAAGGCTCCGGAGGCGCCGAAGCCGCAGAATCGAAGTGCCAAGCGCACGACGCGTTCCTCGTCGGGCGTGAAAGAGATCAATGGCGCGTAGCCGCTCGAGGGATCGATCCGATAACCGACGGCGCCGTCACCCTTGTTGTCGGTTTCGATTTCGAAACCCAACTCTCGAATTCGGGCCTTGTCGCGCTCGAATTTCTGCCGTACGGCGCCCTCGTTGCCCTCGTACGCGGGGACCTTTCTCGGACCCTTGGCAGAAACCGGGAACTCGTCGATTTTCAGCTCACGGACTATCTCTTCTTGCGTGAGCGAGCCGTACTGCCACGCGCGCTGCAGCAATAAGACGAGGGCGATCAAGCGCTCCCGCGACTGCTCAACCCCGCCACGAATGCTGCTCATCGATCTCCCATAACAATTTCTCTATCGAGGGTACTGGCAATCCGGGCGTCAATGAACTGCGAATCGAGCCATTTCTCCGTCCGAGTTACGGGCGCAATTCGTCCCCGTGGCGTCATTCAGGCACGTGACAGACAGCCTCGACGTTGTTGCCGTCAGGATCGCGCACGAAGGCGCCGTAATAGTCGTCGTGGTACTCCGGCCACGTGCGCGGCTCGTGCAGCACCACTGCACCGCTCGCCGTCGCGGCATCAAAGAAGGCATCGACCGCCGCGCGATTCGGAGCCGAAAAAGCGACGTGCGTTTCGCGGAATCCCTCTCCGGTCGTCTGCGCGCCAATCCAGAAATCTGGCGTTGGTGGTACTCCGAAACCAATGACGTCGCCAAAGTCCAGCACGCGGGTGCCGCCCAGTGGGGCGAGGACAGCGTCGTAAAACGCCGAGCTCTTGGCCACGTCGGAACACTGAATTGACAGGTGATCGATCATGTCCCTATGTTGCCATAACGACCACACTGCCGGTGTAGGACCGCACCTGTGTGGAATGGCTGATCGACAAATGAGCGGCTATGCCAGTTGGTCAAGTCGCACGAGCGAGCAACGGGTTCGACGCCGTCATAATGAGCGACGAACGCCGGCCGCGAGCCAAAAACACAGTGGTGAATAAAGCCGCTTATCCAGACGCACGAACGCCCGCGATTCACTTCCGGGCGAAATAATTGACGTTCGACCGAGCGCCCCGGTAATTCCTCGTGTGGCAAGGACCGCCGCGACGACGCGAAGCGCGACCGTACGCATTCGAGTCGGAAGTGGGTCGATTCCCGCGACTAGGGTCGCCACGACGACGAGCAACGAAGCGACCGCCATGCAAGCCATCTTGGAAGGCACTTCATCGCCGCCCACGACCGAATCGGCCAGTTCTTGGCGATTCCGAAATGGGAATGACGAGCCAACTCCCCACAGGACATGAAGACCAGCGATTGCGAACAACACGATCGAGGTCAACCTTCCTGGTGAATCTCTATCCGGCGTTCTCTCTGACTTCATCAGACCAGGCATTTGTTTTCCCATCGACTGACAATCTCGGGCCACGGCGTCAATTCATGACCGCAATCTAACCTTTCCCCCATTTGGCGCGTGATCCTCGATCCGGCCGGCCACCCGCTTTGTCTCACGACGCTTGTACCGCCTGAAGCACTGTGAGAAGCAGCAAAGTTGGCATCGATCTACCCATCTAGAGGGATCGAATCATTTGACGGTACCGAGTAAGTCGAACCACGTCAGAGTTCGCGTACCCGATTCATCTCAATCTTCGAGATTGCCTGGTCCCGACGGTACGTCCACGGCGTGCTCCCTCAATGCTTCGAGAGGCACGATCTCCAGTGCGCGTTCGTGAGTGGAAGCGAGAACCACATAGGCCGCCGCTCCGTCGTGATGGGCGCGCAGCCAATTGACCGCCGTCACGCACCACCTGTCGCCGGGGACTAGTCCCAGGAATCCGTATTGCGGCATCGGCGTGGTCAAGTCATTGCCGATGGACAGTTGATGTTCGAGGAACTCGGCGGTCACCACCGCACAGATGGTGTGACTCCCGAGGTCTTCTGGTCCCGATGAACAACACCCGTCGCGGTAGAAGCCCGTGACGGGATCGGTGCCGCACAATTCCAAAGGAGTACCGAGAACGTTTCGATCGCTCACGGGACCAGTACCACGGAAGAACTTGAATCAGTTTCGAATTTATTTATAGCGGAATCTCATTTCTCGGAGTCGACGCCCGACGTGTTTCCCAATGCCTCTTCGCGACGCCACGTGCCCGAACGACCACCGGATTTCTCCCAAATCGCGATCTCTTCGATGGTCATCGTGCGGTCGGCCGACTTGCACATGTCGTAGACCGTGAGGGCAGCTACGGTCACCGCCATGAGCGCTTCCATTTCGACGCCCGTGCGATCGACCGTGTCGACACTGGCTTCAACGTCGATATAGGTGTCGGCAATGGTGAAGTTGACGTGGACGTTTCCCACGAGCACTAGATGCGACATGGGGAGCAACATCGCCGCGTTTTTGGCCGCTTGAATACCCGCCACCCGGGCCGTCGCGAGAACGTCGCCCTTGTTGATCGCATTGGCCGCGACCGCGGCCGTTGTTTTCGCGTCCATGTTGATACGACACTTCGCCAGCGCGCGACGAGCCGATACTTCAGAGGCGCCGATATCGCGAGGGAACGCTCCCCCACTCGACGGCCGACGTAGTTGGTGGAAGTCGTCCACGGCGCAATGATACCGATGCTCCGAATGACCTCAGAACGGCCGCGGGTAAACTGCCATGGTCCACGGGCAGTACAGGAGAAGCAATGCCGACTTACGAATACGAGTGCCAAACCTGCCACCAGCGAGTCGAAGCGGTCCAGCGATTCACCGACCCGGCGCTTACGGTCTGTGAGCACTGCGGCGGTGAACTGCGCAAGGTCTTCTCGGCCGTCGGCGTAGTTTTCAAGGGAAGTGGCTTCTATAAGACGGACAGTCGCGGAGCCGACAAATCCTCAACGCCGTCTCCGGCTTCGACGACTCCCGCAGCGGCATCATCGACTGAATCAAGTTCGACACCGGCTGCGACGCCCGCATCGACGTCAACGTCAACGTCGACCTCGTCGTCAACTACTTCGACGGACTAAGTCCCGGAGATCGCGATGTTGTCAATCGCGACGCTCTGTCCGGCGGCTGGGCCCGGAAGCCATTCAAGGTCGCTGCCGACGTGGACGACGTCGAGCAGCATCCGTTGCAACGTGGACGCCACGGTGATCTCACGAACGGGTTCGGCGAGTTGGCCGTCACGAATCATGAGACCGGTGACGCCAACCGAGAAGTCGCCAGAGACGGGATTGACGCCGGAGTGCACGCCGATCAGCGACTCGACAAAGACGCCATTGCCGACACGGCGAAGGATCTCGGCTTGGTCCACCTCACCGGGCGCGAGCTGGAGGGCACGGCATCCAGCCGACGGTGATCCGGCGATCCCCCCGCGCACCGCACTCCCCGTCGATACGGTGCCCGCTCTTCGCGCCGAGACCGTGTCGTAGACGAAGCCCTTCAACTCGCCTCTTTCGATGAGTACGTTCCGTCGACAGGCCAAACCCTCGGCGTCATACACGCTGGCGGCAAAGTGGCGAGCGTCGGTCGGATCATCGAGCAACGTGAACGACGGTGTCGCCACCATTTCTCCCACGCGATTCGCGAAGATGGAACGACCACGCACGACGGCTTCGCCACTCAAGGCGCTACCGATAATGGAAAACAGTGTCGCCGCGGTCCGCGGATCGAATACGGCGGTGCATTTGAACGACTTCGGCTTCACGGCGCCCAACATCCTCGTGGCCCGGCGAATGGCGTCGGCTGCGGCCTTCTCGATATCGAGTTCGTGAGGGGCGCGACCGGCCGAGAGTCCCCAACCGGTCTGGTCGTCACCGCCGTCATTAGCGATCGCCTCAACGGACACGTAGGCGCCGGTCCTCGCGTACGACGCGCGAATCCCCGTCGTTGACGCAATGGCCGCTTCGGCCACGTAGTCCGAGTAATTCGCCGAGTCGACCTGTCGAATACGAGTGTCGCCGCTGCGCACCAGTCGTTCGAGTTCGATCGCCATCGCGATCTTCTGATCCAGCGGCGTGCTCACCACGGCCTCGTCGGTCAACGTGAGTGACACCGCGGCGACGCCATCGGGGCGTGCGAAGGCCACGAACTCGTCTTCGGTGGCGAAGGTTGCGTTGTCGCGGGCTTCGCGCAACGCGTTGACGATCGCTTCGTCATCGAGTGATCCGGCCCACGCCGTTCCGACTCGAGCGCCCCCGGCGCTGTCATTCAGGATTCGGACGCCGAACCCGTTGGAGGTGGCCGTCGTCAGTTCTTCAACTTCGCCCTGATAGGCCTGGACCTCGGTGTCAACGCCACTCGCGACGTAGACCTCGATCTCCTCGGCACCGCGCGCCGATTCCAGCATGCGTTCCGCGCGCTCCAGGAGTTGACTCATACGGCCGCTCCGCCAATTGTGACTCCAGTGAGTCGCATCGTGGCCTGACCGGTACCCACCGGAACACTCTGGCCGTTCTTGCCGCAGGTGCCCGGCGTCATTGAGAAGTCTGATGCGACAGCGTCCACGCGTTGCAGGACGTCGGGGCCGTTACCAATGAGGTTGCAGTCGCGCAGCGGCGCCGTGATCTTGCCGTCTTCGATCATGAAGGCCGCCGTCATGCCAAAGACGAAATCGCCGGTCGCGGTATTGACTTGTCCGCCGCCCAATTGGGCGACGTACACGCCGTAGGGGGTCTGGGCCACGATTTCGTCGGCGTCGGAATCACCTTCGAGCAGGTAGGTGTTGGTCATGCGCACCATTGGCAGGTGTTGGTAGCTCTGGCGACGACCGTTGCCCGATGAGACTCGACCTTCCTTTCGAGAACGTAGGTAGTCCCACATGTAGTCGGTGAGCACGCCGTTCTCGATGAGTACGTTGCGCGCACCGGGACGACCCTCGTCGTCGATCGCCAGGTATCCCCATTCGCCCTCCACGGTCCCGTCGTCGACCAGTGTCACCAAGGGGCTGGCGACCAATTGACCGACCTTGCCGGCGTACACCGAGGCCTGCTTGAGGATTGCGTCGGCTTCGAGTCCGTGACCGCACGCTTCGTGGAACAAGATACCGCCCGATCCCCCAGCCAATACGACCGGCAGGTCTCCCGACGGTGCCGGTCGCGCGTCCAACTTCGTGATCGCCTGGCGCGCCGCACCCCGCGCGGCTTCAGCGACCGCGTCAGCGCTCAGCAGTTCGAATCCGCGGGTCCCGGCAATCGGTCGATAACCGGTTTGCATACCGGTGTCACCCTTCGCGATACACGACACATTGAATCGAGTGCGGACCTGATGGTCACCGGCGAAAAGGCCGTCGGAGTTCGCTACGACGAAGTGTCGCGTGGAGTCACCAAGGGCAACCTGCACCTGCGTGATTGACGAACCCTCGGAGCGCGCCGCGTCGTCGGCGTGGTTCATCAGTTCGATCTTGCGCGCCTTGTCGACGTCGGCGGGCAGTATCGTCGCGCGACTCGGATTGTCAAGGAGGGGTCCGAGAGCGATCTCGCGTACGCCCCCGCCGCCAGCGCGAGCCACGGCCGCCGCCGCTCGCGCTGCCGCGACGAGTCCACTTTCGGTCAGATCCGCCGTGTGCGCGAATCCCGTGGTGTCACCAACGACGACGCGTATTCCGGCACCGCGTTCGCGTCCGGAACTGAGTTGCTCCACGCGTCGCTGATCCAGCATCGCCGACGACGTCGTGCGATCCTCGACGAAGACCTCGGCGAAATCGCCGCCGCGGGCCATCGCTTCGCCCAGCGTTCGTTGCAAAACCTCGTGTTCAACCAGGGTGCTCTTCATGCACGCGAGCGTACAGGAGCCAATCATTGTCGCGACGCCACTTCCAAGGGTCGAAAGTAGGCTGGTGAGGTGATTCTCCCTTCAATCGAAACACCGGCCGACCTGCAGAAGCTGTCCTACGACGAGCTCGACGAGTTAAGCGAGGAGATCCGTCAGTTCATCATCGAGGCGGTCACGACGAATCCCACCGGGGGTCACCTGGGCTCGAACCTCGGCGTGGTCGAACTGACGTTGGCGCTGCACCGCGTCTTCGATTCGCCCAAGGACATCCTGCTCTGGGACACCGGCCACCAGGCGTACGTGCACAAACTCTTGACCGGCCGCCGCTACGGCTTCAAGAACCTGCGCCAGCGCGGCGGACTCTCGGGCTATCCCAACCGCTCGGAGAGCCAGCACGACTGGATCGAGTCCAGTCACGCCTCGACGGCGCTCTCGTACGCGCACGGACTTTCGGTCGCGCTCGAACAACGCAAGGAACTCATTGGTCACGGCGGCAAGCGCCACGTCGTGGCGGTGGTGGGTGACGGCTCGTTGACCGGTGGCATGGCGTACGAGGCGCTGAACAATCTCGGCCATTCGAATCAACGCGTGGTGATCGTCCTCAACGACAATGGACGGAGTTACGCGCCGACGATCTCCAAACTCTCCGGGTCACTGACCTCGCTGCGCCTCAACAAGACCTACCTCACGTTGCGCGGGCGCCTGCGCCGCACGGTGCCGCATCTTCCGAAAGTCGGCAAGGCGGCCTACCTCGGTATCGACGGCCTGACGTCGGTCGTGCGCGAGATGGTCACGCCGCACACCTTCTTTGAGAATCTCGGCGTGCGCTATATCGGCCCGATCGACGGACACGACATCGAGTCGATGGAGAGCACGCTGAAGAGCGCTTCACTGTGGGATGGGCCGATCCTGGTCCACGTCCTGACGACCAAGGGTCTTGGTTATGAACCGGCCATTGACGACGACATGAAGATGCACGACTACAAGTTGCCGCCGCGACACGACGGCGAAAAGGTCGCCCCGCAGTCGTTCTCCCAGGCGTTCTCCGACTCGTTGGTGGCGCTCGCCAGCGCCGACGACCGGGTCGTCGCCATCACCGCGGCGATGGCCGGGCCGACGGGTCTGCTCAATTTTGAAGCCCAGTTCCCCGATCGATTCTTCGACGTCGGCATCGCGGAGCAACACGCGGTGACGGCGGCGGCCGGTATGGCCATGGGTGGTTTGAAGCCGGTCGTCGCGATCTACTCGACGTTTTTTTCGCGGGCGTTCGACCAGGCGCACCTCGACGTCGGACTGCTGAACCTTCCGGTCGTCTTCGTCTTCGATCGGGCGGGCGTCACGGGCGATGACGGTCCGAGCCACCACGGACTGCTCGACATCGCGCTCTGTTTGGCGATTCCTAACATGACGGTCTTCGCGCCCTCGACCGCCGAGGAAGTGCCCGGCATGCTCGCGACGGCGCTTTCGATGTCGACGCCAACGGCCCTTCGATTTCCCAAGACGTTGCCGAAACCCTTTGACGGCAAGGTCGGTGACGGGCTCGAGGCCCGTGAGGTCCGCCGAGGCGACGGCTCGCTCTGCGTGCTGGCCGTCGGCAAGATGGCGCCCGCGGCCTACAAGGCCCTCGACCTCTTGGGCGAGGACGCGAACCGGGTCACGCTGTACGACGTTCGAGTCCTGCCCCCCGACGCCACCATGATCGACGACGCCCTCTCTCACGAACGCGTCGTGACGGTCGAAGACGGAACCCGACACGGCGGCGCCGGAACGCTGATGGTCTCGGCGATTCGCAGCCGGGCCCAGGATCTCGCTCGTCCGTTCCCCACGACACGCATTCTCGGCACGCCGCGCGCCTACCTCGAACAACATCGACCGGACAAACTGTTGGCCGAGTTGGGCCTCGACCCCGAAGGGCTGGCGGCCGCGTTCTCGCGACTCCTCGCCGACCAGCCGGAGTTCGCGCCGGTCCTGCCCGAATCACCGAGACCTAACTATGAGTAGGCCGTCGCATCCAATCGTGGTTCCATTACTTTGAACCGATGACCTACGACGTGGAGAAGTCAGAAGATGAGTGGCAGGCGCAGCTTTCGGCTGATCGCTACGCAGTCCTGCGACAGGCATCAACCGAAATACCTTGGACCGGTTCACTGTTGCACGTCGACACCGAGGGCGACTTCACGTGTGGCGGGTGCGGTCAACACCTCTTTACGAGCGCGCAGAAATTCGACTCCGGTTGCGGGTGGCCCAGTTTCGACGCGTGCGAGGCGGGCACGATCATCGAACGGGCCGACAACTCGTTGAAGGAGCGCCCGCGGACCGAGATCCTCTGCTCTAAGTGCGGGGGTCACCTGGGACACGTCTTCAATGACGGACCGACGTCGACCGGTCAACGCTACTGCGTGAATTCTCTCGCCGTCGACTTCGACGAGGTCAGCGACTAAACGTCGAGGAAACGGCGAATCGCGATCGAAGAACCGACGGAACCGATCACGACGCCAACGATCAAGACGACGATGTTCGTTCCGATAAGTGCACTCGTGCTCAATTGGAATTCATTGTGCAGTGGATACCAAATGTGAAGTGCCGTGACGGCGGCAATGGCGACGGCCGAGCCGAGGAGGCCCTGGATGAAGCCCTCGGTGATATAGGGAATTCGGATGAACCAGTTCGTCGCACCCACCAGCTTCATGACCGAGACTTCTCGACGGCGGGCGAAGATCGCCATTCGAATCGTGTTGAGAATCAGAACCGTCGCCGAAAGCAAGAGCACGAGCGCCAGCGCCAGGAATACGATCTGCAGAATTCGTATCACGTGGTTCATCTCGCGAATCTGCTGTTCCGGCGCGGTCACCGTGAGGATGCCAGGCTGATGCATGAACGTCGATTGCACCGTGAACGCGTCCAACGGCACGGTGGGGACGCAACTGAATTTGGTCGGAATTTGATCCTCGTGGAGTACGTTCGCCTCGGAGGGTGGAAGCGTCTTCTTCATCTCGACGTAGTCCTGCGCCTGAGTTCGAAATTGACAATGCTTCACGATCGGCAGATTGTGGAGTTGTGTCTGGACATTGGCGATCTCACCCGCAGAGGCCGTGGGCTCCATCCAGATCGTGACGCGCGTGCCCTGTTGCCACTGTGACGACGCCTGAGCGGCACTCTGCTTCAGTAGCAACGCCGAGCCCACCAGGGACAGCGAGACCGCGACGGTGAGGACGGCGGCGATGGTCATCATGCGGTTGCGCCAGAGATTGGACAGCGTTTCTTTGACGGCGTAACGGAAGTAGACCCGCATTAGATCGCGACGCTTTCGTCGATGCCGTAGACACCGCGGACCTGGTCGCGAATCATCTCGCCCTTGTCGAGTTCGATTACGCGCCGACGCATCCGGTCCACCAGCGCCTTGTCGTGCGTGGCCATGACGACCGTCGTGCCCGTGCGGTTGATGCGCTCGAGGAGCGCCATGATCGATTCGGAGTTCGCCGGGTCCAGGTTGCCCGTCGGTTCGTCGGCGAGCAGGATCAACGGGCGATTGACGAACGCGCGCGCGACGGCGACGCGCTGCTGCTCGCCACCCGAAAGCTCGCCGGGCAGACTCTTGGATTTGTCAGAGAGCCCCACGAGGTCAAGGATCAATGGCACCTGGGACTCGACCGTCGAGCGGGGCCGTCCGATGACTTCGAGGGCGAAGGCCACGTTCTCAAAGACTGTCTTGTTCGGCAGGAGTCGGAAGTCCTGGAACACGCAACCAATGTTGCGCCGCAGGAACGGCACGCGGAACTTAGACAGCTCCGTGAGTTCGCGTCCGGCTTCGAGAATTCGACCCTTGTCGGGCAACTCCTCACGCAGCAAAAGTCGGAGGAAGGTCGTCTTGCCAGAACCGGACGCGCCGACCAAGAAGACGAACTCTCCCTTTTCAATGTTGAGCGTGATGTCCTTGAGGGCCGGTGAGCCGTTCTTGTAGGTCTTCGAGACATTCTCGAAACGAATCACGCGAACACCCCTTCGGGTACGTAGTTATGGCGGTGCGTCAGCACCCGGATGGACACCAACCATTGTAGTTTGACAATTTTGCGTTTTCGCGCCACGAAAGCCCCACGTTAAAGGGATGTCAAATTTCTTATGAATCAAATCGCTGTCGACGCAGTTCAGCTTCCATAAAGTCGTCGAGATCGCCGTCGAGCACCGCGTCGACGTTTCCGGTTTCGTGATCAGTTCGGTGGTCTTTCACGAGTTGGTAAGGCGCTTGCACGTAACTGCGAATCTGTGAGCCCCACGCATTGTCGGCGCGGTCACCACTGAGCGCGTTCATCTCAGCCTGTCGTTCGGCGCGCGCGCGTTCGGCCAATTTCGCTTCCAGAATCTGCATGGCGCGCGCGCGGTTCTGATGTTGACTGCGTTCATTTTGGCAACTGACGACGATGTTCGTCGGCAGGTGCGTGATGCGGATCGCCGAGTCGGTTTTGTTCACGTGTTGTCCCCCGGCGCCCGATGATCGGTACGTGTCGACGCGCAGGTCCTTCTCATCGATCTCCACCTCAGCCGCGTTGTCGTCCAAGAGCGGCGTCACGTCGAGACTCGCGAAACTCGTCTGTCGTCGCGCCTGTGAGTCGAAGGGGCTGATTCGAACGAGTCGGTGCACCCCGCGTTCGGCCGAGAGCCACCCGTAGGCGAAGCGACCCTTGACGATGAACGTCGAGGACAACAGTCCGGCCTCTTGACCTTCGGTCGCTTCGTCGATCTCGACGCCGAATCCCCGACGCTCGGCCCAGCGCGAGTACATGCGCAACAACATCTCGGTCCAGTCCTGGGCGTCGGTGCCACCGGCGCCGGCGTGCAGCTCGACGATCGCGTCGTTCGCGTCGTACGGTCCGCTGAAGAGACTCTGGGTCTCGAGCGCGGCGATCTTGGTTTCGAGCGCCGTCACGGTCGAGGAGAGTTCGTTCAGCAACGACCAGTCGGCCTCGCCGGCCACCAGCGACTCGCGCGAGAACTCGGCCAACACCAACGAGTCGTCGAGCGAGGCGCGCAGTTCATCGAACTGCGCGAGGTCGTTCGTGAGACGCCCCAGTTCGGTCGTCACCTCGCGGGCACGGTCCTGGTCATCCCAGAGGTTCGGATCGGCCACGAGTTCGCCCAGTACTGCGTGGCGCTCGCGGCTGGCGTCGATCTTCAAGTATTCGCGCGCCGCGCTCCACCTCGCTTCGAGGTCCTCCAAGGTTCCGAGGGCCTCGCGAAGGGCGTTTTCGGCCTTAGGGTCGGCCATGGCACTGCTTGTACTTCCGGCCCGAGCCACACCAGCACGGCTCGTTTCGACCGATCTTGTCGCCCTGTTTGGGCAGTGCCTTCTTGGCGGCTCCGTGGGTCGGAAGTTCGGTGGCGCCGGGTGCCACGACGTTGGCGTTCGTGACGGCGCCCTCGAGTCCTTCGTCGGCCTCGGTCACTTCCTCGATGGCCTCAATGGCGGAGGCCTCGACGTGCGTGATGTAACGCACGAAGTCCGCGTCCACGTTGCCGAGGAGGACTTCGAACATCAAGTAGCCCTCTTTCTGCCACGCCGTCAACGGGTCCTGTTGGGCGATTTGACGCAAGTGGATACCGTCGCGCAGGTAATCCATGTCCGAGAGGTGATCACGCCAACGCTGGTCGAGGATCTGGAGCATGACGTCGCGCTCGATCTCCTTGGCGGTGTCCATGCCACCCGGGTACTCTTCGCACTTCTTCTCGTACTGTCCCACGGCCTCATCGATCACGAGGGCCAAGATGTCGTCGCGGTCCTGATACTCCGCGAGCGCGTCGGCGCTCAGCGCCGTCGGGTAGTAGTTCAAGAGTTCGATGACGAGTTGGTGAAGATCCCAACCCTCGGCGAATTCGCCCTCGAGGCGTTCGTCCACCACGTTGGTGAGAATCTCTTCGATCAGCACGACGGTGGCGTCGTGAATGTCCTCGCCGTCGATGACCTGTTGGCGCCGTCCATAAATGACCTTGCGTTGTTCGTTCATCACTTCGTCGTACTTCAACGTGTCCTTGCGGATCTCGGCGTTCTTGCCTTCGACGGTGTTCTGGGCCCGTTCAATGGCCTTCGAGACCATCTTGGCCTCGATGGGTAGATCGTCGGGCATCGTGCGGTCCATCACCCACGAGACGGCGCCGGTCGCGAAGAGTCGCAACAGGTCGTCCTGGAGCGACAGATAGAAACGGCTCTCGCCGGGGTCGCCCTGTCGACCGGACCTTCCGCGCAGCTGGTTGTCGATGCGTCGCGAGTCGTGTCGTTCCGAACCCAATACATACAGTCCGCCAAGGGCGCGCACTTCGTCGCCCTCGGCTTCACAGACGCTCTTGAAGTTCGCCAGCTCGTTCTGATACGCGGCGTCGAACTCCTCGGTGCCGGGTTGAAAACCTCGACCTTGGGCCTCGCGGGTCGCGAGACCTTCGAAGTTGCCACCGAGCACGACGTCGACGCCTCGTCCGGCCATGTTCGTCGCGACGGTGACGGCGTGCTTTCGACCGGCCTGGGCCACGATCTCGGCTTCGCGGAAGTGCTGTTTCGCGTTCAAGACCTCGTGAGAGATTCCGGCCCTGGAGAGTTCGCGAGAAAGCAACTCGGACTTCTCGACCGACGCCGTACCGAGGAGGATCGGCTGGCCGAGGTCACTGCGTTCGCGCACGTCCTCGACGATCGCGGCGAACTTCGCGTCTTCGGTCTTGTAGATGAGGTCGGGCTGGTCGAGGCGGATGAGCGGCGTGTTCGACGGAATCGGCACGACCGAGAGCTTGTAGGTGTTACCGAACTCGGCGGCCTCGGTTTCGGCCGTACCGGTCATGCCCGCGAGTTTTTCGTACATGCGGAAGTAGTTCTGCAGGGTGACCGTCGCCCAGGTGTGGTTCTCTTCTTGGATGCGCACGCGTTCCTTGGCCTCGACCGCTTGGTGCAGGCCGTCGGACCAGCGTCGACCGTCGAGGGTTCGCCCCGTGAACTCGTCGACGATCTTCACTTCGCCGGCGTCAACCAGGTAGTCCTTGTCACGGTGGTAGAGCTCTTTGGCGCGCAGAGCCTGGCCCAATTGGTGCACGTAGTTCGTCGCGACCGCGTCGTAGAGGTTGGTGACGCCGAGCTGACGCTCGACCTTCTCGATGCCGGCTTCGGTCGGCACGACCGTCTTCTTCTCCTCGTCGACCTCGTAGTCGGCGTCGCGCAAGAGCGCCCTCGCGATGGAAGCGAACTGGTAGTAGAGCTTGGTGACGTCCGAGGCCGGTCCAGAGATGATGAGCGGCGTACGGGCCTCGTCGATCAGGATCGAGTCGACCTCGTCGACGATGGCGTAGTGGTATCCACGCTGGACCATGTGTTCGGCGCGCCGCGCCATGTTGTCACGCAGGTAGTCGAAGCCGAACTCGGTATTCGTGCCGTAGGTGACGTCACAGGCGTAGGCCGCGCGCTTGTCCTCGAACTCCGCCAAGTCCGGACCGACTCGTCCGACCGTCAGCCCGAGGAATTTGTGCAGTGAGCCCATCCAATTGGCGTCACGTGTCGCGAGGTAATCGTTCACGGTGACGACGTGCACACCGTTGCCGGCCAGCGCGTTCAGGTAGACCGGCAGCGTCGATACCAGGGTCTTACCCTCACCGGTCTTCATTTCGGCGATCCACCCGAAGTGCAGGGCCATGCCGCCCATCAATTGGACGTCGTAGTGGCGCTGGCCGAGGACCCGGGTCGCGGCTTCGCGCACGACGGCGAAGGCTTCGATCAACATGTCGTCGAGGTCTTCGCCTTCGGCGAGTCGGGCGCGAAATTCGTCGGTCTTGGCGCGAAGCTCCGCGTCCGACAAAGCCGCGATCTCGTCGGCGAGTTCGTTGATAGGCGGCACGAGTTCGGCCAGTTGGCGAACGCGCTTGCCCTCTCCGGCCTTAAGAATCTTGCTAAAAACACTCATGTCGTGATGTACCCTACCGGTCGTTACGGCTACTTCGATTGGGCTGCGAGTGCTGACCTGGTCTTTTACCCCACACTTGCCTGCGGCGGTGTCCGTGGGTCACGCCGGCAGCACGAAGCTCTCCGGCGATGCGACCACACACTTCACCGGCTCTCCCGAAGACCGCTCTGGCCACCTGGAGGCAGGACTTACTTCTAAACCGCGCCATGCTCAGCGTCGACAAGACGCCTTACGTGGGTCGTTTCGCCCGCGACTGGCATCGACTTTCAACCACAGAACCACTCGCAGCCCAGGGACAATTCTAGACGGTAACGCCCTTAGGTCGGGGGTCGGATTACCAGCACCACGCAGAGTCGTAGCCCGAGCACCAGCGTCGCAATCGGTGCCAGGACTCGTCGCCACCCGCTCGCGGTCTGCCACTCGAAGCGCATGGCGCCGCGGTGATGGGCAATCAGCATCGCTCGCGAGGCTCTGGCGCGCGACACGCCCTCGATGTGCGTGACCAGTGCGTCGGACGTCGCCGCAACGTCATGGCCGTGGGCGCGCATCTCCCAACAGAGCGCCATATCCTCGGCGAACATGAAGTAGCGCTCGTCGAATCCGCCGACCTCTTCGAATCGGTCTCGTCTCGCCAGGAAAAACGCACCGGAGACCCAGTCGACCGAACCGTCCTTGCGCGGCGATCGATAGCGACGCGTGAACGGGTTACTGGGCCAAAGAGGCGCCAACAGCGCGTGCGCTCCGGCGAGCCAGAAGTTCGGGAAGACGCGTTGCGACGGATAGACACTCCCGTCGGGCCGCAGAATTTGGGGACCGACGATGGCGACGTTCGGGTGCGCGTCAAGGAAGGCGACCAGTGCGGCCACGGCGCCCTCGTGCACGACGACGTCGGGGTTGGAGACGAGGAGGTAGCGACGCTCCGGCGCCTCGGCCACGCCGCGGTTCACGCCGCGTCCGTAGCCGAGGTTCAGTTTGGGCACGACGAGCACGACGTGCTGACCAGAGAGCGACGGCAGCGTCGAGCCCTCCTCGCCGTTTTCGACGACCACGATGTCGGTGACGCCGTTGGCGTGCAGTGAATCGACGCAGTCGTCGAGCGCCTGGCCGGCGTGGAAGTCGACGATGACCGCGGCGACGTCGGTTGCGACCTCGCTCATCGAGCGCCGCCTCGCGCAGCGCGGTCCCGAATCAAACGAGTGAGCCCGTCGCGCCAATCGGGCAACGCCGTCCACGTCGACGCGAACTTGTCGGTCGACAGATCGCTGCGAATCGGTCGGGTGGCGAGCGGCGGCGGATCCAAATCGGCCGTCGCGATCGCCGTGGCGAATCCTTCGTCGCGGCCGAGGATCTCTCCGACGTAGTGGGCCACGTCGAACCACGTCGTCGTACCGGAATTGGCCACGTGCCAGAGACCGCCGGGACGTTCACGCACCAAGGTCGCCAGAACGCGCACCAGATCACTCGCGACCGTGACGGTGCCGGTTTGATCGTTGACGAATCGAACGGTCTCCCCCGCGATGGCCCGCTCGGCAATGACGTGGGCAACGTTCTTACCGCGCACGCCCATCACCCACGACGTGCGAACGACGGTGTCGTCATTCGAACAGAACAACTCTCCGGCTCGCTTCGACGCACCGTAGACGTTGAGGGGGTTGGTCGCGTCGTCTTCCACGTAGGCGCCACCCTTGTTGCCGTCAAAGACGTAGTCCGTCGAGATCGCGATCAAGTGCGCGTCGTTCTCTTTGGCGGCGAGTGACATCGACTCGGTGCCGGCCGCGTTCACGGCGAAGCACGTGGACGCTTCGGTCTCGGCGCGATCGACCGCCGTGTAGGCGGCCAAGTGAACGATGACGTCCGGCCGCGCGGCCTGGACCGCGCGATGCACCGCGTCGGAGTCGGCGACGTCGAGTTCGTGACGTGTGAGCGCGAGGACCTCGAATTCACCCTCGGGCACCGGCCGGCCGTCCGGTTGGAACGACCCCTCGCCACCGGGCGGTACCACGCCGTCGAGCACGTCGAGCATATCGAGACCAACCTGGCCGGCCGCGCCCGTCACCAAGACGCGCGTCGCGCGACTCACGATTGTTCTCCTTCAGGGACTCGCACGTGCACCACGTCACCGACCGTGACCGCGACCTCTTCGCCGTTCACCACGACGATGAGTTGCCCGAACTCGTCGACCGAGGTCGCCAGTCCGACAAGAACGTCATTCGTCCGCTCTACCCGAACGAGCCGGCCCAGTGTGACGAGCGCACGTTGGTATTCGTCACGCAAGGTCGCCTGACCATCACTACTGTCGAGCGACGCGCGCCGGGCTTCGAGTTCGTCCAACAAGATATCGAGCAGCGCCGGTGGGGTGATGGTCACGCCCGACTCGGCGCGCACGCTGGTCGACACGACGTTCGCGGGTCCCTCGTGCGTGAGATTCACGCCGATCCCGACGACCACGGCCAATCGCTCGTCAACGGCCACGATCTCCGCGAGGAGTCCGGCGATCTTCGCGTCCCCGACGATCAGGTCGTTCGGCCATTTGAGCGCCGGTCGTACGCCACTGAGTCGCACGAGGGCCGCGCGCGCCGCGAGCGCGACGCAGGCGACCACGAGTTGGAGCTGGTCCGGCGCGACGTTCGGTCGCAGCAGGATCGAGCACAGTAACGATGCGCCGGGTGGTGACTCCCATCGGCGATCCAACCGTCCACGCCCGGCGCTCTGAAAGTCCGCGACGGCCACGAGACCCTCCGGTGCGCCCTCGAGGGCGCGTTGCGCCAGCCAGGTGTTCGTGGAGTCGATCTCGTCGAAGTGCTCGATACGCCAGATGATTGGACTCACAAGGAAACTCTAGAGTTTCAAGAGCGAGTGGTAGAAAATTACAGGTCCGCTACGGAGGTTTGCGTGTTAAAGAAAGTCCTGATCGCCAATCGCGGCGAGATCGCGGTGCGCGTCATGCGCACCTGTCGAGAGATGGGCATCGCCACCGTCGCCGTCTATTCCGAACTCGATCGAAACGCGCTGCACGTTCGTTTGGCCGATGAGGCGTACGCCCTCGGGGGCCAGAGCGCCGCCGAGAGCTACCTCAATACCGAAACAATCCTCGACGTCATACATCGTTCGGGCGCGGACGCCGTCCACCCGGGTTACGGGTTCTTCTCGGAGAACACAGAGTTCGCGCGAGCCATCACTTCGCGTGGCGTCACGTTCATTGGCCCCCCGCCCGAAGCGATCGAAGTGATGGGCGACAAGATCTCGAGTCGCCTCGCCGCGGCCAAGGTCGGCGTCGAGGGCGTGCCCGGTCGAAGCGAGGCACTGAAGAACGCCAAAGAAGTCGTCAAGTTCGGCAATGAGTTCGGCTGGCCGGTCGCCATCAAGGCCGCCTACGGCGGCGGCGGACGCGGCATGAAGGTCGTGAACTCTGCTGACGAGGCGCCGGCGGCGTTGGAGAGCGCGCAGCGCGAGGCCCAGAGTTACTTCGGTCGTCCCGAGTGTTACGTCGAGCGCTATTTGACGAGACCCCGTCACATCGAAATGCAGGTCCTCGCCGACGCCCACGGCAACACGCGGTGGCTCGGCGAGCGCGACTGCTCGGCGCAACGACGTCACCAGAAACTGATCGAGGAGTCACCGGCGCCGAACTTCCCGGATGAGGTGCGTCGCGCCATGGGCGAAGCGGCCGTCAAGGTCTCGCGGGCCTGCGGCTACGTGAACGCCGGAACCGTCGAGTTCCTCTATCAAGACGACGCGTTCTTCTTCTTGGAGATGAACACGCGTCTCCAGGTCGAGCACCCGGTGACCGAGTTGGTGACCGGACTGGACCTCGTCGAGTGGCAACTCCGCATCGCCGCTGGTGAATCACTGGACTTCACGCAAGAAGAGGTTCGACGTGAGGGACACGCCATCGAAGTTCGGATCAACGCCGAGGACCCCGCGGGCGGCAAGTTCATCCCGACCCCGGGCACGATCACCCGATTCGACCAGCCCTCCGGACCGGGGGTGCGTCTCGACGCCGGGTACGCCGCGGGCGACACGATCTCCCAGTACTACGACAACTTGATCGCGAAACTGATCGTGTGGGGGCCGGATCGCGAGCGCGCTCGCCGTCGGATGTTGCGCGCCATCGAGGAGACCACGATCGAAGGTGTCGCGACGACGTTGGCCGCGGACGTCGTCATACTCAGTGACGAGCAGTTCGTGGAGGGTACGCACTCCACGAACTGGGTTGAGAGCGAGCTCGACTTCACGACACTGCCCGAAGCCGTCACCGCCGCCGTTTCCGTCGGAGACGGTCAGGTGCGCAAGGACGTCACCGCCGAAGTCAACGGTCGGCGCGTCACGGTCGCGCTATGGGTGCCGGAGTTTGACGACGGTTTGGCGCGGGCCCAAAGCACCGCCGCCAAACCCCGTCGACAGCACCACGCGGGAGTACTGGGTAGCGGATCGGCCAACGTCGTCGTCCCCATGCAGGGGACGATCGTGAAAGTGAACGTCGAGGTCGGTCAACCGGTAGAAGCGGGCGACACGGTCGTTATCCTCGAAGCCATGAAGATGGAGAATTCGGTGAACGCCGAGAAGTCCGGCGTCGTCGTGTCGATCAACGTGGCGGCCGGCGATTCGGTCAGCGCGGGCGACACCGTCGTGGTCGTCGAGTGAGCGCTCGCGAAGTCGCCGCCAGCACGATCCATCGCCACGGCGACGCCCTGGTGGAACTGAGTCACTTCGTCCACGCGCACCCGGAACTCGGCTACGTCGAATTCGAAAGCTCCGCGGCCGTCGCCACGTTGGCCGAGGAGGCCGGTTTTCGAGTCGAGCGTGGCGTCGCCGATATGCCCACCGCCTTTCGCGCCACGATGGGTGACGGTGATCTCAACATCGTGTACTGCGCAGAGTTTGACGCGCTGCCCGACGTCGGCCACGCCTGCGGTCACAACATCATCGCCGCGTCGTCCCTCGGCGCCGCCATCGGCCTCGGGTCCGTCGCTGACGGATTGAATCTCACGGTCACGCTGCTGGGAACACCATCAGAAGAGGGCGGCGGCGGCAAAATCGACCTCATCAACGCCGGCTACTTCGATGACGTCCACGCCGCCATGATGGTGCACCCCTTCCCCACCGAACGACTCGACGCTCTCTGTCTCGCGGTCGACCACTTTGACGTCACCTTTGAAGGGAAAGCGGCGCACGCGGCGGCGGCGCCCTGGGTCGGAGTGAACGCCCTCGACGCCCTAACGATTTCCCAAGTGGCAATCGGTCTCTTGCGTCAGCAATTGCGTCCCGGCGACCTCGTCCACGGCATCGTGGTCGAAGGCGGTTCGGCGGCGAACATCATCCCGAGTTGCGCCAGCGGACGGTTCATGGCGCGTTCACTCACGAGTGATCGGCTGGCCGAATTGCGCGTTCGGATCAACGCCTGCTTCGAAGCCGGGGCGCTGGCTACCGGTGCTTCGCTGCGCATCGAAGAGATCGGTAGTGCGTTCTCGCACATGGAATCCGATCCCGAAATCCTGTCGCACTACCGTGTCGCCGCCGAAGCACTTGGTCGCAGCTTTACGCTCGACGACGAGGGAGTCGACCGACCGGCAATCTCCACCGACATGGCCAACGTCTCGTTAGTGGTGCCTTCGATTCACCCGATGCTCATGATTCCTACCAATGGAGCCGTGAATCATCAACCCGAATTCACTGCGGCGTGCATCACTCCCGAGGCCGATCGCGCGGTCCTCACCGGAGCGATCGCCCTCGCCCATACCGCGATTGGCGTCGCGAACGATGAGAAACTGCGCGCACGATTGATGGCCCGCGCATGATGCTCGAACACGTGGTGGTGGCGGTGACGCCCGGACGCGAAGATGAGTTCGAGGCGTCCGCGCGTCAGGCGCTCCCGATCTTGGACACGGCCGCGGGTTGCTTCGGCGGCGAGTTCCGTCGCCAGGAGGAAGACGGTTCGCTGTACCTGCTGCTGATCCGCTGGTCGACGATCGAGGCGCATATGGCGTGGCGCGAGACCGAGGACTTTCAACGGTGGCGTGAATTGACGCACCCGTTCTACGTCGAGCGTCCTGTGGTGACCCACTTCCACGAACCGCTCGCTCGCTAGCTCGGCGTGTAGACCCCGAACTCAGCGCGCAGTACGTCAGCCACTTCCCCGAGGGTCGCCATGCTCGACAGCGCCGTCTTCATCGGATACAGCACGTTTTGGGTTCCGCGCGCGGCGTTTGCGAGGTCTTCCAGCGCGACGCGCACGGCGTCGTTGTCGCGCGTCATCTTGAGCGCCTTCACTCGAGTGATTTGCGCTCGTTGTTGTTCTTCATCGATCGGAAAGACGTCGGCCTTGGTCGTGTCACTCTCTTCGAAACGGTTCACGCCGACCACGACCTTGTCGCCACGATCGACGCGACGGGCGAATTCGTAGGCCGCCGATTCGATCTCGTCTTGCATGTAGTGCGACTCAATAGCGGCAACAGCTCCCCCGCGTTCGTCGATCGCTTCGATGTACTTTCGCGTCAGTCGCTCCACTTCATTCGTCAGTGACTCGACGTAGTAGGAACCGGCCAAGGGGTCGACGGTGTCGGCGATGCCCGACTCGTAACCGAGGACCTGTTGGGTTCGCAGCGCGAGCTTGGCCGCTCGTTCGGTCGGTAGTCCCAGCGCCTCGTCGAAGCCGTTGGTGTGCAGCGACTGCGTGCCGCCGAGGGTCGCCGCGAGCGCCTGGATCGTCGTTCGCACGATGTTGTTCTCGGGCTGCTGCGCCGTCAACGTCGAGCCGCCGGTCTGGGTGTGAAATCGAAGCGTCATAGATTTCGCGTCGGTCGCCCCGAATCGATCACGCATGATCGACGCCCACAGTCGCCGCGCGGCGCGGTACTTTGCAACCTCTTCGAAAAGATTGTTGTGGGCGTTGAAGAAGAAACTCAGCCGCGGGGCAAAATCGTCCAACGCCAAGCCGGCGGCGAGGGCCGCCTCGACGTACGCGACGCCATTGGCGAGGGTGAAGGCGATCTCTTGGACGGCCGTCGATCCGGCTTCACGGATGTGATAGCCGGAGATCGAGATCGTGTTCCACTGCGTCATCTCCTTGGCGCAGTAGGCGAAGGTGTCCACCACGAGGCGCATGGACTGGCGCGGCGGATAGATGTACGTGCCGCGCGCGACGTACTCCTTCAAGATGTCGTTCTGGATCGTGCCGCGCAACTGATCGCCTCGCACGCCCTGTTCTTCTCCGACTAACTGATACAGCAACAACAACGTTGACGCCGTCGCGTTGATGGTCATCGACGTCGTCACCTGGTCGAGTGGGAGGTCAGCCAACAGGTCGCGCATGTCCTCTAAGGACGAGATGGCGACGCCGACCTTGCCGACTTCGCCCTCCGCACGTACGTGGTCGGCGTCATAGCCCATCTGGGTGGGTAAGTCGAAGGCGCACGACAGTCCCGTCTGACCGGCTTCGAGGAGGAACTTGAAGCGCAGGTTCGTCGCGGCGGCCGTCCCGAAGCCGGCGTATTGGCGCATCGTCCACAGGCGACCGCGGTACATCGTGGGCTGCACGCCACGCGTGTAGGGATACTGCCCGGGGCTGCCCAGCTCCGTCGTCGCGTCGAAACCCTCCAGGTCAGAGCCGTCGTAGACCGGTTGGACGACAATCCCCGAATCCGTACGGCGCTCGTCTGACGTCACAATGACAACGATAGGCGCTGTGCTTCGTGCGTCACGTGGCTACGCGGAGCTAGACCTTCACGGGGTGGGGCATGCAGAGGTCGTCGTATTCGGCGATCACGATCGGACCGGCGTCGTCGCCGCAGGCCGGACAGCTCGGATCGCGACGTACCTTGAAGGTCCGAAAACTCTCGTCCATCGAGTCGTACGTGAGGAGACGACCGACGAGCGGGTCGCCGAGTTCCAGCAACAGCTTGATGGTCTCGACCGCCTGGATCGATCCGACGATGCCCGGCAACACGCCCAGTACGCCAGCTTCAGCGCAACTCGGCGCGAGTTCCGGCGGCGGCGGTTCGGGGATCATGCAGCGATAGCACGGCCCGACGTAGGGGTTGAAGACGGTGACCTGTCCTTCGAAGCGAAAGATCGAACCGTGTACGACGGGGATGTTCTTGATGAGCGCGGCGTCGTTCACCAGATAACGCGTCGGGAAGTTGTCGGTACCGTCAACGATGACGTCATAGCCGTCGATGATGTCCAAGACGTTGTCGGCCCCGAGTCGAGTGTCGTAGGTGAGCACGTTCACGTCCGGGTTCATCGCGGTGAGCGTCATCTTCGCGCTGTCGACTTTGCGCATGCCGACCCGCTCAACGTTGTGCAGGATCTGACGCTGGAGATTTGAGGTGTCGACGACGTCCATGTCGATGATGCCGATCGTGCCGACCCCGGCCGCGGCGAGGTACATCGCCGCCGGTGATCCGAGTCCCCCCGCGCCGAGCAGGAGGACCTTCGAGTCCAAGAGTCGCTGCTGTCCCTTTTCGCCCACTTCGGGTAGTAGGAGGTGACGTTGGTAGCGGACGCGCTGTTCGGCCGACAGGACGCGTGGCGTCGTCCACGTGAGACCGTCGTCCTTCCACTTGTTGAAACCGCCAATGACCGACACGACGTCGGTGTAGCCGAGGTCTTGCAGCGTCTTGGTGGCGAAGGCCGAGCGCACGCCGCCCGCGCAGTAGACGGCGATTGGCGCGTTCTTGTCCGGTAGTCGGCCCTCGACGGAGAACTCCAGATTGCCTCGCGCCAAGTGGACCGCGCCGGGCACGGCACCCTGTTCGTACTCTTCGGGCTCGCGAACGTCGAGCAGCGTGAAGTGATCGAGTCGTGCGGCGACGTCGTGCGGGTCGATCTCCGTAATCTCGGCCTTGGCGGCGTTCAGTAGATCTCGAGGCGTCGGCAACGTTCACTCCTTCTCAGTTCCTAAATCTTACCTGTTGGGTCATCAATCGTGTTCGGCGTTCTGCTAGACCCGACGCGTGGAACTTCGTGAGCTGCTGGCCAAACGCCGGATGGTCCGTTCGTTCGACGGCACGCCGGTCGATCCTCAATGGTTGGGCGAACTTTGCGCCCAAGCACTCTGGGCTCCGACGGCCGGTAACAGCGCCGGCGTTCGTTTACACACCGTCGGGCCCACCTTGACCCGTGAGTACTTCGAAGTGGCGACCGATGTGGAGTGGCGCTCAAACGCGCGACGCGCCGACGGACTTCAGCGCGCCGGCGCGGTCGTGCTGGTGACCTCTCGCCGCGGCGAATACGTCGCTCGCTACGCCGAGGCGGACAAACGGAACTCCGGACTCGACGACGAAACGAATTGGCCGGTCCCCTACTGGCACACCGATGCCGCGATGGCGACGATGGCGTTGCTGTTGCTCATTGAAGAGAGCGGCTGGCAGGCCGCTCTCTGGGGCAACTTTCGCCACGAAGAGGAGATCCTGCGCTGGGCGCGCATTGACGACGAAGACCTCTTCGCGACGGTGTTGATTGGAAAGGCCGACGGCAACGACGTTTCGTCGTCCTCCCTCGCGCGCGACGTCCCGAGTCGCGAATCGCGAGTACGGGCGGTCGAGCCCTAGTCGCGCGCTTCTTCGGCGACGGCCTCCAAGAACTCGACGATCGTTCGCGCGCTGAATGCCGTCGCACCCTTGGTCGTATAGCCACGGTTCGAGTCCGACCGTCCGGGGCCGGCGATATCGAGGTGCGCCCACGGTCGTCCGTCGGTGAAGCGCTGAAGGATCAGCGCGGCGATGATCATCCCGCCGTTGCCGGGCTTGCCGATGTTCTTCATGTCGGCGACGTCGGACTCGATAGACGCTTCGTAACTTCCGAAGAGTGGCATGCGCCAGAGCAGCTCGCCGCTCCTCGCGCTCGCAACGGCGAAATAGTCAGCCAGCTCGTCGGTCGAAGTGAAAATGCTACCCACTTCGTCCCCGAGCGCGACACGCTGGGCGCCGGTCAGCGTGGCGACGTCGATGATCGCGTCGGGATTCGCCTCGACGGCGAGACTGAGACCGTCAGCGAGGATGAGCCGCCCTTCGGCGTCGGTGTTGAGTACCTCGATGGTCATGCCGTTGCGGATGGTGAGGACGTCACCGGGTTTGGTCGCTCGATCACTCGGCAGGTTCTCCGTCATCGGAGCAATCGCCGTGATCTTGACTTCGAGCGCCAGGCGGCTGGCAATGGAGATCGCGGCCATCACGATCGCGGCGCCACTCATGTCGGTCTTCATCGCCATCATGCCTTCGCCGGTCTTGAGTGACAGACCACCGGAGTCGAAGGTGACACCCTTACCGACCAGCGCGATGTGGGGCAGTTCGATGTCGGGACTCGGGTCGTACGTGGCGTACACCAGTCGACAGGGCTGCGCCGAGCCCTCGCCGACGCCCAACAGTCCGCCGAGTCGCTCCTCGCGAATCCGCGGTTCGGTCCAGACCTCGACGGTGACGTGTTCGTCGTCATCGAGTCGCGTCTGAACCTGGTGCGCCAACTCCTTGGGCGGCATCGAGCCCGCCGGAGAGTCGACGAGGAACTTCGCCCAGTTGATGCCGTTCGCGATGGCCTCGCCGCGCCGCGCGCCCTCGGTCACGTCGTCGTGGGTCTCGACCGATGGCAGCGGTGAGCCGAGCGGGACCACGTCGAAGGTCGTTATCGTGTCACCCTGTTTGTACTTATACGACGCGAGCAATGCCCCAGTGACGAGCGCCTGGGCCGCGTCGCGGGGGTCGTCGATGCCGTCGGTCGGCAAGAAGAAGGCCACCGAGGCGTCATTCGCGCAACGCGTGGCCGCGGCCCCCGCCAGTCGGTAGCCCTCGAGTGAGTTGTAGGTCGAGCCGAGGCTCACGAAGGCGACGTTCGTGTCCTTGAGCGTTCGAAGCACGGTGACGCTTCCGGCCTCGGGTTTGAGACCCTGTTTGGTGCACCACTCCTTGGAGAGGGTCCGCGGAATGCTCTGGCCGCCCAGGCTCGCCGGCACTGATTCGGCAATGAACGCCGCACCGTCGTCAAAGACCACGGGCACCACGACCGTCGGTTGCGTCGCGGCCTCGAGCGGCGTAGAGATTCGAGCAGTGCGGGCCATGCGGTCTCTCCTAGGGGTGGATTCGTGCGGTGCGGTGCTGCGATCCCTCGGCGAATCGGGCCATCGTCCACGCGAGGTCACTGAGTCTATTGAGATACGCCACGACGAAGGAGTCCTCGAGCGGATAGCCCACGGCCACGCGCTCCGCCCGCCGGATCACCGTGCGCGCGACGTCGAGGGCCGCGGAGAGTTGGTTCTCACCGGGGACGACGAACTCCTTGGGCATCTCGATCTCTTCAGAGAGCGCGTCGATTTCCATTTCGAGCCGGGCGATCATCTCGGTCGTGACGAGCGACTTCTCGGCCGTGAGCTTGTGACGATTGTCCTGTGACGTGGCGACTTCGGCCATCAGCACCCAGAGGTCGCGTTCGACCGTGATGAGAAGCTCGTTGAGTCGAGAGCCCGGTTCGCTCAGCGAGCGAGCCCACCCGAGCGTTGACTGTGCTTCGTCGACTTCGCCGTTCACGTCGATCTGGTCCGAACTCTTGCTCGCTCGACCTCCGAAGTAGAGACCGGTCGTGCCGTCGTCACCGTCGCGAGTGTAGATCTTCACGTATTCAGCGTAGTGAATCATGGGTGTGCGGTTATCCTGAACACTCAATGGAGTCCCGCGCGCGTCCGCCCTTCGCCCGACCGAGCGCGAACGACCCCTACCTCAGTGCACTGCGCGAACATGTCCTGATTTATGACGGCGCGACCGGAACGAATCTGCAACTCCAGGACCTGCACGCCGACGACTTCGGCGGCGCGGCGCTCGAAGGTTGTAACGAGATTCTCGTCGTCACCAAACCCGACGCCGTCGAACAGTTGCACCGCTCATTCTTGGACGTCGGCGCTGACGTCATCGAGACCAACTCCTTCGGCGCCTTCTCAGTCGTGTTAGCCGAATACGGAATCGCGGAGCGGTCGCACGAACTCGCGATGGTGTCAGCCCAAATCGCGCGTCGCGTTGCCGATTCGTACGCCAGTCCCGGTTCGCCGCGCTTCGTGGCCGGCTCAATGGGTCCGGGAACGAAGTTTCCTTCGCTCGGCCAGATCACCTACGACGACCTCTCCGCCAGTTACGAGGAGATGGCGCTCGGACTCCTCGAAGGCGGCGTCGACCTGTTGATCGTCGAGACGGTCTACGACCTGCTGTCGGGCAAGGCCGCCATCGCGGCCTGTCACCGCGCGATGGTCCGACACGGGCGCGTCGTGCCGATCCAAGCGCAGGTGACGATCGAACTCACCGGACGGATGCTCCCGGGCACCGAGATCGGGGCCGCGCTGACGTCACTGAGTCCGCTCGGCATTGACGTGTTTGGTCTCAACTGCGCGACCGGACCGGTTGAGATGTACGAACCGCTCCGACATCTCAGCGAATCCTCACCCGTGCCACTTTCGTGCCTGCCCAACGCCGGACTACCGAGTGTCGTCGACGGCAAGATGCATTACGACCTCACGCCCGACGCCCTGGCCGAGCACCTCTCGAAGTTCGTCACGGAGTACGGCGTGCAGGTCGTCGGGGGCTGTTGTGGCACGACGCCCGAACACGTCGCGCGCGTCATCGAGGCGGTGCGACCACTTACGCCCGCCGTGCGAACGGCCGTGCTCGAGCCGGCCGTGGCCTCCATTTACTCCGCGACGAACTACCAACAGGACCGCTCGGTGCTACTCGTCGGTGAACGGACGAACGCGAACGGCTCCAAGAAGTTCCGTGACGCCATGCTCGAGGGCGACTGGGACGCCTGCGTCGGCATTGGTCGCGATCAGATCAAAGAGGGCGCGCACATCCTTGACGTCTGCGTCGACTACACCGGGGCCGACGGCGTCGCGGACATGAACGAACTCATGAGTCGATTGGCGACGCAGTCGTCGGTGCCGATCATGGTGGACACGACCGAGACCAAGGTCGCTCGCCAAGCGCTCACGTGGCTCGGGGGCAAGGCACTCCTCAATTCGGTCAATCTCGAAGAGGGCGACGGTCCGGGGACGCGTCTCGACGGATTCTTGACTCTCGCCGCGGAGTTCGGCGCGGCCATTGTCGCGACGTGCATCGACGAGGAGGGCCAGGCACGGACCGCCGAATGGAAGGTGCGCGCCGCTCGCGCGATCACCGAGCTCGCCGTGTCGCGCTACGGACTCGACCCTCACGACATTTTCATCGACACGTTAGCGTTGCCACTCTCGACGGGGATGGTCGAGTCGCGACGCGACGGCATCGAGACGATCGAAGCGATTCGAAGGATCAAGGCCGAGCTGCCGGGCGTGCGAACGATCCTCGGACTGTCCAACATCTCCTTCGGTCTCAACCCGGGCGCTCGACAAGTGTTGAACAGTGTCTTCTTGCACGAGTGCTCGGACGCCGGTCTGGACGCCGCCATCGTGCACGCGTCCAAGTTGTTGCCGCTGAACAGAATCGACGAAGAGGCCCGGCGTGTTTGTCTGGATCTCATCTACGACCGGCGCAGCGACGATTACGATCCGCTCACCGTGCTACTCGGTCTCTACGAAGGCGTCTCGACGTCGAACGCGGCCACCAGTTCACTCGACGATCTCGAACTCAATGACCGGCTGCGCCGGCGCATCATCGACGGCGCACGCGTCGGCCTCGAGGGCGACCTCGACGCTGCAATGGCCGAGGGCATGGCGCCACTCGACATCGTGAATCAACTCCTGCTCGACGGCATGCGCGAAGTCGGCGACCTGTTCGCGTCGGGCGAGATGCAGCTGCCCTTCGTCCTGCAGAGCGCCGAAACGATGAAGTCGGCCGTCGCGCACCTCGAGCCCCACATGGAGAAGAGCGATCAGGGCGGTCGCGGTCGCGTCGTGCTCGCCACCGTGAAGGGGGACGTCCATGACATCGGCAAGAACCTCGTCGACATCATCTTGACCAACAACGGGTACGAGGTCTTCAACCTCGGGATCAAGGTCGGGGTGAACGAGATGTTGAGCGCCCTCGAAGAACATCAGGCCGACGCCCTCGGGATGAGCGGCCTGTTGGTGAAGAGCACGTTGATCATGCGCGAGAACCTGGAGTTGATGAACGAGCGCGGCATGAGCCACGTGCCGGTTCTTCTCGGCGGGGCCGCTCTGACGCGCACCTACGTCGAACGCGACCTCCGACAGGTCTACAGCGGACGCGTGTTCTACGGCAAGGACGCTTTCGAGGGACTTCGCGTCCTCGACCGATTGGGCGAACTACGCCGTGGTGACGAGGAAGACCTCACCTTCGGTCGCGAGATTTCAGAGCGAAAGGTCTTTCGACGCATCCGCGGCGACGCCGGCGAGGCACCAGAAGGACTCCCCAGTCGCAGTCCCGACATCGAGGACGACAATCCTCTCTTCACTCCGCCGTTCCTCGGAAGTCGCGTGGCCAAAGGCATGTCCGTTGACGAGATCAGCGAGTACCTCAACTTGACGGCGCTCTTTCGCAATCAATGGGGATTCCGACCCGAAAACGGTGAAGACGACCCCGCCTTCAAAGAGCGCGTCAGCGCGACGCTGCGTGAACAGTTGGCGATCGCCAAAGAGGAGTCGCTCCTCGTGCCCCAAGCGGTCTGGGGTCACTACGCCTGCGCTTCAGAGGGCAATGACCTCATTCTCTATGGCGACGACACCCGCACCGAGGAAATTACCCGATTCACGTTCCCGCGCCAGCGGGTGTCGCCCTTCCTCTGCATCGCTGACTTCTTTCGTTCGGTCGAGAGCAGTGACCTGGACTACGCCAGTTTCATGCTCGTCACGATGGGGTCACGCGTCTCGGAGCGTTGTCAGGAACTCTTCGCGGACAACCACTACACCGACTACCTCATGTTGCACGGCCTCGGGGTCGAGATGGCGGAGGCGCTCGCTGAGATGTGGCACAAACGTATTCGCACCGAACTCGGCTACGTCGAAGAAGACGGCCCGACGCTGACGGGACTCTTTCGCCAGCGGTATCGAGGGGGACGCTATTCGTGGGGTTATCCGGCCTGTCCGGACCTCACCGATAACGCCAAGGTCGCGAAACTTCTGGAAAGCGAACGCATTGGCGTCACGGTCTCCGAGGGCTTCCAATTACACCCCGAACAGACGACCGACGCGATCATCTGCCATCACCCGATGGCGAAGTACTTCGTCGCCTAAGGGATCTCGCGCGCGATCGACCTGTCGTCGTCCGGTCGATTTCTTAGAGCAGGTCGACGGCCCACTTCGCGCAGACGATGACCGTCTTATCGAAGTCCTGCCATTCGCGAGCCCACGTCACTTGGTGACTCCCGACGTAGTTTGCCAGCGACTTCATGTTCGATGACGTGGCCTCGACCTTGAGAATTGGAACGAGGATACGCAGCGAACTCTTCGCGATGGCCGTGTTGGCTTCTGACCGCAGGTGCTCGAAATATTTCAGATTCTGCTTCGCCCACGCGTGATAGGCGGCGGGATTGTTGTTCGTCGGCGGCGTCGGATGATCCGCGATCATCGATTCGCAGTAGTTGTTTATGGTTGACGATTTGAAAGTCGCCGCACCGCTCGGCGACGCGCCGACGAACGTGATCGCCACTGTCCCGACGAGGGCGGCTGCGGCGAGAGCGCGACAAAACTTACGATCACGCCGAACGCTCAACTCAGACGTGTCGTCATTCCAATGACGTGGCGCACGACGACTACTCGTGGCTGCCCGTGCCCGTGATCGTGACTACCGTGTTCATCACGGGCTCGACGAAGACGCAAATCGCGCTTCCGGGAACCGGCATCTCTTCCAGCACGATGGTGCCACCGAGCTCGCGAATCTTGTTGCGTGCCGCCTCGAGCGTGTCGACGACGTAGATCGAATTCCACTGCGCGCCCGGTCGTTCCGGTACCTGGTTTTGCGAGACACTGGCGAACCACTGTTCCCCAACGTTCAGGACCTGCATTCCCGGTGATGGTTCGATGACGGTATGTCCGGTCAACGTCGTGTAGTAGGCCACGGCCGCCGCCGGGTCATTGGACGCGTGGTCGAACCACCCGGGTGCGTTGGCCTCGTAGGCGACGCCGAAGCCTCTGAACTCGCCCTCTTGCCAGAGTCCGTGCACGGCACCCGTCGGGTCCGTCACCAACGCCATGACGCCGGCACCGGGAATCTCCATCGGTCCCATGAACACGGTGCCACCCAACTCGGCCGCCGTCGCCGCCGAGGTGTTCATGTCGTCGGTCAAGAAGTACGGCACCATTGCGCCCGTACCACCGGGTCCCTGTCCCAGTCCCATCACGGGGGCGCCGTCGAACTGGGCAATTGAGTAGTAGCCCATTTTCTCGTCGCCTATGTCCCACGTCCATCCGTAGAGCGCCGAGTAGAAGTTCATGAGTGCTTCTCGTTGTTCCGTGGTCTCGACCATGACGTCGACCCAGTCCGGTATTCCGATTATGTGCGTGTCAAGTTTTGGCATAGCGGCAGTATTTCACAGCATCCTGAAACCGTGCACAGCCGACGACGAACTCTCGGTGACCGGTCGGCTTCGACTTGGTTAACGCAACGTACTAGCGGCGACTGGGCGCGGCGACCGGCGTGGCGTCACTCAATGCCTCACGAGCGTGATAGCTCGAACGAGTCAGGGGCGAGGACTGTACGTGCTTGAGACCGAGGCGCCGACCCCGTTCGGCGAGATCGACGAACTCCCACGGTTCCCACCAGCGCGCCACCGGCAAGTGATCCCCCGTTGGTCGCAGGTACTGACCAATCGTGGCGATCGACACGCCCACGGCCGCCATGTCCGCCAGGACCTCTTCCACTTCGTCGGCGCTCTCGCCAAGTCCGACCATCAAGCCGGACTTGGTCGTGAGTCCAGCTTGCACACTTCGGGCGAGCACGGTGAGTGAGCGTAAGTACCCGGCACTCGGTCGAACGGCGCGTTGTAGTCGAGCGACCGTCTCGACGTTGTGGTTCAAGACGTCGGGGCGCGCGTCGAAGATCAATTGCAGCGACGCGGCGTCGCCCTTGAGATCACTGGTGAGAACCTCGACGTTCGTCTCGGGTGAGCGTTCGCGAATGGCGCGAATTGTCGCGGCGATCGCGCCGGCGCCCCCGTCGGCGAGGTCGTCGCGGGCGACGCACGTGATGACCGCGTGCGCCAGTTTGAGGCGAACGACGGCTTCAGCGACCCGCTCGGGTTCGCTCGGGTCGAGAGCGAGAGGTTTGCGCGTGTCGATCAGACAGAACCCGCACGCCCTCGTGCAGCGTTCACCGTTTACCATGAACGTCGCCGTGCCGGCCGACCAGCATTCGAAGATATTTGGACAGCCCGCCTCTTCACAGACCGTGACGAGCCGAAGGTCCTCGGTGAGCGTGCGCAACGATTGGTACTCCTCGCCCATATGTGCTTCGATGCGCAACCATTCGGGCTTGCGGCTATGAATCGGAACACCCGCGTCGGGATCGACGCCGGCTTTTCGCAGCCGCCGCAAGAGCGGTCGCTCGGAACTCACCGACGCCGCACTGCGTTCAACGCGCGCAACGGTGGCATTGGACCCGAGTCGTTCTTCCAACTCGACGCCGAGTTGCTCGTCGACTTCTAACGCGCTGACCGCGAGACCGAGCGACGTCATCGACGCGACGGGCTTGTCGGCGATGCCGCACGGGACGATGGCTGTGAACCCCTCCATGTCGATGTCGACGTTCAACGCGACACCGTGCAGGGTGCGACGCAGTCCCAATTCGTTGCGTTCAGTTCGAACGCCTACGGCGGCAATCTTGGACGGAACACCATCGACGTCGGCCCAGACGCCTGGATAGCCGTCCAACCGGTCGACCCGTCCAAGTCGGCCCTCGGGGTCGAAGTGTCGCACGGTCGCGATGACGGCGTCCTCGAGTCGAGTCACGTGGACCTTGCCGGCCGAGGGATCGTCGGCGACAGTGACAATCGCCCACGCCACGACTTGACCGGGTGCGTGATACGTGACGTCGCCGCCGCGATCGGCGTCGATCACGACGGCGTTCAGCGACTCCGGCGGAACCAAGAAGTGTTCCTCCATGGTTCGAATGCCTCGCGTGTACGTCGGCGGGTGTTCGAACACCAATATGTAGTCGTCGCTGGCCTGCAAGAGCGCACGCTGGAAGTCATTTGCCTCCGCGAAGGAAATTCGACCGAGGTGGCGACGACGCAACACCTAGCGCTCACCCTCGACGTCAAGTCCGCCGAGCAGTTGTCCGACTCGCTCGAGATACTCCGCCGCTCCCACCGGTTCACTGACCCGGTGGTCGAAGGAAAGACCGAGCACGACGCGTCGTCCGATACCCACGGCGGCCACGCCGTCGGTGGTGATCACAACCGGTACCTCGCGCACGGCGCCGACCGAAAGTACGGCGACCTGCGGTTGGATGATGATTGGTTCGGACCACAGGGAGTTGGCGCTCGGCGCACCGATGACCGTAAAGGTCCCACCCATGAGATCATCGGTCGTGAGTTGACGAGAGGCGACGCGTTCGTCGAGTTCATTGACGCGACGTGCCAGTGCTCGAAGCGTCAATCCCGCCGCGGCGTGGACGACCGGCACCAGCATGCCGTCATCGGCGATCGACCGCACGAGGCCGAGATTCACGGTGCGGTGCACGACGAGCTCCTCACCAGTAAACGTGGCGTTCAAAAATTCGAACTCCGCCAGGGCACGAACGGCGGCGAGACTCACCAGCATCTCATCGCTGACTGCGACGCCGTCGCGCGTTGAACGACCGAGCGCGTCGAGCTTCGCGAAGACGGCGCCGTCGACTTCAATTGCGACGAATCCGTGCGGGGTGACCTGGGCCGAAACGGCCATGTGCTGTCCCATGCGACGACGACCATTGGAGAGTGCGACGACGACCTCTTCGGTCGGCCCTTCCAACACCGCGCGCTCGGCGTCACGACGCGTGATCGCGCCACCTGGTCCACTCCCTTGAAGTGTCGAGGGTTCGACTCCGCCGTCCGCCAATATCCGACGAACGACCGGTGACACGACGACACCATTGACGATGTCGGTGCTCTTGGCGACAACGGGCGCCGGAGTGGACGACGGCTCTTCGGTGATCGGTTTCTTTTGCGGTTCGTCGATGCGGGGCGCACTCGGTGTTGCGGAACCCGACTCGTCGATGACCGCGACTCTCGAACCGGTCTCCACGGTGTCGCCTTCTTCGGCCAGAATCTCGACCAAGACGCCCGCGGCTGGTGACGGCATCTCTGAATCAACTTTGTCGGTCGAAACTTCAAAGAGCGGCTCGTCGCGCGCGACCGCGTCGCCCACTTTCTTGAACCACTGGGTGATGATTCCTTCGGTAACCGACTCGCCGAGCGACGGGAGCGTGACGTCTGTCATTTCATCAACTCTACGGGCGCGAATTCCACGAAGAGCCCATTTCGGTGATCCTCAATTAGGCGTTGCGGATTGAGTTCGGCAGCAAAGTGAGATAAATGGTGCGAAAGTCAGGCGCAATTGCGCGGGGGCGTGACATCTCAACACCTCCTTTTGATCGAGGAGAGATGAAACTATCGTGAGTTGCATGACACATTCTGTCGAAGTCACCTGGCGGCTGGAAGAAATCACCATGCGTGGAACCCTTACGCTCCCCGCCGGCGGCGGTCGATTCCCAGGCGTCGTATTGGTAGCTGGCAGCGGGCCTACCGACCGTGACTGGTGCTCACCACTGCTCCCTGGCGCCAACGGCAGTGGCCGACTCTTCGCCGAGGCCTTCGCCGACGCTGGCTTCGCGTCACTGCGCTACGACAAGCGGGCCTCCGGCCCCGACGTGGCCGAGAGCGCTCGGATTCTGTTCGGCAAGTTCAGCATGCGCTCACACCTCGAAGAACTTGTCGCTGCCGTGGGTGTCCTCGCCGGGAATGACAGCATCGACGTCGCACGTATCGTCGGGCTCGGCAATAGCGAGGGCACGTTGCACGTGCTCCACTACGCCACCAGCCAGCAGGATGTGCCGTTCGCCGGCATCGTGCTGGCTGCGCCTCCCGGACGGCCCATCGGCGAGGTCCTGTTGTCCCAACTCGCGCTGCAGGCGGCGCAGGTGCCCGGCGGCGCCGAGCTCTTGCCGCTGGCGGAGGCCGCGGCGGCCCGCTACTCCGCGGGAGAGCCCATGAATCCGGACCCGCGTCTTCCCGACAGCGTGAAGATGGTGCTCGCCAGCTTCGAGTCGCCGGGCAACCTCCCATTGGCCCGCGAACTGTGGAACGAGGACGCCGCCGACGTCCTGCCAAGAGTGATAATCCCCACGCTCATCCTCATCGGGCGAAAGGACCTTCAAGTGGACGCCACTTTGGACGGCAGCGCGCTCGAACGAGCCGCTACTGGGAAGGAGAACATCACCTTCGCCTACCCGGCGAACGCCAACCACGTCTTCAAGGAGGAGACCCGCCCCACCGCTGACGTGGTTGCGGCACCTGGCAACGGTTACAACGAGGACGGCACTCATCTCGACCCCGAAGCCTTTTCAACGATCCTCGGCTGGCTCCACGGAGTCCTCACTTAGCCGGACTACTGGGTTTGCGCGAACTTAACCGTTGCTTGCGGTCAGAGCACGGTTACCACACGGACGGACGCGCCGATTGTCGGCACTCTTTAACCACCAAGGGTTTATCTCCCCTCATTCACACGGGAGACGTGGGTACAACTTTCGCACAACAATCTCACCTTGCGGCGAACCGATTGGGGATACAACTAAATTGTCCATCCGCCTGACGCCGCTCTGGGTACATTTATTCCCCGTGACGTCGATCAAGCGATAGGACCTTCGCCACCCAGGAACTTGTCCAATTGAGTAGCGAATTCGGCGATGTTCCGCCGCAACCATTCGACCAGCATCGCAGCATGCTCCATTTCATCGTTCATATTGTGAACAATGACTGCCTTGAGCTGAGCGTCGTCGCAGTCGTCAGCCCGTTGCCGATACCAGTCGATTGCCTGCAACTCCTCCATCAATGAGACAATCGCTTGGTGCGCGGCAATCGTCTGATCCGTTAGACGCTCTCGCGGCGCGTGTAGGTCTTCGTCGGACATGATCACCTGCTTCTAATTTTGGAGGAAAATTGCCTCTGGCTGCATCCTACGGCTCCGTCGAGCGACTCACAACGATTGCCCGTGCCGCGTACATGGTCATGAATTGCTGCTGCTCGAAAATCCTCACAAGTTAGGTGACAAGCAATCCTTCAGCAGCCCCTTCCGACCTCAGTGACACGATTAAGGGTCCTTTGGCCCGCGATTACAAACTCATTAACCTATAGCGTTTCGAATTAGATAGAGAGGTGGGTCCACATGTACATCGGAATGGGAACGGTTGTGTTTATTTTGGTCATCGTCGTCATTGTTTGGTTCGTTCGGCGAGTCTGAGTTTGGCGACGAGGACTGGCAGACTCAGTCCAGCGCCGGGGAGCCTTTCCCGGAGTTTGCAATGTCTGGATGCACCAAGTCGAAACCACCTCTAACCGTCAGTATCCGGTATCAAACCAGGGGCGCCGGGCCCCCGAAGTGAAACCCCACGCCATACCTTGCCATCCCATCTGCCTTTCGTCTGGACCGAGTGAGCCTGCGCCACTTACTGGCTATCTAGTTACATTTATTCTTCATGACGTCTGTCATTTCATCAACTCTACGGGCGCGAATTCAATGACTCCTCGGGTTCGTGTTGGTCCGTTTCCAGCGGAAGGCAACGTCGTTCTGGGGCACTTCGGACACGGGCACGTGGACCGGGCTGGCGCGCAGGTCCTCGGACCCGGCACGGGGCTTTATCGCCGACGCACGTTCCACGAGACGTGCCTTCGTCTGTCGCCGCTCGATGCCGAACTGGATCTCTGAACCCGTGGAGCGTGGCCATGGGCAACCGCGGCTTCTGTCATATCGAAAGCTTGACACATGCTGATAACGGAATATATATTGGAACCGTGGCCCGCTCTTCCACGACTTCTGATGTCTTCAACGCAATTGCCGAAGCTCACCGTCGCGAAATTCTGGACACGCTGATCACAGGCGAGAAAGCGGTCGGGGCGATCGTGAACGACCTCTCGATGTCCCAGCCTCAGGTTTCGAAGCACCTAAGGGTGCTCAGTGAGGTGGGACTCGTCCGGTGCCGCGCGGAGGGGCGTCGCCGGCTGTACCGCTTGGAACCGGCGAACCTGCAGCCCTTGCACGTGTGGCTGTCCAAGTACGAGCAGGTGTGGAATGACCGACTCGACCGTGTGGACGACTACCTCAAAGAGCTACAACAACAAGGAGAGCAGCGATGACACCTAATCGGCATGGATCGGCCTTGATCGAATTCCCGGATGAACTCGAAATTCTCCTCACCCGAGATTTCGAAGCTCCGATCGAACTCGTCTTTGACGTATTGACGAAGCCGGAGCATGTGCGCAAATGGTTCGCTCCATTTGAGCACACGATGACCGTGTGCTCGATCGACCTGCGCGTCGGAGGGAACTACCACATGGTCTTCGTGACGGAAGACGGAACCGAATGCTCGTTTCGTGGAACCTACTTAGAGGTCGAGCCGCCGTCGCGGACCGTCGAGACGTGGCTCTTCGAGGGCTGGCCCGACGCGGAGGCCGTCGAAACTGTGGAGTTGCACGAGACTGACGGAGTGACGAAGATGACGTTGAGGCTGGCGTTCCGCGACCAGGTTGGTCGTGACCACATGACCAAGACCGACGGCTTCGAAGACACCTCCGACAAGATGGCGGATTACTTGCGATCACTGCTCGATCCAAAGGACACTGTCGCTGCGTAGTTGAAGTTCAAGCCATACTTCAATGCCTGGTCCACGTAAGGTTTCGACGAACCGCGATTAATACGTGGCGGATCGAACTAAATCGTTCCAGCCGCATGACGCACCTCTAGGTATATCTATTACCCGTGACATCAACCAACGTGGAGTCCCCGACCGGCGAGCGCGATCAGCGTCTCTCCGAAAGTCTCGGAAAGCGACGGGTGCGGCTGGATGAGTGCCGCCGCCTCTTCGGCGGTCGCCTCCCAATTGACGGCGAAGTACCCGGCACCGAGCTGCTCGGTCACCCACGGTCCGGCCATGTGCACGCCCAGGATCTGCCCCGCCGTTCCGTCGGCGCGCTTCTCGGCGACGATCTTGACGACGCCTTCGGTGTCGCCGATGATTTGCGCGCGGCTGTTGCCACCGAAGGGATCCTTTTTCACAACGACCTCGTAGCCCTTCTCTTTCGCGCCGGCCTCGGTGAGACCGCAGAAGGCAACTTCGGGGTTGGAGTAGATGGCCCACGGCACTCGGTCGTAGTCGACCGGGACGCTCGGTTCGCCGAGAATACTCTTGATCGCCACGATCGCCTCAGCGAAACCGACGTGCGCCAGTTGGGGCGTGTTGGCGACGACGTCACCCACGGCGTAGACGTTCGGATTGGCGGTGCGTTGGTGCCCGTCGGCGACGACGAAGCCGCGGTCGTTGATTTCGACGCCGGTACCGTCGGCCAAGAGGCCCTCGGTACGGGGACGGCGACCAACCGACATGACGACCATGTCGACGGTGACGTCGTCTCCACCTTCGATCGAAATCGTGGTCGAACCCTTCTTCGGTGCGTGACCCGTGATGTTGACACCGGTGCGAATCTCGATGCCGCGCTTCTTGAAGGAACGCCCGACGACACTCGCGACTTCAGTGTCGCAGCCCGCGAGAATCGCCGGCAGGGCTTCCAATACCGTGACGGTCGTTCCCATGTCGGCGAGGAGCGACGCGAACTCACATCCAATGGCACCACCACCAATCACCGCAGCGCTCGTCGGCAGCGCAGAGAGATCGAGGAATTCATCGGACGTAACGACGATGGTTCCGTCGACGTCGAATCCGGGGAGTGTGCGCGGCACCGAACCGGCCGCCAGGATGACGTTGGCACCCTTGGCGATGACCCCCGCGTCGGCGCCGTCGACCACGGTGACGGTACCGTCGGCTTCGAGGCGACCCGTGCCCGCAAAGATCGTCACCTTGCGACCCTTCAAGAGACCGGAAAGACCCTTGAAGAGGCGATCGACGATTTCGTTCTTCCGGTTCTGGCTCACCGCGAAGTCGACGGTCGTCCCCTTGTTCGTGATGCCGAACTCGGCCGAGTGTTCAACCGTGCGACGAACGTGCGCGGTCTCCAAGAACTCCTTGGCGGGAACGCAGCCGCGGTGCAGGCAGGTTCCACCGACCTTGTCGCGCTCGACGATGGCCACGTTGAGCCCCGCGGAAGCTCCGTAGAGTGCGGCGGCGTAGCCTCCCGGGCCACCTCCGATGACGACAACATCGAACTGCTGGGCCTCGTTAGTCACGTTCTGTCCTTCAATCTCGTAGTGGATGACCCCCAGGGGAATCCTAATGTTTTGGGTCCTTCGCCAATTCGTGTCGGGTACCACAGACTACGAGTGACGACCTCGCTGGGTGTCGGCCGCCTCGGTGGCGAGCACGTCGACGAACTCGTTCATCACGTCACCCGAATGACCCTTGACCCACGAAAAGTGCACGTCGCGATTCGCATTGAGGACCAGCGCGAAGAGCTCCTCCCACAGATCGCGATTGGCGACCGGTTGACCCTGGGAGTTCTTCCAGCCCCGGCGAAGCCACCCGACGTGCCACTTGTCGTTGAAGCACTTCACGACGTACGAGGAGTCGCTCACGATCTCCAGCGGGCTCTCCTCGTTCTCGCGCAGGGCCGCGATGACGGCCATGACCTCCATGCGCTGATTCGTGGTGTGCGCGGCGGCGCCGCTGGCGTAGCTGTCGCGGCCGCTCGCCCACGCCCAGCCACCCGGTCCGGGGTTGCCGCGGCAGGCGCCGTCGGTATGAACCTGCTTCATACGTTCCGGGTGACCCACGAATCTAATTCAGTCGTGAAACGCGTCACGGCGTCGGGCAGTTCGCCTCGAAGGACTTGGCCGAGCGTCACGTGTTCGAGCACCTCGCGAAGCGCGCCGCGCACCGCGATCCAGACTTCTCGCAAGTGCTTGGCCTCGCCCTCGTATTCAAGTGTCTCGGGACGCATACCGCGCACGCCGGCCATCGGTCCGCTCACCACGCGCACGACGTCGGCGATGGATATTTGATCGGCGTCGCGGGCCAGTTTGAAGCCGCCTTCGGGTCCGCGCTGGCTCGTCACGAGACCACCGCGACGAAGGTCCGAGAGGATCGCGCCAAGGAACTTAGCCGGGAGGTCTTGTTCTTGGGCCAGATGCTCCGCGCTCACGGACACGTCATTCGCGGCCAAGGTGAGCAGCGCTCGAATCGCGTAGTCGGTCTTGGCGGGAATCTGCATTCTCCTATTCTGCCCCACCGCCGCCAATGTCGAGCGACTCCTAGGGTGGACCTCATGTTCGCCCTCATTGATCGCCATCTCTATCTCTGCCTACCGCACCGCGAGGACCTCGCGACCTTTTTGCCCGCGGCCCTGCGCGGCGGCGTCGACGTCGTCCAACTCCGAGAAAAGGACCTCGACGACGAGACGCGGATCGCTGACGCGAAGCTCATGGTGCCGATCTGTCGCGAGTTCGGCGTGCCCTTCATCATGAACGACTCGCCCGAGTTGGCCGTCGCCGTGAACGCCGACGGCGTGCACGTGGGCCAAGAGGACGCCAGCGTGTCGCGCTGTCGTGAACTGTTGGGCTACGACGCGATCGTCGGACTTTCGACGCACTCGACAGATGAGTTCGACGAGGCGCTCAATCAGATGGCCACCTATTTCAGCGCGGGACCGATCGTCGCCACGCCGACCAAACCGGGTCAAGAGGGAACGGGGATCACGTACGCCGTCGCCAGTCAAGCCCGAAGTGACCGACCGGTCTTCGTCACCGGAGGCGTGAACGCCGAGAACGTCGGCGAACTCGTCGCCGCGGGTCTGCGTCATTTCGTCGTCGTTCGCGCGCTAACCGAGGCGAAGGACCCCGAAGTGGCGGCCCGGCGAATCCGCGTCGCGCTCGACGAGGCACTGTCAACGGTGCCGGTCGAGCCAACCTAACAACGTCGCCACCATCCGAGGGTCGGCGCGTAGTTGATGACCGGCGCCCTGGATCAATCGAAGTTCGGCGCGACCTTCAGCGGCCGCCACGAGGTCGCGAGCATCGGAGTGCGGAATCTCGATGTCCTCAGTACCGTGACCGACCATGAGCCGACGCGGGGGAATTTTCGCGATTGACACCAGAGGATCGATCGCGAAGACGTCGTCGCGGAGTTCTTCGGCCGGTAGGAGGTCGCGTTCGTCGCCGACCACGCCGGCTATCTGCACCGCCCGACGGAAATCTTCGGCACTGCCGCACCACGGCTCCAGGTGAGCCGGCGTCGCAAACGTGGCCACGCCGCGAATTCGTTCGTCCTCGGCCGCCGTCGCCAGGGCGAGTGCGCCACCGAAACCGAAACCGGCCATCGAGATCCGTCGCTCCCCCTCGTCGACGCGCTCGAGGATTGTCTTCAAGTCGGCGCGCCACTGCGTCGCCGAAAAGGTACCGGTGCTTCCGCCAACGCCGGAGAGCGTGCCGGTCGCGACGATCCATCCTGACTCCGTAGCCATGTGCTCGGCCAACTCCGGCAAGAGACCGGCCGCCTGACGACCCATCCCCATGGCCTTCGGAAGTCCGTGCACGATTATCAGCGCGTGGCTGGCCAGCGGCCGCGCGCTCGAGGTCGCGATTCGAAGGTCCAGCAGCGACGCACCGCTCTGGAGTTGCTCGTGGGCGAGCACCGAGCTAGATGCCTAGGCGCTGAGCCAGAAGTTCGCGGTGGTAGGCGGGGTCACCCAGGAATAGCTCCGAACTCTTCGCGCGCTTGAAATAGAGATGCGCGTGGTGCTCCCACGTGAAACCGATACCGCCGTGAATTTGAATGTTCTCCGCCGCGCAGTGGAAGTACGCCTCGGAACAGAACGACTTCGCGAGGCTCGCCGCGATCGGCAGTTCATCATTGCGCTCTTGCGAGGCCCAGGCCGCGTAGTACGCCGCGGACTTCGCCGACTCGACGTCGAGGAGCATGTCCGCGCACTTGTGCTTGATCGCCTGGAAGGAGCCAATCGGCCGACCGAACTGCACGCGGTTCTTCGCGTATTCCACGGAATTGTTCAGCACGCGCTGCGCGCCGCCGACCTGTTCGGCGGCCAATGCCGCGGCGGCCACCTGCAACGTCGTCTCGAGACCCGCGAGGGCTTCGCCTTCGACACCGACGAGTTGCGCCGGGGCGTCGCTGAAGACGACACGACTCTGCTTGCGCGTCTGGTCCATGGTCGCGAGCGACTCACGGGCGACGCCCTTCGCGTCGCCTTGGACGGCGAAGAGCGAGAGACCCTTGGCGGTCATGGCCGGCACGAAGATGAGCGACGCCGTGTTGCCGTCGGTCACGTAACTGCGCACGCCGTTCACCACGAAGCCGTCACCGGATGCGCTCGCGGTCGTCGAGGTCTTGGTGAGGTCCCAGAGACCGGCGTCGTCCGTCAATGCCACCGTGGCGATCGTCTCGCCCGAGGCGATACCGGGCAAGTACGCCGCCTTGTCCGCGTCGGTGCCGACGAAGAGCACGGCGTTCGCGGCGAGGGCGACGGTCGAGAAGTACGGCGAGCAGAAGAGCGCGGCGCCCATCTCTTCGAAGACCACGTAGAGCTCGACCGGGCCGTAGCCCTGTCCTCCGAACTCTTCGGGAATACCGAGTCCCTGTAGGGCCAACTCCTTGGCCATCTGATCCCAGACGGCGGAGTCGTAACCCTCTACGGTGGCCATCAATCGACGTACTTCGGATTCGGGCGATTTCTCTTCCAGGAAACGCTTGACCATCTTTCGAAGCTCTTCTTGCTCCTCGCTGAATCCAAAGTTCATCGCAGTCCTTCCGTGCGTACTGGACGGTAATCCCAGCCTCTTCGACATTAGTCAACCGCGACCGGGGGCGGCCAAGTGGCAAAGTGGGTCATGGACAACGTTGAACTGGTCTGGTCCGACGGCCGCGCCGAAGTGCACCGGTTCGTCGTGGGGCCAATTGACAACAACGTGTACGTCGTGCGCTGCAAACGAACCGGCGAGTCGACACTTCTGGACGCGGCCAACGAACACGAGCGACTACTGCGCGTGTCGAGTCGACTGGGCGTGACCTCGGTGCTCGAGACGCACGGCCATTGGGACCACATCGGGGCGGTCGAACAGGTCCGCGCGGCCGGGATTGACGTGTGGGTGCGAAGCGAAGACGCCGGCATGCTCCCCAGTTACGACCACCTGCTCGACGACGACGCGGTCCACCGGGTGGGCGACCTGCGCCTGCGCACGCTGCACACGCCCGGTCACACGCCGGGCAGTATGTGCTTCGCGCTCGAAGAGACGCCGATGCTCTTCACGGGCGACACGCTCTTTCCCGGCGGTCCCGGCAACACCAATCACAACGCTCAGGACTTCGCGACCATCATCACCTCGATCGACGAACGCATCTTCGGCGTCTTTGGCGACGACGTGACGATTTGGCCCGGTCACGGAGGCGAGTCCACCATCGGCAACGAGCGGCCCCACCTCGACGAATGGGTCAAGCGCGGCTGGTAATAACTGGTCTTTCGCCCGAATCGGGCCGTTAGGCTCGTCACCGTGTCGACGCCCCTTTTAGAACTTCGCAACCTCCACGCCGAGGCCGAGGGCAACTCAATTCTCCGAGGCGTCGACCTCACGGTACGCGAAGGCGAAGTACACGCTCTGATGGGTCCCAATGGTGCCGGCAAGTCGACGCTGGCCAACATCGTCATGGGTCACCCGGGCTACAGGGTCACCAGTGGCGAGATCTTGTTGAACGGCGCGAACATCGCCAAATGGACGCCCGACGAACGCGCGCGCGCCGGGATCTTCCTGGCCTTCCAGTATCCCGAGGCCATCGCCGGCGTCTCGGTCGTGCAGTTCTTGCGTCAGGCGATCGCCGCTCGAAAGGGCCTCGACGAACTCAGCATCCTCGAAGTACGCCTGGACCTCGCGGAGTGGATGGACCGGCTCGGAATGGACCCGGCCTTCGCCGAACGTCACCTCAACGACGGTTTCTCCGGCGGCGAGCGCAAGCGCAACGAAGTTCTCCAGATGGCGCTGTTGGAACCGGTCGTCGCGTTCCTGGATGAGACCGACTCCGGCTTGGACATCGACGCCCTTCGCGTGGTCGCCAAGGGCGTGCGCACCGTACGTGGCGAACACCCAACCATGGGCGTGATCGTCGTTACTCACTACGTGAAACTCCTCGAAGAGATCGAGCCCGACCAGGTGCACATCTTGGTGGACGGCCAGATCGTGCACTCGGGTGACGCGCAGCTGGCCCAACGAATCGAACTCGAGGGCTACGACGCCTGGCGTCCGGTGACGGCGTGACGAGCTTCAACGCCAAACGAGTCCGTTCCGACATTCCGCAATTGAATCGCGTGATCTTCGACCGCCCCATCACCTACCTCGACACCGCGTCAACGTCGTTGCAACCCAATGCCGTCATCGACGCCATGAGCCGCTACTACCAACTGCGCCACGCCAACGTGCACCGCGCCGTCTATCAAACGGCCAGCGAGGCGACCGCCGCGTACGAAGGTTCCCGAGAAGCGGTGGCCCGATTCATCAACGCCCCCGGCGGCGCTGGCGAGGTCGTGTTCACGAAGAACGCGACCGAGTCCTTCAACCTGCTCGCCAAATCCTGGGGCGCCAAGAATCTGAAGGCCGGTGACGTCGTCCTGGTCAGTGAGATGGAGCATCACGCCAATATCGTGCCGTGGTTCCAGTTGCGCGAACAGACCGGCATCGAGGTTCGCTTCATCCCGACGACCGACGACTACCGACTCGATCTGTCGAAACTTGACGAGTTAATGCAGGGCGTGAGACTGCTCTCGATCACCGGCATGTCCAACGTGCTGGGCACGATCAACCCGATCAACGAACTGGCCGCCATTGCGCACCAACACGGCGCGTTGATCGCGGTCGACGGTGCTCAGTCGGTCGCGCACGCGCCTACCGACGTCGTCGCGCTCGACATCGACTTTCTGATCTTCACCGGTCACAAGATGCTCGGACCCACGGGCATCGGCGTCTTTTGGACCCGCGAGGATATTCTCGATGCCATGCCACCGTTCCTCGGGGGCGGCGGCATGATCGCCGACGTACGCACCGACGGCTACACGCCGGCGAACGGACCGACAAGGTTCGAGGCCGGCACACCACCGATCGCCGAAGCGGTCGGACTCAACGCGGCCGTGCTCTACCTCGAGGGCCTCGGCATGACGAATATCGTGCGACACGAACGCGCGTTGGCGGGCGACGCCTTGACCAGACTCGCGCTCGAGTTCCAGGGTCGCGTTCGCGTGATCGGACCGAGCGATACGACTGATCGCGGTGCGGTCATCAGTCTCGACGTCGAGGGCGTCCATCCCCACGATGTCGCCCAGGTACTCGATCAGTTCGGCGTCTGCGTGCGACCGGGTCACCACTGCGCGAAGCCGCTGATGCGGCGATTTAATCTGGCCGCGACCGTGCGCGCTTCCTACGGGCCGTACTCACTCGCCAAGGACACTGACGTGCTGATCGAAGCGCTCAGCACCGCGGTGAAGATGTTTGGGTAGCGACGTGTCGAACCTCGGCTCGAACCTCGATGACCTCTATCGCGAGATCATCCTCGATCACTATCGTTCGCCACGCAATCGTGGCGAGCTCGATTCACCACCGGCGATCCGCGTCGAGGGCTTCAACCCCCTCTGTGGCGATGAGATCGTCGTGTACCTCGACGTGGAGGACGGCGTCTTGAAGAACATCAAGATGACGGGCAGCGGGTGCTCCATCTCCCAATCGTCGGCCTCGCTCATGAGCGCTGCCGTGAAGGGCAAGCCACTCGATCAGGTTCGCGAGACCATCGCGACCTTCAAGCAGCTCATGACGGTCCAAGAGGCCACGCTCGCCCACGATGGCGAAGCGCCCGTGGTTGATCTACGTGCGCTCGGCGAACTCGCCGCGCTCCAGGGCGTCATCAAGTTCCCCGTCCGCATCAAGTGCGCCACGCTCTCGTGGAACACACTGATTCAAGGGCTCGACGAACTGAACTGAGTTCTTAGGGCGAGCAGGGCACCGGGTCGAAGGGCGGCACGGCCAACGTCGGATTGATCGTCGGTGTCGTCGTCGGAGCGTGGTGGTGCTTCGTGGTAGTCGTAGTCCTCACCGTCGTGGTGGTCGTCGGCGCGATGACCGGCGGCATCGGGGTTTGACTCTCGGCGTTCGGCGGCGGGTTCGTAGGACGCTGCAAGGTGTTGCCAAAGATGTTGACGAGCAACTGCTGGGCCTGCGGCTGCTCGACGACTTCGACATCAGCTCCGTTGACCGTGGCGGGAATCTCCGGCAGCGTGTACGTCTGCATCGCGTTCGTGTTGTAGTTGTGGAACTTGAGCGCCAGACCGATGAGTTCATTCAGTGAGAAGGTGTTGTCGATCGTGATGCCTTTGGGCAGGTTGGAAAGAAAGCCGTTCATCGCAACCGGGTTGTCAAGCTTGCTCTTGACGCGCTCGAACATGGCTCGCAGGAATGACGTCTGGCGATCAATGCGACCGAAGTCACTCGAGCCGTCGTAGACAAAGCCGTCGTTCAAGATCTCGTTATTGATCGCGGCGTCGGTCATGTTCTTGAATTCCTGCCGATTCGGCCAAACCGGATGGCCGTTGAGCGCGTAGTAGTAGTGGCGGCTGCGCGCGACCTCGAGCGCCGCGGCACCATTGACCAACTGACAGCCCGTGTGCTTGATCTCGAGACCGGAATCCGGATCGATGGCCGGGTAGCGGAAGTCCAGATAGACGCCGCCGATCGCGACCGCGGAGTTGATCAGACCGTTGAAGTTCACCTGGACGACGTGATTAATGGTGATGCCGAAGTTCGCCTTGATGGTTCGGACCAAGAGCGCCGGTCCGTTGGCGTAGTTGACGTTGATGCGGTTGAACTGGCCGTAGAGCGCCTGATTGGCGAGCAACGTGACCTCCGTGTCGCGCGGTATCGATAAGACCGTGATCGTGCGCGCGGTCGGATCGACGCGGACGATCTTGATCACGTCACTGCGTTGCCCAACCACCGAGCCGCCGCCCGCTCCAGTTTGTGCCGCGACCGCGCCAGTGAGTCCCGCGCGCGAGTCCGAACCGACCGCGAGGATATTGAACGGCTGACCGGGTACGGGATACGTGATCGGAATGGGTTTGTTGAACCTCGGAATTGCGTCGAATCGCCAGTTGGCGTAGAGGTAGCCGCCACCCAAGACGCCGACGATGAGGACGAGAACTGCCACGCCGGCGATGAGCCACGTTCGTTCCCGGCGGCGCTTCTTGCGTCGCTTCGGTGCCTTGCCCGATTGACGATCGACGGCGTCGCCCAACGCCACGAGTCGACTCTCGTTGGCGAGGGCTCGTCGTTTGGCGCCCGAAGATCGTTCTGAGGGGCCCCGAGGAGCGCCGTTGCTTCCGTCAGCCATCCGTCGAGTTTAACCTCCGGTCGCTCATTGACGAGGTCAAGCGGACGCGACGCGGAACGGTTCGTAGCCGTCACGCTCGAGAATGTCCGACAGTTCCGGCCCTCCGGTCGCGACGACGCGACCTTCACTCAGCACATGGATCATCGTCGGCGTGAGTTCTTGCAACAGTCGCTTGAAGTGCGTTATTGCCAGGATGCCGCACTCCCATTCGTTGCTCGCGGACGACAATCGTCGAGCCACCGCGCCCAACGCGTCGACGTCGAGTCCCGAGTCGATCTCGTCGAGCACCGCGAACTTCGGACGCAGCATTCCGAACTGCACCATTTCCGCGCGCTTTCGCTCGCCGCCCGACAGGTCAACGTTGACGAATCGATCGAGGATCTCGGGTCGAAGCTCCACGCGATCGGCTTCGTCGCGCATTCGCTCGCGGAGATTCGCCGGATTGACACCGGCCGCGACCAAGAGGTCGATGGGGCGCACGCCGGCAACTTCCAACGGCTGTTGCATCGCCAGGAGCAGCCCGTGTCGTGCGCGATCGGTCGGCGACATCGTCAAGAGCTCGACGTCATCGATGCGCACCGAACCACCCAACACCTTGTAACCGGGATGTCCCGTGAGTGCGTGCGCCAGCGTCGACTTGCCGGAACCGTTTGGTCCCATGATGACGTGAACCTCGCCGGTCTTCATGGAGAGGTCGAAACCCTTCAGGACCTCTTTGCCGGCAACTTCAACACGCAGTCCTTCGATCATGAGAGTGGAGGTCACGGAATCACCACCTCCAGGCGGCCGTCAAAGTTGCGCACGTCGTAGTGCGCCACCGGTCGCGTCGCGGGGAGCGACACCGGCTCGCCATCCTTCAGTCGAAACATCGCACCGTGTCGAGCGCACTCGATCTCGGCCGTGTCGCAGTCCACTTCGCCTTCGGCGAGGCTGAAGTCTTCGTGGCTGCATCGGTCATCGAGGACGTAGACGTCATCTTCGATGCGCACGAGGACCAAAACTCGGTTCTCCACGCGAATCTGATGCGGCACGCCACTCTCGAAGTCGCTCAATTGTCCGATGTCGACGGTGGTCACGGCGTCACCACGTTCACCGTCGCGAGGACCGAAGTCACGTCACGCTCGACCAGTTCGGCCAACTCCGGCGGCAGGTTGGCGAGCATCTCGTAGAAGAAGCCCTGGATCATGAGGCGTTCGGCATCCTCGCGACTGACGCCACGAGATTCGAGGTACCAACGCTGCAGTTCATCGAGCGGTCCGACGCTCGAGGCGTGCGCGCACATGACGTCGTTCTCGCGAATGTCCAGGTTGGGCACGCTGTCGGCGTGGGCCGCGGGAGAGAGCAACAGGTTGTGGTTCGTCTGGCGCGCGTCGGTGCGCTTCGCCCCTTTCTCGATCTCAATGAGTCCGGTGTAGACCGAGCGGGATTGGTCCGCAACCGCGCCCTTGGAAAGGAGCGTCGAACGCGAACGGGCACCGGTATGCATCTGGTGAGTTCGGAAATCGTGCACCTGATCACCCGAACCGAGGAACGTCGTTCGCAGTTCATTCTCCGAACCGGCGCCGCGCATCTCGGCGTCATTGCGCGAGCGGTTGTAGTGAGCACCGATGCCGACGACGGCTTGGCGCAGACGCGCGTCGCGGTTCACGAAGCCCGTCGTTCGAGCGACGTGCCAGGCGCTGTGGTCCAGTCGCTGATACGTGATCAGTTGCAGCGACGAGTTGTCATCGAGGAGGTACTCACTGAGCGGTACGACGAGGGCGTTGGCGCCACCTTCGAAGTATTCGACGATCGTCGCACTCGCGCCGCGTCCGAGTTCGATCTGGGTGCGCGAGAATGACGCCGTCGAGTTCGACAGGTTCAACACGACAATCGGCTCTTGGACGTTCACTCCGGCACCGACTCGGATCACCGTCGTCGCCGGAGCGAGCGCCGCGTTCAGAATCGCGAAGGTGTCATTGCGGTACCGTTCCGCGAAGGTCGTTCCGGCGAGCGACTGCGTGGACTCGACGACCTCGACACTGACGCCCTCGAGACCTGTGCCGGTGTTCACGCAAAAGCCGTCGACCACGCGCACGACGAGTCCCGCGCGCTCACAGAGCTGAGCGGCGAAGGCCGAATCGGCTCGAGTTGCGGGCTCTGAAGCGACGCCAAATCGGTCCAGGTCGAAGTATTTTAAGGGCGCGTAGCGCCACACCTCGTCGCTCGTGGTCGGGAGCCCCGCCGCTTCAAACGCCGCCCAGGCCAGTTGGCGAGGGGCCGCGTCGGGTCGGTCGGCAATGAAGGCGGAGGCTGAATCAGCGAAGGTTTTCATAGATATCGGGACGAAGGCAGTGTACTGGGCTCACCTCGTTCTCCTTCGTGTCCAGTCCTAGGCTGAGGGCGATTCGATCAAGGAGCACGAGTGGAGTTTTCGTCCGATGTATTGACCTTCGAAGTCGACGGTCATGTCGCCACGTTGTGGCTGGACCGCGAAGAGGCCCGCAACGCCATGGGCAGCGCCCTGTGGCGCGACCTGCCCCTCGCCGCGGCGGCGCTCGCGAATGAGCGAGACGTACGAGTACTGATCATCGCGGCGAAGGGACCGCACTTCAGCGTCGGGCTTGACTTAAAAGAGTTTGGCGGCGGCTTCGTGGCGGGTGCGTCATCGTCGTCCAAGGCCGCGTCGAACGCGCAGACCTTTGCGGCCGTGCGCTCGATGCAGGCGTCGGTGACCTCAATCGCCGATCTCGCGGTGCCGGTGATCGCCGCCATTCACGGGTACTGCATCGGCGGCGGCGTCGATCTCGTCAGCGCCTGTGACGTGCGCCTGTGTGCGAATGACACCAAGTTCTCGGTGCGCGAAACGAAGGTTGCGATCGTCGCGGACCTCGGCTCGTTGCAGCGACTACCGAAGATCATTAACGCCGGACACTTGGCCGAGCTGGCCTACACCGGCAAGGACATCGACGCGCAGCGCGCGCTCGCCATCGGCCTCGTGAACGCGGTGTACGGAGATAGTGATGAGGTGCTGGCCGGTGCTCGCGCACTCGCGAACGAGATCGCCCAGAACTCACCGCTCGCCGTTCAAGGCACGAAGGCGGTGCTCGCGGCGAACGACGGACGGAGTGTCGACGAGGGTCTGGAATTCGTCGCCCGCTGGAACACGATGTATCTACAGAGCAACGACCTGCGCGAGGCGATGATGGCCTTCATGGAGAAACGACCACCGGTCTTTCACGGCGACTAACGTTTCCAGAACTTCCAGCCGCGCTGCTTGCGCTCCATCTCGTCGAGTTCCTTGCGCCGCTCTTCGTACATCTCGGGCGCGACGTTGTTGACGATCTCACTGGCCATGTCGAGCAGTTCTCGCCGCTCGTCCACAGAGGCGCTCGTCTCGGGCGCCTTTTCGACCGGCCGATCGACAAGCGATCCGTGGGACCAGCCGACGTCGGCCAGTCGCCGCTCGTAGGTGACACAGTTCTCCGGACAGGACCAGGGCTGATCGGGGGCGTTGCCGATCACGCAGAAGCGCGCAACCTCCCCGGACTTGTAGGTCCGGCTCTGAAAGTGCTTGCACTCTTCGCGCATTCCCATTCCCCTATTCTTCCACGTCGAGACGGCAAATTTGGTAAGAATTACGAATGCCGCAACGCCGAATCGATGAAAGGCCGCTGGTCGGAGCCGATTTGTCAGCCGTCGTCGAGTTGTCCAGTCGCGCCTTCTTCGACGATCCGTTTTTCTCGTACCTGCTCCCCGACGACGCGATGCGACGATCACGACTCCCGTTCTTTTTCCGCGCCGTCTACACCCACATGGGCGAACACGGTCGGATCGTCACCGTGCGCAACGACACCGGCGAAGCGTTGGGGGTCGCGGCGTGGTTGACGACCGGCGGCTACCCGCTGCCGATCAAAGTGCAACTGAGTCAGGTGCCGTCATCGCTGCGGGCCTTCTATCGACGGCCCCGGGCCATCATGGCGGGCAATCGATACATGGCGGCGTTGGTGCGCGCGCATCGCAAGGATCCGCAGTGGTACTTGATGGTGCTCTGCGCCGATCCACCGGCGCAGAGGAGCGGCGTGGGCACGATGCTGCTCGAGCACGCCTTCGCGCAGGTTGACACCGAAGGGGTCGGCAGTCACCTCGAGACGCCACGCCTGGACAACGTCGCCTACTACCAACGCTTCGGCTACGAACTGATCGAGACCTTGACCCCGGTCGAGGGCGCACCACCGTATTACACGATGTGGCGCGCGCCTCGTTAGCCGATCGAGCCTTCCATCTGCAGTTCGATCAATCGCGACCACTCGACGGCGTACTCCATCGGCAACGTTCGCGTCACGGGCTCGATGAAACCGTTCACGATCATGCCCATCGCCTGGCTCTCGGTGAGGCCGCGACTCATGAGATAGAACAGTTGGTCGTCGCCGATCTTCGACACCGTCGCCTCGTGACCGATCGACGCGTCTTGCTCGCCGACCTCCATGTAGGGCTTGGTCTCAGAGACTGACTGTTCGTCCAAGATCAACGCGTCGCAGCGAACGAAGCTCTTGGCGCCAGTCGCGCCCTCTTCGACCTTCACGAGGCCGCGGTAAGTCGTCTGGCCACCGTCTTTTGAAATCGACTTCGAGATGATCGTCGAAGTCGTCTCCGGCGCGCAGTGGATCATCTTGGCGCCCGCGTCTTGGACCTGACCGGGTCCGGCGTAGGCGACCGAAAGAACTTCGCCCGAGGCCTTGGGACCCATCAGGTAGACCGACGGGTACTTCATTGTGAGTCGCGAACCGATGTTCCCGTCGATCCACTCGACGTGCGCCTCGGCTTCGGCGCGAGCGCGCTTGGTCACGAGGTTGTAGACGTTGTTCGACCAGTTCTGGATTGTCGTGTAGGTGATGCGGGCACCGGGCAAGGCGACGAGTTCAACGACGGCGGAGTGCAACGAGTCGGTCGAATAGACCGGCGCCGAGCAGCCCTCCACGTAGTGGACCTGCGAACCCTCATCGGCGATGATGAGCGTGCGTTCGAACTGACCCATGTTCTCGGTGTTGATGCGAAAGTACGCCTGGAGCGGCTGGTCGACGTTGACGCCGGGCGGCACGTAGACGAACGATCCCCCACTCCACACGGCGGAATTGAGCGCGGCGAATTTGTTGTCGTTCGGCGGAATCAAGGTGCCGAAATACTTGCGAACCAGATCGGGGTATTCGCGCACGGCGGTGTCCATGTCACAGAACAGGACGCCGAGACGCTCGAGGTCCTCGCGGTTTCTGTGAAATACCACCTCGGACTCGTACTGCGCGGTGACGCCCGCTAAGTACTTGCGCTCGGCCTCGGGGATGCCCAAGCGTTCGTACGTGTTCTTAATGTCGTCGGGGAGGTCCTCCCATCGGTCAACCTGGTTCTCGGTGGGCTTGATGTAGTAGTAGATGTCGTTGAAATCGAGGTCCGGCATGCGGTCCGCGAACCACGGCACCATCGGCTTCTTCTCGAATTTCTTGAGCGCATTGAGGCGGAAGTCGAGCATCCACTTTTCTTCGTTCTTGATGCCCGACATCTCGCGGACGATCGCTTCGTTGATGCCCTTCTTGGGCTTGAAGACCGGAATCTGATCGTCAGACCAGCCCAGTTGGTACCTGCTGAAATCCAGATTGTCGACTGACATCGCGCTCCCTTGGGATAATCCCTACGTCCATAGTACTAACTCAGAATCGGGACATGTCAACAAATAAGGCAAAGTAGAGCGGTGCCCAGTCCCCCAACCGTCCCGCAACACCCCTTTTCGATCACGCGCCACGGCGACGTCCGCGACGACCCTTACTACTGGTTGATGGACCGCGAGGACAAGGCGGTCCTCGCCCACTTGCGAGCCGAGAACGAATTCCTGAGCCAGAGCTTCGCCGAGTTGAAGCCACTCGAGGACGAACTGTTCGAAGAGATCAAGAGTCGCATCGAAGAGACCGATATCTCCGTGCCCGTTCGCAAAGGGGCGTGGTGGTACTTCGAACGAACGCGTGAAGGACTGAACTATCCGCTCAGCTGTCGCGTGGTCGCCATCGGCGACGATCTGACGCCGCCGGAGATCGATCCGTTGACGACGCTCGCCGGCGAGCAGGTGATCCTCGACGAAAACGCAGAAGCCGGCGATAGTGACTACTTCTCGGTCGGAGTTCTCGCCTTGAGCCCCGACGACGACTGGGTCTGCGTCGGAACGGACTTCGACGGCGACGAACTCCACCACGTCACGGTGCGTCCGCTCGCCGGACAGCCTTCCGTTGACGATGAACTTGACGACGTCCACTACGGCTTCGCCTGGGCCATGGACAGTCGACATTTTTTCTATACGCGCGTTGATGACGCCAAGCGACCGTTTCAACTCTGGCGCCACGAACTCGGGACCGACACCAGTACCGACGTGCTGATCTTTCAAGAGGACGACGCCCAGTTCAACCTGGCAGTCGGTCGCAGTCGCGACGACGCCGTCATCTACGTGCACCTCGGTTCATCCATGACGACCGAGGTGCACTTTCTCGACGCCCACGATCCAACCGGAGCGTTGACATTGCTCGAGGCGCGCCGACACGGCGTCGAATACGGCGTCGAACACTTCGTCGACGAAAACGGCGTCGCGTGGTGGCTGAAAGTCACCAACGAAGGGGCGAGGGACTTTCGGTTGCTGGCGCGCGAAGTCGACGGCGGTGAATGGCGCGAGGTGATCCCCGAGCGACCGGGCTCTCGACTCGACGGCGTCGACGCCTTTAAATCGTTCCTCGCGATCAGCGAACGGCACGACGGCGGTGCGGCAGTTCGACTCGTGTCGATGTTGAGCGGCGCGGATCCCTTCGGCGATGACCTCCTCGAACGCTCACGCATGGTTGAGGGCCCGGCGAGTCCGAGCACCGTGTCGCTCTCGGCGAACCCCAACTTCGATACGGCGCAGTTACGGGTGTCGGTCACCTCACTCGTCACTCCCCGGTTGGTCGGTGACATCGTCATCGCCACTGGAGAGATGATCGTACGCAAGCAACAAATCGTTCTTGGCGGTTACGACGCCGATCAGTACGCGACGGGACGTCTGTGGGTGACGGCCAGCGACGGAGTGCGAATACCAGTCTCGGTCGTGGCGCGCGCCGACCTCGTTGAGGTGGGCGCTGACGGCGACCTCCGCGCATTGGTGCCCTCCCCCGTCGTGCTCTACGGCTACGGCAGTTATGAGATCTCGATCGACCCCGCGTTCTCGTCGCTGCGGCTGTCGTTGCTCGAGCGCGGTGTCATCTTCGCGATCGCCCACGTCAGAGGCGGAGGCGAGATGGGCCGCTCCTGGTACGAGACGGGGAAACTCGCCCAAAAGCCCACGACCTTCAGCGACTTCGTCGCCGTCGCTCGAGAGCTGATTGCGCGTGGTTGGACGACGAGTGAGCAGCTGGCGATTCGTGGCGGGTCGGCCGGCGGCCTTCTCATGGGGGCCGTCATGAACCTGGCCCCCGAGCTCTTTCGCTGCGTGGTGGCCGACGTGCCCTTCGTCGATGCCCTCACGACGATGCTCGACGCGTCGCTCCCGCTCACCGTTGGTGAGTGGGAAGAATGGGGCAACCCCGACGCGAGCGCGATGGCCTATCGCACGATGAAGAGCTACTCCCCCTACGACAATGTCGTCGCGACGAACGCCGACGGGACGCCGCGTACGTACCCGCATCTCTTCGCGTCGGGCGGACTCAATGACCCGCGCGTCGGATTTTGGGAGCCGACCAAGTGGGTTCTGAAGATCCGCGACGCCAACGCTGAGAACGTCGCCTACTTGAAGACCGAGATGGGCGCGGGCCACGGTGGTCCGTCGGGGCGTTACGACGCGTGGCGCGACGAAGCCCAAGTCCTCGCGTGGACGCTGAAGGAGATCGGCGCGCTATGACGAGACGAAGGACAACACCAGCGTCGTCGGCAGCGGCGACGGGAAGACTACGGTTTTCCCTTCGACCGTGACGCTCGCGCTCTTGGGCGCACCGATCGTGATCTGCGAATCCCCAATCATCTGAAGTGACTCGACGGCTCCTTGCTTGACGGTGCCCTGCCATTCGAGTGTGCTCCGAGGACCCATTTTGTACGCGGCCCACGTCGGCCCGAGTGCACCGTGCACGACGACGGCGTAGTTCTTGAGGGGCACGCGATAGGTCGCGGTCTCGCCACTCGTGGACGTCGCGACGAACGACGAGGGTAGAGCCAGCGCGGTTGTGGTCGTCGTCGAATGTGGCCTGGTGGTTGTCGTAGTTGTCGACGTCGTGGGGACGGCCTTCGAGCGATGCTGGAGGTAGAGACCGATCCCACCGACGATTACGACGATGATCAACGCAGTGACGCCGACGCGCATTCCCGTGAACGACACCGAATGTCGCGCGGACTTCGACAATGCCCACTGCTCATTGTGGCGAAGATGTGACGGGATCACCTCACCGTCGCCGGGCATTTGCGTTTCACTGAAGACGTACGCTCGATCGGTTTCGAGTCGGGGCCGAAGGGGCTCGGGACGGCGGGTCGCGTCGAGTGGCCCGTCGAGAAGTCGGAATCCCTTGGACGGCGCGTACGGTGACGGCGGTGGTGACATGAGGCGACGTTCGACCGGTTGTGAGAGTTCTCGAATTTCGTCTCGCCGGAGCTTGCGAATCCGCAGGGCGGCGACCCCGACGACCAGAATGACCACGACAACGATGATGATCTTGAGAGCGAGCGTCATCAGCGCCTCGTTCGAACACCAACGGGACTGACGAGTGCCATCACGCAACGAAGCGTAGTGAAATCTTTCGAATCAATCGAAGCCGCGAAAACCGCCCCGGTAGAAAACCAGCGGCGCGCCGTGGTGGCTGACGACGTACTCCGCCGCTACTACGACAATGTCGTGGTCACCTTGGGTCGTGACGAACTCGATTCGGCCCTCCAAATGAGCGAGCGCTCCGTCAATCATCGGCGCGCCACTCGGCCCGGGTGACCAGCCAATACCGGCGAACTTAGCGTTGCCCGGCTTGCCAAAGACCCGGGCGACCGCCTCTTGCTCGGAGGAGAGAATGTTCACGCCCACCACGCCAACTTCACGAGCCCGTGGCCACGAATTGCTGGCCGACACGGCTGAGAACGAAATCAGGGAGGGTTCGAGTGAAAGAGCGCCGAAGGTCTGACAGGTAAATCCGACCGGTCCCTCGGGCGTGTCGGCGGTGACGACGGCGATTCCCGTGACGAAATGTCCGAGGACCTCCCTGAATCGTGCAACGTCGATAGAACTCACGAAGTCGAGATTATCGAGGGCCGAGCACGCCCCGAGCACATTGAGTTCCTTACTCGTCGCCGCTCAGGCGCACGCGTTGTCCATGTTTTTCGATGAGACCATCGGCAATCAATGCGGCGACAAGAGTCGCACTTCGTTGGGGGTCATTGTCGTCGACGCACGTCACGAGGTGTTGCACGGAGCGCGGCCGCTCCCGAAGTGCCGCCAGTACTCGCCCCCGAGCCTGACGATCCGATCCCTGGAATCTCGGCTGCGGCCGCGACACGCCCGCGCTTCGCGGCGCCGGGTCCGGGCCGCCTTCCCGGTTCCATTGGCAGACGCGAGCTACGGGACACGACTGACAGCGCGGCGTCGACGTGCAGTATTGCGCCCCGAGGTCCAACATGGACTGGTTGAACGACGCCGCGTCCTTTCGGGGCAGGAGTTCGTTCGCGGTGGACCGTGCGTCGCCGACGCTGAGGGTCTGATTCGCAATGGCGCGCGCGAGAACTCGACCGACGTTGGTGTCAACGACGGCGACGCTTTGGCCGAAGGCGAACGAAGCAACGGCGTTCGCCGTGTACTCACCGACGCCGGGAAGTCGTCGCAGGTCCACCACGGCACCGGGCACCGCACCATCGAACACGTCGCGAATCATCGTCGCCGCGTCGTGCAGGGCCTTGGCCCGACGGTGGTAGCCGAGTCCACTCCAGAGCCGTAGTACCTCGGACAATGGTGCGTTGGCGCACGAGGTTGGCGTCGGGAAGGCGTTGACGAACTTCGTCCACGGAGCAATGACCCGCGACGTTTGCGTCTGTTGGAGCATGACTTCGCTCACCAACACCGCCCAGGGATCGGCGTGCTCTATCCAGGGCAGATCGCGCGCCAGTTGCGTCGCGTTTCGACGCAGGACTCGTCGAAACGCCGCGTGGTCGTTACGCCCAGACGTCGCCACTGTACGGACGCTGCCGCTCCGGAGCGAATGCTCGCTTCCAGACCATTACCTTGCGTCGGAAGTAACAGACTTCGAGGCCGTCTTGATTGAAGCCCTTCGTCTCGACGATGACGATGCCCCGGTCGTTCTTCGACGTCGAAGGGATCTTCTCGAGCACGTGCGTCTCGGCGTAAATCGTGTCGCCGTGAAACGTCGGGTTTCGATGTACCAATGTCTCGACTTCGAGATTCGCGATCGCCGAGCCCGAGACGTCGGGGACGCTCATTCCCAGGACCAGGGAATAGACGAGGTTTCCGACGACGACGTTCTTGTGGTGCACGGTCTCGTGTTCGGCGAACCACGCGTTGGTGTGCAACGGATGATGGTTCATCGTGATCATGCAAAAGAGATGGTCGTCGGCCTCAGTGATCGTCTTACCGGGCCAGTGTTTGTAGACGTCGCCGACCTCGAACTCTTCGAAGTAGCGCCCGAAGGGACGTTCAAATGAACTCACGGGTCCATCCTCTCGCACGCCGCGATCACTTCGACTTACTCTTCGTCGACACTCGGTAGTGACGGGCGCGTCGTGAAGGCAACGGTGGCGCCGGGCAACGAGTCACCGTCGATCACCATGCGCCAGGTAAATCGAGAGCCCTCTTGCAGGGGAATCGGTCCGAAGTTGACCGCAATCGGCACGTCAACGGGCGTGCCGACCGGCACGCCTTCGGGCGCCACGGCCGAGAAATCACCGCGCACCTCAATCGGCTGGGGACCGTCGGGCGTATCGAGACGCACCGGCTGGCCGTCGGCGTCTTCGAGGAACAGTTCCCAGTGATGGCTGGCATTGAATTCGTGCCAATCGACCATGACCTTTATGGCGACGGCCGACGGCGTGGGATTCGGTCCGGTGACCGACCAGCCACCACCCAGGATGTAGAGCTTTCCGTCGGCCACTTGGGCCGAATCGGCGAGGAGCATTGTCACATTCACGCTTAGGAGCCTAGGTCTCAGGGACCGCTTGCTCCACCCGTTAAATTTCTGGAGTGACCGTTCCCCCGCTCGATCTCGTCAACGCCGCGGAACTCGTCGAGCGCGCGCAGTCAGTAATTGGCGGCGCACTGATTTCGCTGAAGCGCGGTGGTGGCGTCGACGCCCACCAGAGCCTCGCTTACGACGTCGCGCACGCCGCGAGCGCCCTCGCCACGGCGCGCGCGTCGCTCACCTACGCCGCCCAGGGCGAGGTCGAGTCGAATCTGGTCGCCGCGTTCCTCGCGATTGCACTGAGTGACCTCGCATCGCGGATTCTCGGACGAGAAGTTCTCTGGGCGGTCGAGGACGATTGGTACCGGCCCTACGCCGCGTTCGTGAGCACCTACCGCGATCCGCAGTTCGTCGCCAGCCTCGCCGAAAGCCCCGGACCGCGTCACCTGGGTGAGGACTTCGAGATGGTGGCCGACACCTTTCACCGATTCGCCCTCGAGCAGGTGCGCCCGCACGCCGAACACGTGCACCGGGCGAACGCCGACATTCCCGAATCCGTTATCTCGGGACTCGCCGCACTTGGCGGATTCGGTCTTTCGGTACCCGAAGAGTTCGGCGGCTTCGCCTCCGGCGGCGAATCGGAGTACCTCGGAATGGTGGTGGCGACCGAGGAACTCTCCTGGGGTGCTCTCGGCGTCGGCGGATCGCTGATCACGCGTCCGGAGATTTTGACGCGCGCGCTCGTGAACGGCGGCACGCAAGAGCAGAAGGAACGATGGCTGCCCCGACTCGCCTCCGGCGACGTCCTCGCCGCGGTGGCGGTGACCGAACCGGACTTCGGGAGCGACGTCGCGGGCGTGACGACGAGTGCGACGAAGACCGAGGGCGGCTGGCTCATCAACGGCACGAAAACGTGGTGCACGTTCGCGGCGCGCGCTGACGTCTTGATGCTGCTCGCGCGCACCGACGCAGATCGCAGTGCAACGCATCGGGGACTGTCCCTATTCCTCGTCGAGAAGCACCAGGCCGAAAGCGAAGGTTTCGTGCTCACCGAGGGCGCGCACGTCGGCCCGGGCCACGGCCAGGGCCGCCTCGAAGGACGTCCCATCGACACGATCGGTTATCGCGGCATGCACTCGTACGAACTGAGCTTCGACCACTGGTTCGTTCCCGACCGCGACCTGGTCGGTGGCGAGGAGGGACTCGGGCGTGGTTTCTACTTCCAAATGTCCGGATTCGAGAACGGCCGAATCCAGACCGCGGCACGCGCCATTGGCGTGATGCAGGCCGCGTACGAAGCGGCACTCGAATACGCGCGCAATCGCGTGGTCTTCGGTCAACCAATTTTGAACTACGAACTGACCCGTGTGAAGTTGGGCACCATGGCTGCGATCATCCAGTGTTCGCGCCAGTTCGCCCTCGAGGTCGCGCGACAGATGGGTCGAGGTGACGGTGGGCTCGAAGCCTCGATGGCCAAGGCCTACGTCTGTCGGGCCGCGGAGTGGGTGACCCGTGAGGCCATGCAGATACACGGTGGGATGGGCTACGCCGAGGAGTTTCCGGTCAGTCGCTACTACGTTGACGCACGAGTGCTGTCTATCTTCGAGGGCGCCGACGAGACACTCTGCTTGAAAGTGATAGCGCGTCGACTGCTCGAAGACGCGAAGTAGCTCTACTCGGCGTCGATGGTGAAGGGCTTGTGGACCTTACCGAGCGTGATGCCGGCCGAGTGCAAGTCCAACTTCTCGCCGCGAGCCTGTTGGGCCTTTAGGGCAGCGCGCTCCCAGCGCTCTTCCACGTGGCCGTACTTCCAATAGAGCAGAGCGAACGTCCAGGTCGCAACGAAGATACCGACGATGACGAAGCCGGCCCCGTTAATGGAGAACCCGGCCGCGTAGTTCCAAATGCCACCGTGAAGTTTCAACTGGCTCTGGAGAACCTGCAAGAGTTCGAGCGTCCCGATGTAGAACGCGACGAAGACGCTCAGACCGGTGATCGCAATGTTGTAATAGACCTTGCGCACCGGCTTGGAGAAGGCCCAGCCGTAGGCAAAATTCATGAACGAGCCGTCGATTGTGTCGAGAAGACTCATGCCCGCCGCGAAGAGGATCGGTAAACTCAGCACCGCCCAGAACGGCAGTCCGCCCGCGACGACCGTGCCAGTCAGCACCAGAAACGCGACCTCGGTGGCGGTATCGAAACCAAGACCGAAGAGCACGCCCAACGGGTACATCTTCCAGGGTTCATCGATCGAGCGAGCGAGTGGTCCAAAGAATCGCATCATGAAACCGCGTGAGTTGAGGTGCTTCTCCAACTCCGAGTCATCAAAGCGCCCTTGGCGCATCTGCATGAACAGTCGGACAATGCCCCAGAGGATGATGAGGTTCAAGATCGCGATCAGGTAGAGGAAGCTTCCTGAGACGACGGTGCCAATCAGCGTGCCGTAGTGGTGCAGCGGCGAGTTGTTGTTGCGCACCTGGGATCCAAGCGCTCGTGCCCCGAGTCCCAACAGGACCGTGAGGCAGACAACGATCGTCGAGTGACCGAGCGAGAAGAAGAAGCCGACGGACATCGGACGCTTTCCCTCGGCCATGAACTTTCTCGTGGTGTTGTCAATCGCGGCGATGTGGTCGGCGTCAAAAGCGTGGCGCATGCCGAGCGAATACGCGAGGACCCCGGTGCCGACGCCGAGCGCGCCCTTGGTGCCGATGCTGTAGTGGTGCGTCGAGGCGAGTATGAGCAGCGTCCAGCCGACCACGTGCAGGAGGGCAATGAAGCCAAACATGGCGTAGAGGCGACGCCATTCACTGGGTGAGAACGAGGCGCGGACTCGACTGCGTCTGGTGGAGCCCGGCGCGAGGGCGGTGGCCATGACCACACTTTAATAGGAATGAGTCCTATTAAAGATCTTTTATTGCGCGGTGCGCTTCATCCCTGATCGCGCTCCGCGAGCGACGAACGAGTTCGCGATTTTGGCCGAGGCCTCGTCGATCATCTCGTCTCCGAACATGACCGCGCCGGTGTGGTCCTTCTCCGTGGCGACGCGGTAGGCGTCAAGGATGTCGAAGGATTTGTCAAAGAGTTCCTGGCTCGGCGAGTAGACCTCGTTGAGCACGACCGCCTGGTCGGGGGTGAGCGCCCACTTGCCGTCGAAACCGTACGAGGCCGAGATCCGCGCCGCGTAGCGCAGCGCTTCGAGGTCACGAACCTTGAGGAACGGTCCGTCGATCACGTGCAGACCGTTGGCCCGTCCGGCCATCAAGATCTTGGCGAAGACGTAGCTGAAGGGATTCGACGGGCCGTGATGAATCGTCTCGTCGATCGTCGTCACGGGCATGCCGATCGAGGCTGCGAAGTCGGCCGGACCGAACACGATTGACTCCAGCCGAGGTGACGACGCGCAGATTTCTTCCACGTTGATGAGGCCTTCAGCCGTTTCGATCTGGGCCTCGATGCCGATATGGCCGGGCTCGAGGCCGGCGTTTCGCTCCACCTGGGAGAGCAGGAGATCAAGCGCAACAACGTCCGAGGCCCGTTGCACCTTGGGGAGCATGACCTCGTCCAAGCGCGGCCCCGCGCTCGAGACGACGTCGATCACGTCGCCGTAGGTCCAGGGCGTGTCCCACGCATTCACTCGCACGCACAGCACGCGGTCGTCCCAGTCGAGAGTGCGTATCGCCTGGGCAACCTTGGCGCGCGCGGCGACCTTCTCGTTCGGAGCGACGGAGTCCTCGAGGTCGAGGAAGGAGAAGTCCGTCGTGGCGATCGGCGCCTTCGCGAGGAAGCGCTCGGACGAGCCCGGCGTCGAGAGACAGGAACGACGCGGTAACGCGCGAGAACGATTCGACATGCGCCGAGCCTATTCTCAGGCAACAAACTGTCCGATCACACCTCAGAATTACTATGAATACTGAAGCGATTCACCCGTATTGATCAGGTCTTAGAGAACTTCTTACTCAATCGGGCCTGCACGGGAACGGCCACAACCGGTAACCTTGTCGCGTGACTGACGTCGTGCGCTTTGCGCCCCCGACGCTACGGCCAGCAAGGGAACTCAGGCGCTTCCGATGGATGTTTTCCATTTTGGCTGTGGTCGCAGTGTGTCTTGGCACTGTGACCTCCTCTTCGCATCTCGCGTCGGCCTCGACCCTCAGCACGGACCGTGCGAGAGCGAACCAACTCCTCAAGCAGATCAATCGAATCAGCGCGCACGTCGACTACCTCGGACAGAAGTACGACCTCGCCAAGATCAAGTTGGACAAGATCGCCAACGAGATCACGAACACCAAGGCTGACGTCAAGGTGATCAAGAAGAACGTCGCCAAGGGCGACTCGCAGCTGCGCGCCGAAGCCGTCTTCGCCTACGTGACCAACGGGTCGGCCGCGAGCAACAATCCCCTCTTCTCCAACAGCGCCTCGAAGATCGGCGCGACCAACGTCTACAACCAGTTGGCCCAGGGCAACGTCGCCGCGACCCTCTCGAACCTGAAGAACTACAAGATCGAACTGACCCAGGAGCGCAACATCCTGGCGAGTGAGGTGGGCCGGGCGGCCAGTCTTACTCGGGCGGCGGCGAAGTCGTTCCATTCAGCGAACGAGTACCAATCGTCGCTCAACCATGCATTGTCGCAGGTGAAGGGCAACATCGCCACCTTCATCGCCCAGGCCCAGGCGGCCGCGTCGGCCAAGGTAGTGACGTCGTTCAACTCGCAGTCCCTCGCCGACGGCATCACAAATCCCCCACCGGACTCGCGGGCCAACATCGCGATCCGCGCGGCGATGGGGTACATCGGCACCTGGTACGTCTGGGGTGGGGCGAGTAAATCCGGCGTCGACTGCTCGGGACTGATCATGCTGGCCTACGAAGCCGCGGGCATTGACTTCCCGCATTACTCCGGGGCGCAGTACGAGGACACCCTGCGCGTACCGCTCGTCGACATCGAGCCCGGTGACCTCCTCTTCTACGGTTATGGCGGCGACGAGCACGTGGCAATGTACGTCGGTGACGGCAAGATGATTGAAGCTGAGATGACCGGCACGCAGGTGCACGTCGTGCCGGTTCGCCTCGGCTACGGATTCTTTGGTCTTGGTCGCCCGCGGGCCTAGCCGTGTCGGGCGTTCCCACTTCGTTTCACCTCGGCCCTCTTAACTTTCACACCTACGGCTTCGGTCTCGCGATCGCGGCCTACGTCTGTTTCCTCTACGCTCGCAGGCGACTCTCTAAGTCTGACTTCGACGTCGCGCCGTTTGGCAAGTACGCGTTCTCCCTCATCGTGGCTGGTTTACTCGGTGCGCGCCTCGCCAACATCGCGACCAATTGGGGCTACTACTCCGATCGCCCCGCGCGATGGATCGCCGTCTGGCAGGGCGGTCTCGCGAGCTTCGGGGGCATCGCACTGGCCCTGCCCGTCGGTCTCTACCTCCAGCGTCGGTGGTGGCCCGAGAGTTCACTGGCGCGTTTCACCGACGCGCTCGTGCCGGCACTCATCGCCGGATGGGCGCTCGGACGCGTGCTCGGTCCCCAGTTCATGGTCAACGGCGGAGGCCACCTCACCCACCAATGGTTCGGCATCCATTACGCCGGTCAAGTCGGCAAACGAGTCCCGGTGCCGCTCATCCAGGGTGCGGAAGACGGCCTCTTGTGGCTCGCACTACTCGCGATCGAGCACCTTCGCGTCAACCGTCGCGTCGGCGTCCTCACTGGCGTGGCGTTGATCGTCTGGGGCGTCGTACGCTCGCTCGACGAGCGGTTACTCCTCGGTCAAGAGTCCCATAGCGGTTCCCTCGGCGTTCAAATTGCCGGTCTCGTCCTGGCGCTCTCGGGCGTCGTGCTGCTCCTGCGCCAGATCAGAGTTGGGCGTTCCACTCCATATCCGTCAGTCGACCCACGCGCTCCAGTGACTCATTAGGAGCGACGTTGAGAACAACACGAATGTCATCGACATAACAGACGTGATCGAGACCGAGTCGACGCCACGCCCGTAGGACGTTCCTCGTCGAGGCGCCACTGGAATAGATAGGACGTACCAGCACCGCGTCGGCGCTGGCCGCGACCACGAGGGCCGGGCGTTCTTTCGATTTCTGTTCGGGGACGGAGGGATCAGTGGCGCCGAACGGTACCTCGGCGATGACGACCGTACCCACCAGGGCGTGCTCGGGATCGAAGCGATCGAGCTCCGCCGGTGTGAAGATCATCGGTCGGCGACGTTCGCCCGACTCATCGACGACGCTCCGTGTCTCACTTTGCGTCGGGCGCACTTTCGGAGACGGTTTGATCTTGGTCGGTCGCGGGGGGCGCTGCGACGTCGGCCCTCGTTTTCGTTTCTTCTCTTCCTCGCGACGCCGTCGTCGCTGTTCCTTGATTTCGGGGGCGGTCTCTTTCGGGACGAGCAGCGTTGACGTAACGACGACGTCGGGCAAATCGGGTAGCCCCAATTCCGCGCGTTCGTCGAGCAGTCGGCGACAATGCGGCGCGGCCGGGAACTCTTCGGCGATGGCGAAGGTGAGCACCGCGACGACGTCGTCGATCGTCGCCCCGTCGCGACTCACGGTGTCGATGGCCTCGCTGAGCTGTTCGAAGTTCGGCGTGTCCGCGTGTTCGCCCAGTGCGGCAATGACTCTTTCCAGAGGAGCCATGGCGAGCACCTCGAGCATTGCGGTGACGGCGGCAATGGGCGCGGTGGCCGCGAAGGTGGCAACCTCGCGTCGTTGCTGCAGGTTTCGAAGCGGTATACCCACGACGGCACTGATCTTGGCGTGGCCACGGAGATCGAGTCCGTCAACGGCGGTGAGGATCGTCGACTCACTGATCTTGAGCAATCCCCGTCGCGACGTCTCGGCGGCGTTACCCGTGGTCGGGGCCATAGTTAACTCTCTTCTTGGCGGTGGCCGCGACTAATTCGTGGTCCTGGCCCAACCGTTCCTGGCCCCAAGAGGTGTGGTCGTACCTCGTAGATTGAAAGAACGGCGGGGGGACCATTTCGGCCCGATGACGAGAGGACATAGTCCACGCTATCGCGGTCGAACTCGGTTCGGCTCCAACAAAACCGGTATCAACCAACGCCACATTGAAGATTACGGAAAACTCACTTTGATTTCTTCGAGCCCTTGGGAAGGTCGAGCATCGTGTTGTTGCTGCGAGAAATGTACTCAGGACGCAGATTGGGGAGAGTCTGATGGTGTCGCGGCCTGGGGCGATGGATCTGGCTGGCGTCCCGTGCTGTCACGGCGTCGCTGATCGCTGAGACGACTTTGACGCTTCTCGATCGACCTCGACGCGTGACGCCGTTAGGAATCGGCGCTGTCGTCCTCGGACTTCTCGCGACACTCGTCATGTCGATACTCGTAGCACGGACGCACGGCTTTCACCCGTGGACCTTCGCGGGCCGCTATACCTACGTGTTCCGAGACCTCAAGGGTCGTGTCACCAACCTTCAGACGCTGCGACGCACCGGCAACATTTACGTTCCCTTCGGAGTCGAGGCGTTCACCTACCCGCCGGGGGCGATTTTCTTGTTCTGGCCCCTGGTCTGGCTGCCGACGTCGACCATTCCCTTCCTGTGGTCGTGGTTGAGCATTCTCTGTCTTGCGGTGTCGCTCGCGGTCTGTCTCAACCGACTGACGCCTCGACACTGGACGACCTCGCTCGCTATAGGTTGTTGGTTCGCTCTCGCGTCCATTGTGCTCATGCCGGTCGAGGTCGAATGCCTCATCTGGGGACAGACGGCGACGATTTTGCTGCTGATCGTGGTCCTCGACTCGCTCGTCGTGAAGGGCCGCGGTCGCGGAATATTGGTGGGACTCGCCACGGCCTTCAAGATCTACCCGGTCGTGTTCATCATCATGTGGTTCTGGCGTCGACAGTTCCGTGAAGCGATCACGGCATTGGTCACGACCGCCGTCGCGACGTCGATCGCGTGGATCCTCTGGCCGACGAGTTTCTCGACCTTCGTGCGGGTCCTCATCGTCGGTCACAAAGAGTTCGGACGATTCGCCAACGGCGGAGCCGCGACGTACGCGAGCTCGAGTATCACCTCGTTCTTCATGCGCGCGCCGTTCCACATCGGACTACTCAATTGGGCCTGGGACGGAGTATTTTCGGTCCTGGTCATCGCCCTGGGTCTCTGCGCTTCCCAGAAACTGTGGAAGATGGACTGCGAGATCTCCGCGATGGTCTGTGTCCTCTACGCCAGCGTCCTCGGCTCCCCAGTGGCGTGGGACCACTACTTCGCCTTCGCGCCATTGCTGGTGCTCGTCATCCGAGAGGTCGGGTTACGTAGCTGGCTCGGTCGAGCGTGCGTACTCGCGCTCGCGAATTTTCTCATTCCCTGGCTCTTCATCCACAATTCACTCGAGACGTCTACGTACCTCGCGATACGTGATTTCGTTGCTCGAAACGCAATCCTCTTGACGTCACTGACGCTCCTTGGGTCAGTCTTCGCCACGTCGCGACAGTCAGTCCCAGAACGCTTGGGCCAGGGCGAGCGATGGCGCTGGAAGGCGCTTCGCTAATCGCGAAGCAAAAAAACAAGTCCGCTCCCATTTTGGTGCTGAGGTGTCCGTGCAAAACGAACGTCTTCCATCCGTAGGAGAAACTCAGTTTGGCACCGAGATGCCAACAACCACCTGCTGGCGCGCATGAACGGTGGCCCCACCTCGCGGCGAAGTCCAAACGATGTGTCCTAGCGGAACCGAAGTGCTATGGACGTCCTGTATGACCACTCCGACTCCGAGCCCGGAGAGCTCGCCGACCGCAGTGGGTGTCACCATGCCCACAACATTCGGGAGAACGAGCGTCGTCGAAGGACACGGAATCGTGGTAATGGTTTGCCCACCGCCCGCGGTCTCGGAATACACGCTCTCAGGCTTGCAAGAAAGTGCCCAAGGCGACGTGCCAAGCCGCACAAAGCCAATTCCCGGATATTCGTGTCCGAGAAGCGTCGTCAGGTTGCTGGCGAAGACGGGTGCAATCCGACCGTCCAGAGAATCATTGGAGGAGCCATCGGGCGCGGCGAGGTAGGCCTTTGGTGTGTATCCGACTTTATTTGGCCCGATGTAGACCGAAAGGTAGTCGGGAATTTTGTTGTAAGGAACGATTTTGTTTTGGCTGTACGGCATCCCACCCTTCGTCGGACCCGATACGGACAAAAGTCCGAAGCCATTCGTGGCGAAACCGATCACCGCAATGAGTACGACGAGTGGTGCACTGCTTGAAACGAGCAGTCGCCGATACGAAGTTCGAGATTGTTCGGACCGGACTCGCAGTGCGTTCATGACGATGTTGAGTGATCGACCCGGCCAGAATGGTCGATCCACCATTGAATCTTCGAGCAGTACGACAAACTCCTCTTCGTGGGTCTCGCGCCACCAACGCGGATACCAGCGCAGCAAACGGCGGGCGCGTCGTTCCACAGAATTCATGGCGTCCCCCACTCACCGGAGAGACGACCAAGACCCGTTTCGGTTACGCGACGCTGTGCTTGCAAGTGCGCCATGAGAGCGGTCGCTCCCACGGCAGTGATCTTGTATGGGCGTCGCCTTCCGACGGCCTCGAGTCCTTCAATGAGACCGTGGTCAACGAGCCGATCGAGAGCTGCGTACAAAGTCCCCGGCGCGAGGTGAACGCCAGCGAAGTGCTCAATGTCCTTGGTCAGGGCATAGCCGTGCTTGGGCCCGTCGGCGAGACTCGATAGTACGAGGGTGGCGGGACCCGTGTAGCGGCCAAGAGCGGATAACTCGCCTGTCATGTCTCAAATTTACTCCGTACCACGGTATACAGTCAACATGAGTGACTGATCCGCAATATCGGAGGCCTCGACGTGCCATGAATGCCACATTGCATTGAGGACTGAACTCCGTAACGAAATCAAGCTAAGAAGAAAATGGAGAGAAGAGGACTTCTAATGTCAGCAGCAATACCCAGTGGCGAGAAGAGGGTAACCGGTCGCACGTGGATGCGTCCATTCACCTTCGCCGCTTCCTTTGGACTGCTTTGCAGTATGTCGATCGCTCTGTGGTCGGCTCAGCCTGCGTCGTCAGCCGCGTCGACTACCACGACAGCGCCGCCGGGATTTGCACTTTCAATGGAGTCGTTCGATTTCGCCAACTCGTCGTCCGGGTTCGGCGTGTTTACTAGAGAGTCTCCCAGTGGAAAGGTGTGCTCGGACCTCGTGGGGAAGTCAACGGACGGTGGTGAAATCTTCAAATCGCTGGTTGATGTAATGACGTGGGACTGCGCCAACAGTGATTTCAGTTCCTCGCTTACGACTGACGGATACGGTGACGCATTCTTATACGGTCCGCAGCTTTTCGTAAGCCACGACAACGCTAAGACGTGGACCAGGAGTCCTCAATCGGGATTTGTTCTGGACGTAAAGGCAATTGGACGCTCGGTCTGGATCGTCGTTGCCACGTGCACGCGCGCTGAGACGGCTTCCGATGTGGCGTGTCCAGTGCAACTTCGTGAGTCAAACAATGGGGGGCGCACCTGGGAGTCTTCTTTGGTGGGTCCGAAAGGTCACAGCGGAGGGATCTCATATGGTGCGCACGGACAGAGTTACTTGATTCGCATCAATCGATTGAGCGCGTATTTGATGTTGGCGCCAACCGTCAGCACTAATGGCGGCCCGAGCGTCGTTCCTCTTTGGTTTACCTCTACCGGCGGAAGGTCCTGGTCAAGTCGCCAAGTGCCATGTCACATTGGCGCCCTGTCAGCGGTTCTCTCGGCGGCGCCGAACGGAACACTGATGACGGTGTGCGCCTCGGGACCCAGCACCGGTAGTCAGATTAAGTCAGTGCTCGAATCGAGTGACGGTGGTCGCACATGGGAACTGAAGACCGATTCAAACATTGATTTCGGGTATCTCGGGGCCATCGATTTGGTCACTAAACAGGAGGCTTTCTTGGTAGGGGGTCGGAGTTCGCTATTGGTCACGCACGATGGCGGTGCCCTTTGGGAACCTGTGCGGCCCCTGCTTGGTGGATCAGACGGAGGTACCTCTGAGGTCGTGTTTTTCAACGTTGATCACGGCATTGTGTTGGGCAATGAAGAGAATAACAATGAGAAATTGACTCTTTGGAGTACGGCTGACGGCGGAAAGCACTGGATCTCGAAACCGCCGCGGGTCGAATGAGTACTTGAAAGACGTAATGGCAAGTTACACATAAGCACCTCGAAGTTGCGTATATCAATTCTTGAGCAGGTGTTTTGCGATGACTACGCGCTGGATCTGATTGGTACCCTCGTAGATTTGCGTGATCTTCGCGTCGCGCATAAAACGTTCGACCGGGAACTCCTTCGTGAAGCCGTAACCACCGAGGAGTTGAACGGCGTCAGTGGTGACGCTCATCGCGGTGTCGGAGGCGAAAGACTTCGCGGCTGCTCCCAGGTACGAGAGGTTGCCATCGGGATCGCCAGCGTCGATTGTCGCGCATGCCTGATAGACCAACGCGCGCGCCGCTTCGGTACGAATCGCCATATCGGCCAGCATGAATCGCAGTCCCTGCAGGTCGGCAATCGGTCGACCGAAGGCCTTGCGACCCTTCATGTAGTGAGCGGCGAAGTCAATCGCCGCCTGGGCAATGCCGACAGCTTGGGCGCCGATCGTCGGGCGGGACCGGTCCAGCGTGTGCATCGCCATGAGGAACCCTTCACCCTCGTTGCCGATCCGATGCGACGCCGGGACACGAACGTCGTGAAAGACGACCTCGCCGGTCGGCGAGGCTCGGAGTCCCATCTTGTCTTCGTGCTTGGGAAATTCGACGCCGGGGCCCTTCTCGACGAGGAAACACGTAATGCCGTGGGTGCGCGCTGTCGGGTCGGTCGTCGCGAACACGGTGTAGGTGTCCGAGACCCCGGCGTTGGTGATCCAATACTTCGAACCGTTCAAGACGTAGTCGTCGCCGTCGCGTACCGCGCGACAGCGCATGGCCGCGACGTCGGATCCGGCGTCGGCTTCCGAGAGGCAGTAGCTCCCCTGGATCTCACCCGACGCAATACGCGGCAGGTAGGCCTGCTTGATCTCTTCGGAGGCGAAGTTCATGATGGGCAGCATCGCCAGTTTGGAGATCAGGATCGTGACCGACGTCGATGCACATCCACGCGCCAACTGTTCGACCATGATTGCTTGGGTCACCATGTCCGCCCCGACGCCGCCGTAAGCGGCAGGGACCTGCATCGCGGGCAGGTCCATCTTCACGCAGGCGTCGAAACTCTCTTGGGGATAGGTCTGATCGCGGTCGTGCTCGGCGGCGTAGGGGGCGACCTGTTCGTCGACGAAACTGCGCATCACGTCGCGAAAAGCCCGTTGTTCTTCGGTGAGGACGAAACTCATGTCACTCCTTTACGAGTTGAGAACTAAAGAGAAGTTGGGGCACCCGTCGCGACAAGTTCATCGCCGTCGACGGCGTCGACGAACCGGCGCTGAAGGACGTAACTGTGCGCCAGACCACGAAACGGTTCGCTCAACTGGTGATCGATCGACGGCGCGTCACGCAGTCCGTAAAGGTCCATCGCGACCTTGACGTCGCCCAACTGCGGACCGCGTCCGATGAGGCTGGCGCGCTTGGCGGCGACCAGTCCGATGCCGAGGGCGACGTCGTGACGGTCGTGCTCGTGATCGAAGATCAGTTTCGCGCACTCACGAGCGGCGATGGTCAACGCAAATCCTTCACCGGGCGCCTGGGTGCCGCGACCCGCTTGACCGGCGGCGGGCACGGCGTGCAACAGCCCGGCCTTGGGCGTCCGAGAGATCTGGGCGATTCCCGTCTCCATGGTGGGGCGAACTTGGCCCGTCGCTGAAACTGGGGAAAACGTTGGTTGGGTCACTTCTTGAGACTACAACGAGGTCCTTTAGACCTTGGTCAGCCAACTCTCGTAGGCCGGTCGCGCACCGCGCACGGCCTGGAAATACGTCGACTGGATCTCCATGGTTATCGGACCGGGTTTTCCGGCGCCAACGACGCGGTCATCGACCGAGTCGATCGGGACGACCTCGGCGGCCGTACCGGTGAGGAACGCTTCGTCGGCGAGGTAGAGGTCGTCGCGTCGCAGCGCCTCGAAGCTCACGGCGTGACCAAGGTCGTTCGCGATCTTCACGATGCTCGACTGAGTGATTCCGCGCAGCGCCCCGGCTTCGGACGGCGGCGGGCTGATGATCAGTCCGTCGCGCACGATGAACAGGTTCTCACCAGTGCACTCACTGACGAGGCCGTCCGTACCCAGCATGATCGCTTCGTCGTAGCCGGCCTTCACCGCTTCGAGTTTGGCGAGGCACGAATTGACGTAGCCGCCAACGGTCTTAGACGCCGTCGGCATCGAGTTCGGATGGTGTCGGGCCCAGGACGAGATCTTCATCCGCACGCCCTTTTCGAGGCTGTCGGCGCCCAGGTACGCGCCCCACGGCCATACGCCGATGATGACATTGATCGGGGCCCCCATCGGGTTCACGCCCATCTCGCCGTAGCCGAGGTAAACGAGCGGTCGAATGTAGCAACCGTCGTTCATCTCGTTCACCCGCACCGTTTCGACCGCGGCGTCGCACAGTTCATCGAGCGTGTAGGGCACGTCGATCATCAAGATCTTGCAACTGCGCAGCAGTCGTTCCATGTGCTCGCGCAAACGGAAGATCGCCACGCCTTGGGGTGTCTTGTAGGCGCGTATGCCTTCGAAGGCGCCCATCCCGTAGTGCAGCGTGTGACTGAGTACGTGGGTGGTCGCGTTCTCCCAGTCGACCAGCGCTCCGTCCGTCCAGATCTTCTTCGTGGGGGTTAAAGCCATTTACAACCTTCCAATTAGATTTTTCGCGACACCGTCCGTACCCAGTACGGCAACGTCACCATCAAAGTCTGCCACCGCCCGAGCAATACGTCGTGCGGCCGCCACTTCTTCCAGGTGCTCGAGCATGAGAACGGCCGACGACACCGCGGCCAAGGGATTGGCCTTACCGGTGCCCACGATGTCGTGCGCCGCGCCGTGGACCGGCTCGAAGAGCGAGGCGCCGGTGCGCGCGGGGTTCAGATTCGCGCTCGCGGCGAACCCGATGCCGCCCGTGACGGCACCGGCTAAGTCCGAGAGGATGTCGCCGAACAGATTGTCGGTCACGATGACGCCGTAGCGCTGCGGACTCTCGACCAGATAGATGCACGCGGCGTCGACGTGGTTGTAGTCGACCGCGACGTCGGGGAACTCTGCGCCCACTTCGCTCACGACACGCGACCAGAGGTCGCCAGCGAAGGTGAGCACGTTGGTCTTGTGCACGAGCGTCAATCGAGGGGACTCGAGCGACGCAGTTCGACCAAAGGCGTAACGCACGCAACGCTCGACGCCGAAGCGCGTGTTGACCGATCCCTGGGTCGCCACTTCGTGCGGGGTACCGCGCCGAAGGATCCCTCCCTCGCCGGCGTAGGGCCCTTCAGTGTTCTCGCGCACGATGGCGAACTCACATCCTTGCGCGATCGAACCGGCCACGCCACGAAACGGTCGGTAGTTGATGTAGAGGTCGAGTCCGAAGCGCAATCGAAGCAGTAACCCGCGTTCGAGTACTCCCCCGGGAATTCGAGTGTCGCCAATTGCCGGTCCGACCGCGCCCAGCATGATGGCGTCGTAGCCCCGAAGTTCTTCCAACGTGGCGTCATCGAGGACGAAGCCGTCCTTCAGATACCGAGCGGCGCCGAGTTCATAGGACGTGGTCGCGAGAGTGACACCGGCGGCTCGAACGACGTCAAGCGCTGCGCCCGTGACCTCGGGGCCGATGCCGTCGCCACCGATCACCGCCACGCGGTGGGTGCGTTCGTTGCTCACGGGCCGTCTCCTTCTTTGGTCTATTTTGCTCGCCCGCCCGTGTGCGTAGCAAACCCGTCGGAGGCCTCGTCAGATCCGGACGGTAGAATTGCGCTCTCTCCCCTAGAAGAGAAGGCTATGGCCGGCGAAATCCACCGCATCACCCAAGAGACACTCGACAAGCTTCAGGCCGAGTACGACGAACTCACGACCGTGGGTCGTACCGAGATCGCTCGGGTCATCGAGTCCGCCCGACTCCTCGGCGACCTCTCGGAGAACGGGGACTACCACGCCGCCAAGGACAGCCAAGGCAAGATGGAGTCGCGAATCCGCCAGATCGACAACGTGATCCGAAATCACGAAATCGTCGAGCGCGACGAGAATTCCAACACGGTCGAACACGCCACCATCGTCCAGATCGTCTACGAGGGCGACGATGACGATGACCGCCAGGAGTTCTTCATCGGGTCGATCGAAGAAAAGCCCGACGGTGTACTCGTGGCCTCCCCCACATCACCGTTGGGCAGCGCGCTGCTCGGTCACGCCGTGGGCGACGCAGTCGAATACGAAGCGCCGTCAGGTGTCCTGCGTCTCAAGATCGTGGGAATTCGCTAAGTGCCGACTGGCCGGACCCTCTTCGAGAAGATCTGGGAAGAGCACGCCATCGAGGCGTCCGGCGAACAGACACTGCTCTATATCGATTTGCACCTCGTACACGAAGTGACGAGCCCCCAGGCCTTCGAGAGTTTGCGACTGAACGGGCGAGGCGTGCGACGACCCGAGCGCACCTTGGCCACGGCCGATCACAACGTTCCGACCGATCCGATCTCGACGCCGGTGAGCGACCCGGTGTCACGACGCCAGCTCGAGGCGCTCGAAGAGAACTGTGAGGAGTTCGGTATCACCGTCTTCCCGCGGGGACATGAGAATCAGGGGATCGTCCACGTGATCGGTCCGGAACTTGGCGTGACCCAGCCGGGCATGACCATCGTCTGCGGTGATTCGCACACTTCGACCCACGGTGCCTTCGGCGCACTGGCCTTCGGCATCGGCACCAGCGAAGTGGAGCACGTGCTCGCGACACAAACGCTCCCCCAACAAAAGGCCAAGTCGATGGCCGTCACGCTCGAGGGCAGCCTGCGGCCGGGTGTCTCGGCCAAGGACATCGCGCTCGCCATCGTCTCGACGCTCGGCACCGGTGGCGGCGCCGGCCACGTCATCGAGTATCGGGGCGACGCGATTCGCGACCTCTCGATGGAAGGTCGAATGACAGTCTGCAACATGAGCATCGAAGCGGGCGCCCGTGCCGGACTGGTTGCCGTGGACGACACGACGATCGAGTATTTACGCTCGCGACCGAGCGTCCCGAAGGGCGACGAGTTCGAGACCGCCGCCGAGCGCTGGCGGACGTTCGTAAGTGACGACGACGCCACGTTCGACGACGAGGTCGTCCTGCGCGCCGAGGACATCGTGCCATCGATCACGTGGGGCACGAACCCCGCGCAGGTCGTCTCACTCGACGGCGTCATACCGTCGCCCGAAGGGATCGTCGATCCCGACGAGAGGTCGACGACCGAGCGCTCCCTCGCCTACATGGGGCTCACGCCGGGCACACCGGTTCGCTCGATACCGATTGACGTCGTTTTCATCGGTTCGTGCACGAACTCACGTATCGAGGACCTGCGCGTCGCGGCCTCGCTCGCGCAAGGTCACCGCGTCGCCGAGGGCGTTCGAGCCCTGGTCGTACCGGGCTCGCACCGCGTGAAACGCCAGGCCGAAGCCGAGGGTTTGGACCAGATATTTCTCGACGCCGGTTTCGAGTGGCGCGAGCCCGGTTGCTCGATGTGTTTGGGCATGAACCCGGATCAACTCGGCGCCGAGAAGCGCTGCGCGTCGACGTCGAATCGAAACTTCGAGGGTCGCCAGGGCCGCGGCGGCCGTACACACCTCGTCTCACCAGCGGTCGCGGCGGCGAGCGCAATCATGGGTCGATTCGCGTCGCCCGAGGAGTTGTCATGAAACCCGTTCGTGTCGTCGAGGGTCGCGCCGTCCCGCTCGAGCGCTCGGACGTCGACACCGACCAGATCATTCCCTCGGACTGGTTGAAACGAGTTGAGCGCACGGGTTTCGGCCGAGGACTCTTCAGTGAGTGGCGCGACGACCCCGATTTCGTTCTCAATCGGCCCGACTTCGTGGGTGCGAGCGTCCTCGTAGCCGGTCCGCGCTTCGGCATCGGATCCTCACGCGAACACGCGGTCTGGGCACTCATGGACTACGGGTTCGAAGCCGTGATCGCGCCGTCCTTCGGCGACATCTTCGTCAACAACTCCTCGAAACAGGGTCTCGTCATCGTGGTGCTCGCCCTCGCCGACGTCGAAGAGCTGTCGAAACTCATCAAGGACGATCCGAGTCGACTCGTCGTGGTCGACGTCGATCGACAACTCGTGGAGGTTCCCGAGGCCGGTTTCCAACGCCACTTCGAGATCGATCCGATGACGCGCGAGCGACTGCTCAACGGATGGGACGACATCGGTCTCACGCTGTTACGCGAGCCCGCCATTACTGCCTTCGAAGCGACCGAACAGGCACCGAGTCTCGAAGGAATCTTCGACGACGCCGGTCACGTGCGCTAAACGCGCACTTCGGCATCAGATCGTTTCGGTCTACCATTTTTGAAGCCACCGATAGGAGACGCTGTGAGTCGATTCCCTTACCTCGACGAGTACGACGTTCATCGCACGATGCCCGATGAGGGAACCGCGCGCGAGGAGATCCTCGCCATGATGAACGACATGGCCGTACGCGAGAACGTCGTGTGGGAAGACGGGCAGTGCTCGGGCACGATGTACTGCGGTGACCATGACCACTACGACTTCTTGAACGCGGCGTTCTCGAACTTCTCGTACGTGAACACGCTGCAGCGCGACATGTGTCCGAGCGCCACCAAGTTCGAAGCCGAGATCATCGCCATGACGCTCGACATGCTTCGCGTTGGATCGTTGGAGGGGAAGAATCCGGGCGGTCTCGTGACCTCGGGCGGCTCAGGGTCAATCGCCCACGCCGTGCTCGCCTACCGAGAAGGCAATCCGAGCGTTGCGCGCGCCAACATGATCAAACCCGAGACCGCGCACCCGGCCTTCGCCAAGGCCGGGCATCTCTTCGGCGTCGACATGAAGATCGCGCCCGTCGATCCGGTGACACTTCAGGTCGACCTCGAATGGGTGCGAGCGAACATTGACGACAACACGGTGGCGCTCGTCGGTTCAGCGCCGAACTACGGCTACGGCACGGTCGATCCGATCACCGAACTCGGGGCGCTCGCGCTGGAACACGGGATCGGACTTCACGTCGACGGGTGCCTCGGCGGTTTCCTCCTGCCCTTCGGCCGCGAGTTGGGCTACGACATCCCGGCGTTCGATTTCACGGTGCCCGGGGTCACGACCATTTCGGCGGACACCCATAAGTACGGATATGCGTTGAAGGGCACGAGTGTGCTCGCCTTCGCCGACCAGTCGCTTCGTAATTCGCAGTACTTCTACCTGACGGACTGGTCCGGGGGGAAGTACTGTTCACCGGGAATGGACGGGTCGCGTTCCGGCGGACTCTTGGCGGCCACGTGGGCGGCGATGGTGAGTCTCGGTCGAGCGGGCTACCTGCGGTACGCGAAGGCGATCTTCGAGACCTCGGCGGCGATGCAGGACGCGATTCGCAGCCACCCTTCACTGCGCGTCATGGGTAAACCAAGTTTTCTGTTCTCGTTCACTTCGGACGAATTCGACATCTATCTCGTCAACGATTTCTTGCGCACCAAGGGATGGCGAATGAACGGCCAGCAGTACCCCAACGCCATTCACATGGCGGTCACTCGTCCCCAGACGCAGCCGGGCGTAGTGGAACGATGGACGAGCGACCTCGCCGAAGCCGTTGCGTACGCCAAAGCCCACCGCGACGAACCGGCCAAGTCCGGCGCCATCTACGGCGGCGTCGCCGGCGGCATGAGCGACGAGGCCGACGAATTCATCCGGGCCGTGATGGCCGACATGATGGACCAACAGGCCTCAATTCCTCCTGCATGAGCGACGAAGTCTGTCTCAGCATCGACCTGGGAACGGGCGGCCCGAAGATCGGCCTCGTCAGCCTCGACGGCGAAGTTCTTGACCACGAACTCCACGCGGTTGAGACGACGTACACGGGTGACGGGGGCGCGACGCAGGATCCAGCGCTGTGGTGGACACTCATTTGCGACACGGCACGACGACTCATGGGCAGAGCGGACGTCACTAGGGATCGCGTGAAGGCCGTCGCCGTCACCGGTCAATACGCGTCGACGGTGCCGGTCGACGCGAACGGCATTCCGACTGGTCCTTGTTCGATGTGGCTCGACACGCGCGGACGCGAATTCTCGCGCCGGGCCATCGGCGGACCAATCGAGGGCTACAACCCGCGAAAGATCCTGCCCTTCGTGCGAAAGTCGGGCGGCGGGCCCTCGCCCTCTGGTGCCGACCCGATCGGGCAGATCTTGTATTTGATGAACCGCGAACCCGAAATCATGAGCGCGACGCGCTGGATGATGGAGCCGGTTGACTATCTCACGATGCGATTCACGGGCGTGGCGTCAGCGACACACGCGTCGCGACTGGCGAGTTGGCTGACGGACAATCGCGTGCTCACGCGATACGAATACGACGAGCAGCTCCTCAAAATTGTCGGCCTCGACCGACGACTTCTCCCGCCATTACAACCAATTGGCAGCGTCGTGGGAACGGTCACGCGTGACGTCGCCGAAAGTCTCGGACTCGCGACGGACACCATCGTGATCACGGGCATTCCGGACCTTCACGCCGCGGCGATCGGGTCAGGTGGCACTGGCTTGTACGAAACACACGTCGCACTTTCCACCACTTCGTGGATTAGCTGCCCGGTGCCCAAGAAGAAGACTGACGCCATCCACTCAATCGCCGCGATTCCGGGACTCACGAACGATTCATATTTGATCATCGACAATCAAGAAACGGGTGCCAAGTCACTCGAGTGGCTGCGGACTCTCCTGGCGGGCACGGGAACACCGATGCGTTATGACGAGATGACCGCGCTCGCGGCGACGTCGTCGCCGGGCGCGAACGGCGTGCTCTTCACGCCGTGGCTGGCCGGTGAACGATCGCCCATTGGCAATAAGCACCTGCGAGGCGGCTTCACGAACCTCGCGCTCACCACCGCGACGGCCGATCTCATTCGCGCCGTGCTCGAAGGCGTCGCCGCGAACAGCGCGTGGTTGCTGAGCTACGTCGAAAAGTTCGCCGGGCGGGAGCTGACGCCACTACGACTCCTCGGCGGTGGTGCGCAGTCGAGCGAATGGTGCCAGATCTACGCCGATTCCCTCGGACGGGCCGTCGAACAGGTTCCCGATCCGATGGTCGCGCAACTTCGCGGTGCCGCGCTCTTGGCGGCGATCAACCGGGGCCGACATCACCTCGATGACGTCGCCGGACTTCGCCCCCGTGGCCGCACGTTCACGCCCAATGAGGACGTCGCCGAGCTCTACCGCGTCCGACGACAGCAGTTTCCGACTCTCTATACCCGCGACAAGAAATGGTCGCGCCGGGTCAGCTGACGCGTCGATGGAGTTCGCGAGGAAGCTCAGATATCGCTCGCCACTTGGTACGGTTCTCCCATGCGATGTTCGTGGGCCGAAGGTGAAGAGATGCGCACCTACCACGACGAAGAGTGCGGCGTGCCCCTGCACGACGACGCGAAACTCTTCGAACTGCTCACCCTCGAAGGAGCGCAGGCCGGTCTCAGTTGGCTGACGATACTGAAGCGCCGTCCCGGCTACGTGAAGGCCTTCAAGAAGTTCAACCCGAAGGCCGTCGCGGCCTTCAACGACGCCGACGTCGAGCGACTGCTGGAGAACGTCGACATCATTCGCCACCGCGGCAAGATCGAATCAACCATTAACAATGCCGGTGCCGTTCTCAATCTTCAAAAGAACGGCTCGAGCCTCGATGAACTTCTGTGGTCCTTCGTCGACAACAAACCGCTACAACGTAATTGGACTCGTGACCCAAATGTTCCGGCCTCGACTCCTCGGGCCACGCTTATGAGCAAGGAGTTGAAGAAGCGCGGTTTCCGCTTCGTCGGCCCCACGACCTGCTATTCGCTCATGCAGGCCGCCGGCCTCGTCAACGACCACAGTCCCCAGTGCCGCCGCTACGCCGAAGTTCGCCCCCGGCGCTAGCCCGGAGACTTTCGAATTCGTCCTGAACGTTTCGCCGTCGAAGGGTTCGTGAGCAGTTTCGACACGGCGACGTGACCATCCAGGAAATATCTCGAAGGACGATCGATCTCTCGAGTGATGCCGATGCGTTTCGACTGTCTCGTCGGCAAATCGTTCGCGCCACGACGCGCCCGATGGAACGTGAGATGTCGACCTTCGCCGCCGCAGCAATCGAGCCCGTTGTCAGCTCCGGTGATGCCGAGGCCTCTAGTCAGATTTCCGGGACCGCGAAGCGCCACCGATTCTTCGTTGCCGTCGGGCTTAGGAACGATGAGTTCGGCCGCGCGCAGTAACACCGCGGTGGCCGTGCCTTCCGGCTCGGTCACGACATTCATGCACCAATGCATGCCGTAGATCAAGTACACGTAGAGGAACCCCGCGGGTCCGAACATGATCGCGCTGCGCTTGGTTGGTCCTCGAAAGGCGTGTGACGCCGGATCGTCGCTCCCGCCGTAGGCCTCGGTTTCGACGATGAGCGCGCGACGTTCATGATGCGCGTCGTGGAGGACGAGCCACGATCCAACCAAGTCGTAGGCGACGTCATCGGGAGGTCGCTCGAAGAAGCGCCGAGCCACCGGCGCGGACAGTTTCACGTTGCTCATTCTTCCTCGTCACTGGGCTCGATGACGCCCATTGACCATCGACCGCGCTTACGAAGTCGAAATGTACGACGACGCTATCTCGTCGGTCGTGACGCCGGCGCGAGCGGACAGGCTTTCTTGTTGAAAGGACAGTTTGTGTGCGGGCATGGGTCGACTGATGTAGTAACCCTGGGCGACGTCACAGCCGAGTTCACTCAAGAGATCCAGCGTGGCGACGTCCTCAATCCCTTCGGCCACCACTCGTAGTTCCATATCGTGACCCAATTGGATGGTGGCGCGAACCAACTCGAGATCGCGTTCCTTCCCTTCGCCGCCGAGTCCGGTGATGAACTCCCGGTCGAGCTTCAGCTCGCCCACCGCCAGAGAACTGAGGTAGGCCAAAGACGTGAAGCCCGCACCAAAGTCGTCAATCGACACGACGATGCCCATTTCCTTCAACGATTCGATCACCGCCTTGGAGCGAGCGAAGTCAGTGATGATGCTGGTCTCCGTGATCTCGATGATGAGCGCACTGCCGGGCAAGTTGTGTTGAAGAAGGAGTTGCGTGACGAGTTCGCTGAACCCCTCTTCTAAGAGGTTCGTCGTCGTGATGTTGACCGACATCGTCAAGTTGCGACCGGAATCGCGCCACGTCGCGCATTGGGCCAACGCCTCGGAGAGCACCCAATGCGTCAGTTCTTGCATAAGACCGGCGTCTTCAGCCAATGGCAAGAATTTCAATGGTGGAACCAGTCCGAGGGTGTCGTGGGGCCAGCGGATTAGAGCCTCGACGGCAAGGATTTCGCCCGTGCGCAGATTCAATTGCGGTTGATAGTGGAGGACAAAGTTGCCTTCGTCGACCGCAATGCGTAGCTCTTCGGCCAGATTGAGCTTCTGCTCGCCCCCGTCGATCTCCTGGTCGTAGAACACGTAAGGGATACGGCCCAATTTGGCGCGGTACATCGCGGTGTCCGCACACCACGTCAGTCCAATCGCTTCGGCGGCGTCGGACGGCGCGAGGGCGATGCCGATACTGGCGCCGACGCTGGCCTTCATCTTTTGGAGGACGAACGGTTCGCAGATCACTTTCAAGATCTCCTCGGCGGCGGCTCCGGCGGCGGCTCCGTCGGCGTCAACCAACACCACCGCGAGTTCGTCGCCCCCTAGGCGAAACACCGAACCGGTCGCGGGCACCACCCGGTTGAGTCGCGGGCCGAGTTGGCGCAGCAACTCGTCTCCCGCCGGGTGTCCGAAGGAGTCGTTGATCTCTTTGAATCGATTGAGGTCGATGAAGAGGAAGGCCAAATTGCGCGACGTCGTCCACGGATTGGCGTAGTCCGCGAAGAACGTCTCCAGGACGTGGAAGAGATAGCGGCGGTTGCCGAGGCCGGTCAGTTCATCAGTTTGGGCCTGTCGATGGCGCTCTTCGGTCAGGATGCGAAGGTCGCGCGCCGAGAGGGTCAATCGCAGTCCGGCGGCCAACAGCGTCGCCGTCGCCAGCCACAACGCCACCCACGTCACCGTGTGCACGTAGCCGATCAAAAGAATGGCCAGACCGCCAATGGCGGCCGCACTCGGCAGGGCTACGCCGGCGACGCGTTGGGCCCGTAGCGGATCGAGCGTTCGCGGTTTCAGCCACACGGACATTGACATGAGCAGAATCGAGGCCGGCCAGGCAACGGCGTTGAAATCGGAGCCGAGTTTCGACGCGAAGATCGTCGACGACGAAAAGAGATTTGCGGTGTCGCCGATGACGTTGAGTGAGATTCCCGCCGCGAGCAAGAACCACGGCCACGTTGAACGGCCGGCGAGGAGCACCGTGCCGCCAATGACTAACGAAAGTAACAAGAGGTCCCCGATTGGGTACGCCAGGTTGGTCGCCGCCGTGGCCACGCTGCCACCCGCGGCGTGCAAAACGCTATGGAACGCGAAGGCCGCGCAAATGGCGGCCGCACCGAACCCCGCCACGACGCCGTCGAGCCAGTTGGGCCGCGAAAGACGACCCAACGCGGTGCGCAGCAACTGCACCGTGGCGACGTAGGCCAAGGGATAGAACCCGATGTAGAAGACGTCGGCGAGCGACGGCACCGAGGGGGTCTTCCCGCCGAGCGACTCAATGGTCAAGAAGACGTCGCCCAGTGACCACGACAAGAGGCCCACTCCCAGAGCGAGAGGGGCGATTCGGCCCGAATTCTTATCGAGGCCGCGAACGATGCAAATCAGTGACGCAGCCACTTCGATGGCGCACACGACCCAGCCATCGAGCCACGTCCAGTTTGAATTGTGACTGCGCACCAGCAGCGAGATCAGATAAACGACGACCATGACGCCGAGGATGCCGAACGTCGTCCACGCGTAGGGTGAGAGATCCTGGATTCGCGACGAGAACTCCGGCGCCTCGCCGACGTGAGGTTGAAGGGGTACGACTGACGCAGCCGACGACACTGCGTCGTTTCGACGCACGTAACGGAAATGACTCGGGCGGATATCCTCTTCGGTGTCGTCAATCATTTCCCGACCTCCTGACGGTCTTCGTTCGGAAGAACCGTGCCAACACTCTGCGATGGGCGCGAATCGACACCAACGTTTTTTCAACGGTAGTGCGTGATTTGTGAAATTGTGGACATCCTCAAGCGCAGATGTCGCAGAGGTTTCTCAGCCAAGCGAGTCGACGAACGTCCGTCAAAGTCGGTACGCGCAACCGTCCCAATACGCGACCAGATGAGGTCGCAATCGCCCACGCACTTCTACGTTCACTTTCGTCGGTAGGACCGAGCCGAGGTGAAGGAGACGAACTTTGGGATTCTCTCCGTTCACCTTTTCATACCGGTCGCCGTCTCGGTGCGCGCTCGTGGCGGCGTCGAGAAAGGTCAGCCCACCGGAGCAGCATCGATTGTGTCGCACGCGCAAAAACAGGGTTCCGCCGCGCGTCGCCACGTAATCGCGCGCCTGGTCGCTCAATTCGATGTCCGTAACTTCAATCCTACGGAGCTCGCTGCGAGCACGTACCGCAGAACTCAACCTCGACCGACGAGTGATCGGTGGGGTTGCGATAACTTCAAAAGTGCGAATGAACTAAGGAGGCGCCATGTCGTTGGAATCGTTTCCGCGTTACCCGCTCATGTTCGGCCCGTCGCCGATTCATCGGCTTGATCGACTGACCGAATACCTCGAAGGCGCCACCGTGTGGGCCAAGCGTGATGACGTCAACTCGGCACTCGCCTTCGGTGGCAACAAGACCCGAAAACTCGAATATCTCGTCGCCGACGCGTTGGCGAGCGGCTGTGACACGCTCGTGTCAATCGGAGGCGTGCAATCGAACCACACGCGACAGGTGGCCGCGGCGGCGGCCAAGACCGGGATGAAGTGCGTCCTCATCCAAGAGAGTTGGGTGGAGTGGCCCGACGTGACCTACGACCGCGTGGGCAACATCCTGCTCAGTCGCTTGATGGGGGCTGACGTTCGTGTCGTGGACGCGGGCTTCGGCATCGGATTCAAAGAGAGCTGGGAAAAGGCGATCCTCGAGATCGAAGACCGTGGGGGCAAGCCCTACGCCATCCCGGCGGGCGCGTCGGACCATCCCCTCGGCGGCCTCGGCTTTGCCGGATGGGCGCAAGAGGTCGAGCAACAAGAGGTCGAGCTCGGCGTTACCTTCGACTACGTCTTCGTGTGTTCGGTGACCGGTGGCACGCAGGCCGGCATGGTCGCCGGTTTTGCCCTGCGCGACGATGCACATACCGTCATCGGCATCGACGCGTCGGCCAAACCCGATGCGACCTGGAAACAGATTGCTCGTATCGCGCGTGCCACCGCAAGGCTCATCGGCGTCGAACGAGAGATCCCCGACGAGGAGATCATCCTCGACGAACGCTTTCACGCGGGTACCTACGGTATCCCCGATGACCGCACGCTCGACGCCATGCGACTCGGGGCCTCCTTGGAAGCGATGATCACCGACCCGGTCTACGAGGGCAAATCACTCGCCGGTTTGATTCATATGGTCCAGGACCGCGAGATCGCGCCCGACGCCAACGTGCTCTTCGCCCACTTGGGGGGCCAGCCGGCTCTCAACGCCTACGCCAGTCTCTTCAAGTAAGCACCCGTGGACACCTTCATCGTCACCGTTCCGAATGCATTGGTGCGCGCGACACTCGGCGAGTTGCCGAGCAACGTGGAAGTCGTGGAGTGGGATATGTCGGGACCGGCGCCATTCGCGCGCGCCGACATGGTGATCCCGCCGTACCTGGAATCACCCGAGGGCCTCAAGAATCTCGAGGGCCTCGACGTCGCACTCGTGCAGGGTCTCTCGCTCGGCTACGACGGCGTCGCCGACGTCCTGCCGGCGCACATGACGTTCGCCAATGCCGCGTCGGTACACGAGACGTCGACCGCCGAAATGACGTTGGCCCTGATCCTCGCGTCGCAGCGAGCGATACCGGAGTTCGTGCGAGCGGCGCAAGCGGGTACCTGGTCGCCCTCGTGGCACCAGAGCTTGGCCGATCGCACGGTGCTGCTCGTCGGCTACGGCGGCGTAGGTCGCGCCATCGAATCGCGACTGGTGCCCTTCGAAACGACGGTGGTGCGACTCGCCCACCACGAACGAAACGACGACCGCGGCCGCGTCTACGGTCGCGAGTCGTTATTCGAACTTCTCCCGTTCGCCGACATCGTGGTGGTCGCGGTGCCACTCGATGAGCACACGCATCATCTCGTCGACGCCGACTTTCTGGCCCGGATGCCCGACGGCGGCCTCCTCGTCAACGTCTCGCGCGGCGCCGTCGCTGACACTTCGGCGTTGCTCGCCGAAGCCCAGAGCGGGCGACTTCGCCTCGCTCTTGACGTGACGGATCCCGAACCGCTCCCGGACGGCCACCCGCTCTTCGCGCTCGAAAACGTTCTCATCTCGCCCCACGTCGGCGGGATGAGTTCGGCGGCGATACCGAGGATTGCTCGACTCGTTCACCAACAGATCGAACGAATGCAACGAGGCGAGGAACCCTTGAACGTAGTGCTGCGAACCTAATTCACGCTTCGCCCACGACGGCGAGATACACGTCGCATAGATTCCAACCGGTCCGACCACCGGTGATGAGTTGTCCCAACTCGTTCAGTGCGGAATAACTATCACTCTCTTCAACAACGCTCGACCAATCGATGCCGCGCTCACGAGCGCGACGCGCCGTCGTCTCGTCGACCCAACCACCAGCAATGCCCTTCACGAAGTCTCGCCCATCAGTGGCCCGCGCCGCGACCACCACGTTGCGCTCGAAACCGTCGAGCAATTCGGCCATCCGCCACGCGAACTCTTGACATCGGCCGCCGGTGCCCGAACCCCGAACCCGCAGGGTCACCTCCCCCACTCCCATGACGCAGAAAGGGCCATCCTCAACGGATCCCGCCGACAGTTGCTCGCCCATCAGTGCAACGACGTCTTGGACGTCGCCGTGCAAGGAGCCGCCCAGGTCGATGACGCGATAGCCGCGTCGGGTCGCTTCCTGGGCCACCGCGGCCAGCACTCCAGCTGGTTCGGCGATCACTCGATTGTCGAGGGCGCTCGTGACCGGACGACCCATCACTTCACCACGCCGATTCCGGGCTTCGAGAATCTTCGCTGCCAACGGTCCCGTGTCGCGGCCGATTTTCTGGAGCAAGGATTCAACGTCGTCACTCTTCGGCTCGTAGTCATACGTCAGGGCCGACGCCACCCAGCGCTCCCCCGACACCACGTTGTCGACCATGATCAGAGCGAGCGTGTGCGGTGTGTGAACAAGGCGAAGAACCGCGCCGCCGGCGATCCTCGAGCTCGCCGCGCGCAGTTGGTTGAGCGTCGTGATGTCGGTTCCCGATTCGAGAGCGGCCGCGAATAGTTCGTGCAGATCGTCGAGTTCCATGGGCGACTGCGGCAATGCGCAGAGGCTCGACGCTCCCCCGGACACCAAGAAGATCGTGCACTCGACGTCCGTCGAGGTCTCGAGAAACTCGACCAGTCGTTCGCCGGCCATCAGACTGCCCAGACCGGGCAACGGGTGCTCGCCGATGACGAACTCGACGTCGGAGTCCATAGAGAATGCTGGCCCTTCATCAACGATGATGAGTTGACGGCGCACGTGTGCTCCGAGAAGGTCGCGAGTGGCCAACGCCATCTCGCGCGCGGCCTTACCAACTGCGACGACGTCGACCGAGTGACTCATAACGCCGGACGCCCGTAGCTCGGTGTCGATCAGTTCTCGAAGGTCAAGCTCGCTCGACCACGCGTCACTGATCGCCAGGGCATCGTTCAGGAGTTCATTCGTCACGCGAACCTGCAATCACGGCCGGGCGTCTCTTCGGCTTCAGCGAATCCTACGGAAGTTTTCCCGCGTCGAGAGACGCCGTCGATCCCTACGTCGAGTGAGCGAACACCTCGCGCGCGATCATGTCTTGGCGGGACTGGCTGTGACGCCACGTCGCGAGCAACGCAATAGCGAGATTGGCGAGTCCGGCGAAGGCCGTCGCGGTGAGCGCCGCCCACAGGTGCACACCGGTGTAGTACAGAATCCAGAGTGTGCACCCGATCGCTCCGACGAACCACGAAGTCGCGGACACGCCCGTCGCGTCGGGGTGGCGCACCAACTCAATGAGTTGCGGGGCGCGGTTGATCGTCATGGCCACGCCCGTGCCGAAGACACCACCAGCCCAACCCCAGAGCAGTGTCGGCATCACACAACACACCACGAAGTAGCCCAGCGCCCTCGCGGGTACGGCCCACCGGCGCCAGGGAGCCATTCGAAAAAGGATCGAAAGTTGGATCGGTAAAATCAACGCACTGCCGAGGACGACCTCGGCCGAGTGGGCCGCAAAGCCATAAGTGATCCAGAAACAGCCCATATACACAAAGAGAACCCAGGTCGCCAGCGAGACCCCCTCGATACCCAACGCGCGCACGCGACGCAGTTGGTACGAGGTCCCGACGACACCGCTCGCCACGGCCAGCCACCCCATCAACGTCGTGATGGAGTGCCAATTCATCAGTCCAGTTTAGTTGCGACGATTTCTATCGACGGCGATTTGCTGCAGATATGACGGCTTCGAGTGATGCGTCGAGGATCGACGAACTCATTCCGACACCCCACCACGTGGTGCCGTCGTCACCTTCGGCTTCGACGTAGGCGACGGCCGACGCGGCCGAACCCGCCGTCAGGGCGTGCTCGGAGTAGTCGCGGACGCTGAACTTCACGTCCATCTCGGTGCGCAGACCGTCCATCAGCGCGTCGATCGGACCGTTGCCCTCACCCTTCACGGTGACGTGACGACCGTTCACGACCAACTGGGCGAAGATACGGGTACTGGCCTGGTCGGCCGAGACCTCGCTCGAGAGCAGTTGGATCGTGGGGTTTTCGGGCTGGTAGGTGGTCGTGAAGACGTCCCAGATCTCGGCCGGCGAGATCTCGGTGCCGGTCGCCTCGGTCAACTCCTGAACCTGCTTGGAGAACTCCACCTGCATCGCGCGCGGCAGGTCCAGGCCGTGCTCGGCGCTCAGCAGGTACGCGACGCCGCCCTTGCCCGACTGGGAGTTCACGCGGATGATCGCCTCGTAGGTACGTCCCGTGTGCTTGGGGTCGATTGGCAGGTACGGCACCGCCCACACGTCGTAGGTGTCGCCGATCGCGAGCATTCCCTTCTTGATCGCGTCCTGGTGTGAGCCGGAGAACGCGGTGTAGACCAGCTCGCCGACGTAGGGGTGACGCATGTGCACCGGCAGACGATTGGCGTACTCGGCGACGTGGCGCGCCTTGTCGATGTCACGGACGTCGAGTTCGGGATCCACGCCCTGAGAGAAGAGATTGAGCGCCAGGTTCACGACGTCCACGTTGCCCGTGCGCTCCCCGTTGCCAAAGAGGGTGCCCTCGACGCGGTCGGCGCCGGCGAGGACGCCCAGTTCGGCGGCCGCCACGCCGGTGCCGCGGTCGTTGTGCGGATGCAACGAGAGCACCACACTGTCGCGACGATCCACGTGGCGCAGGAACCACTCGATGGCGTCGGCGTAAAGGTTCGGCGTGTACATCTCGACGGTCGCCGGGAGGTTCAGGATCAACGGCCGCTCCGGCGTCGGATCAATAACGTCAATCACCGCGTTGCAGACCTCGAGTGCGTAGTCGAGCTCGGTACCCGTGAAACTCTCGGGCGAGTACTCGTAGTAGAACTCGGTCGACGGTGACATCGATTCAAGCGTCCGGCAGAACGCGGCGGCGTCGGTCGCGATCTTTTGAATACCGGCCTTGTCGAGACCAAAGACCACGCGCCGCTGCAGCGTCGAAACCGAGTTGTAGAAGTGGATGATGGCGCGCCGCGCGCCGACGACCGATTCATAAGTGCGGCGGATCAGGTCCTCGCGACACTGCGTCAACACTTGGATCGTGACGTCCTCGGGGATCAGGTCGTGCTCGATGATGTGTCGCACGAAGTCGAAATCGGGCTGGGAGGCGGAGGGGAATCCCACTTCGATCTCCTTGAAGCCCATCTCGACGAGTTGGACGAACAACACGTTCTTGCGCTCCAGGTCCATCGGATCGATAAGCGCTTGGTTACCGTCGCGCAGATCGACGCTGCACCACCGAGGCGCCTTGGTCAATCGGCGGTCGGGCCAGGTGCGGTCCGGCAGGTCAACCGGGACCGTCGCGACGTATTTGGCGTACGCCATAGGGCTGGGCTGCTGGTTGTCCTTCACCTGGTTTCCTCTCCATCGCGGTCGAACGAGAAACAAAAAAACCCCCGCCAAAGCGGGGGTCGGGGCGAGCGAGTGCTCACCCCTATTGAAGCAGCAGGTCGTTCTGGCCGGTTGTCACTCCCGCATTCTACCCCAACGGGCGTAAATGTCCAGAGAAACTCGCCGCTAAACTCAAGGGTCATGGGCGCACTCAAAACAGTTCTCAAACTCATGTTCGTTCTGGTCGTCGCGGCGAGCATCGCCGGCGTCGTCACGCTGGTGAAGCGGCCCAGGGACGCAGGTCCCGTCTCCTTTGACGAGTGGCCCGACGTACCGCGCAATCCCGATTCTGAATAGACGTCCCCAACACCCCAGCGCAAGGAGAAACCATGACTGACATGCAATATCGCCGACTCGGCCGTTCCGGTCTCAAAGTAAGCCTGCTGTCCCTTGGCAGTTGGGTCACCTTCGCCAACGCCGACCAGATCGAGACCGGTAAGCAGGCGGCCGAGTGCTTGCACGCCGCCAAAGAGGCCGGCGTCAACTTCTTCGACAACGCCGAGGCCTACGCCGCCGGCGAGTCCGAGCGCGTCATGGGCGAAGCCTTTCGCGAGCTCGGCTGGAAGCGCCACGAGTACGTCGTCTCCACCAAGCTCTTCTGGGGGCTGCACAACGTGCCGAACATGCGTAACACTCTGAATCGTAAGTACCTCACCCAGGCCATCGACGGTTCGCTCGAACGCTTCGGCCTCGACTTCGTCGACCTGGTCTTCTGTCACCGTCCCGACGCCGAGACGCCGATCGAAGAGACGGTCTGGGCGATGAGCGACATGATCACCCAGGGCAAGGCCCTCTACTGGGGCACGTCGGAGTGGAGCGCCGACGAGATCCGCGCGGCCTACGACATCGCCGATCGCCACCATCTCCACAAGCCGCTGATGGAGCAACCCGAGTACAACATCCTTCACCGCGACAAAGTGGACAAGGAATTCCTGCGTCTCTACGAGGACATCGGACTCGGCATTACCACGTGGTCACCACTCGCCTCGGGCCTCTTGACCGGCAAGTACCTCAATGGCGTGCCGGAAGGTTCGCGCGCGTCACTACCGGGATATGAGTGGCTGAAGGGCACGCTCACCGACGAAGGGCGCAACAAGAAGGTCGCCGACCTCAAGGTCATCGCCGATGAACTCGACGTCTCGCTCACTCAATTCGCCCTGGCATGGTGCGCGATGAACCCGCACGTGTCGACGGTCATGACGGGCGCCTCGAACGCCGCGCAGGTTCGAGAGAACATGACGGCCCTCGACGTGATGCCACTGCTCACGCCCGAGATCATGGAACGCGTCGATCTCATCAGTTACTTCTAGACGTCGTCGATGAGTGAAACACGTATCGGGATCATCGGCGGTCTCTCCTGGGAGTCCACGGCCTCGTACTATCGCTTTTTCAACGAACTCTTTGTCGGTGCCAATGCGTGGTCGCAGCCGCAACTCCTGATCGACTCGGTCGATTTCGGGGCGATCGTGCCACTGCAGCGAGAGTGCAACTGGGAAGCGACCGGAGAGATCCTGGCCGCCTCGGCACAACGTCTCGAGTGCGCGGGCGCGACGGTGCTCGGCATCGGCGCCAACACGATGCACGTCAACTTCGCCCGAGTGCAAGACGCCGTCGCCATACCAGTGGTTGACGTGCGCGACGCCGTCGCCAAGGAGTCGCTCGGCAGCGGTCACCACACCATGGGGCTGCTCGGAACAAAGTACCTCGTCGAGGGCGAGTTCTATTCGGATCGTTTGCTCGAATTAGGCGTCACGTCGATCAAACCGACCGAAGAACAAACCGAACGACTGCAGTTCATCATCTTCTCGGAGTTGACTGGTGGCATCGTCACCAAAGGTTCACGCGCCTACCTGCGTGAAGTCGCGTCGTCATGTCTCGAGCGCGGCGCGAGCATCGTCGGACTCTGTTGCACCGAATTCGGGATGCTCATGAGCGAAGAGGAGTCCTTCCCGGTGATCGATTCGACCAGGGCCCACGTACGAGCGTTGCTCGCGGCCTGAGTGCCGTGTCGCCACACTCTTAATGGTCCGGGTCGGTCGAGCTCTCGAAGAGTTCGACAGTGTGATCGTCGATCTCGTCGATGTACGTATTCAATTGTGCGAGGTACGGGGCACCCGACTCGTGGAATAGATGCGGTTCGATGCCGGCAAGCTTAATCGCGCTGCGCGCCGTGGTCACCGATCGAAAGGCGTTGCGACGAAGCGAATGACGGGTGACGGGATCGCTCGTCGAAGACGTCCGCCTATAGTTCTCCACGGCCACGCCGACCTGTTCGAGCTGCTGACGGGGCCGTAGCGACGGGGCGTGCAGCCACATCACGTAGTCGATTGCCAAGACGATCGAGGCACCGATCGCGGTGTCAACTATCCGAGGTCCAAACAGGTTTTGGTCGGGACCGAGCACGCCCACGAAGACGAAAATGATCGGCGTGAAGACCATGACGGTGAGCGCGTGGCTTCGTTGGGCCGCCCACGGTACCGCCGCGGCCATGGCGCAACACAGAATGATGAGCGAGACCTGTTGATTGCCCGCGATCGCCACGAGAGCGGCGATGCCGACGCCGGCGAGCGTCCCAATGACTCGTGACATTGCTCGACGCATCACCGGACCCAAATCCGGACGGAAGACGAACGCCACCGTCATCGGCAACCAGTAGCCTCTTGGGCCGTCCAGCGCGTGCGCGATGATCGTCGCGACGACGACCGCACCGGCGAACAACAGCGCGAATCGCAATCGGTCGATCATCGGTAACCGTTGGATGGTCGAACGAAAGGGCATCTCGCTCACGAGCGTCGTGCGCTCGGGGCAACGAAATGAGTCGGCGACGAGCCGACGGGACCGAGACGCGAGCGTCATAGCGAACGTTGCGGCCAAGCCGTTCAACTGCGCAACCGCGTCCACGCACGAGCGCTCTCGAATCGTCACCGCTACCTCGCGCAGAGCCTCGGACACGACGACGTCCACGGCTTCCACCTTGCTCGTCAAGTACGAGACGAGTTCACCGATCTGCAGAACCACGACGAACACTTGGTGGATCGCCACGCCCTCTTCGTCCTTCGGCAGTTTCCTCGCGCCGACCACGTCTTGGGCGGCGTCCAGGATCACGACGGCGCGGCTGCGCGCGTGATTCAGTGCCTCGGTGCCGACAGCGTCCAGGAGTTGAGCGAGCGCCTGCATCGAATTCTCGAGACAGAGACGTTGGTCGGCTCGTCTGCTGCGACGATCGGTCAGGCTGGCGACCGAGTACACGAAGAGTCCGCCCACCATGAGACAGAACGCCGACTGCCAGACCCGTCCGGCAAAACCCAGTCCCCCGCCGAGGATGGCGCCCAACAAGAGGTACATACCCTGGGTCGCCCAGAGTGACGCCTCAATGAGTCCGGCGACAAAGGCGACGACGCCGAAGAGCACGACGAGTGACCACGGGGCGCTGACGTGATTGACGAACAGCGCACCGAGGGCGAGCCCCGGACCTCCCGCAAGAGCGACGCCGAGCATTCTCGGAGATCGGTTGCGCCAGCGATCCGAACCGTCTTGACTGACGCCCCAGAGTGCCCCGATGGCCACGAGCGTCCCGTACGCTCGCTGGCCGGTGATCAGGCCCACGACCAGGGGTGTCGCCAGACATAGGGCCGCTCGAGCGGAGAGTCGGGTTTGCGACGAGAGTTGCCAGCGTCGCATCGAACGGGCCGTGTGGTTCACGCTGACGAGGTTAACGGCGTCCGTGATCCTCGCTGTGGTGTCGGCTCGAAGCGACCGATCATCGACGCGAGTATGTCGGCCCGATTACGACTGAGCCGTCATTGGGAGATCGACCGCGACGGTCAAACCCCCGCCCGGTGTGTCCTCAAAGAGGAGCCGCCCGCCCAACAGTTGAATGAATCCGGAGGCGACGGTCAAGTTGAGTCCCGCGTTGAGTTGAGCCCCCCGCAGTCGGTCAAATGGTGCGAGTACGGCGTCACGCAGCGCGACCGGCATGCCCGGTCCTCGGTCCACCACGAGCAGTTGAACGTAGTCGCCGACGACGCCCACTTTGATGGTGACCGGCTTATCGGCCGGTCCGAATCGACAAGCGTTGCTCACAATGTTGCCGATGACGCGCTGCAACAATATCGAGTCAGTGCGCAACGCCGGCAGATCACTCGGTACGTCGCACTCCACCATTCGGCCCCGGGTGTCAATGTTGTTGACCACGTTCGTCAATGCCGCATTCAGCAACACGGACTCCGGATGAACCGACACTTCGCCCGCCTCGAGGCGCCCGGCGTCAATGAGGTTGACCACGAGACGCGTGACTTGTCGCACTTGGGAATCGATGCCCGCGAGTAGGGCGTTCCTCTCGTCAAGCGAGCGGCGCTCATGGCTCCCGGCGAGCAAAGAGATATTGGCCCTCACCTTCTCAAGCGGTCCGAGTAGTTCCTTCGAAGCGGTTCTGAACAGGGCCAGTCGTAGTGACTCGGCTTCGGCGATCTCTTGGAGTTGCGTCGCGTCACGCGCGATGATCTGGCTCCGGAGTCCGGCGGCGACTCGGCGCGCGAAGGCGCTGACCAGTTGATTGTCCTGATCGCTCAGCGTCGCCCCAATCACGTACAGACGATGCTCGTCATCGATTTCGAATAATGAACCGGTCTCGAACACGTCGATCGCTTCGCCACTCACGAGGTCACTGACCCACTGTCCATCTCGTTCGACAACCAGCGCCACACTCGAGGCCGCGAAGACGGTTCGCAGGGATTCGAGCAGCGGCTGGAGGTCTTCGTGCGAAGAGGCGACACTGGCAGCGACTCCAGCAAGAATTTGGGCCTCGGAGCGGGCGCGGTCGGCCTCGTGGGTACTCTGCGCGAAACGATTCACGATCACGCTCGCTGCCACCGCGAAGAGCAAGAATGCGACAATGGCGACGACGTCATCGGGGCGGGCGACCTCTAGCGTGTGCAACGGCTTCACGAAGTAGTAGTTCTCTAATCCCGAAGCGAAAATGGCGCTAAGCACACCGACGATCACACCGGCCCACGTGCCGAGGGCGAGGATCGCGACGAGGTACACCAGGAACACCGTGGACGGGGAGAGGCTCGAGCGAATCTGACTCATGACGATCGTGAGTACCGGCAGAACCAGCGACATGACGATGGTCGCCAATATCTGGCGCGGCCACGTCACGCGCTTGGTCTGTCTTCTCTGGTGAACGTGGGGCGGCCGTTCTCCCCCCACGGCGATGATGTGCACGTCGAGGTCTCGTGCGCGACGAAGAACCTTTTCCACAACTCCATTCGCCGGTCGCCAGAAGGGACGTGGTCGACTCGCGCCGAGGACGATCTGGGTCCCGCGCTCACTACGGGCGAAGGAGACCAGTGCGGTGGCAATGTCGTCATCGACCACCTCTTGGAACTTGCCTTCGAACTCTTCGACGAGTTCGCGGGCCTCGGAGGTGTCTGTCGGGAGGTGATGCATCTCATCGGATTTCACGATGTGTACAGCGAAGAGCTCCGCCCCGGTCCGCGACGCGATGCGGGCGGCACGGCGTAGCAGGTCCGCGTCCGTGGCGGTGCCGGTGATCCCGACGATGAGCCGTTCCCGGGTCTCCCAGGTCTGATCAATCGCGTGATCGTCGAGGTAGCGCTGCAGCGAGTCTTCGACGCGATCGGCCAACCACAGCAGTGCCAACTCGCGAAGCGCGCTGAGGTTACCGACGCGGAAATAGTTTGACAACGAGGCGTCGATCTTGTCCGCGGCGTAGATGTTGCCGTGCGCCATCCGGCGACGAAGCGCCTCGGGCGTGACGTCGACGATCTCGATCTGTTCGGCTCGACGGACGATGGCGTCGGGAATGGTCTCTTGTTGGTGAATACCGGTGATCTTCTCGACCACGTCGTTCACCGACTCCAGATGTTGAATGTTGACGGTTGTGATCACGTCGATGCCGGCGTCGAGCAGGACGTCGACGTCCTGCCAGCGTTTCTCGTGCGTGCTGCCGGTGACGTTGGTGTGCGCTAACTCATCGACCAATGCGACGGCCGGGTGACGCGCTAATACCGCGTCGAGGTCCATCTCTTCCAACATCGCGCCACGGTATTCACGTCTCGCGCGCGGAATCACTTCGAGGTCCCTGAGTTGGGCGTCGGTGAGTGCGCGACCGTGCGTCTCCACGTAGGCGACCACCACGTCGGTACCACGTTCTCGACGACGCCAACCTTCATCGAGCATGCGAAAGGTCTTGCCGACCCCGGGCGCCGACCCCAGATAGACCCGTAGGACTCCTCGCTGCATTGAACCAGTATCCCTTATCGACGTTCGATTTCGACGATTTGACGTCGGGGCCAAATCGTGCGCGACACCCCATCGCAATTCATCGAATGAAGGCGCCCGTTCGGACCATTGATTGCCCTCGATTTACATCGCATGCAACTCGCCGACGAGGTACGCGGCGGCGACGTCGACCAGGGCCACGGCCACGATTCGCTGCTCCAACGTGACCGCCGCGCCCCGCGTTGGGGTCATCACGAATCGACCGACAACGCGGCTGCGCCATTTCGCCAGGATTTCCGCCTCGGGACCGGGAATGCCGATCTCCTTGGCGGGCCAACGCATTCCGACCAGTTCCACATCGCCGTTGGATTGGATTCGGGCGAGCGGCGGATCCGAAAGCACTCGGTCGAACCGACACGCGCGCAGCGACAGCAGTCGAATGAGTGAATCAGTCGTCTGGCTGATGATCTCCGTGACCGGCGCCGAGTTCGACGCGAGCACGGCCACGCCGTGAATCATCGCGACGTACGCCGTGGCGCTGTTCGCCTCCTGCCAATGACGGCGGCTGCGGGCCGCGAGCTCGGTCACGAGCACCCCGACGACGAAGATCGCGATGGTGGTCTCGAGGTCCGGTCGATGACTTACCGCAAATCGGTCGTAGGGACTGGTGAGAAAGAAATCGAACCAGAGCGCTGCCGACGCACTGGCCACGATGCCCGCGAGTCGAGGACCGATCACGGCAACGGCGGTGATGACGATCACCATCGTGAGGGCTGCCGCGGTGTTCGCGAAGGTGCCGCGGAAGGGAACGAGCACCGCCGCAACAACGATGGGCGCGAGGACCGCGGCGGCGACCGCCAGTCGATTGCGATAGAGAAGAACACGGCGTGTCATGGCGGCCCCCATTTCACGTTGCCGCCGTCAGAGTGTGAATTTCAACACCGGAACCGAAATCTGTCGTCGGGCAGACTTCGGACCTCACCACGTCGTTCACTTCTCTAGTTTCGCGAGGCCCTCGTTCAATTGCAACACGTCGATGTAACTGGAACCCAAGAATCCCCACTGCGCCGGGTGCGTCTGTTGCCTGATGAGCGTACGCAGTCGGGCCGGCGAGATCCCGGTGGCCTTGGACACCATCGGAATCTGAACCGTCGCGTCCAGCGCCGAGATATCGGGGTCGATGCCGCTGCCCGAGGTGGTCACCAGATCCGGCGTGGGGTCGACACCGAGCTTGTGCCAGTACGCAACGAGCGCCTTGGTGTCGGCGAGCAGGACCTTGGAACGGGGACCGAGGTTAGTCGCCCCGGACTCACCACTGACGCCATTGGCGACGAGGGGATTGTCTCCACCGGACACGTTGTCTTTGGGGTTGGCGGCGTAGGGTCCGGTGTCATCGGGGCGACCGTTGAAGACGCAACTACCCAGAGGGTTTCCCGGGCACTTGGTAGCGGCCCAGTTCTGGCCAATAAGCGTCGATCCGTTGGCCGTCAGTGAACCGTCGGCTTGGTGCTTGAACAGCAACTGAGACACGCCGATACCCGCGAAGGCGTAGACGAACCCGAAGAACACGAGACAGATGACTGCCAGAACGAGAGAGCGGCGAAGATGTACGAGCATGACGAACCTCCTTTTAGTAGGCGTGCAGCGCGACGAGCACGAGATCGATGAGCTTGATGAAGATGAACGGGATAATGATGCCGCCCACCCCGTAGATCAAGACGTTGCGCCTGAGAATCGCCGCCGAATTGGTGGCACGGAACTTGACTCCTCGAAGCGCCAAGGGGATGAGTGCCACGATCACCAGGGCGTTGAAGATCACGGCCGATAGCACGGCGCTCTCGGGACTGTGCAGTCGCATGATGTTGAGCGAGTGCAGCTGGGGATAGGCCACGACGAAGAGCGCGGGAATGATCGCGAAGTACTTGGCGATGTCGTTGGCAATCGAGAAGGTCGTCAGTGACCCTCTGGTGATAAGCAGCTGCTTGCCAATCTCGACGATGTCGAGCAGTTTCGTGGGGTTTGAATCCAGGTCCACCATGTTGCCCGCCTCTTTGGCGGCCGTCGTGCCGGTGTTCATGGCGACGCCGACGTCGGCCTGGGCCAGCGCCGGAGCGTCGTTGGTGCCGTCACCGGTCATGGCCACCAACTTGCCGCCCTCTTGCTCCTTCTTGATGAGCGCCATCTTGGCTTCGGGCGTGGCTTCGGCGAGGAAGTCGTCCACACCCGCCTCCTGCGCGATCGCGGCCGCGGTCAACGGGTTGTCGCCGGTGATCATGACGGTGCGAATACCCAACTGGCGCATCTCGTCGAACTTTTCGCGGATGCCCTGCTTCACGACGTCCTTCAATTCGATGACGCCCAGGATGACCGTGCCGTCGGCCACGACCAGCGGGGTCGATCCGGCGCGCGACACCCGCTCGACGATCTCATCAAGATCGCTCGGCGGCGTGCCGCCCTGTTCACTTACCCAGCTCTTCACCGATTCACCCGCGCCCTTGCGGATCTGTCGCTCGCCCATGTCAAGCCCCGACATGCGGGTCGTTGCGGTGAAGGGCACGAAGACGTGATCGGCCTCGAGCGAACGCCCTCGGATGTCGAAGAGCTCCTTCGCGAGCACCACGATGGAGCGACCCTCGGGAGTCTCGTCCGCCAGCGACGCGAGCTGGGCCACGTCCGCGACCTCTTGCTCGCTGTGTCCACCCACCGGGTAGAAGTTGGACGCCATGCGGTTGCCCAACGTGATCGTGCCGGTCTTGTCCAGCAGCAGCGTCTGCACGTCCCCGGCCGCTTCGACGGCCCGTCCGCTCATTGCAAGCACGTTGCGCTGGACGAGACGGTCCATGCCCGCGATGCCGATGGCTGACAACAACGCGCCGATCGTCGTAGGGATGAGGCAGACCAGGAGGGCCACCAGCACGACGACCGACACGGAACCGTGGGCGAAGTTGGCGAAGGGTACCAGAGTGACCACAACCGGGATGAAGACGATGGTCAGCACGACGAGCAATATCGTGAGGGCGATCTCGTTGGGGGTCTTCTGGCGGTTGGCGCCCTCGACGAGCGAGATCATCCGGTCGATGAAGGTGTGGCCGCGCTCGGCCGTGATGCGCACCACGATTCGGTCCGACAGCACCTTCGTGCCCCCGGTGACGGCCGATCGGTCGCCTCCGGACTCGCGGATCACGGGCGCCGATTCGCCGGTTATCGCTGATTCGTCCACCGACGCGATCCCTTCGATGATGTCGCCATCGGAGGGAATGACATCGTTCGCCTCGCAGACCACCAGGTCACCCTTGGAGAGGGACGCGGCGGGAACCAGTTCTTCCGTGCCGTCCGGTCGCAGGCGACGCGCCTCGGTCTCCGAACGCATTTTGCGCAAGGTCTCCGCCTGCGCCTTGCCCCGGCCCTCGGCCATGGCCTCGGCGAAATTAGCGAAGATCACCGTCAGGAAGAGCCAGATTGTGATGGACCAAGTGAAAGTGCTGGGGTGGGCAAACGCCTCGAAGAGTGAGATGACCGAGCCGACCAGCACGACGAACATCACGGGATTCTTGACCTGCAACCTCGGATCGAGCTTGGTGAGCGAGTCCTTCAACGCCTGGCGCAGGATCGGCCCGTCAAAGAGTCCCCGGGCCTGGGCCACGCCGTGGGCGCCCGGCTCAGCGGTTGGCTGATTCATAACAGTGGTCATTAGAAGAACCTCAAGTGGCTAAGTTGCTCGACGATTGGGCCGAGGGAGACGGCGGGGAAGAACGTCAGTCCGCCGATGATCAGGATCACACCGATCGTGAGACCGACGAACATCCCGTTATCGGTACGGAACGTACCGAGGCTCTCGGGCACAACATCCTTCGCCGCCAGGACCCCACCCAGCGCGAGCGCCGGAATCATGATGCCGAAGCGACCTATCAACATGTCAATTCCGCCGATAATGTTGTAGAAGGGCGTGTTACCGGTGAGGCCGGCCATGGCCGAGCCATTGTTGTTTCCCTGAGAGGTGAGGCCGTAGAGGATCTCGCTAAAACCATGGGGCCCGGCATTGAGAGGTCCCGCGCGCCCTTCGGCCAGAGAGACCGCCAGCGCCGTGAGCACGAGCACTGTAATGGGCATAACGAGGGCCCCAAGGCCCGCGAGTTTGATCTCTCTCGCCTGGATCTTCTTACCCAGAAACTCAGGCGTGCGCCCGATCATCAATCCGCCGATGAACACGGCGATGATCGCGTAAATGAGAAGTGTATAGAGCCCCGAGCCCGTGCCACCCGGCGTCACTTCGCCGAGCATCATGCCCGTCAAGGGGCCGAAGCCGCCCATCGGGTTGTACGAATCGGTTGCACTGTCGACGGCACCATCGGAGGTCTGAGTCATAGACACGTTGAACAGGGCGCTGGTGGTGTCGCCGAAGCGAACCTCTTTGCCCTCCATGTTGCCCACGGGCGAGTACACGTGCGCCGCGGCGACGGCCGAGTTGTTCTGGTGCTCAGCGTTGGCGCTGAAGCCCACCCACACCCCGAAAATGATCACCATGACCGCCAGCAGAGCAACACCATGGCGGATACTCCCCACCATCTTGCCGAAGGTGTAGGTGAGGGCGAACGGGATGGACAGGGTGAGCCAGATGTAGAGCAGGTTGGTCAACCCTGTTGGGTTCTCCAAGGGGTGGGCCAAATCGACGTTGAAGAACCCGCCGCCGTTGGTTCCCAGCTGCATTATGGAGCCCATAAATCCGGCCGGGCCACGGGCGATGGTCTGAGTGACGCCGTTCAAAGCGTCGTGGAAAGTCGTGGTTCCAGCTAGGGTGTCCACCGCGCCCTGGCCGACGAGCACGATGCCGGCGACGAAGGAGATCGGTAACAAGACGTAGAACAGGCAGCGCGTTATGTCGACCCAGAAGTTGCCGATGGTGGGCGACTTACGACGCGAGAAGCCTCGAACCAGCACCATGGCGGCCGAGATACCCACAGCCGCACTGACGAACTGCTGGACGGTGAGGGCCCCCATCTGGGAGAAGTACGACATCGACGTCTCGCCGCCGTAGTTCTGCCAGTTGGTATTGGTCACGAAAGACGTCGCCGTGTTGAAACTCAACGCCGGTCCGACAGCGCCCAAGTGCTGTGGATTCAAGGGCAACGAGCCCTGAATCCGAAGAATCACGTAGGTGAAGGCGATCGACACGGCCGAGAAAATGATCATCGCACCGGCGTAGCGCTTCCACGTCTGTTCTTGTTCGGGGCTCGTGCCGAGCATTCGGTAGATCGGGCGCTCGATGAAGCCGAGGAAATGCACGCGGCCTTCGAAGACGGCCGCCATGTACGAGCCGAGGTAGCGCCAGGCCAGGCCCAGCGTCACCACGAGGGCGAGGATGGTGAGGAAGAAACCCATTTAGAACTTCTCCGGCTTGAACATGGCGTAGCCGACGTAAACGAACATCACGACGGCGACGCAAAAGAGAATGATCTGGGAAAAACTCATACGCGGTCCAACGCCCAAATGAGTCCGAGCATCGCCGCGGTGAACCCAATAACGCCTAATGCTGTGAATAGATCTGCCATGACTCCAGTGTCATCGGCGCGTCCTTAATCCAATCTTAAAAACGAACTTGGCGTCTTAATAATCTCTTTATTTTGCCTCGCAAAAGGCGAATCGGGCGCTGGACAATACTGAGACGATGCGCAAACATCTCGTCGGATCGGTCGTCGGAGTGGCGAGTGTCCTCATACTCGGATTCGCGATGCTGCCCCTTCGTTCGCACATCAGCGTGTCGACCGCGGCGCTGATCCTCGTCGTACCGGTCGTGGTCGGATCCGCTATCGGGGGAATACGAGCCGGAATTGCCAGCGTGATCGCCGGGTTCCTCGTCTACGACTACGGCTACATACCGCCCTACAAGACACTCGATGTCGGCACGCCACAGAACTGGACCGCCCTCGCCGTCTACGTCATCGTCATGTTGGCGATCGCGAGCGTCGTGGCGAGCCTGGATTCATCGAGAATCGAGGCGAAGCGCGGCGCCGAGGCGGCGCACCGCCTCTCAGAACTCTCCGAACACTTGGTCGGCGATCGCCCCGTCGACGACCTGCTCGAGACCATCGTGTCGGCGGTCCACGTCGTCTTCGAGATCCCCGGTGTCTCGCTTCTGGTCCTCGACGAGGGGCTCTTGAAGGTTGTGGCTTCCGCGGGCGATCCGCTCTCCGAAGAGGAACTCGCACAACTCGGACCACACTCGGGACAGCCAATCAGCGTTGGCACGGACACCGAATCGTCCGGAGAACTACGCACAATCGCGCTTTCGGCGTCCGGTCACGCGGTCGGTATCCTGGCGCTTCGCGGTCTACCAACCTCAAAGAACGATCGCGCCGTCCTCACCACGTTTGCCAACGACGCGGCGTTGGCGTTAGAGCGCGCGCAACTACGCGAGCAAGCTCTGCGCTCGAAACTCCTTGAAGAGGTTGACCGCTTTCGCCAGAGTTTGATGGGCGCAGTGTCCCACGACCTTCGAACTCCTCTCGCGACCATCAAAGTCGCCTCTTCGACACTGGCGAACCGGTCCGCCTCGCTCTCGAGGGAGGAACTGGCCGAGCTCTACAGGCTCATCGAGGTCGAGTCGGATCGTCTCACGCGATTGGTTTCAAATCTCCTAGACATCACGCGCATCGAAGCCGGAGTCTTCACCGTCCACCCGACACCGACATCCATCCGAGAGTTGGTGCGCGAAGCGGTGAATGCAATGGAACCGACCTTGAGCACTCACCGCGTCGATTCGATCGTTCCGATGAACTTGCCAGCGGTGAACGTCGACCCGCTCTTGATCGGCCAAGTGTTGATCAATCTCCTCGACAACGCGATTCGACACTCGCCCGTTGACGGCGTCATCACCGTCGAAGCGCGACGAGATCGCAACCAGACGATTCTCTCGGTCACCGATCAAGGACCTGGCATCGCGCCCAACAAGCGACAGAAGGTCTTCGAACGATTCGCACAACTCGACACCGGGGGCCGAGCGGGACTCGGCCTCACGATCGCCAAGACCTTCGTCGAAGCCCACGGAGAGGAGATTTGGTACGAGGATGCCCCGAACCACGGCGCACGATTCGTCTTCACCCTCCCGGTGGCTGACGAGACCACGACGCTACGGTAAACGTTATGGCAAAGGTTCTGGTGATCGACGACGACCCATCACTCAATCGAGCGTTACGCCTGGGCCTTCAGGCCGGCGGCCACGACGTCACGACCGCCTCAACCGGCGAACACGGCATCTCCCAAACCGCGCTCACCGCGCCGGACGTGGTCGTATTGGACTTGGGACTGCCCGACATGGACGGTATCGAGGTGTGTCGCACTATTCGTGGGTGGAGCGACGTACCCATCATCATCCTCTCGGCGATCGGCGCCGAGAATCGCAAAATCACTGCGCTCGACGCCGGGGCGAACGACTACGTGACCAAGCCCTTCAGCATGCCCGAACTCGAGGCGCGGATACGGGTCGTCACTCGTGGTCGTGGCCTCGACCATGACGATCCCGCCGAGACCACCTTGACCTGTGGCACGCTCGAACTTGATCTAGTCCATCACGACGTGACGCGCGACGGTGTCAATGTCGCCCTGACCACCAAGGAGTTCGAGGTCCTGGCATTCCTCGCTCGCCACTCGGGAAAGACGTGCACGCATCAGATGATTCTCAGTGCCGTCTGGGGTAGCGGCTACGGTGCCGAAGCGCAGTACGTGCACGCCTACGTCCACCGGTTGCGCCAGAAGTTGAACGACGAGTCGGCCGAACTCATCAACACGATCACGGGCGTCGGCTATTCCCTCAACTGCGCCGACTGAGTCGCCACATCGGCTCTAACGGAGCGTGATCAGGTGAATATCTTGGATGCCCTCGGTGTCGCGAAGGGCATCGATGACGTCGGACGGCGTCGGAATCTGGGTCGAGAGCACCATCAACGCGGTCTTCGTGCGCTGGTCGGGACCGACGGCCATTGAACTGATCGAGACGCCGGCCTCGCCGAGCGCTACGCCGATTATGCCGATCATGCCCGGGCGGTCATCGTTGTGCACCACGAGCATCGAGGCCGCCGGAGGTATCTCGACGCTGTGGCCGTCGACGCCGACGATCCGCGTCTCGAGTCGCGTGCCTATCGTGACCAGCGTGCCCGAGACCGCGTGATCCCCCGAACGAACCGAGATCTGATTCACGTATTCTGGTGATTCGACGGTCGAAATCTCGCTGTACGTGAGGTTGTGGTCCTCAGCCAGTTGCGGCGCGTTCACGAAGGAGACCCCTTCATGGCCCGTCGCCGTCAGGAGTCCCTTGAGAGCACAGAGGGTGAGAATTTTCGTCCCCGAGCCCGCGAGTTCACCTAAGTAAGTGACTTCCAGGTCGGCCGGTTTCCCGTCCAGGAGTCCGCCGATGAAACGACCGAGTACCTCAGCTAGACCCATGAAGGGGCGAACGGCGTTGGATACTTCGCCGGCGGCGACGTTGACGGCGTAGGGAACGAAATCTCCGGCGAGCGCCAACTGCACCTGCTCGGCGATCGTGATCCCGGCCTTGTCTTGCGCTTCGAAGGTTGAAGCGCCGAGGTGAGGGACCACGACGACCGAGGGCAGTTCGAAGAGCGGCGACTCCGTCGTCGGTTCCTTTTCGAACACGTCGAGCGCCGCACCCTGCACGTGTCCGTCGCGAATGGCGTCGGCCAAATCGGCTTCGTTGACGATGCCACCGCGAGCGACGTTGATGATGCGCACGCCCGGCTTGGTCTTGACCAGCGCGGCGGCGTCCAACAGGTTCGTCGTCTCCTTCGTCTTGGGAAGGTGAATCGTAATGAAGTCGCTCTGGGCGAGCAGCGTGTCGAAGTCGACTAACTCGACGCCCATGTGTCGCGCCCGATCCTCGGTGATGAACGGGTCGAAAGCAATCAGTCTCATGCCGAAGGCCGACGCACGCTGGGCGACGAGCGCGCCAATCTTGCCCAGTCCCACGACACCGAGTGTCTTGCCGTAAAGTTCAACGCCCTCCCACTTACTGCGCTCCCATTTGCCGGCCTTCAACGCCGAGTGGGCTTGGGGAATGTTTCGCGCCTGCGCCAGCAACAGCGCCATGGTCTGTTCCGCCGCGGAGAGAATATTCGAGACCGGCGCGTTGACGACCATTACTCCCAACTCGGTGGCCTTGGCGACGTCGACGTTGTCCAGTCCAATTCCGGCGCGTCCGACGACGATGAGGTCCTTCGCCGCTTCGAGCGTCGCAGCGTCAACCTTGGTCGCCGAGCGAATGATGAGTGCGTGAGCACCCGCCAGAGCCTCAATCAATTCAGCCGGTGAAAGTCCCAATCGGATCTCCACGTCGTGCCCGGCGTCGCGCAACTCTTGAAGACCGGAGTCGGCAATCTCTTCGGTTACCAATACACGAGCCACAAGGTCACCTTTCGTTGAGTCCTCTCAGACTAAGGGAAATCGAGTGAATATCAGCCCGCGGCGACGAAATTCGCGAAGCGCTCGAGACCCTCAGCAAGGTCGGCGTCACCCAAGGCAGAACTGAGTCGGAAGTAACCCGGCGTGCCAAAGGCCTCACCCGGAACGACCGCAATCTTGATCGTTTCGAGGAGAATTTCCGCGAGTTCCGCGGACGAGCGCGCCACTCGCCCGCCGAGGGAGCGACCCAAAAGTCCCGACACGTTCGGGTAGCAGTAGAAAGCGCCGTCGGGCTCGGCGCAACTGACGCCGTCGATCGCGTTGAGCATCGAGGTCATGACCTTGCGGCGCCGATCAAAGGCGGTACGCATCTCGTAGACCGCGCTCAGGTCACCATTCAAGGCAGCGATTGCGGCGCGTTGGGAGATGTTCGAGATGTTTGACGTGGTCTGACTCTGATAGTTGACGGCGGCGTCCATCACGTCGGGCGCACTGATCATCCAACCAACACGCCAACCCGTCATCGCGTACGTCTTCGCGACGCCGTTCACGACAATCCAGCGGTCACCCAACTCCGGTGCCACGACCGGCATCGAGACGAATTCGGCGTCGCCGTACACCAGGTGTTCGTAGATCTCGTCACAGAGAACCCAGACGTCGTTCTCGGCGGCCCAGCGGCCGATTGCCGCGACGTCATCGGGGCGAACGACGGCGCCCGAGGGGTTCGACGGCGACGTGAAGACCAGCATCGTCGTCTTGGGTGTTCGAGCTCGCTCGAGTTCGTCAACCGTAACGCGAAAGCCGTTCGCCTCAGAGGTGATCACCGGCACCGGTTTCCCGCTGGCGAGGTACACCGCCTCGGGATACGTCGTCCAATACGGCGCGGGAATCAGTACCTCGTCACCGGGGTTGAGTTTGGTCATCATGGCGGTGATAATCGCGTGCTTGCCCCCGTTGGTGACGAGAACCTGACCGGGTGTCGTGCGAAGGCCCGAATCGCGCATGGACTTAGCGACGATCGCCTCGCGCAACTCCAAAAGCCCGGCCGTCGGGGTGTACTTGTAGTTCACCGGGTCATAGCAAGCCTTCGCGGCCGCTTCCACGATGTGGACGGGCGTCGCGAAATCCGGTTCACCCGCGCCGTAGCCAATGACGGGCTCGCCGGCGGCCTTCAGGGCCTTGGCTTTGGCGTCTACGGCCAGTGTCGCGCTGGGGGCCAAGCCGCCTAAAAGGTGACTCACTCTCGAACTCATCGGGGGCTCCGTTCAATATCCGTAAGAATAAGTCTATGAGTTCCCCCGACACATTAAAGATTCCCACCGAGTTACTCCCACGAGACGGACGATTTGGATGCGGTCCGTCGAAGGTTCGTGCCGAACAGTTGAGCGCGCTCGTCGCCGACGGCCCGTCGTACATGGGCACCTCGCACCGACAATCGACAGTTCGCAACAAAGTGGCCGAAGTCCGCGATGGCCTGCGTGATCTCTTCTCGTTACCCGACGGTTATGAAGTCCTTCTCGGTAACGGCGGCACCACAGCATTCTGGGACGCCGCCACGTTCCATTTGATCGCCGATCAGTCACAGCACCTCAGCTTCGGCGAGTTCTCGTCAAAGTTTGCGACGTGCGTGAGCGAAGCGCCACATCTCAAGGACCCGCAAGTGATCAAGAGTGACGTGGGTTCTCACCCGGTGGCAATCCCCGACGACAGCGTCGACACCTACGCCTTGACACACAATGAGACGTCGACCGGCGTGATGATGACGATCGAGCGCCCCGCAGACGCGAAAGGTCTCGTCATCGTCGACGCCACGTCGGGAGCGGGCGGCTTGATGGTCGACGCGTCCCAGTTCGACTGCTACTACTTCGCGCCCCAGAAGTCTTTTTCTTCCGATGGTGGACTCTGGCTCGCGGTGTGTTCACCGGCCGCCATCGAACGTATCGAGTCGCTCGCCGCGTCGGGACGCTGGACCCCGGCTTCGCTCGACCTCAAGATCGCGCTCGACAACTCGCGACTCAATCAGACCTACAACACCCCAGCCCTCGCCACGATCCACATGCTCGCCTCCCAGATCAAATGGATGAATGATAACGGCGGCCTGAGTTTCTCCGCGGGTCGTTCGAAGACGTCAGCGGAGGTCCTGTACACCTGGGCCGAAGCTTCGCCCTTCGCCCGACCCTTCGTCGAGAATCCGGCATTTCGCAGCAACGTCGTCGGCACGATTGACTTTAATGACGACATCGACGCGACGAACATTGCAAAAATCCTTCGAGCCAACGGGATCGTCGATACTGATCCCTATCGCAAGCTTGGTCGCAATCAATTGCGGATCGCAATGTTTCCGAGCGTGGACTCCGAGGACGTCGCTTCGCTCTGCGCGTGCATCAATTACGTCGTCGGGAATCTTTAGCGTCAGAGCGGTCCCCACGACGACACTCAATTGAGTGGACCGGTTTTGTGCCCTTGGCGGGGCGCTGCAGAGCACCTTGACCGATTCGACGTGTTTCGTCGTGCCATGGTTAGTGATTCCGGTTTCGCGCGGCGGTGCGCTTCTAGCTGTGGCGAGAACTTCGGAATGATCTCGGAAAACTAACGGGCCGGAATCTGCAGTTATTGAAATGTGGTGTCGGCGCCCCCGTAACGAGTGAATGTGACGTCATTAAGGAATTATGACGAGCCTCCGACGATTTTTAAGGATCTATTTATCTCCGTGCCAACAGAATTGAAAGGTAATGAGACTTCCCGTAGGAGGGGACAATGAGTACTGAACGTACATCGGACACGACGAAACATGATCGTTGGCACGTTTCGTCGAAGAACGCTCGTCACGGACGCCGAGTAGCGAAGAGAGATTTCCCGTTGCCGAACGAGAACCGGGGCGCGATCCCAACCCGCGCGCAGGTCGAGACAACGGTATTGGAAGGACCTCGCGCTGATCTTGTTCCCCTGCGCTTCATTTTTGGAGCCAGAATCCTCGGAATCTCTCTCGACGACAAACTCGCGGAAGGGAATTCTCCGGAGACCAGCCGATTACTAGCGACGCGGGCTCGATTGATCGTCACGATGGCTGAACGTCAGGCTTTGGCACGGAACTGGCTGGACGTCATTGCGTGCGCACGTGCCCCGTATGCGCCTCTGAGCCCGAGCGTTCCGATCGTTCGCAACCGAGTGATCGAGGCACAGGATCAAATTGAATCTTTGGCCGACGCCCTGATGGCTCCGCTGCCAACCGTACGCGGCGTGGCGATGGCCAGTTCACTACTAAGCGATGGCGCGGGCCCGATCTACAACCGTGCGTGTCCAGTTGATCTCGGTTCAGCGATCGGTGAAGTAATAGCCCGGTTGGATCCGTTGAACGCATAAAGAGTGTTGTCAGGTTTTCGACACTTGCTGACGGGGCCGCACGACGCTCGATTTCAGTAGAGACAGTCGAATTTGTGAGTTCGACGGCTCCAACCAATCCATGTGGGTGGGTTCAGTTGGAGATCATTGGACAGCGAAGGAGTAAGTGTCGTTCCTGCCCCTGCGACGTCATGTCCCGCTCGGACGATTTCGCGCCTCTATGCTTTCGACCAATCGATTGAAGTGCCACAAGATGTCATTCAGGTCATTCTGGTCGTTTACCGAATCTTGTGAACTCTTCATGATCATCTCACCTTGTCGTAGCAGCACTTCACGCTGAGACGCAGTTGTCGTGGCGTCGACCACTGCATTGAGTGAGTCGAGGATACGGATGATGACCGCCGGCATACCCCGAGCCGCTTGCCGTATCTTGTCGAACGCTCGGTTCACCATTTTTGGATAGGACCAGTCGGCGCCGATGAGGCGAATGCGACCTTCGTCATCTCGGTAAACCCGTTCGGTGAAGTCTCGTCCCGAGATTCGACTCAGGCCCGAAGAGATCCAATCGAGGCACGTCAAGGCCGTGAAAGTGTCGTTCACCGCCGGCGAGAGCGCTCGAATTGCGATTTCCACCAGTTGGTCGATGGCGAAAACGGGATCCTGCATGAGCGTGCGGTGGGGTCCGGTCACGTGCGCCTTGGCCAGCGCCTTTTCAACTTGCTGGGCTGCGCCTTGGGGAAAGACCATGGCCACCGGTCGCCCCGCGACGATGAAATGGCCGGGTCGGTAGTCGAGGCGAATGACGGCGTCGACCAATTTGGCAATCTTGGCGAGTTGCGCGTACCCAACGAATTGGAGATATCCACTCTTGGACGCGAGAACGGCGCCACCGCGATGCTCAATGGTCGCCAACAGCTCCGCCGGTTGTTCGTTCAGGACAAGTCTTGGATTGGCGCTCGAGCCAACTGAGATCTCTCGATTCATAGCCGGAAACTCGGTGTCGATTGCCGAATCGAGATCTCGAGCAATTCCCGCGATGACCTCAGGAAGTTGGATGGACGCGGCGATGTGATTGATGAAATATATGAGGACCGCCAAATCCACGAGAAGCAGGGCTTCTGCAACGGTGATGCTCAAGTGGGGCACAAAATTACCGTGGGGGTATACGGTAATCGAACCGAGCGCCAGCACCGAGAAGACAAAAGTGGCAACGAAGACTCCCAGCGTGACTTGATTGCCAACGTCACGAACGAAATTTCGCATCATGCGAGGACCGAACTGCTGCGAGGCCAGGGTAAGTGCGAGGATCGTTATGGAAAAGACGACGCCGACCACCGTGATGATCGCCGCGGCGGCGGCAATGAGCACTTCCCTGCCCGATTGTGAATTTCCGCTGCGAAGCCATGTCGGAAGTTGAATATGATCGAAGTGCGCTGCGACGTCAATATTGAACGTAATTAAGAAGATCAATATCCCGAAGACGATGAGAATCGACGGTACGAACCACAAGGTGGTACGTAGTGCCTCCCATCGCCAATTTGGAAGCCTCTTGCTTCGGACCTTCATCGAGGTTCGATCCATAGGGACCTTGACATTGACCGCACCACACTTATTGGATTCCCATTGAAGTTGGCGTGTCGAGCCGCGTGACGGTTGGAACAGTCACCGTTATCAGCGGCTCCGTCTGCACAAGAGCGGCAACGACCATGGATGCGTCCGAAAATGCTGATCATTGACATGCTCCCTGCCGCCGACCAGTCTTCCCGGCACACCTTTGAGACGTGGACTGATATTAGCCCACGGCGTGTCAAGACTCGTCCCGGAGGAACTAGTCAACGCCCCGTTTCAACCAGGTGACAAACTCGTGCCATTCGCCGATTATTTCGATTTCGGACAATTCGGAGATTCAAAATTAACTATTCTCTAAATGCTCGGAGGGGCCGCGTCTTTCCAGTTTTGAGGACACTACGATTTGCCATTTTCACCCAGGGGCCGATTCACGAAAATCTTGTCCTTCAGTATTTCTTGGTTCGGTCGGAACCAATTACGAGTTGCCGCGAATGGGAGCGTCGACTTCAGGAGCGTCTCGCCACTTTGTGCATGTATAGACCACATCGTCGGAAGCCTCCATCAGCGGATTGTGCACTGTTCGCGTTCAGCGTGCGGGTTCACGTCGGGCCAGCGACATTGAGGTGATTGCACGGAGTTCATTACTAGCGATCTTGAAAAATCGTCTTCCAATACCTCACAAGTAGCATCTCGTTCATGTCACTAGTGCGGTCCCGACCAAGAGATTCTCTGTTGCTAACCGCCCTAGGGGCCATCGCAGGACCGCTCTTCGTGACAGCGTTCACCGTGATCGGCGCAAAGCGAGCCGGATATGACTGGAAGCGTCATGCAGTGAGTTCGTTGGGAACAGAACGAAACGGGTGGACTCAGCGTCTCAATTTCGTGCTGACCGGAATCATGTATGTCTTCGCCGCATCAGGTCTTGCAAGAAGTTCCCGAAATGTCGTCGGATCGCGTCTCGTTCCGGCGTTGGTCGGAGCAGCTGGAGTGGGATTGATCGGCTCAGGGGTCTTCGTTACAGACCCAGTAGGTGGATTCCCGCCGCCTTCTACTGTTGACGATGAATCGGAGGTTGACGCAATTACGATTCAGCACAGACTCGTTCCGGCCAATTACATAATCTTTTCGCCATCCCCATTTTCGTCGGAGTACCTCTGGCGGGCGCATTGTCGGCCGTGTCTTTTGGTAGGAGTCGAAACTATTGGTGGGCGGCATATTCGGCTGGTTCCAGCCTGCTCATGGTGGCTAGTTTCATTTTGTTTGGCGCGGCCTTCGGTGAAAAACCACATCTGGCCGGGAGGGGCGGCATCTTTCAACGGCTTTCTGTTGTCGCAGGCTTTGGCTGGATGAGTGCCATATCAATCCGCGCATTTTCTTCGCCTCTAGCGCGGTGATCTTATTCGTTCAAGTCTGATCCAAGACTGAATTCGCCATTAGATTGTTGACGTCGGCCCGCCGACTTGACAGTCATTAGGAGCATCAGCAGCAAGAAGCAAAAGTACTGGTCACGTCCTATTTCTGCGAGTCAGTATTTGGTTGTGTTGGTTTGGGCGTTACATGGGCGCTTAGCCTTCGCTTTTCTTGCCGTATGGGCCATAATGTGAACACTTCTAGGAGCCACGTATGAAGCGCAAGATTGCCGTCAGTATCGCCAGCGTTGCACTCTGTCTCGGTGGGCTCGTTGTAGCTCAGGCGGGCGCAACGACGAGAACGGTTGGCGCCTCGGGTGGCTCGCTAACGTTCACTGCCACGGTGAGAAACGCCACGACCTGCGCCTGGTCATCGAGACCGACAATCACGGGATTCGCAAAGACCGTGAAGTGCAAGACCGGCACCGTCGCTCGCTCGGCCAGGTTCACGGCGAACACCTGGACCACGGCGAAGTCCTACGAGGTCACACTGATCGTGCGCGGCAAGACCACAACGATTGATCGCTGGAAGGTCAATCAGGCCGGAGAGACACCACCGACCAAGACTACGACCACGACAACAACAACGGTGCCACCTACTACAACCACAACGGCCTCCTCGATGTTCTACATCAGCCTCGGTGACTCCTATGCCGCAGGGTCCGAAGATGCCGGGGGATACACCACCAAGGTGGTCACCGACGTCGCTCCGACACACACGCTGATATTGCGCAACTTCGCGTGCGGTGGTGCGACGACGACGTCGATGATGAGTGCTATCGGTTGTTCGGGCGTTCTCGCTTCGCCCGACGGCGTGGCCTACCCGACAACGACCCAGTTGGCGGCCGCAATAAGCTTCATCGATGCGCATCCCGGTCAAATTGGACTTATCACGATCACGATCGGCGGCAACGACCTCGGCGGCACTGCGGACAACGCATCGACGATAGCGACCAACATCGCCAACATCTCGGCGCAGCTTCGCGCTGCGGCAGGTACATCGGTTCCCATCATCGGGCTCACCTATTTCGACGTTGATCTTGCTGATTGGCTTAGTGGCCCGAGCGGCGTAGCGATTGCCAAGGAGTCAGTCACCGCCGTTCAACAAGTTATCAATCCGGATTGGAAGACGGCTTACGCCTCGTCGAATGTTGCGTTCGTAGACGTCGACGCTGCGTCCGGTGCCTACACTCCCCTTACCCAGTTAGTGAATTACTCGACGTACGGTGAGATTCCTTACGCGGTGGCCCAGGTTTGCATTCTGACAAATATGTGCAGTCAGAACGACGTCCACCCGACCGACGCTGGTTACACACTGATCGCCCAGCAGATAGTGCTCGCCTACCTCCAACTGGTCTCCTGATTCGTCAGCCCAATGTAAGTGGAGCTCCGTTCGGAGCTCAATGTAAGTGGAGCTCCGTTCGTTGAGTTGTCCTCCCACCGTCTTAGCAATGCCAGTGCTCGAAGGGACATCGAATTAACGACAGTGAGAGTGAACCTGGCGCATCAACACAACGAATTTCAACCGCGTTGAGACTCCGTCTGTGCTCGGCGTCTTCCGAATACGGTCTCCGCAGGGCTTCCGAGAGCTGTCTGCGAATTTGTCCACTTGCCGTAGTACAACGGCGTCCGACCATTTCCAAGGAGGGCGGTCAGGCTAGTAATCGATGCCTCTATAAAGCAAATCGACGCGTCATGCCGCTTTAGCGATTGACAACCTTGCTCGATGGTCGGCCATGACGCGCTGAAAGATCTCGCGGGCGAGGTGTCGCTTGAGACAGCGAATGATGTCCTTTTTGGTCAGCCCCTCCTCGGTGCGCCGGCTCATGTAAGCAATGGTCGGTGCGTGATATTGCATTCGAACGACGATGGCTCGATAGATTGCGGCGTTGGCTTGTCGGTGGCCACCGCGGTAGAGCCGGTGCTTGTTCGTGAGTCCCGACGAGGCCGGGATGGGACAGACGCCGCAGAGCTTTGCGAACGCCGCTTCGGAGTGGATTCGCTCGGGGTTGTCGCCGAAGACGATGAGCACCTCGGCGGCGACGTCGGGGCCAATGGAAAGATCCCTCTGAACTGATCCACTAGTAATGCGAGTCCCGATGCTCCAAAATGGAGCGTGGAGGACAGCATGAAACAGCGACGTCACTCACCCGAACAGGTGATCCGAAAGCTTGCCGAAGGCGAGAAGTTGTTCAACCAAGGCGAGGTCATCGCCGAGGTCTGTCGTCAACTCGAGATCACCGAGTCGACCTGGCACCGCTGGCGCAACCAATACGGCGGCATGAAGGCCAACGACGCGAAGCGACTGAAGGAACTCGAGAAGGAGAACACCCAGTTAAAGCGCATCGTCGCCAATCAGGCCCTCGACATCGACGTGTTGAGGTTCGTCGCCGAGGGAAAATCCTGACCCCGAACCGTCGGCGTCAAGTGGTCGTTGCACTTGAGCAGCAGTTCGGGGTGTCGGAACGCCGAGCGTGCGTCGTGATTGGCCAGAGTCGATCTACGCAACGACTCACTCCGCCGAGTCCCTCGGCCGATGAGGAGAAGTTGCGCGCCTTCCTTCGAGCTTTCGCCACGCGCCATCCCCGTTGGGGCTGGCGCCGCGCCCACGACGCGGCACTCGCGGCCGGGTGGCACGTGAACCACAAGCGACTGCAGCGTTTATGGCGTGACGAGGGCCTCAAAGTCCCCTATCGCAAGAAGAAAAATCGACTCACCGGCATTGGCGTGCAGCTCGGCGCCATGCGTCCGATCGCCCCCAACGTCATCTGGGCGATGGACTTTCAGTTCGACCAGACGAGCAACCTGCGCACCATCAAGATGCTCAACATCATCGATGAGTTCACTAGGTGCGCGGGTCAGAATC